>JANOYY010000064.1:0-21605 GCA_031429095.1 Acidimicrobiia bacterium | reverse complement strand
TACAACGTCCCATCCCCCACCGCTAACCGCCACAGCTTTCGCCAGCACTCCAGGCGGACCGAAAAACCCGCCGACACCGTCGGGTTCAAAATCGATCACTCCCCCCGATGGTGAGCGCCAAGTTAAGAAACCCGGAGTACTTCCCGGGCTAAGGCTTTCAAAATACGAATGCGAAAATCCCGGACCGAGGGAAGAAGAAGCCGTCTGGCGTGAGTCGTACGAGTGGGCGAATTCAATCTGAGCTCCAAGGCCAGGAAGAGTTAGGTCCGACACGACATGATCGAAAGCTCCGGTCACAGCATTGACTGGGTCGGCAATTAGGTCAGGCGTAGCGCCGGGCTTCAGTACTCCTGGACTGTTCGCGCCCACTCCTGCCAGAGTTTTGGCAAGAATTGTCGCCGGGCCTTGGGTTGCTTGAAAGTGAGCGCGGATTCGAGCGGCCGATAAGGCTTGACCGTACACCGCAACCTCATCGATATCGCCAAGAAACGGGCGCTCATACCAATCAGCATCTCGTCCGATCGCGAATCCGCCGCCGTAATTCCCTGGGTCAGTGCCAACCTGAGTTGCGAGGAATTGGCGGTACGACAGGTTCGTCGTCGCTGCAGCCGCGGCCACAAGAACTCCGTTGATATAGATCTTATCGCCAGCGTTCGAACCGACAACCGCGACATGTGTCCAGGTCCCGCGAGGAAGAGAAACTAACGACACAATCGTTGAAATCACAGCCGTACTGCCCGACACGTGATAAAAGTCGGCCATGACCCGACCGTCTGACTGTACTTCGACGTTGTACCCATTCCACCGTCGACGCAGAATCGTTCCGCGAGCGGGTAGAAGCGAACCAATCGGAAGACGGACCCACGCCTCACCAGTCACGGCAGCCCTGGGCGACAGAGCCGGTTCAACCGCCGAATTGAGGTAACCACCACCCATATAAACGGCAGTCCCACCAGCGGTACCGCCTGATCGTTCGACCCCATCAAACGACACAAACGCACTATCAAGCACGCCACCCTGCGCTACCCGTGTTACGCCAGACTGAACAGTTCCCGGACTAATCCCAACTGAATCGTCCGCCACCGAAGCAATCGGGTCTCCATCGAAACGCCACCACGAGATCGGGCTGTCAGCGCAAACCTCCGACGAGTACGTGTGAGTCACCGGGCAGCTAGTCGGCACGGTCACAGGCACTATCGGAACCGGCGGCAGAACGGCACCGGTCGCCCCCGGCGGCAGAATGGTCGTCACTGGAGGAGATGACGTCATTCCCGCTTGTATCGGAGCGGGCGGAGCCGTAGCTGACGCCGTTTGGGCAGAAGTCGATTTCGCTACCGTTCCAAACATGGTGGTCGAGAGCAGTGCGCTCACGCAGAAACGTTTCATATACCGATTCATAGGTACCGCCTTCGCTACGAGGTTTTCCCGAAGCTATCAAACGGTATTCCTAGCGTCGTGGACCTGAGAACAATCCGGAACGACTGCACGAGAAATTCAGCGAAGACCTAACCTCGTACAGGGTCTGTCAGATTCTTTGTGTAAGCGGCCATGTCCTGTTTGTTACGTATGCTTAGCTTAGTCGGCGATGCGGTCGCCGTAGTGGATGGTAAGCGTGTTGAGTATCTGTTTCCAGCCGTTGATCCTTCCGGTCAGGTTTTCGCGGTTCGGGCGTCTTGCAATCGCGGTCAGGTAGAGAACTTTGAGGGCAGGCTGGTCGGTCGGGAAATGCCCTCGATGTCGCACGGACCGACGGAACCGGGCGTTGAGCGACTCGATAGCGTTGGTCGTGTAGACGATGTGGCGAAGCTCTTGGGGGAACTCGAGGAACGGCACGAACTCGGCCCACGAGCGTTCCCACGACAAGATCATCGCCGGGTACTTCTGACTCCATTCGGCCGAGAACTCAGCGAATCGGGCCTCCGCCGCCGGCACGGTAGGGGCCGTGTAGATCGCCCGCAAGCCCTTGGTGATCTTGCCCCAATGCTTCTTCGACGCGTACCGCAGACTGTTGCGAACGAGATGTACCACGCACGTTTGCACGGTGGCCAGGGGCCATGTTGTGCGGATCGCGTCGGGGAGACCTTTCAGGCCGTCACAGCACACGATGAGCACGTCCGCGAGGCCACGGTTACGGAGCTCGGTGAGCATCGTCATCCATTGCTTAGCGCCCTCACCGCCGGTCGGGCCGAGCCACAGCCCGAGCACGTCACGTTCGCCGTCCATGTTGACCCCAATGGCCACGTACACAGGCCGGTTCGCGACTTGCGAGTCCCGGACTTTCACGACGATTGCATCGATCAACACTACCGGATAGACACGGTCGAGCGGCCGGTTCTGCCAGGCCGTCATGTCCTCGATCACGACATCGGTGATCCGGCTGATCGTGTCCCGGCTCGCATCAGTGCCATAGATCTCGACCAGATGCGCCTGGATCTCGCCCGTCGTCAACCCTTCCGCGTACAACGACAACACGTTCGCGTTGAGGCCGTCGAGTCGACGGACATGCTTTGGAACAGTCAACGGTTCGAACGTTGCGTTACGGTCCCGCGGGATCTTGAGCTCGATGTCACCGATCTCCGTCGCAACCGTCTTGGCCGAGTAGCCGTTACGCGAGTTCCCGCTCCCACGACCGGAAGGGTCGTTACGCTCATAACCAAGATGCTCAGCCAACTCGACCTCCATTGCCGGTCTGGAGCACCGTTCGCAAAAGCGCGGTCAAGAGGCCATCAGCGCCGACAAGATCGACCCCTTCAGCCCTGGAGCGGGCCACCAGCGTCTCAGCCCACTCACGCATCGACGCGTCCGCCGACGCCACCAAATCAACAGCAGTAGTCGTTGTCTTCGTTCCCATGATCAGAATCCTTTCCGGGACCCGGCAACTTGCCGCGGACCCTCAGGACCGACCACTCTCACAAAGTTTCTGACACTCCCCGGCAGTGAGCGTCGCGATGGTGGAGTCTTGAAACCGATGACAACTCGAGAGGAGAATGAAACCGCCGCAACGAAAAAAGCGCGTGCCCCGGATGGGGCACACGCTTCCCGACGCTGCACGTTTGCTACGTGGGCGAACGAACCAATCGTTACGTACGCTTCGTGCGTCGACGATCCTCTTCCTTGAGAAGACGCTTGCGTACACGTACGTTCTTCGGTGTCACCTCAACGAGCTCATCAGCCTCGATGAATTCGATCGCCGCCTCGAGCGTCATTTCACGCTTTGGCGGTAGCTTCACCGCATCATCATGTGAGTGCGTACGAATGTTGTTCTTCGCCTTTTCCTTCGTGACGTTGAGCAACATCTCGTCGTTACGAGCGTTCTCCCCGATCACCATGCCCTCGTACACCTCTTCGGAGGGATCGATGAAGAACTGGCCACGCGATTGCAGCCCATCAAGCGCGTACCCGGTAGCAAATCCAGCGCGGTCACTGATCATTGCTCCGCCGAGACGCTTCGGCAGATCGCCCACCCACGGTACGAACCCCGCATGTCGCTGGTGCATCAACGCCGTGCCCCGAGTCTGGGTGAGGAGTTCGCCACGAAGACCGAGCAGCCCACGCGACGGACAATCAAAACGCAAAATGGTGCGGTTCGTGTCGCCCGGTCGCATATCGGTCATCGTTCCCTTGCGCGGAGCCACGGCCTGCGTTACGACGCCCACGTATTCATCGGGTACGTCGACGGTCAATTCCTCATACGGCTCATGGCGGTGGCCGTCGACCATCTTCGTAATGACCTCTGGCTGCGAAACCTGAAGCTCGTATCCCTCACGACGCATCGACTCGATCAGCACGGCAAGCTGAAGCTCGCCACGACCAGCAACTTCGATGATGTCCGGAGAGTCAGTGTCGCGAAGGCGGATCGACACGTTGCCAAGTATCTCTTTTTCCAGCCGCTCGCGAAGGTGGCGCGACGTCAGGTACTTTCCGTCCCTGCCCGCGGTAGGAGCAGTATTCACACCGAAGGTCATGGCAAGGACTGGCTCGTCGACAAGCAGACGCTCCAGAGCAACGGGGTTGTTGGCGTCGGCAATCGTGTCGCCGATCTCAATCTCCGGGAACCCAGCGATGACAAACAACTCACCAGCGACGAGTTCCTCAACATCGACTCGCTTCAGGCCATCGAAGTTCAAAAGCGTGCCCAGTTTGCGCTTCAAGATCCCACCGGGGACACCCGCGGCCGGTTCGGCACCCAGGAGCGCAACGATCTCGTTCTTGCGCATCGTGCCCTGCTGCACGCGGCCGACGGCCAATCGACCGAGGTACTCCGACGCATCGAGATTGTTTACGAGCGCTTGTAGCGGCGCCGCGTCGTCGCCCGACGGTGCAGGGATGGTTTTGACAATTGCCTCGAACAACGCCGTCAGATCGTCGCCCTCGCCTGGCATACCGATGCCACTTACGGACTTGCCATCGCGCGCAATACAGGAAACGACAGGAAAATCGAGGTGGTCGAGATCGCCGTGGTCCCCGAGTAGGTCCATGAAGAGATGCTCGATCTCGACCAGCACCTCTTCGGGACGCGAATCGCTACGGTCGACCTTATTGATCACGACAACGACAGGCAGACGCTTGGCGAGTGCCTTCGACAGAACGTATCGGGTCTGGGGCAGCGGGCCTTCAGCTGCGTCGACCAGCAACAACACACCGTCAACGATGTGAAGGCCGCGCTCGACCTCGCCGCCGAAATCAGCGTGGCCCGGAGTGTCCACAATGTTGATCTTGTAGTGCTGCCAACGCACCGAAGCTTGCTTCGCGAAAATCGTGATGCCGCGCTCGCGCTCCTGGTCATTGGAGTCCATGACGCGCTCTTGTTGCGTTTCACGGGCACCGAAGACCCCGGCGAAACGAAGCATCGAATCAACCAGCGTGGTCTTTCCATGATCGACGTGGGCGACAATGGCCAAGTTTCGGAGTTCGGGGGTAGATGACATCACACGGTCCTTGTGTAGGAAGAGAAAAAGCAGGCGGGAGCCGCCTGGATCTTCGGTACGAACCGTGCGGCAAAAAAATTAGTAGTTGGCGGCCTCGTCGGGCGCATGGTCGAACTCGTCGAACTCGGCGTCGTCAGGTTCAAAATCATCTTCCGGCACCCGAGCAAGGCACCAAGACGCACACGGTGCTTCGGCACTCGCTCCGCATTCGTCGCAGGGTGTTGCCGTAGGCTCCAAGGTGATGCGCTTGAGGGCTCGTGCCTCTTCAAACCGCCGGTGGCGTCCCTTTTTCACTTCTCGGCTCCTGCGTCAGAATCGTTTTTGGTCGTATCAGCGTTCGAGTGTAGCCCGAGATCATCACGACAACCGCCGATGACACACAAAAAGCGACAAACGACACACCGCGAATCCGGATTCAGTCGCCAAAACTGTCCGCCACCGCCAAACGTTGCCCAACCGACCACGAAGTCGATGAAGGCAACGAAGTAGCGTATCCCCGTGGCTGACCAACTGGACCTCGACGCTCTCATACTCCGCTTCCGTGAGCGGGCCAAAGCGGTAAAGAATCGACCGCTCCCCCCGGTCGAAGGTGCCGAGCGCGTGCGGTTCAAGGAACGAGCCCAACAGGACTTCCTCGACTTTGCCCTTATCGGCGATGCCGAGCCGTCCTTTGAGGACGGCATCATCACCCTTCGAATTGACCTTCGCCCACCGGCAACGTGACCGGCAGTCAGTTCTCCCTCCGCGAAGCGATCGAGGCCCGCCTCGCCGCAATCGACGCCTGGCCGGTCCCGGATGCCGGCGTCGCGGTCCTCGTCGGGGACCGACCAGCCATCACACATGGCGATTGTTCGACCGTCAGTCGAATTGCGTCGGTCTCCAAACCCTTGTTCAGCTACGCGATCCTGATCGCGATCGAAGAGGGCATTGTGGAACTCGAGGAGCCCGCCGGACCGATCGGTGCGACCGTACGTCATCTCCTCGCCCACGCCAGCGGGTTGCCGTTCCTCGCCGCCGACTCAACGGGGGCAGCGCCCGGAACACGACGGATTTACTCAAATGTTGGGTTCGACGTCCTCGGCGACCTGCTGGAACAGCGCGCCGATATGCCCGTGGCCGAATACCTGCGTCTCGCGGTCCTCGAACCCCTCGGCATGCACAACAGCGAGCTACGCGGCTCGGTAGCGAAGGACGTCTGGTCAAGCGTCGACGAATTGGCGATGTTCGCCAGGGAACTGCTGCGACCCAGCCTCATCGCTCCCGAGACGTTCAAACAATTCACCGCCGTCCAATTCCCTGAACTCGCCGGGGTACTCCCCGGCTTCGGCAGCCAGCGTCCCTGCCCGTGGGGCCTCGGCATCGAGATACGGGGCCACAAGACGCCGCACTGGACGGGCCGACACAACTCCCCCGCAACATTCGGGCATTTCGGGGGCAGCGGTTCGCTCCTGTGGATCGACCCGAGAGTCAGCGTTGGACTCGTGTGTTTGACCGGACGTGAATTCGGCCCCTGGGCCGGCCCCCTCTGGGAGGCGCTTGCCGACGCCGTACTCGTCGCTATCAACCAAACCAATACGCAATCGCCTGACGAAACGAAGTTGGGCTGGCCCGAAGGAACGCCGTAGTCTTAGCGAACCGAAGTCTCCCAGCACAAGGAGCATCACATGGAACAGCGCTCAGCCGAAGAAGAACTCGACAAGCTGGCCGGCGGGAACGCCCAGGCACTCATGGGCGACGCCACCCGTACCATCGACGAAGAACGCCTACATCGAAAACAGATGCTCGCCGCCTCCTTCCGACTGTTCTCACGCTTCGGATTCGACGAAGGCGTTGCGGGCCACATCACCGCCCGCGATCCCGAACTCACCGACCACTTCTGGGTGAACCCATTCGGGATGCACTTCGGCCACATCCGGGTGAGCGACCTCCTTCTGGTACGACATGACGGGAAGATCGTGCACGGGACTCGCCCCGTGAACACCGCAGCGTTTGCGATCCACTCCCAGATTCACGCAGCCCGGCCCGACGTCATCGGCGCCGCACATTCCCACTCCGTCTATGGCAAAGCGTGGTCGAGCCTCGGCCGACTTCTCGATCCCATTACCCAGGACGTGTGTGCGTTTTACGACGACCATGTGGTGTTCGACGACTACACCGGCGTCGTGCTCGACACCGAGGAAGGCAAGCGAATTGCCTATGCCCTCGGAGAAAACAAAGCTGCAATCCTCCGCAACCACGGGCTGCTCACCGTCGGGCATTCCGTCGAAGAGGCCACCTGGTGGTTCATCACCATGGAACGCTCATGCCAAGCCCAACTCTTGGCCGAAGCCGCAGGAACGCCGGTCATCATTGCTCACGACATGGCGAAACTGACGTCGGGTCAGGTTGGATCACACGTCGCCGGCTGGTTCAGCTTCCAACCGTTATACGACCGCATTTCCCGAGAGCAACCGGACCTTTTCGACTAGCTGTCACCACCGGGCGAGGGCCCCAGAAGGCCGTTACGCAACAAGCCAACCGCTCCGCCGAGCGCCGCCACGCCAGCCGTAAGGGTCACTGGTGGGCCGCAGAGCGATGCATTGCTAAACGCCATTCCTGCAGCGCCCCCCACCGCTCCGATCAAACCGACGATCAACGACATGATTCCTACAACCATTCGTTGTCCAAAGGCAAGGAGCAACACAATGAGACCGGCCACGAGTGGTGATGCGAACAGCGTCCACAAAAACGCTCGGACAACCGTCTCGTTGGCTATTCCTAGATCAGCAGCGGCACGGGCCAAGCCCAACTCGCGCGCCGACTTGGCCAGAGAGAAGGCAGATTTCTTCGCCTGACCCGAAAGCACCCACGGCAGCGCTGCTCCAACGGGAATGCCCACCGCGCCGACCACAACTGCGCTGGCACTGAGTACATCGCGTCGGGCGTGTGTCACGAAACGGAGCGGTAAAAGGGAAGCGCGCATACCTCCGCGTCAATAAGACGGCCGCGCACATCCACCGAAACCGATGCTCCGATTTTCACCGAAGGTTCGAGGAAGGCCATTGCCACGCCGCATTCCAGCATGGGAGAGAAGTTTCCACTCGTGACGACGCCGATCGTTCCTCCTTGGGAGTCCGTCACGACCGCGCCTTCACGGCCGGGCTGGCGACCGGTGAAACGCAAACCGCGCAGCAGACGGCTCGCCCCGCGTCGCTTTTCCTCGAGCAGCGCTTCACGCCCGGGAAAGCTCCCCTTGTTGAAGCTGACAACCCAGCCAAGGCCTGCCTGCAAAGGCGAGATACCCGCACCCAGTTCATGACCATGTAATGGCAGACCGGCTTCGAGCCGGAGCGTGTCACGTGCTCCAAGTCCCGCCGGGCGGATGCCTGCGGCGAGGACTGCATCCCACATCGCCGGCGCGTGCCCCGACGCCACCGCGATCTCAACACCGTCTTCCCCCGTGTAGCCGGTACCAGCGACCATGCACGGAACTCCTGCGACGATGACCGACCCAACGCGAAAACGGCCGACCGTGTCAAATGCACCGAGGGGTGCAAGTCGTGTCCGGGCATTCGGACCCTGCACCGCGAGGATTGCCCGTTGCGACGTCACATCCTCCATGACGACATCGCCTGAGTCGCCAACCGCCAACGCGTCAATAACCCGATCGGTGTTGGACGCGTTCGGCATCACGTCGAACAAGTTGTCGTCATGCCACCACACGATGATGTCATCAAGCACCGACCCGTCGACATCAAGAAGGTGGGTGTACTGCGCTCGACCAGGAGTGATTTTGGCGAGATCGTTCGTGAAAGCCGCCTGCAACGCAGCAAAGGCTCCAGAACCCTGTACACGTACGGTTCCCAGATGACTCACATCGAATACGACCGCATCGCTTCGACAACTTTGATGCTCGGCCAAGGTTCCATCAGCGTAGGCAACGGGCATCTCCCAACCACCGAACGGAACCATTTTTGCGCCAAGCTCACGATGTCGTGCATCGAGTGGCGAGTGCCTCATTACGTCGGGCTACAGATTCACAGCGGGACGAAACTGCGAGGCGTTCGCAGTCGCGTCGGGGGCAGGACGCATCTCGAGGATCGCGACCCTCAGTTGTTCGACGACCGGAAAAAGGGGAACGATATTCAGCACGCCTTGGCCCTTCCGGACCAGGTCAATGATTTCGCCGTCGTCTCGCACAAGCAATGGCGTATCCCCGCACAGCACGAGGTTTGCCGAAGCAATGTCTTCGCCCAGGTTCTCGCGCAGGTACTCAACGGCGGTACGCGCCGACTGCAACGACACGTTGGCGTCGAGCAAACTCTTGATGACCTTCAACTCGAGAAGGTCGCCATAGGAATACACCCGCTGAGTGCCGCTTCCCTTCGCATCGGCCAACGACGGGCGGAGCAGATTGGTCCGAGCCCAATAGTCGAGTTGACGGTAGGTGATACCGACGACCTTGCAGACCTGAGGCCCGCGGAAACCCTCTGCAACGGCCGAATTCGGGATTCGGTTCCGAGACGCTGCACTACGAGATGAAGGAGACGCTGCGCTACGAGATGAAGGAGAAGACGTCATGAAGGCATGTCCTTTGGAAGACCAGTCTTGGTTACCGAAACACAAAGCTGAGTTCCAAGGGAGAAACCCGACATTCACGTAGTTCCAGCGATGGAACTACAGGCTAGAGAACTCGCCGCGCGCCGTCAACGGTCTCGGCGCAACATCTCCGTATTTCTGGGCTCATTTGAAGTCTTCGGGCGAAATATCGTCGATGAACTTACGAAATTCGTCGACTATTGCCGTGTCGTCGGCCTGAGGAGCGTCCTCGGACTGCTGCAGCGCAAGATCGGGTACCGCGCATTCATCAAGCACTCGGTCGTTGACCAGAATTCGAGCATTTGCGCGAACGGCGAGCGCAATCGCGTCACTGGGTCGACTCGACACGACTTCTCGACGGCCAATCGCCGTGTCGGGCCGCGCCACACTCAGGTGCAATTCTGCGTAGAACACTCGCTGGCGATACTCGGTGATGACGATTTGATCGAGAGAAACACCCGTGGCATCGAGCGTCGCCAGGAACAAGTCGTGTGTCATCGGGCGGTGAGGACGCTTTTCCTCAAGAGCGGACTTGATCGCGGCCGCCTCAGCCATCCCGATGAAGATCGGAAGGATGCGATTGGAACCGTCGCTCGGACGCAGCTCCAAGAAGGGCTGCTTGGTGGTCTCTTCTATTCGCACGTCTACGAGTTCCAGTTCAACCACGATTCTCTCCACGCCTCCCCTTCGACCCTACAAGCTCCGCAGGTCATCCGCGATCGAACGCCGACCGAGTTCTCGCAGGACTGTCTCCCCACGGGGACTCAATCGGTAGCCCACGGCGAGGCTCTCGGTGAGGCCCAACTCTTTCAATTTGCGGACTGCGGTCTTGAACGCGAGCGTTTCGAGTCCCTCCATTTCGGCCAGCTCAGGCGCTCGTCGTCCGGGCCAGGCGGCAATGAGATCCAAGGTCGCCTTGGTCCATTTGGTGCGAGCGCCGCGGCCACGTGGCGTGTCCATCCGATCGAGTCTGGCCACAACGTCGTCGAGTTGCTGTGGCGACAGATCGACCTCCGCACGAAGCGCGACTCGCCCGTCCGCGCCCCCCGGCCGGACTTCGATGCGGTACACGAGGCTCTCGTCTGTGGGCTTGGCCGTCCGTCCGCGCGGCGATCGAGTCCGCTCTCGGAACAGGTCGTGACGTAATGAGTCAGCCGAGTCGTACCCTGCCCGTCGGGCCTCGCAATCGGTGACGCTTTCGGGATCGATCACCTCAACGCGAACAATTTCCACCTCACCCAACGAGGTCCGAAGTCGTCCACCCGTTTTCACCGTTGGCTTGCGCCACCGGCGAAACGCAACATCGACCTCGCCGGCAAATACGGCGTCTCGGATCCGATTCGTCAGCAACACGTCCGTCAACCTTTTCGAGCAGTCGGGCTAGAACTGGTATCCCTTCGGGATTACCACCACACCACCGTCGGAGATCGTAAATCCTCGAGCCCGGTCGACTTCCAGGTCAACGCCGATTTGGGCGAACTCCGGAATTTGCACTCCTTTGTCGACGATGCTGCGACGAACAATTGCGCTGGCTCCAACCCGGACTTCAGGCATGAGAATTGAATCCGTGACCACAGAATGGTCGTCGACATAGACGCCGGGCGAGATGATCGAACGGTCAACATGACCGCCGGACACGATCGTGCCCTGACACAGCAGCGACGAAACCGCCGACCCCGGAGACCACGATGGCCCCTGCACCAGTTTCGCTGGCGGTAAAGGCGACGTCCCGGCGAAGACCGGCCATTTCATGTTGTAAAGGTCGAATGCTGGTGCCGGCGCAATCAGATCCATGTTCGCCGCGTAGTAGGCGTCGAGCGTGCCGACGTCACGCCAGTACCCGCGACCCTGCAGATGCTGACCGGGAATGACGTTGAGATCGAAGTCGTACCAGGCAGCCCGCCCTTCCCCGGTCAGGTTCGGAATGATGTTTGCACCGAGGTCATGTTTGCTCGTTTCGTCGGCCGCATCCTTCGTGACCGTCTCAACGAGCACCTCCGTATCGAACACATAGTTCCCCATGCTGGCCAAACACATGTCTGGGCGATTCGGCATCGTCGGCGGGTTCGCAGCCTTTTCATGGAAGGCCTTGATTCGGTCGCCTTCGACCTCCATGACACCAAAATCACGAGCATCTTCGATGCTCGTGGGTATTCCGGCAACGGTTACCCCGGCCCCGACCGAGCGATGATGTTCGATCATCTGACGAGGGTCCATCCGGTAGATGTGATCGGCACCGAACACGCACACGATGTCTGGACGCTCGTCGCTGATCAGGTTCAGATTCTGGAAGATTGCGTCGGCACTCCCGACAAACCAACGGGGACCCTGTCGCATCTGAGCTGGCACCGGCGTGACGTAGTTTCCGAGCAGCGTCGAAAAGCGCCACGTCGCCGAAATATGGCGGTCCAAACTGTGGCTCTTGTATTGGGTGAGCACGACAATCTGTAGGTATCGGGCATTCGCGAAGTTGGAGAGAACGAAATCGACGAGCCGGTAGTTCCCGCCAAACGGCACGGCAGGTTTTGCTCGGTCCGCAGTGAGAGGATACAACCGCTTTCCTTCGCCACCGGCCAGGACCATTACAAGGACTTTGGGCTCTGCCATAGAGCGATCGTACGTCGTCGCGCCTCGCGATGACGACCAAGCAGGTCACCTTGACGCCAGAACCTCTCGATATGCCTTTCGATACTCGGCAGCCGGGTTCGTCCACGACCAGTCGTGCGTCATTGCGTTGGACATGATCTTTGCTCGCCGCTTCGGGGAGCGCCACGCGTTCGTCGCCCGGTGCAAGGCGTCCACCAACCCTGCACCGCTGTTATGGGGGGAGCGGAACCCGTTGCCGTTCTCTTCCTCGTCATCGGCATCGATAACCGTGTCGACGAGGCCTCCGACGCTTGTCGTCACGGGGATCGATCCGTACGCCATCGCTTGCATCTGGGCCAACCCACATGGCTCAAAGCGGCTCGGCATCACGTAGAGATCAGAACCCCCGAAGATCCGATGGGCGAGTCCGAGGTCGTATCCCTCACGAAATCCGATGCGCGAGCCGACCTGGGCCGCGCGCTGGTGCAGCACCGCCGAGAGTCCCGGGTCGCCCGCCCCCAGAACCACCAGTGAGGCGCTCCAAGAGTCCAGATACTGTGCGGCATCGAGAAGTAGGTCCACTCCCTTCTGATCGACGAGGCGACTGACCATGCCAATCACGGGGCCGGACGTGTTCGGGTCAAGTCCGAACTCTTCCAGGAGTTGCTTTCGGCACACGTTTCGACCAGCCAGGTTTTGCGCACTGTACTGAGCGGGGAGCAGCGCGTCGGTCTCCGGATTCCACTCACCAGCGTCGATGCCGTTCAGAATCCCCGAAACGGCAGGGCCACGTGTCTGCAGGATTCCCTCCAGTCCACACCCGAACTCGGGCAGCAGAATCTCCTGCGCGTAGTTTGGACTCACGGCTATCACTCGGTCCGCAAGTTCCACCGCTCCACCAAGCGGGTTTACGTCACCGAAGCATTCATATGCGCGCAGAACTTTTGCCCGGACAGCAGATCCGGGTTCCAGGCAACTCACCAAACGCTCGAGCCAAAGCCCACTTGCGATGCCTTGATGCGCGAGATTGTGGACGCTGAACACTGATGGCATGTGTACCGTCAAAAAGGCAAGCGATGCGGCCGTGTGCCAATCGTTCAGGTGAAGCACGTCGACCCTGCGTGTTTCAGCCAGCAAGGCAACTGCGGCCGAAAAGCCTATGAATCGCCGATCGTTGTCCGCCCACCCCTGACCGGTCGACATTTCGACGTATGGGTGGGGGCGGGCGATTCCATCGAATGCCACGAGGGTGACGTCACCGAACCCCTCAAGGACACCGCGCCGAGCGGCAATCGGCCCGAGCCATTCGGGCCCGTCCAGCGCCGTCACCTTTTCGCCATTGAGCGACGTGTGAAAGTAATCCGGCACAACCGCTTCAACGTCGACGCCAGCATCGCGGAGCGCTCGGATGAGCCCGCCTGCCGCCTCGGCGAGGCCACCTACTCGGACGAGAGGGGCCAATTCCGCAGTCGCAAAGAGAACCTTCATGTACCGAGACCCTATTCGAGCGGACTCCGAGATGTTGCTCGAACCGGAGGCGACCTGCCACGCTAGGGCCATGACTCGTTTCGCTCTCCTCGACACCGACCTCGAACTCGGGCAGGCACCGGGGCGCATCCTTGCCCTCATGGGAGACATGAACGGCAAGTACCCGTCCGGCAACAGCGTTCTCGTCACCGGCGCCGAGGAATCGATTCTGATCGACCCGTCGTTGACCGTCCACGAGCGAGGCGGCGCGCCAGGGCGAGTCGACCGCATGCTCGTCAGCCACGCGCACGAGGACCACATGGCGGGGTGCTCGCGGTTTCCTAACACCCCACTCCACGCCCATCACGACGATCTCCTCGGGCTTCACTCCGTCGAAGGCGTGCTGCAGGTATACGGATTCGCGGAACCGTGGCGTTCCGAATGGAAGAAGACACTGGTCGAGGAGTTTCACTACGTTCCACGAGAAGACGCCACGGGATTCTCTGATGGACAACGCTTCGATCTCGGTGGCATCGCCGTCGAAGTCGTGCACCTTCCCGGGCATACTCGTGGTCACAGCGGGTTCCTCATCGAACCCGATGGCGTGCTGTTCGTCGCCGACATCGACCTCACCGGTTTCGGCCCGTACTACGGCGACCACTGGTCCGACCTCGAGGACTTCGAACGATCGATCGCACGAGTCGGCGAGATCGACGCAAAGCACTACGTGACGTTTCATCACAAAGGTGTGGTGAGCAACCGGGGCGAGTTCCTCGAGCAGCTCGGAGCGTTCCAAGACGTCATCGATCGCCGAGATGCCCGGTTACTCGAATTCCTCCGTGAACCGAAGACAATGGACAACATCGTCGCCGACCATTTCATCTATCGGCCCGGTTCGGCTCCTGTGTTCGCTGAGCATGTTGAGCGGCGATCGATGACCATGCACCTTGCCCGACAACTCCGCCTCGGAACGGTCACCGAGATCGAACCAGAGCTGTTTCGAGCGACTTAGCACCCGAGCTAGGGATCTCTACGCCTGAACTACTTTCAGGTCGGAGCGAACCATCATCTCGACCAACTCAGCAAACCCAACCTGCGGTTTCCATCCAAGCGCTTTCGTCGCTTTCGCTGGGTCCCCGATCAACAGGTCAACTTCGGCTGGACGCATGAAACGTTCATCGAGTACGACATGATCCTCCCAGTTGAGACCGGCAATCGAGAACGCGACTTCGCAAAACTCGCGCACGGAGTGGGTCTCGTTCGTGGCAATTACGTAATCGTCGGGGGTGTCAGACTGCAACATCAGGTGCATTGCGCGGACATAGTCCCCCGCGAAACCCCAGTCCCGACGAGCGTCGAGATTCCCTAATCGCAGCTGCGTCTCAAGGCCCGCGGCTATTCGTGCGACCGTATGACTGATCTTTCGTGTGACGAATTCGAGTCCGCGCCGCGGGGATTCGTGGTTGAACAAAATGCCCGAAGACGCATGGAGGTCATAGCTCTCTCGATAGTTCACCGTGATCCAGTGTCCGTAAACCTTTGCGACACCGTAGGGACTACGGGGATAAAAAGGAGTTGTTTCCACCTGCGGAACTTCTTGGACTTTGCCGAACATCTCCGTCGACGACGCCTGGTAGAACCGAATGGACGAATCGACTGCGCGGATAGCGTCGAGGAGTCTCGTCACCCCGAGAGCAGTGACATCGCCGGTAAAGACCGGTTGCGTCCACGACGTCTGCACGAACGATTGTGCCGCAAGGTTGTACACCTCGTTCGGACGATGTTTCGCCAACACCTCGTGTAATGACGACTGATCGAGCAGGTCCCCGGGAAGCAACTCGATCTGATCTTGGATGTGGGCGATCCGCTCGAAGGAGACCGTCGAGGAACGTCTCACCAATCCCAGAACCCGGTAACCCAGCGAAAGGAGGTGCTCGGCGAGGTACGAACCGTCTTGCCCAGTAATGCCTGTGATCAACGCGGTGTTTGCCATAAGTCAAGTATGGCCCCAGTTCGGGCCTCCAAGCGTTGTTGTTCAGCGCTCAGGCGATCGCGCGCCCGCCACCTTAAAGGTAGTAGCCGGCGACATCGAGAAGGATCTGTGAAAAACTGCTTGTGTACATTCCGAGCGAGCCCGTCGTCGACAGCTTGGCAGTAAAGGACGAACCCCCGAACCCTGCGGAGGAATAGATCGCGGTAGCGGCCAGGGTCCCTGAGTTAGATGCCCCGTCGGAAGGAAAGAGAGTCACCCATGCCGACGGCGCCGATGATTGACCGAAGACGGCACCGAAGATTCCAGTTGCGGCGGCCGGGATAGTCTGCCCGGAAGCGGATACTCCGGCGATTTGAGCGTCAGTGCGTCCACTGAAAGACCGGACGAGTAATCGGACCGGGTTCGGCAGAAAGTGAGTCGATCCGACGCTGTCGGCACTGGCGAACTTCCGCCACACACCGGGTGTGCCTCCGACGACACACGCCCAAAACGAACCCGATGCGTCTCGTGCAATCTCGCCTTGCAAATATGTGCCACCGAAGGTGTGTTCGCGAAGGTGGATTCGACCGGTTCCGCGAGTGGCGATATCCACGCCAGTCGACGACTCGCCGACCACCCCGTAGCCGTTCCCTGACCGTCCCCACACCCCATAACCGACGCTGCCGTCACTAAATCCCTGGACCCCCTCGGTGTTGCTCGGGCCATTTGCGACCAGCGACGAGTTGTTGAGGATAGTGTCGTTCCCCGCAGCACTATTCGTCGCCGCTCGCCCGATCAGGACCGGGTCACCCTCGGCTGCGGCGGCGCTCAGTGGCGAAGCGAGCGTGCCGGCCACCACGCCGGTGGCCGAGACACCGAGCAACCGCAACAGGTTTCGACGAGACGTACGACCGTTGAGTTCGGTGCCATTACCGGTGTCCTGTTCAGAATCGACGCCGTTCGTCATATGTGCCGAGGAAGCGGAAACGGCGGCGACCGTCGAGGTCGGCGATGGTGCCACGGACGTGGGGAGGACGCCGTCGACACTCATGTCGATCGGGCGGACGATCATTTCGCGAAGCGCGATGAGTTCGGCACGCAGCTCCGATACCGTCTCTCGAAGTTCCTGCAGTTCGTCAGTGGTGTCCATCGTTTGCACTTTCTCACGTTGGTGTTTTGATCGTTGCCGAGGACTCACACGTACTTCATCCGAAGTCTTACGAACCGTCCGACAGCTGTCTTCTCGACACTACCGTTAACTGTCGTATTGCGGCAACAGGTCAGGTGGCACTTCGTTAGATTTCTTCGGCGAAACGCCGTGAGCGGCGAACAAAGTACGTGGATCCTCCGGCAAAGGCGACCACGCTCCAGCCCACGCAGAAAAGAGATGTGGCCAATGATGGAAGTCGTCCGTCGTAAAGGCAAGACCGATAGGCATCGACGAATCGACCCATTGGATTTAGCATGAGTAAATCACGCACCGGCACCGACTTTCCGAAAATCGGGTAACGTTCCGGAATGAAGGTCACCGCGTAAAGACAAGGCGTTAAATAGAACCAGACCAACATGACAACGCCAACGAGATGCTGGACGTCGCGGTAACGCACATTAAGAGCGGAAAGCCAAAGGGTAAGTCCCAGTACAAAAATGGTTTGCAAAATCACCAGCAGCATTACTACCGGAATAAACTTCAAAACGTTGAAGCCAAAGACAAGCTGCGAAAGAACGAGAACTCCAAGCTCAATAAACAGTGAAACAGTCATCGAGATGACGGCGGACGTCGGGATTAATTGTCGGGGGAAATAAACGCGAGAAATGAGGGCACCGCCCCCGATCACCGATCCGATCCCACCATTGAGTCCCGACTGAAGGAGATTCCACGGCAGGGTTGCGGCGAGTAGAAAAAAGGCGAAATAAGGGTTCCCCGACGGAGTTCCCGGCGCTGGCTTCAGGTGGAATATGACGACGAACACGAATGAGTACACCGCCGTCGTGAGCGCCGGGTTGACCATCGCCCAGAGCCAACCGAGCATGGACCGGCGATACCGGGTCCGAAGCTCGCGTTGCGTCAGATTGAGCAGAAGGTCACGATGAGAAACGAAGGAACGAAGTGTCGCTAACACAGAGAATTCTTCCGGTGCTTGTTGTGGCGAAACCGAATCATTCTTCGTTCCATTGCCCACCCAAGTCGACGTACCCTTCGTGCAGGTCGGTAACACCGTGGCTCACGACATCAAACCTGCTGGCATGGTCAACCCGGTCGTGGACGTGGCCCGAACTCCCATCGACGATCTCAACCGACAGCTCGTAGGTTCCCGTGAGCAACGCCAGCGAGGGGATCTCGTAGGTGAATGACGAATCGCCCAACGCAATGCCGGCGTGCGCTCGCGTACTCGCTGTTGCCACGAGCGCTCCGTCCGTCCGTTTGAATCGAATCAGTGCGACTGCGCCCGGAAGGGTCCGTTCGGCTCGCAGCAAAAGCTCGACGAGTGCCGGTTCGCCCGTTGCCGGTGCGGACTCGCTACGATGACGACAACGAACAGAAACAACTTGAGCGGCCCCGTCACCGTGATGGATCGTGCCAGCTTCGTCAACAACAGTGTCAGGAAGCAATGCACCAACGTAGGCTTCGATGACCTCCGATGGCGTCCCCTGAGCTTGCAGAACGCCCTTCTCAATCCATACCGCTTCGTCGCAGAGCGACTGGACCCCGGCGAGCCCATGGCTCACGATCACGACCGTCCGGCCCCCATCTCGGAGCGCCGAAATCTTCTCCGAGCACCGCCGTTGAAACGACTCATCGCCCACGGCAAGCACCTCGTCGATGAGTAGCACATCCGGATCAACATTAACCGCAACCGAAAACCCGAGCCGGGCGTACATGCCAGACGAATACGTCTTCACGGGATTGTCAATAAATCGCTCTAGGCCGGAGAACTCCAGGATCTCATCATAATTTTTAACGATGTCCTTTCGGCTTATCCCAAGAATCGCGCCATTGAGGAAGATGTTTTCCTTCCCCGACAATTCAGGGTGGAACCCGGCGCCAAGTTCAAGCAACGCAGACACCCGCCCATGCACGACCGCTCGACCACCATCAGGTTCAAGAATCTGCGCCAACACCTTCAACGTGGTCGACTTCCCGGATCCGTTCGATCCAATGATTCCAAAGGTTGAGCCTTTTTTTACCTTGAACGACACATCGTTTACCGCCAAAAACTCCTCGAACACCCCTCGCTTTCGACGCAACAACGCTGTCTTCAGGGTCTGGTTACGCTCGGTATAGAGCCGAAAGGCCTTCACCAAGTGATCGACTTCAATGGCAACCGAGGACCTCTCCGATCGTGGTTCCATGGCCGTCACGCTAGACCGAACTCGGCCCGAAACGATGCCTGTCGAGAAATAATTCAGTTGCCCAAACTCAAAAGCTACGGGTTCCGGGCTCGTTTGGCGACCCGAGCGACAAACTTTACGGTGCGCGTCGCGAATCGAATCTGGCGCCCCGCAACGGTTCCGCCGATCCGGTGGGCCTCCATCGACAAGTGCCCACCGCCCTCCGGCTTGTGACCAATTCGTCTCGCTCCACGCAGCGTTTTGTCGATCGCCGCCCAAGTCATGTTTGCAGCGTTTTCCCAGGTGAGGACTTCCGCCCGTCGCAAGATAGAGTCGACGTGCTGGTGGGCCAGGCTCGGGTCGTTCAGCCATTCGCAAACGGTCGCGGCCCAGACCGATGCGTCCCAGGAATCGACGAGATGTACCTGGCTTCCAAAAACGTCGGGAAATGCAGCGGTTTTGGCCATAAGCGCCGGAGTACCGACGCTGGCGGCTTCGAACGGAACTAGGCCAAAACCTTCCACCACGGAGGGATAAAGAACCGCTGCCGCATTGCGCAACAACCACCACTTCTCCGATTCGCTCACCGGCCCGATTCGAACGATGGCGGCTCGGTCCGCTGCAGACACCTCGGCAAGGAGAACGTTCTCGGCTGCCAATGACGACCCATAGAACGGTTCCGGGCCGGCAATGACCAACGTGATGTCCACGCCGCGCTTCCTCATCTCCAAGGTGGTCTTGATAGCGTGAATACGGTTCTTGTGCCAGAAGGTGGCCGAAAGACATACCAGAAACGGAGAAGTGCTCGCTCCGCCCGGGAGTGTCGGACGATGAACGTCGGTTGGTCCGATGTGATCTGCCCCGCACGGGACAACACTGAGGCGATCCAGTTCCAAGTCAGGGACTTCGGCTCGGATAGCTGCCAAGGAGAAGTCGCTAATGGTAATGACACGATCCGCTCTGCGCATGGTGGCGCGCTGGAGATTGCGGGCGGTATGGAACATTGCCTTGCTCGGGTGGTAGGACGGATTGGAAAATCCGATCGTGTCGAGCTGGCCGAGCACCACCCGCTCAGCAACCTGAAAGGTCCACGCAACCTCTGACTCGCTCAGAAACTGATACGGCCGATAGATAACGTCGAAGACGACACGACTCAGTTTGTTCCAGTCCTCGAACACAAGGTTGCATTGCTCCCCGACAGCCGCGACCGCGCGGTGTCGTCCCCCGGTTCCAACGGCCAACGTCACACGCGCCTGGGGACGACCAAGACACAGATGGCGGGTCAGTTCAGCCACGACATGGTGCGTTCCTGTTGGCGGACCGGCGGCAACAAAGCAGCGGCCGTCGATTATCAGGTTCATGCCGAAGCAACGCGTCCTGCCCCAAATCTGTTGAATTTCAAGTTGTTCGTTGGCAGTTCCATCGGTCGTGAACGGTGGGCCCAAAACGTCGGGAGCAGCGACGTGGCGCCACCCACACCGCACAGCTCGTTGCGACCACTCCCAAATTGCCTGGGCGGGCGGAAGCGTCGAATCGGGTGGTGGATCGACTTGCGCCAACGCTCGCTCGGAAAGGACGTAGGTGTCGCCGCGTACTCCGCTCAGCGAGGCAGCTACTAACGAGGTCGGATCAAACGGATCGACAAGAACAACCGACCCCAACCCGTCAATCGGAGTCGGCTGCACGCTGGCGACGAGCGGAAGGTCAAGCCATCGCGATAATCGGTCATCCATTTCCACTCCCAAACGGTACCGGTCCGTCGATCGCGCGACGAGTTCTTCGTTGACTTCATTCGACGAAGTCGGGCATCGGCAAAGACCGGAAACGAGGAACGTCTCTTGTAGCATTCATGGGTGTCAAGTCTCTCGATCTTCGGCGGCGAAGTGGTCCGGTTCCCCCCTGAGGTGATTGACGGCGATCATGGCGAACGGCTCGTCGCGCAGGCGAGAACCCGGATCGACCCGACACTCCTAGCTGGGCGAACGGCCGGTCGAGCAGCCCTACCGACTTCAAGCGCGGCACGGGCAGAGCGTCTCGCTCAGTCGACGAGGCGAGTCACGCAGCCAGCACTGCCTATCTTCCCCGGGCCACGTGGCGCCGTGGCAATTCGGATCAAGAAACTGTTGATCCGGCTCCTGTACTGGTATGTGGAACCCCGATGGGACGCCCAGTCAGCATTCAATCGCGAGTGCAGCGAGGCCACGAAGGCGATCAGCGAGGAACTCGAGGCGATCAAAGCAGATCTTCGCCGGACTCAGCTGATGAATCAAGCATTGCGAAACGAAGTCCGGTCATTGCGCGAGCAGCGAATCGATGATGGGGATGGCGCGAAAGGTACGGCCCCATGATTCGACCGACACGAGTTCACCAATTCCACTCCGGGGCTGCGGATCGCGACGCGATCACTGCGAACATGATCCACCTCCAGCGCCATCTCCGTGCCATGGGCTTCGAATCAGAGATATTCGCGCAGTACCGCGATCCGAACATCACGCACCTCGTTCGGGATTTTGTCCAGCTGAAGTACGACCCGCAGTCACTCCTCCTCTTCCACCATTCCATGGGTCATGCCGGATTCGATGCCGTAACAAGTCTCGGAATGCCAATCGTCCCCGTCTACCACAACATCACACCACCTGAACTTCTCTCCGACGGTTTTACAAGAACACAATCGCGGCTGGGGCGTGAACAGCTCCGTCGTCTCGCCCAACGAACGGACTTGGGGATCGCGGACTCAAATT
>JANOYY010000063.1:0-13155 GCA_031429095.1 Acidimicrobiia bacterium | reverse complement strand
GACCGTGCCGAACACGTTCACCTCGAAGATCCGGCGTAACCGATCCATTGGCACGTCGGCCATGGGGCCGGTTTGCCCGAAGCCAGCGTTGTTCAGCAAGACGTCGATCGTCCACTCGCCTGCCCGGTTGACATCGTCGGTAGTGATGTCGAGCTTCTCCACCTGGAGGTGGGGCGCTTCGGCGGCGAGCGCGGCGGCCTGCTCAGCAGTCTCGGTGGTTGCGATGACGTGATGGCCCCGTGCGGCGAGCGCAAGCGCGGCACCTTTCCCAAACCCTGATCCTGCACCGGTGATCAAGACGGTTTTGCCCATGGAACGCTCCTTCAAGCTGGTCACGTCGGATTGACGAATAGGGGACAATTTCAACACAGCTGTTGATATCTCGCAAACCTCACCATCGGAGCCCCGTGATCTGATGCGGCCGTGGCCAATCGCTCTTCCGGCTTGCCAACGATCGCGTCGGCGTGGCCTTTGTCTCGATCAAATATCAACACTAGTGTTGATGGTATCGAGCCGCACCCCTTAGGAGACCCGTGCCAACTGCCGCTGGAACCGCCGAAGTCAACGAACAAAGGTGGCGCGCCGCCGTCGAGGCAGCCAATGTACCGACGCTCATAGCCGTGCTTGTCCACCTGACCGGCGACCTACGCTGGCTTGAGCCGAAGTTCGCGCCGAGCCGTGCCCGGGGCCTGAGTGACAACGACACAGGCGATCTGCCCGATGACATCGCGCAGGAGATCCGCGCTGCTGTCGCCACGGCGATCATTGAGTGGGCGAACGGCAAGCCGCCACAGTTGAGCGATCCGGATCCGGCGCTTCTGGTGCGGATCTTGGGCTTCGTTCTCGGCGAACCCATTCCCGATGGCTACGGCGACATGATCTCGTTCGAACTTCGCACCGGCACGAATCCGCCTGACGCGACTGAGCCGGCTGCTCCGCCGAAACGTCCCATCAACGCCATCGTCATCGGAGCGGGCATGTCTGGGCTCTGTGCGTCGATCGAACTTGCTCGGTCGGGTATTGAGCATGTGGTGGTGGAGCGTCATGAAAGCGTCGGCGGCACGTGGCTGGAGAACCGCTATCCAGGGTGTGGCGTCGACGTGCCGAGTCATCTGTATTCGTACTCGTTCGCACCCAACGAGTGGTCCATGTACTTCGCCCTTCGCGATGAGATCCACGCGTATTTCGAACGCATTGCCGATGACTTCGGCGTACGCCCGCGCATTCGTTTTCGCACCTCGGTCGAGAAGGCCGCGTGGGACGAGGCGGCCAGTGAATGGGTCGTCGAAACCATTGATGCCGATGGTGTTCGTGCCACGTTGCGCGCCAACGTTGTCGTCAGCGCCGTCGGTGCGTTCAACAAGCCCAGAATCCCTGCGGTTCCTGGCCTCGCCGACTTTGCCGGCCAATCGGTACACACCGCGCAATGGCCTGTAGGTGGGGTCGATCTGGCCGGTCGTCGCGTGGCGGTCATCGGCAACGGGGCCAGCGCTATGCAGATCGTCCCCGCGATTGCGGAACAGGTTTGCGATCTGACGGTTTTCCAACGTTCCCCGCACTGGTCGGCACCGTTCGAAAAGTTCCGTGTCCCCGTACCTGAGGATGTGCGGTTCCTACTCCGTGAGATGCCGCTCTATCGGCTCTGGTATCGCATCCGCCTCAGCTGGGCGTTCAACGACCGGAACTACGACGCTCTGCAGAAGGACTCGAACTGGCCCCACCCCGACCGCTCGCTGAACCTGATCAACGAAGGTCATCGTCGAGGACTGACCCGATACATCGAAGACGAGATTGGCGACCGCGCCGATCTCCTCGCGCATGTCATCCCGGACTACCCGCCGTTCGGAAAGCGAATGCTCCTCGACAACGGCTGGTACCGGACGCTGCGACGATCGAATGTCCACCTCGTCCACGATCCAGTCGCATCCGTCGGCGCCGACTTCGTGGTGACCACCGCTGGCCAGAAGGTCCCGGCAGACGTTCTCATCTGGGCCACCGGTTTCGACGTTGTGCACTTCCTCGCGCCAATGGAGATTCGCGGAATCGGCGGACACTCGTTGCATGACGTCTGGCAGGGCGACGATGCGCGCGCCTACCTTGGAACCGCGGTCCCCGGATTTCCGAACTTCTTCTGCCTCTACGGTCCCAACACCCAGTTCGGCCACGGCGGCTCGCTCATCTTTGTAGTCGAGCGACAGATGCACTACGTACGGTCGGTTCTCGAAGCGATGGTCAGCGCTGGTGCGACGTCTGCAGAGGTACGCGCCGATGTGCACGACGCCTACAATGAACGCGTCGATCGGGCGCACGAGGCAATGGTCTGGACCCACCAAGGTATGGACACGTACTACCGAAACTCCAAAGGCAGAGTCGTCGTGAATAATCCGTTCCGCATCGTGGATGTCTGGCGGGATACGGAGGCGGCAAGGCCCGACGATTTCGTGTTCTCGACCCCAACCGATTTGCAGCCGATCACGGCCGAGAATCTGTAGGTCTTTACCGAAAGGAACAAACGATGTCACGATGAAGCCACGGGACCGATCGTCGCCGTCGACGGCGGTTTTTCGACCGCACCCTGGTAGCGATGCCAGCGGCTAGAGGTCGCGATGCGAAGGGCGCTTTGATCCCGCGGGGCCGGCGAACGCCTGCGCGACCGCAAGCCACTCGTGGGCGACGGCACCGACGGCGCGTAGCGACGTGTCCGCAACGTTGCGACGCTGTGTGACCACCATTGCCAGCTCAAACCCGGAACCCTCCACGGTGTTCTGCGCATCGGGTGGGCCAACAGCGAAGCGAGTGCCGCTGGGCAGAAGCACGTCGACGCGAACAGCGTCGGTGAGCACGGGCCGTCCATGTGTTGTGAACGCGTTGGGCAGAGCCTGAAGACCAAGGAACACGACATGGCGCAACCGATCGGTCGGTGTGTACGTGCGGCCGAGCGCGTCGATGACATCCCAACCATGGGCCCACGTCTCCATGAAGCGTGCCGTGAGTTTTGAGGTGACGCTCATATCTGGTCCGTACCAGGGCATGCGCGCCTTTGGTTCCGCGTTGCGAAATGCCTGCAACATCGACCCGCGGGCCGACCGGAACCATGCCAGCAGTGTTGCCCCGTCCATGGTGTGATGATCGACGATCACCGCATCGACCATGGCCTGGATTCCCTCGGGCGTCGTTGGCCGCGAGGCTATGAATGCGTCCGGCCGAGTCAAGGCCCGGACGGTGGCATCATCGTTCCACGCCAGGTGACTGATCTGGTCGGCGACCGTCCAGGGCTCGCAGCCGGTCGCAATGTTCCAGCCGGGGGAGTCGATCTGGTCGAGCACATCGAATAGCGCCGCGCTTTCGTCTGCGGTATCGGTCCAAAGGGTGTCGAACACGTTCGTCATCTCGTGGACAATACGGGAATCGCGATCCATGTCGACACGCCGGTTGGCCGAGGCTCGCAGTAGGGGTCGCAGTACAAGTGAGGTGAACAGTCCGTTGAACGTATATTTTTCTTCTTGAGACTGGTGTTGGAAGGAGACGGTTGTGTCAAGTGCCGAGTTGGAGTTCGTCAACGAGTTGCTGCGGTCATTCTCATTGGCCGAATTGACGCTCTATGAACAGCGTGGCGCGATGGAGCAGAGTGCATCGAGGCCACCCTCCGGGACCCATATCGAGCCGGTCGACGCGAACGGGGTTCGGGCGGAGTGGGTAGTCGCACCCGGAGTCACCGACAGCGCCGTTCTGCTGAGTCTTCATGGTGGGGCGTATTCGCTTGGGTCGCTGGTGACCAACCGATGGTTCTCTGCGCTGCTTTCAGCTACTTCCAATCGTCGAGTCTTGTCGATCGACTATCGACTCGCACCCGAACACCGCTTCCCCGCTGCGCTCGACGACACCCTCACTGCATACCACTGGCTACTCACCCAGAATATTGCTGCGGGCGACATTGCTATCGTCGGCAATTCCGCAGGCGGTGGACTAACGCTTTCCGCCGTAATTGCACTCCGCGACCAGGGAAGTCCGCTCCCGGCTGCAGCCATAGCGCTGTCACCGTGGACCGACCTGACGGGATCGGGTGCATCAGTGACGTCGTGCGCCTCCACGGACCTCATGTTGACGGCTGACGGGTTGCGGACCTCGGCCGCTACGTACGCCGATCCGGAGCACCACAAGAATCCATACGCGTCACCGCTATTCGCCCAACTTCACGGTCTTCCCCCGATTCTGCTGCAGGCCAGCCGCGCAGAAATACTCCGAGATGACACGACACGATTCGCCGACCGAGCCAGTGAGTATGGCACCGACGTCACGACGGAACTCTATGCCGACATGCCCCACGTATGGCAAATGTTTGCGGGCATCCTCCCCGAAGCCGATCAGGCCATCACGGCGATCGGTGCCTGGCTCACAACGCACGTGACACCCACGGTGGACCTTACGGCCGTGGCTGGAGAGTGACTTCGTACACGCCTCGGGACCTGAGGGTCGATGGTTGGTTAGTTTGCGAGGCCCCGGACGACCAATTCCGCGAACGCAGTGCCAATCGTCTCGGCGCTCTCGGGGGAACGGTCGGGGACGAACCACCGGTTCGTCCATCCGAGCATCCCGAGAACCCCGAATGCCAACACGCGGGCTGAAGCAAGGGGGCGGATCGACCCGTTGTCGATGCCTTCCTGCACGATCGCGATAACTGCATCTTCGAAGCGGTGGCTAAGCCCTCGCATGTACCTCGACCATTCGGTGCGACCGGGATCGACCGAGGATAGGTTTTCTCGTAAGTACACATAGAGAAGAGGGTAGTTCGCCGCATAGGAGCTCATCAGCTCCACGATCACGACCCGAAGCCGATCGAGTGGCTCACCTTCCGCCGCACGGGCTGCCTCCGCAGCAGCGATATTGCGTTCTGACGCCTCGCGTACGACCTCGTCGAACAGGTCCTGCTTGTTGGAGATGTAGTAGTACAGGGTCGCTCGGTCCATGCCGAGTTCGTCGGCGACTGCGCTCAGACTCGTTGCGCTGAAGCCATGTTTGTTGAAGACCGTCGCTGCCGCTTGAGCGATCTCACGGCGCTTTTCCCGGTAGCTCTCTGAACCCTTGTCGAGTGCCTTGCCACGACGACGGCCGATGTCGCTCGTAGGGACAGCTTTCTTCGCCGGTGAGGCTTTCGCCGTTGGCTCAGCAGACGAAGATTTCGTTGCGGCGGACTGTGGAGCGTTCTTGGTGGGCAAGGAATGTGAGATTAGTAGCTGGCGGACAGAACGCGTGGAAGGTTGAACAGTGGACCTAGTAACTCTTCGGCAGGCCGAGCGTGTGCTGAGCGACGTGGTTCAGCACCATCTCGCGGCTGAGCGGCGCTGTCTTGTGTACGCGGGCAATGAACCAGAGGTCGGCCAGCCCATACTCAAGTGCAAAACCATTGCCACCGTGAACCTGGATCGCTTGGTCGAGTGCTCGCAACGAACTGTCGGCGGCCGCGAACTTCGCCATGTTCGCAGCCTCTGCGGCATCTTCGCCACGGTCGAACATCTCGGCGGCACGCATCGCCATTAGCCGCGCCATCTGTACATTGATCGTCGCTTCCGCGAGCGGATGAGCGACACCCTGATGGGCACCGATCGGTTCCTTCCACACGGTACGTGTGTTGGCGTATTCGACGGCGCGATCTATCGCGAAGCACGAGACCCCGTTGTTCATTGCCGCCACGGCGATGCGCTCCGTGTTGAGGCCGACGAAGACTTGCCGCAGGCCGTTGCCTTCGACGCCCACAAGCGCGTCGGGGCCGAGTTGGACTTTGTCGAAGAAGAGCATGAACTGCTTGTCGGGCGACTGGACGATGTTCTCGATCGGCTGCATCGAGATGCCGGGCGCATCGGGAGAGACAATGAACAGCGACAATGGATGGCGACCGTCGGGTCCGGCGACCGGGCCGCGGGCCACGACGAGAATCGCGTGGGCCTCGTCGACGGCGGAGGTCCAGTACTTCGCGCCGGTCAACTCCCAGCCGTTGTCGGTCGGCGTCGCCGTGGTGGTGATCCGATGCGTGTTCGTTCCGGCGTCGGGTTCGGTGATCGCGAACGACATCCGGACCGTGCCATTGGCCAGGCCGGGCAGCCAGCGCTCTTGTAGTTCCGTGGTGCCGAAGGCCTCGATGATTGGTGAGCAGATCGACTGGAGAACCATGGTGAACAGCGGGCACCCCTGCGCCGCCGTCTCCTCCACCACGATGTAGTAGTCGGTCATACCCCCGCCACCGCCGCCCCACTTCTCGGTGATATGCGCGCCGAGGAACCCGGCTTCGCCGAGCGCCTGCCACAGTTCGGTCACCTTTGCGCCTCGCTTCACGGCGTCCTGGTAGTACTTCCGCCCGAAGCCGCCGACCAACTTCGCCACGCTGCGCCGGAGGTCGATGTGATGATCCGCCATGGGGATCATCGGAGAGAACGAAATTGGTTGGTAGGTCATGATTGAGCTCCAGGAAACGGACGAGCGGTGCCATTCGACTCTAAGCCGCTCGTACGGTTATCGTCAACGTACTTGTTGAAAGGAACACGGATGGAAACGAATCTCAAGGGCCGAAGCGTTGTCATTACTGGCGGATCGGGAGCGCTGGGATCTGCGATCGCCGAGCGATTCGCCGACGAGGGCGTCGCCACGATTGCTCTGATCGACCGAGATGGCGATGCCGTCAATTCCGCGGCGGTGGCATTGGCTGCCCGGTCGCGAAACGTGGAGTCGGCGGCGATCGAGGTGGTTCCCGTGGTCGTCGACGTGACGGATCACGATGCGGTTCAGTCGGCCTACGCAAGTCTGGCCGAGCGGTGCGGACGCATCGACGTTGCGATCAACAACGCCGGGATTGTGGCGCCCAGCGCACGAATCCACAACGTTACGGCTGAAGACTTCCGGCGCGTTCTCGACGTGAACCTCATGGGTGTCTTCAACTGTATGAAGGCGGCAATCATTGCTATGCGGGCCGACGGCCGGGGTGGAGCGATCGTCAATACCGCGAGTGTCGGCGGCTTCACTACGTGGACCCACTCAAGCCCGTACGGCGCGTCGAAGGCGGCGGTGATCCAGCTCACGAAACTTGCAGCCGCTGAATATGCACGTGACGCGATCCGGGTGAACTGTGTCAGCCCCGGCACGTTTGTGACCCAGTTCCACGACGACCTGCCTCCCGGTGCCCTCGACGACATCCGGGACCGTCATCCGCTCGGAAGGTTTGGCACGACCGACGAGATCGCGCAGGCATATGTGTACCTCTGCAGTGAGCCTGCGGGGTGGGTGACCGGCTCGAATCTGGTCATCGACGGCGGCATGGCGATCGGCTGACTTATCGTCAACGTAAACGTTGGTGTTGACAATTTCGCTTTCGGTTCGTACTCTGCTGTGGCCGCAGTCACTAAGGCACAGACATAGGGGAGCTCATGCACATCAGAAAACGCGCCGTCGTTGCAGCACTCACACTCACGCTGGGGCTGTTCGCCGCCGGTTGTTCGAGTAGCGACGATTCATCAACCGAAGCCGCAGCTACCGAGGCCGCAGCAACTGAGGCCGCAGCAACTGAAGCTATGGCGAGCGAAGCCGCCGACACCGAAGCCGCAGATACTGCAGCAGCGGCTGCCGGTACGGATGAAGTTGCGGCAGCGAAGGCCATCTACGAGCCGTTCCTGCAGCCGCCGACCAAGATCAATCAGGTCATACCGCTGTCCGGAACGGTGCCGAAGGACAAGCTGTACGTGTTCCTCGAATGTGAGCTCCCGCAGTGCGTCGAAATCGGCGTAGGCGCTCTCGAGGCCGCCAAAGCAATCGGATGGCAGACGAAGGTCATCAAGTGGAACACCGCAGATCTGCAAACCGTGCTTACGGCTATGGACGAAGCCCTCGCGCTCAAGCCCGCAGCCGTCACGCTGACCGGTATCCCGCAGGAACTGTGGGCCGACCGCGAGGCTGCGTTCGAAGCGGCCGGCGCAATGATCATCCCGATCGCAGTCGCTGATCTCAAGCTCAGCAAGACCGTTCCCATGGGTGCAGCGATGAAGGCGGACTACGTGGCCGACGGCAAGCTGGTCGGCAACTGGTTCATCGCCGACTCCAACGCCGAAGGCAAGGCGCTCGTCGCCGACGTGCCTGCGTACCCCGTGCTCACCGCACACGGCACCGGCTTCAAGGAAGCCGTAGCCGCTGGTTGCAAGAAGTGCACCGTCACCTCCCTCGAAGTAACAGTCCCCCAGCTCGCCAAGGGTGAGTTCGTTCCTTCGGTGATTTCGGCCCTGCAGAAGGACTCATCGATCAAGTACGTCATCACGACGAACGGTGCGTTCATCGACGGCCTCTCGGCCGCCCTCGATGCCGCCGGCATGAAGGACATCAAGGTTGCCGGTGGGTCGGCGACCATCAACAACCTGGCGGCGCTCGATACAGGCACGGAGCATGCCTGGGCCGGCGAGGCCATCCATATGGACGGATGGATCGCGATCGACATCGCCGCACGGGCCCTGCTCGGCATGGACATCGAAGATTCTGGTGGACGCCGCACGCAGCAGCTGTTCATCAAGGGCAACGTCGGAACCCCGACGCTGTCGCTAGACAAGCCCGACAACTTCCGTGACGAGTTCAAGAAGCTGTGGGGCGTGGCCTGACAATGGGCCCGATAATGGGTGAGCGGAGCGCCCTCGAGGTGAGGGCGCTCCGCAAGACCTTTGCCGGCGGGCGCGCGCTCGACGGAGTGGATCTGCATATCGCCGAAGGGGAGATCCATGCACTCCTCGGTGAGAACGGTTCCGGTAAATCGACGCTCATCAAGATCATCTCCGGGTACCACAAGCCTGACCCCGGCGCCACGGTCGAACTGGGCGGCGAATCGTTAACGTTCGGCGACTCCGCATCGTCGGCTCGACTCGGTGCGCGATTCGTCCACCAAGACCTCGGTCTTGTGGAGACCTCATCGATTCTCGACAACCTGTCCGTCGTTGTCGGGTTCGCGACACGGTTCGGTACCGTCCGCAGACTTGCCGCACGAGAGCTGACCCGATCCGCGCTCGAGCGGGTCGAACTCGACCTCGACCCGGACACGATGGTGGGCTCGCTGAGTCCCGCCCAAAAGACGGGCGTCGCGGTAGCACGTGCGCTGCTCCCGGTCGGGGGACGCGATGCGAAGCTGCTCGTGCTCGACGAGCCGACCGCCCGTCTCCCGGAGCAAGAAGTCGCCCGACTGCTGAGCCTCGTGAAGACGGTGGCATCGAACGGGGTGGGAGTTCTCTACGTAACCCACCGGCTCGACGAGGTCTTCGATGTCGCCGAAACGGCAAGTGTGCTGCGCGACGGCCGCAAGGTTTTCGAGGGCCCGGTGGCGACGCTGACGCGTGAAAGTCTGCTCGGGCATCTCTTCGGTGCGGCCCGGCCGAAGCTCAACGTGCATGAAGCAGACGCGTCCGGGGACGTGCTTCTCGACGTACGCAGCATCGGGTCCGAAGCGCTGGCCGACGTTTCGTTCACGGTCCGCCGGGGGGAGGTGGTCGGTGTAGCCGGGATCACCGGGTCCGGCCGCGACGCCCTGTGTGCGACCCTCTTCGGGGCTCGTCCGCGCGACACCGGCGAGGTCTATGTCGACGGTCATGTGGTCACGCCCGGGCGTCCTACCGCAGCGATGGAGCGAGGGGTCGCCTACGTGCCTGCGGAGCGCAAGATCCAGGGTGCGTTTCTCAGCCTCACGGCACGGGAGAACATCTCCATTGGGGACCTTCCCCGTTTCTGGCGTCTCCCGTCGCTTCGTCGCTCCGCAGAATCGACGGCGACTGCGCGATGGTTCGAACAATTCGACATCCGGCCCGGCGCCGGGAGCGAGCGGCTCGTGTCGACCTTCAGCGGTGGCAATCAACAGAAGATCGTCTTCGGCAAATGGTTCCAACGCGCGCCCCTGGTCTTCCTGCTCGACGAGCCGACGCAGGGCGTCGATGTGGGAGCGAAGGGCGAACTTCACCGCTGCCTCGCCGATGCTGCGGCGAACGGTTCCGCCGTGCTTATGAGCTCCTCGGATACCGACGAACTGACCTCCGCCTGCACACGCGTTCTTGTGTTGCGAAACGGCGCGCTCGTGGCGGAGTTGACCGGTGCCAACATCACACCGCATGAGATTGCGCGCGCGGCCCTTGGCATAGGCACGAGCGAGATTTCACCTGATCCACTGTCATCTGAAAACGAATCGAGCACAGTCGCGTCATGAAACGATTCCCCAGCAGTCTCGGCTTCGAGAAGTACTCCGGCGTCTACCTCTGGGCGGCGTTCATCATCGTGTTCTCGGTGTTGTCGCCCGACCTGTTCGCGAGCATGGTCACCGTCCATTCGGTTGCCGCCGGCAAGGCGGTATCGGCGATCCTCGCGCTCGCCATCGTGGTGCCATTGGTGTGCGGGGTGTACGACCTTTCGGTCGGAGCCAACATCAACTTCACCACCATCGTGGTGGTCAAGGCCGTTGCCGGTGGGTGGTCGGTACCGCTGGCCATACTGCTCGGCCTCGCCGTCGGTGCAGGCATCGGTGTCGTCAACGGATTCATTGTGGTGAAGCTCAAGGTGAACTCGTTCATCACGACGTTGGGTACCGCTTCGATCATCGCGGCACTGCAGGTCATCGTCACCGATAACCGCCAACCTCTTCCGCCGAGCTTGCCGGCGTGGCGTTCGTTGACGCAGACCAAGGTCTTCGGGTTTCAGGTCATCGTTGTCTATATGTTGCTCATTTCCGTGGTGCTCTGGTGGGCGCTGACTCACACGCCCTTCGGTCGCTATCTCTACGCAATCGGCGGGAGCCCCGAGGCGGCCCGCTTGTCGGGCGTGAAGGTTGATATGTACACATGGCTTTCCCTGATCGTGTCGGGTGCATTGTGCGGACTAGCCGGTGTGTTCTACGGCTCGATCGCCGGCCCCTCGTTGAGCTTCGGAGCGTCGCTTCTTCTCCCTGCATTCGCCGCCGTGTTCCTCGGTTCGACCCAGATAACCCCTGGACGCTTCAACATCTGGGGATCGGTACTCGCCATCTACGTTCTCGCGACGGGCGTGAAAGGTCTGCAGTTGCTCACTGACGTTCAGTGGCTCGATCCGATGTTCAGCGGTGTCGCTCTCGTGGCCGCCGTTGCAATTGCGAACGGTCGTCAGCGTTCCGGCGCGGAGCGTCGACGACGGCGCCGTAGTGCCGAGCGGGCAAACCCTGCGTAAGTCACTGCAGCGGTACCTCTTGGGTAAGGTGGGGTACGTCGTTTCTGACAATGATCGAAGGAGATCGCCATGGCCGAGGTCGGAACATATTTGAACTTCAAACGGGAGACCGAAGCGGCGTTCCTCTTTTACCGTGAGGTTTTTGGCGGCGAGTTCGAGGGCCAGGGAATCCTGCGAATGGGCGGTGCTCCAGCACCCGAGGGGGCACCCGAGATGTCCGAGGAAGACAAACAACTCGTTATGAACGTCGGTCTTCGAGTCACCGGTGGTCACCTGCTTATGGGCACCGACGCCCCGGACTCGTTCGGTTTTTCGCTGACGATGGGCAACAACGTCTACATCAACGTGATGCCCGACTCCCGCGAGGAAGGCGATCGCCTCTTCGCTGCGTTGTCGGAGGGAGGTGTCGTCGAGTCACCAATGGCCGACATGTTCTGGGGCGACTACTGGGGCAGTTTTGCCGACAAGTTCGGCGTGCAGTGGATGATCAACTGCGTTGCACCGCCCGCTTCCTAGTCGAGGCTCGTCACGTTCCTAGTCGAGGCTCGTCGCGTTCCTCGGCGCCGGGTTCCTCGGCGCCGGGTTCCTCGGCGCCGGGTTCCTCGAAAGAGCGTCGACGGCGAGCAGGACCAACGCGACCCAGACCAAGAGGACGCCGATGAATCGCTCGCCCGAGACGTGTTCGTTGAGAAGCACCACGCCGCAGAACATCACCATCGTCGGTGCAATGTATTGAAGAAGCCCAATTTGCGCGAGGGGAATCTTGGCGGCCGCCATGCCGAAGAGGACCAGTGGAATTGCCGTCACGACCCCGATCACGAGCACGAAGAGCTTGGCCTTCGTGGGCGAGTGGAGCGCATCGAGTCGGTCGAACTTCGCAATCAGCCCGAGCCCGACGATCGCGAACGGAAAAAGAGCGGTAGTCTCGGCCGCCAAGGACTGAATCGGCTGGAGACCGGTGGTCTTCTTCAGGTAACCGTAGGCGGCGAAGCTAAGGGCCAGCCCAAGCGCAATCCACGGAACCTTCCCATAGGCAAAACTAAGTACACCTACTGAAGCAGCGCCGAACCCAAGAGCAATCTTTTGCAAGAGCGTGAGTCGCTCGTGCAACACCACAACACCGACGGCGACCGTTACGAGCGGGTTGATGTAGTAGCCGATTGCCGCGTCGACGACGTGACCGTTCGCCACAGCCCATACATAGATCAACCAGTTTGATGCGATCGCAAATCCCGCGAGAACGAGTCGTCCGCGTACGCCCGGCAGAAGTGCCATTCGTATCCAACCGAAATCACGCCGATAGGCCAGAAACCCCCACGTCGCGAGCGCGGTGGCCAGAACGCGAATCCCCGCTATCTCCCAGGAGGAGATCCCATGAAGCTCGCGGAAGTACAGAGGAAACAGGCCCCAGATTCCGTAGGCGGCAACACCGGCCGCAAGCCCGGAATACCCACCCGGCACGCGCTCTCGACGCACCCGTCCGGTCGAGGTCGTGGCAGTCGTATCGGTAGTCAAACTCACGCCACCCAGTGTGCTCTACGAAATCCGTGACCTCTGGCGGTTTTCAGACAGCCAGGCACGTAGTCATCGTCGCTTCGCCGCCTTGCGGTTGGCTTCGGGTTCTACCGGCCGCCTGTATTTGGGTGCCAAGGATCGGTTTGGGTCATTGTCTCCAAAAGCCTCTGGTTCCGGAGGTTACATCGGGTTCGTTACGCAGATTTCTTCATGACGGGTCGGGTCGGGTCGGGGAGCGGGTTCGCGACCGTCGGGGTAGCCGAACGTGATGACGCCATCCGGGTCGCCGGTGATGGGGAGTTGTCCGTCGTGGTGTCGTCCGTGATAGTAATTTCCCTGATTGATCATCCCGTCGGTTTTGGTTAGTCTATCGTCGCGGTGTTCGTATAGGGGGTGTGCCTGGGGTCTTGCCGTTCCCGGGGCAATGGGGAACGCGAC
>JANOYY010000062.1:0-43977 GCA_031429095.1 Acidimicrobiia bacterium | reverse complement strand
GAATGAATCGACCGTGGCGTGTCCACTGGTTCTTGTCCTCGATGAGGCGGCCAACATAGGGGCCGGACGCGATCAATGCCGCAGGGATGACCAGCAGGAACCACATGAGCCCTAGGTTTGAGAGTGCCACGCCTACGAGGCCGAATGATCCTGCTGTTAGGAGAAGGGAAAGGGCGATGCCGAAGACAGTTCCACGGATGAACTCCCGCCCCCCCGGCTTATGTCCCAGGAATCGAAACACCAAGGTCAGAGCGGCTGCTGCGAAGACTTCCTTAAGAGTTACTCCCAGCAGGAGCGCAACACCGGATCTCGGGTTTAGCAGTACGGGGCCGTGCGCCGTGGCTACGAGGACTGTCAAACTCAGCTTGGCCGCACCCAGAGCCACGTTGAAACAGATTTTCCAAATCTCACGAATTCCGGAATGACGTGATCCGATGAGTTTGGCCGCGAGAATCGCCAAAACGTATGCGGTGAGATGAGTTCGCGGCCGAAGAAGGGCGATCCCGGCCACGAGCGACACTTCAGACCAGTTGATTACCATGCTGAAGTCGCCGTATTGGATTTTCGCTGGCCGAAGTTCCGCGAAAAACGCAAAGGTTGAGACCAATAGAATACTCACGAGGGCCGGTACCTTTTGGGGCGCGCCGACAGTGTTTCCGAACCCGCCGGCCACCGCGGCGAGGCTCAGCACGCCGGTTAGCGTCCAGACCTTTGCTCTCTGTGCTCGTTGTGTCGACAAACCGGTCGTATCTTTTCTTGAAAGTCAAGTGGACAGGGACTCAACGCTGAGGCAAAATTCACGGACCACCGTTTACTGCGGTGGTCTGCTACCGGTAGATAGAAGAAAGGGGTCGGACATGACCCGTGGAATTGAGCTGGGCTGAAGAGTCCCTGTCCGATAGCAACATCGGTCGATTAGGGCTAGGCCTTTAATCAGTTTTGGTGAGTGCGGTTCCGTGACGCGAACGGGACCGCATTTGCTTTTCTGTGCTGGCGCTGGTCCGGCTGCAGTTCGTTGCAATCAAGTTCGATTGCTAGGGCCTGGGGTGGCTACGCTGAACGACCGGCGAAACCATGCGCGACGACCGTACCCTCTTCTCAATTCCCAACTACCGACGCATATTTTCGGCAACGCTGGTATCGTCTCTCGGCGACGGCGTGATGCTGGTGGCCCTGCCGTTGTTGGCGGCATCGATTTCCGATTCACCTCGGTCGATCGCAGGGGTCGTGGCGGTTAGCCGGATACCACTGCTTCTCTTATCGCTTGATAGCGTCGTGTCGTCCGTTCGCAGCCGGCGCCTCGCTAAAACCGGAATCCCGTGGGTGCTTGGCAAGCTGAACGGTGCCACGGTTGCGGACCGCTCGGATGCACGTACCGTCATGTTGGTGTCGGACTTTGTTCGTTTCGGTGTTCTTGCTGCGCTCGCGGTTGTGGCGCTACTCGACCGGATGTCGCTTCCCGCCATCTACGTGACTGCTTTTGTTCTTGGGCTCTTTGAGATCCCGTTCAGCGCAGCCAGCCAGAGAATGTTTCCCGAAACCGTCCCCGACCATCTCCTCCCGATAGCGAACGGGCGCATGACCGCCGCATCAACGTCGGGCGAACAGTTTTTGGGCCCGGCAATGGGCGGTTTGCTCGTCAAGGTCGGTCTGGCAGCTCCCGTTATCGGCGACGCCCTGTCATTCCTTGGGTCCACAGCATTCCTTCGAAAACTTCCCCCGTTGGAAGCAGAGCCGCGGACGGCCGACCAGGGCCCGACCGACATGGGGGAAGCGTGGCGGTGGTTGAAGGGCTCAGCCCCACTCCGCGGCGCCACGGTCTTTATCTCGATCCTTGGTTTCGCCCAAATCATGACCTTGGCGCTTCTGGTCCAGATTGGTCGGGACACGCTCAATCTCGATGACCGCGCCGTCGGATTCTTCGTCGCAGCAATTGCGGTCGGAAACCTGATCGGGACCTTGTTTGCCGATCGAGTTTTCGCTCAGCTGGGGTATGCCCGCAATCTCGTCGTTGCCGGCGTCGTTGTCTCGATCTCGTACGCGATCGCCGGCCTTTCCACGACAACTGCGGTTGTGGTCGGGGCCTTCATTTTGGAAGGCATCGTCATCATGTTTGGCCAGGTGGCCTACAACGTGTTGCGCCAGCGACTGATCCCGGCCGCCCTCCGTGGACGTGTCTTTTCATTGACCCGGGTGGCAATTCGAGGTGTTTCACCGTTCGGAGCCCTTCTTGCCGGCGAAATCGCCGAACGACGCGACCCCAGCGCGGCGGTGTTTGCGGCGGCCCTGATTGCTGGTGCTGGCGTCTTTGTGTTTGGCCCGGATCTTCGTCACGCGTTTCGAAGTCTGGAGTAGCACTAGCCTTTCGGTTGTTATGGCCCGTCGTGAACCATCCGGAGAAAATCCAGTCGGCAACGCGGGTGATATCACCGACGAACTGCCCGACGAACTCAACGCAGTCGAATATGTCGGGCCGTATCAGTTTCCCGACAACAAGCGTCGCCGGGTGCCAGCTGCGTTGTACCTCGTCGTCGGCATCGTGTTGGCGGCGATGTGGATCGCCTCACGCGCCGGTCCTGGCGGGCTTGTCAATCGAGGCTTCGGGCTGGGCGGAGCCTTCTTGATCCTCCTGGGTGTCTACGGACTCCGGGCCGGCGCGGCAATGGTGGTCACCGACACCGATGCGCTGGCCGCGGCATCGAAACACATCGGCTTCCCGGTCGGCCATGCATCGGCACAATTGGGCTGGCGCGGATTGCTCTCTCGGCCAACGTGGCGAATTCTTTGTTATTCGGCGGAAAATCCTCCCGCCAAACGGGGCCTGATCCTTGTCGACGGGATTGACGCCTCGATCGTTGCCGACATGGTCCAGGACAACCCTGAAGACTGGTCGCAGTACGACGAGTAGCTGTTCACCCCGTTTCCGGGGAATTCCACCGATGTTGAAGGTGCGTGGTTTCTGCAAAAACTGGGTGCTAACATCAGCAAGCACTCGTGAAAGGACGGCTGCCCATGTTTGACGGCCATCTTCGCTTCATCACCGACCGAGCCGTAAAGCCCATTGGCAATGGTCTCTCCCGCATTGGAGTGAGACCCGATCACATGACGATCCTCGGACTCGTCATGTCGGTCGCGGCAGCAGTCACGATTGGTTCCGGTCACCTCTTCGTAGGATTTTTGGTTCTTGTCGGCTCGGCGCTGCCTGACCTCTTCGATGGAGCCGTTGCAAAAGCGGGGCAGTCATCGAGTATCCGTGGCGCGTTCTTCGACTCCACCGCTGATCGGGTAACGGACGCGTTCTTGCTCGCCGGCGTCGCCTGGCATCTCCAAGCCACTCGCGGTGGTCAGGCACACCTGCTGGCCTTCGCCATCCTTGGTGTCTCGACCCTGATCAGCTACACCCGGGCGAAAGCCGAGATCTACGGCTTCGACGCAAAGGGTGGACTCATGGAGCGCGCCGAGCGGATCATTATGCTCTGTGTCGGGCTCGTCATCTCCCCGCTGCTGGTTCCAGTTCTGTGGGTCATGCTGGTCCTCACGACGATCACCGCGATTCAGCGTTTCGTGAAGGTGTGGCGCCAGGCGGGCAAGCCGCCCGTGCCCGTGAAGCCAGAGCGTCGAAGGGCCCGCACCATCGCAAATCGGCGAATCTCAGAACGCAACCGAGGGACGTCGTCTCGCGGAAACCATGCCCTACTGACGTGGCGCGAGCGCACCATGGAGTCCCGCGAATCTCGACGTCGCTCGGCTGACTCATCCGACGACGAGACCATCGTTGACTCGATCGCCGCCTGGCGCGATCGCCTAAAGCAGCGTGTCGAGAAGTAGATCCCGTCGGGAATCATCTCGAATCAAGGACACTCTTGTTGTGGTCGCGTACCGCGGCGCAGCGATTCTGGTGCATCGAATCCCGACCCCGATCGCAACCCGTGGTGCTCGAATCCTGGGCCGTGTTCTTCTGAGATCGATGCAATCCAAGAGGGCCCTCGCGGAGCGTCATCAAAAACGGTTGACACCGTCGCTCGCCAGCGAAGGGCCTGCGGCCATGGAACACCGAATTCGCGAAACTTTCGATTCGTACGCCCAGTACTGGGTGTCGATGTTTCGTCTCCAGGGTATGACTTCGCAAGAAATTGAGGCATCCATTCACGTCGATGGCGCGGAATACATCGACGCTGCGCTCGCCGCGGGACACGGAGCGATCATGGCCATGGCGCACGTTGGAGCATGGGATCACGGCGGAGCGTGGCTGGCCAGCCACTGGCCCTTAACCATCGTCGCCGAACGTTTGAACCCACCAGCGCTCTTTGACTGGTTCTGCGAACAGCGAGCAAAAAACGGAATGACCGTGGTCGCGCTCGGGGATGAGGAAGGCGGCAAAACGCTGATCCGGGCCTTGCGAAAAAACGAGGTCATCGGATTGTTGTGTGATCGCGACATTGCCGGAGGCGGTGTGCAGGTCACCTTTTTTGGCGAAAAGGCAACGATGCCTGCGGGTCCGGCGATGTTGGCAATTCGTACGGGCGCGCGAATTCTCCCCAATGCGGTGTACCAACGGCCGGATGGGAGTGCGCACGGGGTCATTCGTCCGCCGCTGGAGTTTGTCCCGACCGGGAAACTGCGGGCAGACATCGCCGTGCTTACCCAACGGTTGGCCGACGAGCTCGCCGACCTCATCGCCGCTGCCCCGCATCAGTGGCACGTCCTTGCGCCCCACTGGATCAGCGACACCGCGAACTCGGTAGGCTGACCGCCCGTGCGCGTCGCAATGTTCAGCCCATACAGTTTGAGCGTGCACGGCGGCGTTCAAGATCAGGTCCTTGGTCTTGCCCGTTCCCTGCGCAGGCATGGTCTCAATGTTCGAGTGCTCGGTCCGTGTGACGGACCGCCGCCCGAGCCCGGTGTCACCCCTTTGGGAAACGCGATTCCGGTCGACGCCAATGGTTCGGTCGCTCCAATCGCTCCCGATCTGGCCGCCACCCTACGGACGATTCGGGCCCTTCGAGACGAGCGTTTTGATGTCCTCCACCTGCACGAACCCCTCGTGCCGGGTCCCAACCAAACGGCACTCATCACGAAGTATGCGCCGATCGTCGGAACGTTCCATGCGGCAGGGGACAGTGCCAGCTACCGGTGGCTCAGACTTCCACTCAAGAAGATCGCTAAGGCGATCGACATCCGGTGCGCCGTGAGCCCCGATGCGCTCGCACTGGCCCAGCGAGTCATAGGAGGTTCCTGCGATCTCCTTTTCAACGGTGTCGACGTTGAACGCTTCCGCGACGCCGAGCCGTGGCCCCACGATGGGCCACCTCCCATCTTGTTCGTCGGTCGCCATGAAGAACGAAAGGGCCTCCGGGTCCTCCTGGAAGCTCACAAACTGCTGACCGTAGATACCGAGCTTTGGGTTGCGAGTTCGGGCCCCCTCACGAACGAGCTGAAGTCCCAATACCGTGACCCGCGGATTAAATGGTTGGGCCGAATCAGCAACGGCGAGAAAGCTCGCCGCTGGGCGGCTGCTTCGGTGTACTGCGCGCCATCGTTGGGTGGCGAGTCCTTTGGGGTCGTGTTACTTGAGTCGATGGCCGCGGGAACGCCGGTCGTCGCAAGTGCAATCGACGGCTATCGAAATGTCGCCACGGACGGAATAGATTCGCTGCTGGTTCGGCCGAATGATCCGGTTCTTCTGGCAAAAGCGCTTCATCGGGTGCTTACCGAACCGTCGGTACGTGAGCAGTTGGTGCTGAGTGGCTCTCAGACGGCAACGCAGTATTCGATGGACGCCCTGGCTCGGGCGTACATCGAACGATACGAGCGTCTGGCCCGATAGGGTTCGATCGCGGTCTCGCCGTCCCGAACGGGGTGGCTGTTCCGTGCCAGAATCAGAGGCATGGCAATTCTCTTTGTAATTCTCGCGATCGTGGTGCTCCTCGCCCTGTACGTCATGGCGCAGTACAACGGTCTCGTCAAGCTTCGAAATCGCATCGAAAATGGATGGGCGCAAATTGACGTGCAACTCAAGCGTCGTTACGACCTCATTCCCAACCTCATCGAAACGGTCAAGGGTTATGCTGCCCACGAGAAGTCAACGCTCGACGCAGTTATCCAGGCCCGAAACGCAGCGATGAATGCGAGCGGCGGCGTGGCAGGCCAGGCGGTCGCCGAAAACGGCCTCTCCGGCACCCTGAAGTCATTGTTTGCGCTGAGTGAGGCCTATCCAGACCTGAAGGCCAACCAGAACTTCCTGAATTTGCAGGAGGAGCTGACTGGCACGGAGGACAAGATTGCCTACTCTCGTCAGTACTACAACGACGAAGTGCGGACCTACAACACGAAGACTCAGACCTTTCCCTCGTCGTTGATCGCCGGTCAGTTCGGATTCAAGCAGCGTGAGTATTTCCAGATCGACGAGGGCTCGAAGGGTCCCGTCAACGTGAAGTTCTGATCACGCAGAATTGCCTTTGAGTCTCTCGATGTTCACTCCGATGTTCATTCGTATGCACGCGCACTATGTATGACCAGATAGCGTCGAATCGGCGTCGTAGCGCCGTTCTGACGCTGGTCTTCATCATCATCGTTGGGCTCGTTGGATGGGCGTTCGCACAAGTTGTCGGGTTCGGTCCGTGGGGGATTGCGTTCGCCATCGTCTTTTCGATCGGCAGCTCATTTCTGGCCTATTGGACGAGTGACAAGATTGCGCTGGCGATGAGCCACGCCCGCCTGGCCGAACAAACGGAGTACGCACGTCTCCACAACTTGGTCGAGGGACTTTGTATCGCATCGGGATTGCCAAAGCCGCGCCTCTATGTGATCGAAGACGACGCACCGAACGCATTTGCGACAGGACGCAACCCGAAGAATGCAGCCATCGCCGTGACGACGGGACTGCTTGCGAAGATGGATCGCGTCGAACTCGAGGCGGTTCTGGCTCACGAACTCGGTCACGTAAAGAACTACGACATTTTGGTCTCGACCTTGGCCGTCACGATGGTGGGAGTTGTCACCCTTTTGGCTGATTTTGGTATGCGGTTCCTGTACTGGGGCGGCCCTCGTCACCGTAACGATCGAAACAGCGACAACTCGGGCGGAATCATGGCCGTGTTCGCGATTCTTGGATTCGTGCTCTTACTCGTAAGTCCACTTATTGCGAAGCTGATGCAGTTCGCGATTAGTCGGAACAGAGAAGAACTCGCTGATGTCACCGGGGTGACGATGACCCGTTACCCGCCCGGCCTCATACGCGCACTCGAAAAGCTTCGCGACGACCAAACCGTGGTGCATTCGTCGTCTCGAGCAACGGCGCACTTGTGGATCGAATCACCGATTGGTCTCAATGCCGGCGAGATGCTCCACCGGGGCGAAGGCAATCGAACTGCTTGGCTGAACCGATTGTTCAGCACGCATCCCCCTATCGAGGATCGAATCGCTGCACTTCGCGAACTGTAGGGCGCGAACTGTAGGGCGCGAACTGTGGGGCGCGAACGCCAGCCCCGTGATCCGTCGGACAACTGCACATGCAAAGATCGGGCGATGACGAAGATCTTGATCACGGGCGGTGGAACCGGCGGCCACGTGCAGCCCGCAATGGCAGTGATTGCCGAGCTTCGCCGACGTGACCCCGCCATCGAACTTCTTTACATCGGAAGCGCCGACAGCGTGGAGTCCAAGCTGGCCGCGGAAGCACGTGTCGAATTCCGTGCCGTGACGGTAGGGAAACTTCGGCGCTCGTCCAAAGGCATTCGGGGTTTGCTCACCGCCCAGAACGCCCTCGACGCACTGCGGGTTCCGGTCGGCATCGTCCAGGCCTACCGGGCCGTGCGATCGTACCGTCCGGACGCTGTTCTGGGCACTGGTGGATACGTAAGTGTACCTACGATTGTCGCCGCCGGCCTCCGGAAGCTCCCGGTGCTCACTCACGAACAAACCGTGACGATTGGGTTGGCCAATCGGATTGCCGCGCGCTGGGCGACCCGAATAGCCCTGAGTTTCGAGGAGTCGATCAACGAGCTACCGAAACGTTTGCGTGGACGGGCGTTCGTCACCGGAAACCCGATTCGCATGGAGGTATTCGACGGTGTGTGGACTCGCGCGTCGGAACGATTTGGCTTTGATCCCGAATCAAACGAATTGCCGTGTGTGTATGTCACCGGCGGTGCCCAAGGCAGCCGAAAGATCAACTACGCAGTTCGCGACGCACTTCCCGAGTTACTGTTGCGCTGTCGAGTGTTGCATCAGTGCGGCTCCGCCGACATCGAGGAGATGCATGACGTCGCTGGCGCGCTTGGCGACATGTTGCGTGGCCGGTATGTGGTTCACCCGTTCGTGGAGCGCGATGAGATCGGCGACGCGTACGCGCTCGCTGACATCGTTGTCGGCCGCGCAGGAGCGGGAACCGTTTGTGAGTTAGCAGCGCTGGGGAAACCTTCGGTTCTGATACCGCTCGAGCCATCGTCGAAAAACGAACAGCTCCGCAACGCCGAACGCCTCGCCGAGGTGGGCGGCGCGGTCGTGCTTCGCCAGGCGTTGCTTACGCCTGATGCCCTTCTTGAGGCAGTGATGCCACTCGTCCGAGACCCTGAGGGGCGCGCCGCTTCCGGGAAGAAGGTGCTGATGCTGGCAAAGCCGAACGCAACCAAGGATGTGGTTGAGTCACTGCTCGCACTTGCCGGTGTGACGACGTTGTCAGATCCTGCCCCTCGGCACGGCGAAACAACATGACGAATACCAGCAACGTTGGGCCAGCGCCGTCGTAAGATTGACTCCATGAGCCAGCCCGCCTCTTCGGCCCCATCGTCTCCCCAGAAGTCTGTCGGCACCGCCCGCGTCAAGCGTGGCCTTGCCGAAATGCTCAAGGGCGGCGTGATCATGGACGTGATGAACGTCGAACAAGCAAAGATTGCCGAAGACGCAGGCGCGTGTGCGGTCATGGCATTGGAGCGGATTCCGTCTCGGATCCGTCGCGATGGTGGCGTGGCTCGATCGAGTGATCCTCAGATGATCGAAGAGATCCAGGCCGTGTGCACAATCCCGGTGATGGCCAAAGTTCGAATCGGTCACTTCGTTGAGGCACAAATTCTTGAAGCCTTGGGCGTCGATTTCATCGATGAGTCCGAAGTACTGACGCCAGCTGATGAAGTGCACCACATCGACAAGTGGGACTTCACGGTTCCCTTTGTCTGCGGGGCGACGAACCTCGGCGAGGCGCTGCGGCGAATCTCTGAGGGCGCGTGCATGATCCGGTCCAAGGGTGAAGCTGGAACGGGAAACATCGTGGAAGCCGTTCGCCATATGCGCCAGATCACGAGCGATATCAGAAAGATCACGTTGGCCGATGGCCCGGAGCTGTATCAGTGGGCGAAAGAGTTACGGGCCCCCTATGAACTCGTTGCCGAGATAGCCGAGACGGGCAAGCTTGCGGTTCCGCTGTTCTCCGCAGGCGGCATCGCCACGCCCGCCGACGCAGCGTTGTGCATGCAGCTCGGAGCGGAAGCGGTCTTCGTCGGTTCGGGCATCTTCGAGTCTGAAGATCCCGGGCACGTTGGCAAAGCAATCGTCGAGGCGACTACCAACTTCCGCGACGCCAGCATTTTGGCGAAGGTGTCGCGCGGGCTTGGAAATTTGATGCCGGGCTTGGAGATGGGCAAGCTCGAAGTGAAATACGCCGAACGCGGCTGGTAAACCTTGCCTTCGCCCAGCGGTTGGCTGCGGCCCCACGAATCTGACCTTCCGCGACCTGTCGATTTGCCCGGCGACGGACTGCGGGTCGGTGTTTTGGCATTGCAAGGTGCGTTCGCCGAGCATCGAGTTGCGTTTGAACGACTTGGGGCCCTGGTCACCGAGGTTCGACAGTCGGGTCACCTCGAAGGGCTTCACGCACTCGCACTTCCCGGCGGCGAGTCAACAACAATGTCGAAATTACTCACGACGAGTGGATTGTTCGACGCCCTCGAACGGCGTCTCACAAGCCGATTCCCGGTCTTTGGAACATGCGCCGGATTAATCCTGCTGGCCACTGAGATCCTCGATGGCCGCCCGGACCAGCGCTCGTTTGGCGCCCTTGATGTGTCGGTCCGCCGCAACGGATATGGGCGACAGGTCGACAGTTTCGAGGCGGATATCCAGATGTCATGTCTGGTCGACGCGGCAGAACCGGTTCAGGCGGTGTTCATTCGAGCGCCGAAGATCGAAAGGATCGGCACCTCCGTGGAGGTGCTGGGCGTGGTCGAGGACGTGCCGGTCGTGGTGAGACAGGGCAACGTGCTTGCCGCAGCGTTCCATCCGGAGATGACATCTGAACTGCGGATTCACCGGTACTTCGTGGAACGAGTCGTCCGCCCTTCTCTCCTAGGCTAGGAGCACCGACACCTATTCCGATTAAACCAGGAGTACCAACGACGAGTACGTCGCAGAAGGGATGCAGTCAATGTCCGGCCATTCGAAGTGGGCAACGATCAAGCACAAGAAGGGCGCCGCAGACAAAGCGCGCGGCAAATTGTGGGCCAAGTTGGTTCGTAACATCGAGGTTGCAGCGCGAGAAGGCGGCGGCGACAAAGACTCGAACGCAACCCTTCGAGCCATGATTGCGAAGGCGAAGGCCGGTCAGGTTCCTGCGGACAAGATCGAAAATGCGATCAAGCGTGGTACCGGTGAGCTGAAAGCCGACAAGGTCATGGAAGAGATCATGTACGAGGGGTATGCCCCATCGGGAGTCGCCTTACTCGTGCAAGTCGCAACCGACAACCGAAACCGGTCGAGCAGCGACGTTCGATCCACGTTTTCGAAGAACGGCGGAAACATCGCGGAACCAGGCGCAGTGGCGTGGCAGTTTGCTCGTAAGGGCGTAATCGTCGTCGCTAAGAAGCAGGGCGCAAAAACAATCACCGAAGACGACCTCATGCTGAGTGCGCTCGATGCCGGAGCCGAAGACATACTCGATGGCGGCGACGATTTCGAACTTCGATGCGGTGCAAGCAGCATCGGTGCGGTTTGTTCGGCGCTCGGCGATGCAGGCATTACGTTCGAGTCCGCTGATCGGCCAATGGTCCCGAACGCGACGATAGATCTCAGTGAGGCAGATGCCCGGAAGGTACTCAAACTCATCGATGCGCTCGAAGAACTTGATGATGTGGAAGAAGTTTTTGCCAACTTCGACGTGTCCGACGAAGTGATGGCGGCGATCGCGGGATGACAATTGCGGTGGGCGACGTCGCGCCCGATTTTACGCTGCCCGGGGTAGGTCCCGGCGGAGCCCGCGATTACTCGCTGGCCGAGTTTCGCGGACGTCCGGTGGTGCTGGTGTTTTATCCTGCCGACAAGTCGCCGGTGTGCACGACCCAGCTCAACAATTACACCCAGCACATCGAGGACTTCGAAGGACTGCAAGCACAGGTCCTCGCTCTATCACCGCAGACTGTGGAGAGCCACGAAGCCTTCGCAGCGCAGGAGGGAGGCTTTGCCTTCCCGCTGCTGGCCGATATCAACAAGGAAGTTGGTGGCAGCTACGCGATCCTTGGGCCGCTGGGCTTCTACCGCCGGTCCATCGTTGTCATCGACGACGTTGGAAGGGTTCGTTACGTTCACCGTTCTATCACCGGCATGACATTCAAACCGTCCAAAGAGATCCTCAAGGCAATCGCTGAATCATGACGAGCCGTGCGATGGCTATCGACCAGCCACGGCCCCACATCGACTAGGTTCTGCGAACGCATGTTCGTTCTTGGAATCGATCCCGGATTGTCGCGCCTTGGCTATGGCGCTGTTCGTCGGACCCGTACGGGCTCGGCGTCGGTCGAGCACGGCGTGTTGTCGACGCCGCCATCCGACGAGTTGCCGGCCCGTCTTGCTTCGATGAACCAGCAGCTTCGAGAGCTCATTACAAGGCTGCGGCCCGACGCGGTGGTTGTCGAGCGAGTGTTCTTCCAGACGAACGTCCGTACCGCAATGGGCGTGGCGCAGGCCAGCGGCCTCGCCCTGGCTGCTGCGTTCGACGCACGATGCGCGATTGCGCAGTACACGTCGAACGAAGTGAAGCAAGCCATCACCGGATACGGCTCTGCAGACAAAGGCCAGATGCAGAGGATGGTGCAGCGCATCTTGTCGCTCGAGGAACTCCCCAAGCCTGCCGATGCGGCCGACGCCCTCGGTCTGGCTCTTCATCATCTAGCCGTTGCGCCGTACCTTTTGAGTCGTGACGATGCGCAGCGTTCGTCGCTTGCTCGGGTCATGAATGAATCGCCATCCACGAGCGGGTCCCCGCTGGGAAATGCCCGCATTGCAACACGAGTCGGCGGAACCAAGATCACGCAGTCTGAGATCGTGAAACCTTCATTGAAGAAGGTGCTTCCATGATCGGATCCCTGCGCGGACGCTTGATCGAGAGGTCGACAAAAGGCGACGTACTCGTTGAGGTCGGTGGTGTCGGCTATCGAGTTACCGTCGCGCCCTCAACGTTCGCGAAGTTGGGTGGTCTCGACGCCGAAACATTCGTATACACCTACACGCACGTCCGCGTGACGCCATCATCTTGTTTGGATTCGCCACGCGTGAAGAGCGAATCTGCTTCGAAGTATTGTTAAGCGCGCATGGGGTTGGACCGGCCCTTGCGCTCGCAATCCTTTCGAGTCATTCGCCGGACTCACTTCGGATCGCGGTTGCAACCGACGACGTCGACGACCTCACCACCGTTCCCGGCGTCGGAAAGAAAACAGCCGCCCGCTTGATCATCGAATTGAAGTCCAAACTTGCCGGCGCCGACTTCGGGGATTACGACGCCGCCCTCGCCGCCGCGGGAGATGCGACGGAAAAGATGACGGCCGCCACGGAGACTTCCGACGCTCGTAACGACGTACGCGCTGCGCTCGTCGAACTGGGTTACGCGACGGAGGAGATCCGTAACACGCTTCGCAAGCTTCCTTCCGAAGGCGATAGCGGCGCGTTGCTCCGACTTGCGCTGTCGATCTTGGCAGGCGGCTGATTGTGTCGAACTTTGCCGACCCCGAGTTCATTGAGTCGGACCCCGATGACGAAATGACACTCCGGCCCCGCTCGCTGGCGGAATTCGTCGGGCAGGGGCAATTGAAAGAACATCTTTCGATCGTGTTGGAGGCAGCTCGGAAACGTCAGCAACCTGCTGACCACCTGCTGTTTGCGGGTCCGCCCGGGCTCGGGAAGACAAGCCTTGCGGCAATCGTGGCGCAAGAAATGGGAGTCAGTTTCCGAGTGACCAGCGGCCCGGCTCTCGAGCGGGCTGGTGACTTGGCAAGTATGCTTACTAATTTGGCTGATGGCGATGTTCTCTTCATCGATGAAATTCACCGCCTGCCGCGCGTCGTGGAGGAGATCCTCTACCCGGCGATGGAAGACTTTCAGCTCGACATTGTGTTGGGCAAAGGGCCGAGCGCCCGAAGCCTTCGACTCGACCTGCCGAAGTTCACGCTGATCGGCGCAACGACTCGCGCGGGACTCATAACGGGACCGTTGCGTGATCGATTTGGCCACGTTGCTCGACTTGACTACTACACGGTCGAAGAACTGCAGACGATCGTGCTCCGAGCCGCGCAGATTCTACGGGTCTCAATCGTCGACGAAGGAGCGCATGAAATCGCTCGTCGGAGCAGGGGCACGCCGCGAATTGCGAATCGGCTCCTCCGGCGCATTCGCGATTACGCCGAGGTTCGAGCCGATGGGATCATCGACTTCAAGGCGGCCCGCGACGGGTTGGCAGTGTTCGATGTCGATCAACTCGGTCTCGATCGCGTCGATCGGGCAATTCTCGCTTCGATCTGTAGCCGGTTCGGGGGCGGGCCCGTTGGGCTCTCCACTTTAGCGATCAGCATCGGCGAGGATCAGGACACGCTGGAGTCCATGTATGAGCCATTCCTTATCCAGATGGGTCTCATCAAACGGACGCAAAAGGGTCGAGTTGCCATGCCGGCTGCGTGGCAGCACCTGCACCTGGACATGCCCGACGCTGCGTATCGACTGTTTGCCGATCAAGACCCAGATGGTCTCGGCAACGGCGACCGGACACTTTTTTGATCGTCGATGGCCGTAAAAGTATGACCACGTATGAATCCCCCCGCGTGCCCAGCGGCATGTCGATGGCGCAGTTCGATTATGCGCTCCCCGAGGAATTGATCGGCCAGCATCCGATTGAGCCTCGCGATGCGGCTCGGCTATTGGTGAGTCTCGACGCAAATGTCGAGCCCACGAATCACCACGTTCGGGACTTCGCTTCGTTCGTTCGCGAGGGTGACGTCATTGTCCTCAACGAAACCCGAGTTATTCCGGCTCGAATTCTGCTGAACAAGCGAACGGGGGGAGCGGTGGAGGTCCTTCTGGTTGATCGGTTCGACGACGATGGTGTCGAACGTCGCTGGAAGGCGCTCGTAAAGCCAAGCCGCAGAATTTCACCCGGAACGACACTCGTGGCAAGCGACTCCGCGGCGGTCGAGATCGGTGAGCGGTTCGACGGCGGCCAGCGAATCGTGCGTCTCCTCGATCCGTCGACGGGCTTGACACTCGACGCGGATGCTGAGCTACGAGCCTTGGAAGAAATCGGGCAAGCGCCATTGCCTCCCTATATCGAAGTGCCGCTCTCTGATCCGTCTCGTTACCAAACCACATTTGCCCGTGTCCCGGGCTCATCAGCCGCCCCGACCGCGGGACTCCACCTCACGACCGAGCTTTTGGAGGCGTGCGTGAGGAAAGGGGTAGTCGTCGAACGTGTCGAGTTGTGCGTTGGACTGGACACGTTTCGCCCCGTGACTGTGGATCGGCCCGAGGACCACGAGATTCACAGCGAACGGTTCCATGTGTCGGAATCGACCTTGCGGGTATGTGAGACGGCTCGGTCGAAGGGTGGCCGGGTGATTGCAGTTGGCACCACGTCGGTTCGAGCTTTGGAAAGTGCCTCTGTCGATCAAACGTCGAGTCGAACGAAACTGTTCATTTACGGCTCGTACGACTTTCGGCTTGTCGACGTATTGTTGACAAACTTTCACCTTCCTCGTTCGTCGCTCCTGCTTCTCGTGCAGGCATTCGTCGGGGATCGATGGCGCTCGCTCTATGAGGTTGCCCTTTCAGAGCGATACCGGTTCTTGTCGTTCGGCGACGCTATGTTGATCGGCCGAAAGGATTTGAAGTAGGGAAACAAAGATTCTTATGGTTTTTCGGTCGAATTCAGTGTTTGCCGACCAGTGTTCACCGCCTGCCAGTAAAGTGCCAACGACGTGAAGTTTCTCCTGTGGCAATTCTTTGTTTACGCACTTGTGTCGATGGCCGTAGGAGTTGCCCTGGCCACGGTTTGGGCTCGCTCAACACGAGCCGCCCTACAGCGGGCGTTCGTTCGCGCTCAACGAATAGCCGAGACCGAATCGGCGACGGTCGCCCGTCTGCGATTGGAACGAGCGTCCGACGCCGCCCTTGCCGAGGAGTCACGGGAGCTGGCGACCAAACTCGTCGATCTGCGCAGCGCCCTTCGTCTGCTCGAGGTCGAGATCCAGGCCAACGAGGTCGTACGAGCGGAGGCAGAACGGGCTCGACTCGCAGCAGAACAGCGATTGAGCGAAGAACGTGGTTACGCGTCGCGAGCGCAGGTTGCTGAGATGGAAGCGGCAAGGCTTCGTAGCGAACTCGATCTCGCCGTCTCGCAGACCCGTCAATTGCGGGCCCAAACGGCGGGCCACATCGCTGCGCTCCAAATCGAACGAGATACCGTTCGCGATGCACTGCAGCGCCTCCAGAAATCCCACGATCACCTGGTCGTAAGCGATCGAGCGCGCGAAACCGTCGCACTTCTTCGAGCGGAGCGGGCCGAAACACTCTTGAGCGTCCGATCTGCAGAGCAAGATCGGCTGTTGCGCGAACTTGCCATGCTTCGCGCAACAATTCCGCAGTCGGCAGTGCCACTCCGCAACGTCACTATCGACCTGAGCTCGGGGATAGATGCATTCATCGAACTCCAGGCCGACACCGAAGTGGATGCCACCAACGAGGAGTCGGCAAACGTCGCCTCTGGATCGATGCATTGAGTTCCAAGTTTGTTCCGACGCTCTCGGGGAAGTTCTTTGATCCCTCGGGGCGCAACGATGCGGACCTGCTACGGCGTCGCCGAGCGCTCCTGGTCAGCTTGCTCGCAGTTGCCGTGGCGACCCTCGGAGTCCTCTGTATCGCAGCCTCGCGCATCGGTGTGCCCTCGATAGAACGGCATTTGCGACGCGATCTTGCGGCCGTACTGGCCAACGATGTCGAGAGTCTTCGAATCGACGTCGTTGGAACACGCGTGATCGTCAAGGGCAGTGTCACTTCCACTGCGCAGCGCAACCGTGTGGTGTCCCTGGTCCGAGGTCGCTGGGGGGTCTCGTCCGTTGACTGGTCTGGGCTTGCGACCGGCAGCGAGCGCTGACTCAAGATCTCGTGATGTTGTCGGCGCACGGGCGGCAGAGGCCGATTTGCCTGCGCCGTCGCAGTGATTGCCGCTGTTTTGTCTTTCTGAGCGGCTACCGTCAATCAGGCACCAATGCCAACCGCAGACGAGAAGTGGAGCGCCCGTGGTTTTTCTCATTGCCGAAATTCTGGCTTTTTTGCTTGTGGCGATGGCCATCGGGGTTGTTGCTGGCTGGATGCTGTTCGGTGGCCGGTCGACGAAGCTTGCGCAGTCTGAAGCCGTTCAGCGTGAGCTGGAGGATGACGTCAACGCAATTCGCGATGTCCTTGAGCAACGCGAGGCCGATGTCACGCGATTGCGCGGTAAATTGCGCCTTGCGGCGACCGAGCTTGAGAAGCGGGCCAACCAGGTGTCGAGTGCCCGTCGAGCGCACTCGGAAATTTCGGCGCAGCTGAGCGATGTGGCGCTTCGTTTTGAGGCCGTTGAGCTCGAGAATGCACGGCTCCAGGCACTTGCTGACGATGCAGTCAACAATCCGACGCTGTGGGCGGCTGAAGCAGCGTCGCGTAGCGTTGACGCTGCGCTCGCCGAACAATCCGCGAAACACCAAACGGAGACTGAAAGCTTGGTCCGTGCCCAAGAGGCTCAGCTTTCGGAGAACGAGCGCGCCCACGTCAACCGGATTTCAGAGCTTGCCCAACTCGTTGAGGACAAGGAACACGAGATCGCTGAAATCAAGGTCCGCATTTCCGGACTTGAGGACGAGAATGCGGACTCGGTGGCCCGTTCGCAAGAACTGCTTGATCGCGTTGACGTGGCCGAGACGGAGTCGGTACGCGTGCGTACGGAATCACAACAGCTCGAGCGTGAACTTCGGGAGCAGGTACAACAACTTGAGTTGGAGGTGTCGTCGGTGCGTTTGCGCACTGACTCCGCTCGTAACGAACTCGGGACGATTGCCAAGGAACTTGTCGAGTTTCGCCAACGCAATACAGCGCTCCTACAGGATGCACATACCCGATTGGGTGGACTCTCGGGGAGAATCGAAACCGCTCATTCGATCCTGTCCGGTCAGTCAAAAGCGTCAACCGTTCGCTCGACTGGACCACTTCTCGCGAGCGCTACTGCGAGCTCGGACGACGAGCTCCTCGAGCTGCCGGGTATGAATGCGGAGCTTGCGAATCATTTACGCGAACTGGAGGTGCGTGGCCTTGCTGATGTTGCCGCGTGGTCCGATGCAGATGTGAGACAGTTCGAGAGTTGGCTCCCGGATCAGCCCGACGTCATCCGTTCCAACGATTGGGTTGGCTACGCACGCAGTGCAATTGAGGCGCGGCGCGCAGCTGAGTCCACGAACGCCGAGTAACGGACCCAACCATGACTGATCAACCAGGGGCAAGCTGGACCGAAGACGACGACGCGCCAGTCGTGGTGGTGCGAAAGCACACCACGGCGGCGCGCGTTCCAACTGCCGTCGTCGCGCCAACGATCGTGTCGCCACCGTTGGGCGCCGTAACTTCTCCCCCGCTCGGTGCTGACTCGATGCCCTCTACGCTGGCGCCCCTTGCAGAATCCGTCCTCGACGAGGCTACGGTGGCTGTGCCTGCCCAACATGGTCCAATCACGCCAAAAATCCCTGTCGACCTGAGCGAGCGGGTAGGTGATTCGGCGCCAGAACTCGAACGTGTCGATCCGTTCGATGACGCTCGTCGACGACGAAACTTTGCGTTGCGCCTTCTCGGTTCGAGCCTTGTGGTTCTCTTGATCCTTGCGATTGCCTTTCAGCGCCGCACCATTGAAGACACCCTTCAACAACGGGTGAGCAACGTTTTGAACCTCCAGGGAGTGCAGAACGGGGTACGTGTTGAGGTGAAGGGTCGCGATGTGACCTTATCGGGGACCGTGGCCGACGAGTCGATGCGGCAAAAAGTTGTTTCCTTGGCACGCGGACGCCAGGGAGTGCGAACGGTGAAGGCGTCGGGTCTTGTGGTAGGTGACGTTACGCAACCACCTGCTGATTCGTCGGTTTCGGCGACCGTGGGAGCGTCGACGGATGTTTCGGCGGATGCTTCGATTGCTGTGACGACAACGCTCCCTCCAACAACGGTGGCACGGCTGCGCCCGACGGTGGTCGAGGGCGTGATCGCCGGTTCCGTTCTTACGGTGAAAGCCACGGTGTCGGACGCGAACGTGAAGGACCTTCTCCTGAAGCGCGCTTCTGACAACCTCACCGCTGATGAACTGGTGAGCGATGTCGTCATCGACGCCAACGACGGACGAAGCAGCGAGGACGCGCATCGTCGCGTCGGTGAGTTCCTCGAGTACCTGGTTAAGTCCGGTTATGACGAGGTCAAACTACGATATGACGAGGGTGTCTTGATCCTGGAAGCGGTTGTGCAATCGGCACCCGAAGTCGAGCAACTGCGGGCCCAAGCCGTTCGACTCGTGGGCGACCAGTCGAAGCTGCAGGCGAACATAACTTTTGCAGCCCCGCTCCCGACCACGACAACATCAGTAACTACGACAACAACGATTGCGGCCACGACTACGACGCTCTCTCCTGAAGCGCTGGTTGAACAGCAGCGCCTCGATGCGATTGTAAGTGGGCGAACTATCCCGTTTGGGAAAGAATCCGACAAATTCGACGACGAAGGTCGCAGCCTCATTGACGAGATCGCAGCGACGATCCTTTCTATGCCGAACAAGACACTTCGAATCCAAGTCGGCGGTCATACCGACGCCAAAGGCAGCGAGGGCGGAAACCAAAGACTCAGTCAGCGCCGTGCAGATGCGGTGAAGAACCGACTTGTTCTCAAGGGAGTCGCTGCGTCTCGGATCGACGCAGTGGGCTTTGGCGAAACGAAGCCGATCGGTGACAACAACACCGAGGAAGGGCGCGCCCAAAACCGTCGAATTGAATTCACAATCATTGGCCCCGCTGCAACGACGTGATTAGTTGAAGCTCAGGTTCGACATTGAGGCGACCGCGGGCGCTGCTCGGGCCGGGGTTGTACATCTGCCGAGAGGTTCATTCCAAACCCCCGTTTTCATGCCCGTAGGGACCCGCGGTGCCGTACGTGCCCTTACAAATACTGATGTGGAGTCTGTTGGCGCTGAGATTATTCTCGCCAACACATATCATTTGATGCTGCGCCCGACTGCGGAACTGATTGCCGCTATGGGCGGTCTCCATCGGTTCGAGAACTGGAAGGGATGCCTTCTCACCGATTCGGGCGGGTTTCAGGTGTTCTCGCTCGCCCCGAAGGTCGACGAAGACGGTGTGGTGTTCAAGAGCGTCTACGACGGTGCCGCAGTGAGGTTTACTCCGGAGCGGGCCGTCGAAGTTCAGGAGATGTTGGGCGCCGATATCGCAATGATGCTCGATGTCTGCACCGCCCTTCCGGCAACGACTCGTTCCCTCCGAGAGGCGCTCGATCGAACGATACGGTGGGCTGAGCGCCAAAAGGCCGTTCATACGCGTACTGATCAAGTGCAGTTTGGAATCGTCCAGGGCGGGACCGATCTTGACCTCCGAATCGAGTCGGCACAGCGGACGGTCGCCGTCGGATTTGACGGTTACGCAATAGGCGGACTGTCGGTTGGCGAGACACGGCCGGAAATGATGGCTGCGGTCGAGGCGGTGAACTCAGAGTTGCCCGCTGATCGACCGCGATATCTCATGGGGGTCGGAGATCCCATTAGCCTGATCGAGGCCGTCGCCCGTGGGGTCGACATGTTCGATTGCGTTCTTCCGACCCGCCTTGCCCGGCATGGGACGGCGCTGACATCGACGGGGCGAGTCGCGGTGAAGAATGCCAAATATGCGCGAAGTGATGAGCCGCTCGATGCGCAGTGTCGTTGTTCGACCTGCATGCTCCATAGCCGCTCCTACATACGTCACCTGGTCTCGGTAGGAGAACAGACCGCATCGACCTTGGTCTCGGTCCATAACCTCACCTACCTGCACTCGCTGATGCAACGTTCACGGACGGCAATCATGCGCGGCGAATTCGACCAGGTACGAGCGGAGGTGAACGACGTGTGGATGGAAGGTCCCGGCCAGGGGCCAGGACGGGTTCGCCGCGAAGCATCCGACGCGCAGAGAGTCTGGAACCGAATTCAGCCCCGCCAGCACCACGTGGTTTCACCCCGCAGCGACGGTATGGCTGAGCCGGCAGGCCCGGACCGCTAGAATCCCCTAGCCCTATGAACAATCTCATCCTGCTTCTCCCGCTTTTCGGGGTTTACTTCGGAGTGCTCCGTCCTCGCCAGAAGGCGATGAAGGCACAGCAGGAAGCGAACCGGAACATCGCAGTCGGCGACAGTGTCATGACGACTTCGGGAATCTACGCAACGGTGACGTCGATCGATGACGACGTTGCATCAATTGAGATTTCCTCGGGCACGGTCATTCGAATCGATCGGCGAGCGATCGCCCGGCCGGTACCAAAGCCCATGAAGTCCCCCGACGCGTTGCCCGCTGCAAAGCCGAATGAAACACCGGACGAAACCCCGAACTCGGAGGCCAGCGCATGAAGCGCTCGCGGATATCACTCATAATCATCGTATTGGTCGCCATCCTTGGGGTGCTCGCCACCCTCGTGTTCGGTTGGCGTCCGCTTCTCGGCCTTGACCTCCAAGGCGGCGCCTCGGTGGTCCTTCAGCCGACCACCAAAGTGGACAGTGACAAGCTCGAGCGCACGATCGGCATTATCCGCAGTCGTGTCGACGGACTCGGTGTCGCAGAGCCCGAGATCAGTCGCCAGGGCGACGCAATTGTTGTGCAACTTCCCGGGGTGAAGGATCAGGACCGAGCATTGAAGATCGTCGGCCAAACCGCGGAGCTTCGTTTCCGTCCCGTGCTGTCCGAGATTGGGTCGGAAGAGGACTACGCGAACCAGCAGAAGCTCGCCGCAGCAACCACAACCACGGTGGCGGGGGCCACGACCACAACCACGGTGGCGGCGCCCGGCGCTGCCGATCAGGTGGCGCTTTCGGCGAGCGGAGGCCGCCTTCCGACGGTAGTTTCGGGTGACAGCGCAACCAGTATTGCGACGTCGTCGGCCGCAGCGGTTGTCACAACCAAGGCCGCAACGGCGACCACCACGCCCATTGCGACCGTGGTGAAGGCGACAGTTGCACCCGGTGCAACGACCACTATTGTGGGGCCGACCATTGCGCCGACCGTACCTCCCGCTCCAAACGTCGACCTGCCGGGGGATCTCTCGAAGACCACGTCTCTCGACGACAATGATGCGACGAAAACGGTCGTTTTGCCGAGCGGGGTACGATCCAAGACCGCACCTCGCTACATTCTCGGCCCGGCTGAACTGAAGGGCGACGTCGTGAGCGACGCTTCCGTAGAGGCGCCGACTGTGGGATCGTCCTGGCTTGTAAACATCGAGTTCAACAGCAAAGGCTCAAAGCAGTGGGACGACATGGCGCGGAAGTACTACTGCCCCGAAGGAACCGCGAACTGTACGCGCGTCGCCGTTGAACTCGACGGAGTCGTCTTGTCTGCCCCGACTATCAACGCCCAGGAGTTCAACGGACGGGCCCAAATCTCGGGAAGTTTCACGAGCCGGTCGGCTCGTGACCTGGCCACCGCGCTCCGTTACGGTTCGCTCCCGGTGCGCCTCAAGCCAGCGACTGTGCAAACCGTTTCGGCGACGCTAGGCCGTGATTCCCTACGAGCAGGTCTGTTGGCCGGTGGTCTGGGAGTCGCCCTGGTTTGCGTCTATATGCTGTTCTATTACCGCAAGCTTGGGCTCGTGGTCCTTGCTGGACTCGCTGTCTCTGGTTCGTTAACGTGGGTGATCATCTCCCTCCTTGGAGAGAAGTCCGGGCTTGCGCTCAGCCTCTCCGGAGCCGTTGGAATCATTGTTTCGGTCGGTATCACGGTCGACTCCTACGTGGTGTATTTCGAACGAATGCGCGACGAGATGCGTGGCGGAAAGACGATGGCCGGAAGCGTCGACCGAGCCTTTGTCGGAGCGTGGCGAACGATCCTTTCCGCGGACCTTACCTCGATGATCGGTGCGCTTACCTTGTACTTCCTTACCGTTGGATCGGTCCGAGGCTTCGCGTTCTTCCTCGCCATGTCCACCGGCCTCGACCTGATCGTGTCGTACTTCTTTACCCGCCCGCTGGTCAGTTGGCTCGCATCTCGCGGGACCTTCGGTGGCGGGAGAGCAAAAGACCGAGTATCGGGTGGCGTGCTCAAACCGTCAGCCGCAACTGCTGGAGGATCAAAGTGAGCAGCGAAACTGTAAGCGTCGTGAAAGATACCGGCAGCCTTTGGAATCGTCTCTACGAGGGTCGAACGAACTACGAGTTCGTCCGCAACTGGAAAAAGTGGGCGATACTCTCCGGCACCCTAATTGTTATCGGTCTGCTGACGCTCGGTCTTCGTGGGTTCAACCTTGGTATCGAATTCAAGGGCGGAACGCTCTGGGAGTTGAAGCGCAATGAGATGACCGTGAGGCAGGCGACGAGTGTCTTCAACACGGTCTCCAGCGAAAAGCCGATCGTTCAGTTACTTGGTGCCGACAAGATTTCGGTCAAGGGTCTCAAGTCGACCGAGGAAGAGCGGGCCAAAGTAAGTACTGCGCTTGCCAAGAAGGCTGGAGTGAAGGTCTCCGAGGTCAACGTCACCTTCGTCGGCCCGTCGTGGGGCAAAGACGTCAGCCGCAAAGCCCTAAAGGCGCTTATCATCTTTTTTCTCGTCATAGCTGCCTACATTTCTCTCCGCTTTGAGTGGAAGATGGCCGCTGCAGCCCTCTTGGCCGTTGTGCATGACATTTTGATAACGGTCGGTTTCTATGCACTCTCCGGGTTTGAAGTCAGCCCCGCAACGGTGATCGCCTTCCTCACAATCCTCGGCTTCTCGCTCTACGACACGATCGTGGTGTTCGACAAAGTGAAGGAAAACGCGAAGACCTTCGCGAACGGGAAGCTGGCCTATACCGACATCGTGAACCTTTCCATGAACCAGGTGCTGATGCGATCGCTGAACACGTCGTTCGTGGCGATTCTCCCCGTGGTGTCGATGTTGGTCCTCGGAGTTGGCGTTCTTGGCGCTGTCGCAATCCGCGACTTCGCGCTTGCGCTGCTGATTGGTTTGCTCATCGGCGCGTACTCCTCGATCTTCGTCGCATCGCCGCTTCTCGCCATCCTCAAAGAGCGTGAGGCGGGTTGGGCGGCTATCCGGTCGAAGCTTGGCGGCCGCATTGGCCTCACCCCGGAGGACGCTGCTCGAGCCAGGTCCTCGGTGGGCATCGATGCAGTGGTTTCAGAGACGACAGGGACAGCGTTGAGCGGCTTCCCCAACGGCACGCCGCGCGGTCGCAAGCTCGGGAAAAAGCGTTAGGCGGCTATGGGGACGCTGGTCTGCTTTCATGCGCACCCCGACGACGAGTCGATCGCCACGGGTGGCACAATGGCGCGCGCGGCGGCGTCGGGCCATCGTGTCGTCCTTGTCCTTGCGACGGGGGGAGAACATGGCGAGTCGCCCGTGGATCTGCGGCCCGACGAGACTCTGTCGGATCGGCGTCGGGCCGAGACCCTGAGGTCGGCCGAAGTGTTGGGCGTCGCACGAGTCGAGTTCCTCGGTTATTCAGACTCGGGAATGACCGGATGGGGCCAAAACACTCATCAGGGAGCGTTTTGGACTGCTCCGGTCGATGAGGCAGCACAAAAGTTGGCCGCCATTCTGTCGGAGGAGAGCGCCGACACCCTCACGACTTACGACTGGCATGGGAATTACGGACACCCGGACCATATCCAGGTGCATCGCGTCGGCCATCGCGCCGCAGAGCTGGCTCGAATATCGTATGTGTACGAAGCAACCATGAATCGCGACGCCGTGGCTCGTTTCATGGCTCTGGCGGCCGAAAGTGGGCAAGCGGTCGAGTTCGACCCCAATGACACCGATGACGGAAATCCATTCGGTATGAGCGAAGCAGAACTCACTACCGCAGTCGATGTGTCGGAGTTCGTGGCCGTGAAGCGGGCCTCGATGCAATGTCACGCGAGCCAGATCACCGACAGTTCGTTCTTTCTTCAGATGCCTCCGGAGGCGTTCGCTGCTGCATTCGGCACGGAATGGTTCATCCGCGTCGGCGCTCCCGGGGGAATATCCGAGGATTGGTTGGCCGGCCTGTAGCCAGGGTTCGGTAGCGCTTAGCGGCCACCGCTCACGTCGAGAAGCGCACCGGTTGTATACGAGGCGTCATCGGAGCACATCCAGGCAATTGCAGTTGCGACTTCGTACGCCTGACCCGGCCGCTGCATCGGAATCAGTGGGGCTTTCTCGGTCGCTCGATCCGGCTGACCACCGCTGGCATGGATCTCCGTTTCGATGATGCCGGGGCGGACACAATTCACCCGGATTCCTTCGGTTGCGACTTCCTTCGACAGTCCAACGGTCATGGTGTCGATTGCGGCCTTGGAGGCTGCATAGTCAACGTATTCGCCGGGGCTGCCGAGTCGTGACGCCGCCGACCCGACGTTGACGATGACTCCACCGGTTCCGCCGTGACGTGTCGACATTCGTCGTACGGCGTGTCCGGCGCACAGAAACGATCCCACGACGTTGATCATCAACATTCGCTGCAACCTTTCCACGGAGAATTCGTCGACCCGTTGCGCCACGTCGACTACACCAGCATTATTAATAAGCGCACGGAGTACACCGAGCTCGCGATCGACCGTGTCGAACATGGCGTCGATCTGATATGCATCGGCGACATCGCAGCGCATAGCGATCGCTCGTCCACCAGCTGATCGACATGCCTGTGCAACGTTCATGGCAGTCGCGGCCTCGACACGGTAGCTCACCGCGATGTCCCACCCCTGTTCGGCGAGAACGATGGCGGTGGCCGCGCCGATCCCTCTGCTGCCTCCAGTGATCAATGCGATAGGTCGAGTATTCACCAACTCAGTCTTACCGGTTCAGACGACTTATGGGCTCACGGTTTTGGCACATTGGAGTGGCCGGGTGGCGGGCTCTTGACGGATGCGCCGATACCTGCGGCAAGAACGAAAACGATCACGGCGAGTGAAAGCGGCGTCGACACGTGAATCCAACGAGCGATCAGCATCTTGGACCCGATGAAGATCAGTACGACCCCGAGTGCCGTCGAAAGGTGGTGAAACCGTTCCTTTGCGTCGGCAAGGAGGAAGTACATGGCGCGCAGGCCAAGAATCGCGAATGCGTTCGCCGAGAACACGATGAACAACTCATGCGTTACACCGAGAGCAGCCGGTACGGAGTCGACGGCAAACACAACGTCGGAGAGTTCGATCACCACCAGCGCAGCGAATAGCGGCGTGGCAGCTCGTTTCCCATTCTCCTTCGTGAAGAATTTCGGCCCGTCGTACTGGCTGGTGACGGGAAGAAATCGTCGAAGGAGATTCATGCCCGGCATACTGGCCTCGCCCGCTTCTTCGTCGTCGTTGCGAAAGATCTTTATCCCAGACCAAATCAGCACGGCCCCAAATAGGATCATCACCGGCCAGAACTTCTCGATCAACGTTGCGCCAATTCCAATGAAGATCGCACGCAATGCCAACGCACCAAAAATCCCCCAGAACAAGACTCGGTGCTGATATCGGATCGGGGTTGCAAAGGCCGTGAACAGTACTGACCAAACGAACACGTTGTCGAAGCTCAGCGCCCGTTCGAGGATGTACGCCGCGAAGTACTCGCCGGTCGCCGTGCCTTTGAAGGCGACGAACATGACGATTCCGAATGCGACACCGATCGCTGTCCAGACGATCGATTCCGAGAGCGCCGAGCGAAAGGACGGTTCCTTGTGTTCTCGATGACGGTACAGGTCCACCGCGAGCATGACGACGATGGTGAGAAGTAGAGCCAGCCAGGCCCATCCCGGCACGCTTATGTCGACAAATTCTGTTTCGAGACTTCTGTTGGTGTTTATCGACGCCGGGCCGACGGGGAAAAAAGACATTACGTACGGGTCCTCAAATGGCGGAGCGAAGAGCCTCGAGCATACGCGTGTTTTCCCCCGTCGTGCCGATGGAGATACGAAGCCATTCGCCGAGCCCGTACATCGCCATTGGTCTCACAATGACTCCCGCACGCAGCAGCTTGTCGTTGACGGTCGCTGCATCGCCCACGTGAACAAGGACAAAGTTCGCAACACTGTCGATGTAGCGCAGCCCGAGATTGTCGAGTGCGCGTTGGACTCGGTCCAGTTCAGTTCGATTGTGGGCATAGGAACGTTCGATGAACTCCGTGTCATGAAGCGCCGCTGCTGCCGCAACCTGTGCATGCTCGTTTACGTTGAACACCGTGCGAACCTTGTTGAGGCATTCGGCGATCTCGGGGTCAGACACGGAATAACCCACGCGTAGACCCGCAAGGCCGTAGACCTTGGAAAACGTTCGGGTGACGATCACGTTCGAGAACTGCGAGGCATAGCGAATTCCGTCATAGCGGTACTCCGGGGGGAGGTACTCCGTATACGCCTCGTCGAGAACCACGAGGACGTTCGACGGCACGGCGCTCAAGAAACGCAACATTTCCTCGTGCTTTATGAACGTGCCCGTGGGGTTGTTCGGGTTGGCAATGTAAAGAGCAACCGTGTCGGGCGTGATCGCAGCCAGCATTGCATGGAGGTCGTTACCGAGATCCTTGGCCGGAACAATGATGTTCGTGCCGCCGAGGTTATGGACGGACTGCGCAAAAACGATGAATGCGTATTGACTCGACACTGCCTTGAGACCGGGCTCGATGAATGCCTTGGCGACTAACTCCAGAAGGTTTTCGCTTCCGTTGCCCAAGACGATTGATCCCGGATCGATGTCGTGGTGGCGAGCAATCACCGACTTCAAACCGAAGCCGTTGGCATCGGGGTAACGCGACACCTGCTCGGTATCGAGTTCGGCGATCGCCTGTGCGGCCTTCGGCGACATGCCCAGGGGGTTTTCGTTCGACGCAAGCTTTACGATCGTGGCCGGATCGAGGCCGAGCTCTCTCGCGACCTCATCGATCGGTTTCCCGGCGACATAGGGCGAGGCGCTGCGAACTCTTTCAGGGATGCGTACCGACGTCGACATGCCTACGACGGTAGCTGGGCGGGGGAGAGGCCGCGGACATTTGCCCGCGCTCGCCGACGGGTACGCAACGGTGTGCGCTCAGGCGACGACGCTCGCCGGAGCTGCGAATTGGGAGTCATAGAGCGCAAAGTACGCCCCTCCTTTGGCCAACAGTTCCGCATGGTTTCCCTGTTCGACGATCCGGCCGGAGTCCATCACCAAGATGGTGTCTGCGTCACGAATGGTCGAAAGACGGTGGGCGATTACGAAGCTGGTGCGCTGGGATCGAAGCGCCGCCATTGCTCGCTGAATGAGCACCTCGGTGCGTGTGTCGACCGAGCTGGTCGCTTCATCGAGAATGAGAATTGCGGGATCGGCGAGAAAGGCTCGGGCGATGGTGATGAGTTGCTTCTCGCCGGCGCTGACGTTGCTGCCGGCGTCGTCGATGACGGTCTCGTAGCCGTCCGGTAAACTGCGGACGAATCGGTCAACGTAGGTTGCCTTGGCTGCGGCGAGGAGGTCGGCCTCCGTTGCGGAAGGTTTGCCGTAGGAAATGTTTTCACGGATGGTGCCGCCGAAGAGCCAGGCGTCTTGGAGGACCATTCCCATATGTGCACGTAATGTTCGGCGAGGCATGTCGGCGATGTTGCGGCCATCGATTCTTATGGCTCCGCTATCGAGTTCGTAGAAGCGCATCAGCAGGTTCACCAGCGTTGTCTTGCCTGCCCCCGTGGGTCCCACGATGGCGATTGTTCGACCTGGCTCGGCCACGAGAGAGAGATGTTCGATGAGGGGTCGATCGGGGGAATAGGCAAACGAGACGTCGATGAACTCAACTTTGCCGCGCACCTCCTCGGCTTCTCGCCCGACATTCACTTCCTCCTGCTCCTCCGGAGCGTCAAGTAGCTCAAAGACTCGTTCGGCGGATGCGATCCCAGACTGCAACACGTTGGCCATCGATGCCAGTTGACTGAGGGGCATACTGAACTGCCGGGCGTATTGAATGAACGCCTGGACATCGCCGAGGGTCAGGTCGCCCGAGGAAACTCGAATCCCGCCGATGACCGCGATCGCAACGTAGTTCAGGTTTCCCACGAATCCCATCGCCGGTTGAATAGCCCCGGAGATCGACTGGGCACCGAACGCTGCCGCGTAGAGCTTTTCGTTCTCCTGGTCGAACTTCTTCTCGACGTCGGCCTGGCGCCCAAACGCCTTCACCAGAGAATGGCCCGTAAAGACTTCTTCGATGTGGGCATTCAACACTCCGGTGTGACGCCATTGAGCGATGAATCGCTTTCTGGAGCGCTTGCTTATGACCTGAACGATGAACAACGACAGGGGAATCGCGATCATGGACACGAGGGCAAGAATCCACGAGATCGTGAGCATCATGATCAGTACGCCTATGAGTGTCAGCGACGACGTTAGTAACATGCTCAAGGTCTGTTGCAGGCTCTGTGCGACGTTGTCGATATCGTTCGTGACTCGACTCAACAGATCGCCACGGGGCTGGCTGTCGATGTAGGGCAGGGGGAGTCGATTCAGCTTTTCTTCGACCTCGGTGCGCAGTTTCTGCATGGTCCGCTGAACGACGCCGGCGAGAATCACCGATTGCAGCCACTGGAGTAGCGACGACACGATGTACAGGCCAGCCGCAAAGAGGAGCGTTCGATGAAGGCGGGCGAAGTCGATACCAGGCGCACCGTTTTTTCCCCGGAGTCCTTCGAATACCAAGTTGGTAGCGCGGCCGAGGACCTTGGGTCCGGACACCGAGAGGGTGATCGCCACAACGGCGAGAACGATGACCGAAGCGACGCCGGCCCGTTCGGGTCGGAGTCTCGCGATAAGTCGCCGTGTCGAGGCCCGAAAGTTCTCTGATCGTTCGACGGGCATACCTTGCGTTGCCATTCGCCCCGCCGGTCCCGGCGGTGCGGCTGCTCGGGCCTGTTGAACCTGTTCACGGAGGGCTTCACGTTTCGCCGACGGGTCGGTGCTCATGGCGCATGCACCTCATCCTCGGTGGCTTGTGAGGCAACGATCTCGGCGTACGTCGGACAACGATCGAGGAGTTCCTCGTGCGTTCCCAAACCAACCTGCTCGCCGTCGTCGAGAACGAGGATCTGATCGGCCGAGGAAATGGTGGAAACGCGTTGGGCGACGATAATCATGATTGCGTCGGTGGTATGGGGTGTCAGCGAAGCTCGGAGCCGCGCGTCGGTGGTGAGATCGAGCGCCGAGAACGAATCGTCGAACAGGTAGATCTCCGGATTGTGCACCAGCGCTCTGGCGATGGCCAAACGCTGCCGCTGCCCACCCGACACGTTGGTGCCGCCCTGGTTTATCGGTGACTCAAGTCTTCCCTCCATTGCCCGCACGAAGTCTGCAGCCTGTCCGATCGTCAGTGCCTCCCAGAGTTCGGCGTCGGTCGCTTCAGGATTGCCGAACCGGAGGTTCGAGGAAACTGTGCCCGAGAACAGGTACGGGCGCTGCGGAATGTACCCGATTCGGCTCCAGAGAACCTCCGGTGCCAGCTCTCGGACATCCACGCCGCCGAGAAGGATCGATCCGGACGTGGCATCGAAGAGGCGAGGCACGAGCTGGAGAAGCGTCGTCTTGCCCGAACCGGTACTTCCGATGATTGCGAGTGTCTGTCCGGCGTGAGCTGTGAACGAAACATCCTTGAGTACCGGATCAACGGCGCCCGGGTAGTGAAATCCCACGTGCACGAACTCCAGGCGACCTGGTTCGCTGAGCGTATGTACCGGTGTGTGGGCCGGCACCACGGAGGTGTCTGTGTCCAAGACTTCGGTGATCCGATCGGCGCAGACCGACGACCTCGGAATCATCATGACCACGAAGGTTGCCATCATCACGGACATGAGGATTTGGGCGAGATAGCTGAGGAATGCAATCAAGGCGCCGATCTTCATCGAGCCGCTATTGATCCGATTTGCACCGATCCAGACCGCCGCGACCATCGAGAGGTTCAACACAAACATCACGGTCGGAAACATGCGAGACATCAAGCGGCCCGCCTGCAAGGAGGTGTCGGTGAGGTCGTCGTTCGCCTTCTCGAAACGGACGGCTTCTTCGGGCTCGCGGACAAACGCTCGGACTACTCGAATGCCGATGATCTGTTCACGAAGAATTCGATTTAGCGAATCGATTCGAGTCTGCATGTCCCGATAGAGCGGCACCATCCGCACGATAACGGTGCCTACCGAGAGCGCGAGTGCCGGGACGCTGACGAGAAGCATTGCGGAGAGACCGATGTCCTCGCGAATCGCCATTATCACACCACCGATCATCGTGATCGGTGCGGCAACGAGCATCGTGCAGCCCATAACCACCAGCATCTGAACCTGCTGGACGTCGTTCGTGATTCTGGTGATCAACGATGGCGCGCCGAAGTGGTTGACCTCTCGCGACGAGTAGTCGGTCACTTGATGGAACAGTGCTCGCCGCAGATCACGGCCGAATCCCATGGCGATACGCGAACCGAAGTAGATGGCCAGCACCGAAAATGCGACCTGGACGAGAGTGACGACGAGCATGGTCGCTCCCGTCGTCCAGATGTAGCGGTGGTCGTTCTGGGCGATACCGCGATCAACAATGTTCGCGTTCAGACTCGGAAGGTAGAGAGCAGCGATGGTTTGAATGAGCTGGAGTACGAGTACGACAGCGACGCCAGATCGATACGGCCGAAGATGAACGCGGAGAAGTCTGGTCAGCATGTCTGGCGACGGGGTTCCCGAACGTTTCGGTGTAGTAGGTGCACTTATTTGGTGAAGGTGTCGCGTAGTTCGCGTTTGAGGAACTTCCCGGCTGCGTTGCGCGGAAGCGGTTCGGTGACGACGAACACGTGAACCGGAACTTTGAAGGCAGCAAGCCGAGAACCGACGAACTTCTGCAACTCGGCGGGGTTGACGACGAAACCGGGTTTCGGAAGGACGGCTACTGCCACCTCCTCGCCAAGCCGTTCGTGCGGCACGCCGAACACGGCTGCCTCGTGTACGCCTGGGTGTTCGTAGATCGTCGACTCCACTTCGGCACTGTAGACATTCTCGCCGCCGCGCAAGATCATGTCCTTGAGCCGATCTTCTACGTAGACGAAGCCTTCCTCGTCGATTCGCCCGACATCGCCGGAGTGGAGCCACCCATCGAGGAAAACTGCGGCAGTTGCCTCGGGCTTGTTCCAGTACCCCCGGATCAGGTTTGGTCCTCGGAAGCAGATTTCGCCGCGTTCATCCCGGGGCAGTTCGTTTCCGGCCTCGTCTTTGACGGTGACCTCGAACGGCGGAACCCAACGGCCCGCCGACGTCGGATGGCCGATGTAATCGGACCCGCTGTTCTGGGGGCCGTAGGCGTTGGTCTCGGTCATGCCATAGCCAATTCCTGGCGATCCCTTTGGAAATGCCTGTGCTGTTTTCTCGACCTGGGCGACCGGAGCGGGGGCGCCTCCGCCTCCAATGGATCGCAGCGACGAGGTGTCGTAATTGCCGAAATGTTCGTAGTGCACGAGGTCCCATCCCTGAGCAGGCACGCCGACGAAGTTCGTGATCTTTTCGCGCTCAATGAGCTGAAGCGCCTTCTCGACGTCCCATTTGTACATAATGACGAGCTTCAGCGAGTTTGCGATGCAGCTCAACATGACGGCGACACCGCCGGTTACGTGGAACAGAGGAACGACGAGAACGAAGGAAGGCGCAACGGGCGTCTCGGTCGGGTCGGGTGCGGGCGCCGGAAATCGCAACCCCTCCGCCGCCGTGCGAAGACCAAAAAGGCCGAGTGCTGAGCAAACGGCACGATGAGTGGACACAGCACCTTTCGGCTGGCCCGTCGTGCCTGAGGTGTAGAGGATTGATACGTCGTCTTCCGGGTCAATCGCCACGACGGGCATCGCTGGTCCGGGGGCAGCGACGTCACGCCAGGCCACGACTCCCTCGGGCAGAGAGCCGTCGACGCGCACTGCGATGAGGGTTGCACCCTGCGCCCCGGCCGAGTCATAGGTCGACGCGAGTCGCTCGCGGTCGACCACGATCACTTTCGGCGCAGAGTCCTCGATGCCATAGGCCAGTTCGTCGGTGGTCCACCACGAGTTGAACGACACCGAAATCGCGCCGATAGAAGCGATGGCGATGTAGCTGATGACCCACTCGGGGTAGTTTCGCATCGCGATGCCTACCCGGTCACCTTTACCGACCCCATAGGTATGCACGAGCGCATGGCCGAGCGCGTCGGCCTGGGCGAACGCTTCGGCGAACGAGATCGATTCGCCTTCGTAAACCAAAAAGGGGCGATCGGCGGTCGCCGCGGTATTGCGGGCGCCAAGGAAGAGGTGTGGGATGACACTCGGGAAGTTCTTGAAGATGTGTTGGCGGCGGCCGTTCAGCTCGGCTTCGGTGGTCTCGAATGGTGATCCGGCCACGGTCAGACTGGCAACTGCTTCCTCAAAGCGGACACTCATGACTCCTTTCTAGTCCAGCTGGTTTGGGGCACCCGCAGCACTCGCTCGCGAACGCGTGCTTTGATTGATGTATTCAGAACATTGTGGAGGCAGCTATGCGGGTCCGTTCCCTTGCTTTTTCGGCCGTTGGAGTGATGTGTGCCGCGACGGTGTTCGTCGGGGTTCCACCGTCCGTGCAGGCTCAATCGGTGGCGTTCGACAAAGACGGGCTCATTCCTCTCCAGATCCTTGGAATGAACGACTTTCACGGCAACATCGAACCGCCGGCCGGCTCGAGCGGTCGCGTCGGATCGGTGGACGCCGGAGGAGCGGAATACCTCGCAACGCACCTTGCCAACGCACGCCGAGGCAAGCCGTATTCGGTGACCGTCGCCGCCGGCGACAACATAGGTGCGTCGCCGCTTTTGAGCGGTCTGTTCCACGACGAACCTGCGATCGAATCCCTGATGGACATGGGCCTCGACATCGCGGCAGTGGGAAATCACGAATTCGACGAAGGCGCCGATGAATTGCTGCGTATCCAAAACGGCGGTTGTCACCCGAAGGATGGTTGCAAAGTCCGCACATACGGCGGTGCAACGTTCGAGTACCTGTCAACAAATGTCGTTGACAAGAAGACTCGCAAGCCGCTCCTTGCGGCGTCCTCGGTCCGCAGCTACGGAGGCGTACGGGTGGCCTTCCTCGGTCTCACCCTCAAAGACACGCCATCAATCGTGTCGCCCGGTGGCGTTGCGTCACTTGACTTTCTCTCCGAGGCGGATGCCATCAACGCCGAGGTTACGCGTTTGAAGGCGAAGTGGTCGAACCTCAACGCGTTCGTTGTTCTGATTCACGAAGGCGGACTCCCGACCGGCGGGATCAACGAGTGTCCGGGGATTTCCGGTCCGATCAACGACATCGTGAAGAAGATGACGAAAGACGTGGACCTTGTCGTCTCCGGGCACACCCATGCGGCCTACGTCTGCAAGATCGATGGTGTCCCGGTGTCCAGCTCGTTGGCCTTTTCACGTTTGTATGCGGACATAGATACCCGCCTGTCGACCGTCACCAACGATTTCGCATCGATCAAGATCGAAAACAAAATTGTCACGCGCGACGTTCCCAAGAACGTGACGCAGACCAACATCATCAATCGTTGGAAGGCTGCCTCTGCGCCGTTGGCGAACCGAATCGTCGGATCGATTCCTGCTGACGTGACGAGAACCGCGAATGCGGCGGGCGAAAGCGCAGCCGGTGATCTGATTGCCGACTCGCAACTGTTTGCGACGAAAGACAAGGCGAATGGCGGGGCCGTTATCGCCTTCATGAACCCTGGGGGAATTCGAACTGACTTCGTGTTCAAGCAGTCGAGCGGAGGCGAAAAGGACGGCGAGGTGACCTTCGGGGAGGCATTCAGCGTTCAACCGTTCGGGAACAACCTCGTGACGATGACCCTCACCGGTGCCAACATCAAGGAAGCGCTCGAGCAACAGTTCGACAATCCAACGGTCGCAGCGTCGCGCATCTTGCAGGTGTCACAAGGGTTCGAATACACCTACGACACGAGTTTGGCGAAGGGTTCGCGAATTGTGTCGATGAGCTTGGACGCGAAGGCAATCGACCCGGCGGGCAAGTACCGAGTCACCGCCAACAATTTCGTAGCCGACGGCGGTGACCTCTTTGCTGCGTTCACCAAGGGCACCGATCGACTGGGTGGCGCGGTCGATACCGATGCCCTGGAGGCGTATTTGCTCTCGCCGGAATCGAAAAAGGATTCGGTCGGCAAGATCGCCGGTCGGATCAAGACCAAATAGGCGCCGGTGACGCATTGCCAGTTAACGTACGCGCATGACCAACTGGAACTGGGCTGATGTTCTTGAGACTGTAGCGGCGGCGACCCCGAACGCTGTCGCCCAAGTGTGCGGGGACCGGCGCTTCTCCTGGGAAGACTTCGACCGGCGCGCCGATAACCTTGCCGCAGATCTGCTCCGAGCGGGTATTGGCGAACAGGGCAAAGTGGCCGTGTATCTCACCAACTGCCCGGAGTACCTCGAGTCGTACTTTGCGGCCTTCAAGGCGGGCGTGGCTCCGGTGAACACCAACTTCCGATACGGACCCGACGAGATCCGTTACCTGTTCGACAACGCCGACGCCGAAGCGGTGGTCTTTCATGCCTCCTACGCAACGCTTCTCGAGGAGTTCCGCGCTCAACTGCCGCGTGTCAAGCGCTGGTATGTAGTCGACGACCCCGAACCGACGCAGGCCACTCGGCCGGGATGGGCCATTGCATACGAGGAAGTAGCCGGGGCTCCTCGGGCGTCGAACGCACCAACGAAAGGGCCGTGGGGACGATCAGGTGACCAGCTCCTACTCCTCTACACCGGGGGGACAACGGGAATGCCGAAAGGCGTGATGTGGCGACAAGACGATCTCTTCAACGTGTTGGGAAGCGGAGGGAATGCACTCGCCGGTCGCCCGCCGGTCGATTCACTCGACGCATTGCGAGCACAGACTCTGAATCCGCCATCTCCCGGTCCGGTGATTCTGCCGGCATGTCCGCTCATGCACGGGACCGGCCAATTCTCGGCGCTGATCGCGTTGGCGCTCGGCGGATCGGTTGTTACCAATCCGCTTCGCTCATTTGATCCTGTGGAACTGTTCGACATCGTGGAGCGAGAGCGAGTCACCCAGGTGGTCATCGTCGGTGATGCCTTCGCCCGGCCGCTCCTGGCAACGCTCGATGCGCATAGCGGTCGGTGGGATTTGTCGAGCCTTCGCATGATCTCGAGCAGCGGGGTGATGTGGAGCCAAGAAACCAAAGACGGACTCCTGGTTCATCTGCCCGACGTCGTGCTGTTCGACTCGTTCGGTTCGTCGGAGGCTGTCGGTCTGGGCGCTTCGGTGAGCACCAAAGGAAACGCACAGAAGACCGCGAAGTTTGCGCTCGGCCCGACCGTGCATGTCTTCGATGACGACAACGTCGCGGTTCGGCCTGGCGACGAACGCATTGGCTTCGTGGCGATCAGTGGGTTTTTGCCACTTGGGTACTACAAGGACCCAGAGAAGACTGCGAAGACTTTCCGTTTGATCGACGGTGTCCGGTATTCGGTGCCCGGTGATTACGCGCAGGTCACCGATGACGGGACCCTCTACCTTCTCGGCCGCGGCTCGGTGTGCATCAATACGGGTGGGGAGAAGGTATTTCCGGAAGAGGTCGAGGAGATCTTGAAGCTCCACGCGAGCGTCAACGACGCAGTCTGTGTTGGGATCCCCGATGATCGTTTCGGTGAAGTGATCTGTGCCGTGGTGGAGCCATTCAAGGGTGCCGTGATCGATGCGGAGACGGTAATCGAACACGTCCGATCGAGATTGGCACGGTACAAGTCGCCGCGTCATGTCGTGGTCATCGACACAATCGGTCGCGCTGCGAACGGCAAAGTGGACTACAAGCGACTCACCGCATACGCCAAGGAATCCGTTAAACCGTAGATACTCTGCGTTCGTCGCGTTGTGGTGCGCATCGCCGTGGTGCCTGGTGCGTCACTGGTGTTTTGTGCGTCACGGGTGTTTTGCTGCTCGGTGGAGGAACTCGTCGATTTGTCGGAGCTCATCGATCATCGTTTCGCCACGCTTCCAGCCATGCCCCTCACCCGGATACTCGACGTAATGAACGGAACCGCCCGTCGCTTCGATGGCGCAAACCAGCCGACGTGACTGCTCCACGTTGACGACCGGGTCAGCATCGCCGTGCAGCAGCAGCAACGGCGTGCGTATCGCGTCAGCTTTGCCTATTGGTGATCGCTCGGGGTAGACCTCGGGGGGCCCGACCGCCGTTGCGTTGTACGTTCGCTCGAAACGGTGGGTTGTGGCATCGAGTTCGGCGAGATCGGTCACCGGATATAAAACTGCGGCGCCAACAACTCCCGCCAGAGAGTTCGGATCGGCCAGCAGGTTCAAGACGGTGAATCCACCGGCTGATCCCCCGATCAGCACGATTCGGTCGGGGTCGATGCCGTCTGTCCCACGCAGCCATCGCAGTCCGGATGCGACGTCGTCGGTGTCGACGACGCCCCAGCCGGCGTTCATGGCCTGCTGATAGCGTCTTCCATGCCCTGTCGATCCGCGATAGTCGGGTACGAAGATCGCCCAGCCCCGGGAGAGCCAGTATGAAAAGCGTGGGTTGAACTGCACCGTGCTCTGGTCGGTCGGTCCGCCGTGCACCGACACAATGACCGGAAACGCCTTGTCGGCCTGTACCCCGGGCAGGTAGAGGCGACCGTGCAACGTCTCCCCATCGGTCGCGCTCCAGGTGACGGCGCTCGGCTCGACCAACCCGCACTGCTCCCATCCGGCAACCGGACCTCGGGCAACGGTGGTACGAGTCGCGCTGAACCTCCTATCGCCTGAGGGCAAGTCGTAGACCACTAACTGCGCAGGCGTGACGCCGCCGGTGCGAACTGCAGCGATTCGCTGGTTCCCGCTCGGAGTTTGGCACCACGAAATGCCAACGTGCCAAGCCTTACCCAGTTCGGTGACCGACCCGGTTTCACAATTGGCGATTACTAAGCGCGCATATCCCAACTCGTTTCGGTTGAAAGCCACTTGGCGTCCGTCAGGTGACCAGCACCAGGATCGTTGCCCCGACCCCCACGTCGGGGTGGCATGCTCGAACTCTTCAGCGACGACCGGCGTGCCATCGATCGTTATGACCATCCAACCGGTCGCATCGCAGACATAGCCGAGCCGAGTTCCATCAGGTGACCACGCGGGTTGACCCACTCCCGAAGCGGAATTGCCTCGGTCGGCGAGGCCAGCCGAGGACTCAGCTGTCCCCGCGAGGACGCTGTGGTCCCAGGCCATGCTCGGCATGCGCCATTCGTGCCAAAGCAACTCCCGTGAACCGGGGCGCCACGTTGGGTCGTAGCGAAAGACTCGTTCGTCGGCCGCAGCGACGCATGCAGGCGGCTGCGTGCCATCGAGGACGGCGGTCCAGACCGACTGTCCGGCCTCGGTTTCGATCACGTAGGCGACGGCACTGCCATCCGAAGAAATTGTAGGTGAGCTTAGGGAATCGCCGGACAGCACGATCGGGCGACCTGGACCGCCGGTTGCGGGGATCGCAAACAACCCGTTCTGGGCGACATACACGATGGTGTCCCCGTCGGGAGTCCAGGTCCACGACCCGCCACCCGAAGGATGTACTCCAACGATCGGCGGATCGTAGGTAAGCGTAAGTTCCGGCCCTGGCTTTGACGTGCCGTCGTCTCCGAGGCCGATGCGGACCAGCCGTGGTCCGGCGGCGTCTCGGACATGGAAAACGATCGCCGTGGCGTCAGGCGACAGGCGCGGTTCGGCCAAGGTACGGCCGGCAGCGCACATTTCAGGTGTCGGCCGTAACCGAGGAGGAGGGCTCACGTTGGCTAATCTAGGACCCTCCCCGATGTTGCCTTGCTGCCTCCGCCAGCCGCACGTAGGGGGAACGCACGACATCCCAGTAAGATCGTTGGCCCGTGAGCGCACAGATCATCACCGAAGCGGCGCGCCGGCGCACGTTTGCCATCATCAGTCACCCCGACGCCGGAAAAACGACGTTGACCGAGAAGTTCCTGCTCTATGCGGGCGCACTGCAGCGCGCTGGCAGTGTGCACGCCCGCGAGGGTGGCCGCGCCGCTACGTCGGACTGGATGGAGATGGAGCAGAAGCGCGGAATTTCGATCAGCTCGACGGTGCTGCAGTTTCCGTACCGAGACTGCGTGATCAACCTGCTCGACACTCCCGGTCACAAGGATTTCTCCGAAGACACGTATCGGGTGCTCACTGCCGTCGACGCCGTCGTGATGGTTCTCGACTCCGCGAAGGGTCTTGAGTCGCAAACCCTCAAGCTTTTTGAGGTGTGCCGCGCGCAGGAGCTGCCGATCATCACGTTTCTGAACAAGATGGATCGTCCGGGCCTCGCGCCCCTTGAACTTATCGATGACATCGAGCGCCAGCTGATACTGCATCCGACGCCGGTTACGTGGCCCGTCGGTGAGCCTGGAGACTTCCGTGGGGTGATCGACCGCCGGTCACAGGAGTTCGTCCGTTTCGAGCGCACCGCCAGGGGTGCAACGATGGCCGCCGAGGAACACCTGTCCTTTCTCGACGCCGCCGCCCGCGAGGGGAGAGCATGGGATGCTGCGATCGAGGAGGTCGCCTTGTTCGAAGCAGTCGGGCAGACGCTCGATCTTGAGTCGTTTCGCGAAGGCCAGTCAACACCCGTGTTCGCAGGTTCGGCAATCACGAACTTCGGGGTCGGGCAACTTCTCGACGCGGTCGTTGATCTGGTTCCGGCTCCACAGCCGCGGCCCGACGTGAACGGCAATACCCGCGAACTCGATCAGCCGTGTTCCGCGGTGGTGTTCAAGGTTCAGGCGAACATGGATCCGTCGCACCGTGACCGAATTGCATTTGTACGTATGAATTCAGGTCGTTTCGATCGAGGCATGACGCTCACTCACGGGCGAACGAAGAAGCCGTTCGGTACGAAGTATGCAACGTCGGTTTTCGGTTCGGAACGAGAGACCGTGGAAGAGGCATTCCCTGGCGATGTCGTCGGCTTGATCAATGCCCGTGATCTGAGAATTGGCGACACGCTGTACGAGGCGGTCCCGGTCACATTTCCGGCGCTCCCAACGTTCGACCCCGAAGTGTTCACCACGGTTCGCCCGAAAGACACCGGGCGATTCAAACAGTTCCGAAGCGGCCTCGCCCAACTCGACGAGGAGGGCGTAGTCCAGGTGCTTCGAGATCCGGACTTCGGCGACCAGGCCCCGATTCTTGCCGCGGTGGGTCAGCTCCAGTTCGAGGTGTTTGCCCATCGACTGGAGCATGAGTTCGGCGCTCCGATCTCCATGGGTGGTTCCCCCTATGTTGTCGCCCGCCGGACCGACGCCGCAACTGCGGCGGCGCTTCGAGGACTCACCGGCGTGCGGGTTGTGAACCGCTCCGACGCGAGTTTGGTTGCGTTGTTCGAGTCGAAATACCGCATGGAGCGACTCATCACCGACAACCCCGATTGGCAGTTGTCGCGCATGGTAGCTGGCCTTTCCTGATCTGGCGACGTGGTCGGTGCGGCCTCGGCTGAAGGCATTGGATGCGTCCGATCGGGTCGGGCACAACCCAACTCGTTGATTTCGCGGCGTCGCGAATCGGACTTGCGTGGTTTGGTCGGCCGGTCTACGGTCTCGCTTACGGCAGTTTGAGCGAGAGGCGATTAGCGGTATGCGGCGTATTGGCTTGGCAGTTTCGTTGAGTGTTTGTGTCGGCGCGGTCATGTTTCCGGCGATTGGGAGGTCTCAGTCTGAGTCAGCGGCGCCGTCGTCGGTGATCCCGGTTTCGGGGCAGTTGCATGACGGGGTAGTTGGACCGACGCTACCTACGCAACCGACGTCGGGTGGTGCCGGTGTGGCCGACAATGCGGTGTCGGTGTTTGCGGGGGTGTCGGGGAAGGGCGGTGATAGCGATGATGGTCGTGTGGAGGTGCGGAGAAACGCGGATGGTTCGAAGACGGCGAAGATTGCGGTGAGCGATGTTGGGTTGTTGGGTTCTGATGGTGTGGTGAAGAGGTTCAGTTCGGGGTTGGCGAAGAAGGATGGTCGTTGGGTTCCGGGTTTGGTTGGTGATTCTGTGTCGTTTGGTTTAGCGAGTGATGATGGCGGTGGTGTGTTGAGTGTTGGTGGTTCTGGGCGTTCGGTTCGTTTTGGGGCTCCGTCGGCGACTGCATTTTCGGGTCCGAAGCGCGAGGCCGGTGATGGGAAGGTCGTGGGGCTGGATAAGCCGGTTGGTTGTAACGGTGGTGGTGTTGGTTTGGAGGAGAGGCGTGCGGGTTGTGTTTCGGTTGGGAAGGTGACGGGGAACAGAATCGCGTTCGATGGGGTGTTTGGTTCGGGCGGTGATTTGGTTTATGAGGTCGGGGGCAAGGAGGTGAAGGAACGGATCGTGTTGGCGTCGGCTCCGGAGGCGGGTCGGCCGGTTGAGTTTCGGTTTCCGATGGTGTTGGAGGGTGTACGAGCCCAGATTGCCGGTGATGGTGGGGTGACGCTTAGCGCACCGAGTGGTGAGGTGGTGTACCGGATCCCGCCGGGGTATGCGTGGGATTCACGTCATCGTGGTGTGGGTGGTCCGGAGGTTGGTGTTGGTGCTTCGGTTTCGCCGGTGGCGTTTGGTTTGGAGGATGGTGGTCAGACGTTGGTTGTGCGGCCGGATTCGGTGTGGTTGCGTGATCGGGTGCGGGAGTTTCCGGTGACGATTGATCCCACGATCGAGATTGGTCGTGGGGCGTTTAACGCGGTGTCGAACCGGTTGGCGCCTGGTACTTCGGGTGCTGTGGGCACGGTGGTGAATGGTTCGTTTGAGGACGGGTTTTCTGGTTGGTCGGTGTTGCATGGTGCGGGTATTACGAATGTTGCGGTGTATCACAATGCTTCGCTGGCGAAGGATGGGTCGAAGTATCTGTCGACGAACACGAATGTGGTTGATGGCACGGTGTATCAATTCATTCCGGTGAGTGTTCCGGCGGGCGTGCCGGTGACAGTGTCGGCGTGGGTGCGGGGGGAGTCGCCGAGTGCGTCGGGCAGGTTTTGCGGGTTTTTGGTGTGGGATACGTTTGCGTCGGGTTGCCGTTCGTTTACGGTGACGAATGCTGGTTGGACCCGGGTTGAGGCTGTTGTTGAGGCGACGGGTGTGAATAACAGTGGTGTGTATGTTCAGGTGTATCCAACGGCGAATGGTGGCACGGTCAGTATCGATGGCGTTTCTGTTACTCCCGGCAATACGGGTTTGAAGAACGGGTCGTTTGAGCGTGCGATGACGGGCTGGGTCGGGTTTGAGCCGTCGACGGCGGTTGGTGTTGTTTCGAATGAACCGGTGGCTCATGATGGCAGCAACTTTTTGCAGGCGACGGCGACTGTTGCTGGTGGTTCGGTGTTGCAAGATGTTGCGGTGGCGTCGGCGTCGGGTCAGCCGTTTGCGGTGTCTTCTTGGTTTCGGGCGGGTTCTGCGACGCCGGTGTCTGGGCAGCTTTGTGCTTGGCAGTTGGGGTCGTCTTGGGATGCTTCGTGTACGAATTTTACGGCGACGAATTCGGGTTGGGTTCGGGCGTCGACCATTGCTCAGACTGGGGCTTCCAAAAGTTTGATACGTGTGCAGGTGTATTTGGGAACATTGAACGCACCGGTATTGATGGATACGGTTTCGGCGTTACGGACTGGTGATGTGTCAGGCGTAGGTGCTCCTGCATACCCGCCATCGAACTTTCAGCCGTCGTTTTCGGGTGAGGCGGTTTTTGGGTCGTGGTTTGGTTCGAAGCAGTATTCGAGGCTGAAATTCAATCTGCCGCCGTCGTTGACGGGGGCGTCGGTGAACTCGGCAGTTCTACGCACGTTTGTGCGTAATTGTGATCATAAGTCCGCTGGTACGGGTAACGGGCAGTTGTCGCAGTATGCGAATCCGATTCATGTTCGGAGGATGGTTGCCGATTTTGATACGAGTCCTGAGTCTGTGCAAGGGGATCGTGCGGTGTTACCGGTCGGTTTCACGTCGTATGCGAATGCCGACATCACCGAGTACGTGACGGGTTGGGCAGCCGATCCTGGGTCGAACTACGGTGTTCGGCTCGATTTGGGGTTGTTCGCGATCGAGCGGGGTGGGGAGGGTTGGGGGTATCCGCGTGGGGTCGAGGTCTCCGGGTGAGAGTGCTGGTGTCTAGCCCGCTCTCACAGCCCGGAGGCCTCGATGGAGACCGACCCTACGCGTATCAATCAGCGTTTGCTGAACCTTCCTTTGGTTGGCATCGTCGGACTTGACGAGCCCGACGATGGCACGATCGTGTTGCACGTCGAGACCCAAGGTGCGATGTCGTTTTGTGATCGGTGTGGTGTGCAAGGAACGGTGAAAGAGCGCCCTGTCCTGAAGGTCGGTGATCTGCCGATTTGTGGTCGGCCGGTCGTGTTGGCGTGGCGGAAGTACCGGTGGGAATGCCCTGGCAAGTGCAGGGGCTCGTGGACTGAGCAGCGCCCTGACATCATCGAGCCACGCTGCACGGCAATGACGATCCGAGCTGGGCATTGGGCCACACGCCAGATCGGCCGTCACGTCAGGCCTGTCAGCGATATCGCCAGCGAGCTTGGCGTGTCATGGCACACCGCGATGGACACCGTCGCGTTCTTCGGTGCCGTGCTGATCGACGACCCGGCACGGATCGGAGCAACGCGCAGTGTCGGTGTCGACGAGACATCGTTTCTGTCGGCCACTGCAACGTCACCAACAACATGGGTTGGTGCCGTCGCTGATGTTGACCGCCGGTTCGTGATCGACGTGTTCCAAGGCCGACAGGCACCCGATCTGACCGGCTGGCTTGCCAAGCGAGACAAGGCATGGCGTGACGGTGTGGCGACCGCCGTGACCGATCTGCATGAACCGTTCCGGGCAGCGATCACCAACCCCGAGACCGGGTTCGTGAACGCTGCACTGGTCGCTGATCCGTTCCATGTCGTCGGTGTCGCGAACCGGGTCGTGGACAAGGTTCGTCGGCGCGTCCAAAACGACACGCTCGGTCACCGAGGAAGAGCCTCAGACCCGTTGTACAAGTCCCGGAAACTGCTCCTCCTCGCTGCAGAGAAGCTGGTTCCGGGGTCGAAATCCGAACAGCGTCTCGAAGCGTTCCTCAAGATCGGCGACCCGAACGGCGAGGTCCGCGAAGCCCGTGACGTCAAAGAACTCGTCCGGGACATCTACACGATGTGGAACAAACCTGCCGACGCCCGACGGTGGATCACCAGCCTCATCGAAGACTGCAAAGAGTCCGAAACGATCGAGATCCGCGGCCTTGGACGCACGCTGAAACAGTGGCTCGAACCGATCCTCGGCTGGCACACCACCGGCGCCTCAAACGGCCCATCCGAAGGCCTCAACTCCATCATCAAAAAGGTGAAACGCGTCGCCGCCGGCTTCAAAAACTTCGACAACTACAGGGTCCGAATCCTCCTTGCCTGCGGCGGCTGCAACTGGAACCTACTCACCCAATGACCCCGCCCGATCGCGAAGAGCC
>JANOYY010000061.1:0-1793 GCA_031429095.1 Acidimicrobiia bacterium | reverse complement strand
CTTCGCCCTATTTCTCGAACGGGCCTGGCCACCGAAAAATCATCGGCCAACGGAATCGGATCCTGGCCGGCCGTGTCGTCTCGCGGTCTCTGCTCGGCTGGTCTCTGCTCGGCTGGTCAAAACTGGCGTTGATGTCCTCGGTGGGCTGTTATAGTGACCGTCCCACTGCGGAAGTGGCTCAGTGGTAGAGCATCACCTTGCCAAGGTGAGGGTCGCGGGTTCGAATCCCGTCTTCCGCTCCAAGTAAAACCGCAGGTCAGGCACCCTTTTGAGGGTGCCTGATTGCTTTCTGGAACACCCGCGCTCTACCATTTCACTCTACCATCCGGTCGCGAAATGGCTCAGAGGCCCTGAACGCTCGCCCCGATTGGTGAAATTGCCTGTGGCGTTCGTCACACTTTTCGGTCTGGCAAACCCGCTACTCCTCGAAGGAAGGAGCCGCGATGTCGGCAGCAGGAACGAAACAGAACGGGCTCCGAGCGAAGGGGTCGGGTGGGATCATCGATCTTGGAGCGGGTAAATGGAAGATCGACATCGAGATCGGCCGAGACCCGATCACGAAGCGCCGACGCCGCATCGCCCGTCACATCCTGGGCACCCGTGAAGACGCTGAGGTTGCTCTCGCTCGTCTGAGGGTCGCTGATCACGAGAAGCGCATCCAAGCGGGCACCAGAGCCCGTTCAGCGGGTGCAGCGCTCGACCAATACGTTCGCGAGATCGAGACTGGGTACAGCGAGCTTGAGCCGCAGACGATCGTGACCTGTAGGTCGGCGGCAAAGAAGATGCGCACGACTGAGCTGGCCGACGGGCGTGTGTTCGGTTCGATTCTGCTGAGCCGCTTGAACTGGCAGGACATCGAGGCGTTGTACGACGCGATGCGCTCGGGTGGTGCCGGTGCTGACTGGGTACGGCGATCGGCGACGGTGCTCACTCAGGCGCTGGAGTTGGCACGACGAAAGGGACTCGTCTCGTCGAACCCCGCGAAGGACGCAATGCGCCCAAAGTCGCGCAAGCAGAAGCCGTTCTCACCGGCTGCCGACGACGTTCGCTCTCTCCTCGCGTTGGTGATGAAGAACGATCCGGAAGTCGGCACCGGGGCGGCGCTGCTAACCGCTACGGGTATGCGCCGCGGTGAGTTGTTGGCCCTTCTGTGGGCGGACATCAACTGGGCGCACGAGGAACTGCATGTGAACAAGTCGCTGAGTGACGGCGGGCGTGGCGTCGGAGTCGTCGTGAAGTCGACGAAGCGATCCGATTGGCGTGACGTTCCGCTGACGAAGTCGGCTATCACTGCGTTGCGGGAGCACCGCGATCGTTTGCCCGAGAAGAACCGAGGCGAACTTCGCGAGCGCTACGTGTTCGCCGTGGACTCGACCGGTACGACGCCGATTCGTCCCGACCGCTTCACAGACCGATGGGACGTGGCCCGAGGAACTTCGTCGGTGAAGCTCCAGGAACTTCGCCACTTCGCAGCAACGGCGATGCTCGATGCTGGCGAGTCGTACCGAACGGTCGCCGAGATCCTCGGCAACAGCGAGAACACGCTCCGGCTCCACTACGACGGTCGAACCGACGTGGGCAAGCGCAAAGCAATCCAAGCGCTCGAGTTCGACTGAGCGCCGACAAAATGGAACCGAACACTGACCTTTGAACGGTCAAGCATGGGTTGCCCAGCTTGTAGACGTGCCCGGTGTTCAGGCAAGAATTCTCCTCTAGCGTCCTCGATTACGAAGGAGCGTGGCATCGTCAGCGCTGGTTCGAGACCGCTTGAATTGAACGCTCACTCGCGTCTT
>JANOYY010000060.1:0-3221 GCA_031429095.1 Acidimicrobiia bacterium | reverse complement strand
AAAACTCAGCTAAGCGCACAGAAGATTGTTTTCCTGCCCGCTGCAGCCCTCCTCGATGGTCAGAAGGGCAGGAAGTGCCTTGTCAAGAATGCGGGCAAACAACTCGTGTCCGGCAAGCAAGCCGAATGCTACGCAAACGATCAGATTGGTTACGATCTCCAGTTCGTCGACGGGGGAAAGACTTACGCCGAATCGGCGTATCCGGCCAAGCTCGCTCGGGATAAAGTCATCGCTGCATTGCAAAAAGATCCGACCGATCCGGAGATCGGCAAGCTTCAAGAGCAAGCACAACGGCTCGAAGGACCAGCACTGACACTTTTCCGCGGCGAAACCCTTCGAGGGATGCTCCTGACCACATATGGATTTTCCCAGTTCGGCGACCTCGGACAACTCACCTCAATAATATTGTTCGTCCTCGGAGCTCTTCTCGTACTGTACGCAGGTGCCAGCTTCGCAATGTCGAAGAGACGGCAACCGCAAGCCAGGGTTAGTACCGCATCACGCAGTGCCTAGCGGTCTCCACATCGGGCGAGCCTCTCCGACGGTTGTCCATCGCCACTGTCGCTCCGGGTAGTCGGTGGGTTCCTGTTTGCGTTGCCGGGTGGCGAGCGCGGCGATGCGTCGAGCTTGTTGACTGTCGCTGCCGTAGGCCTCGGCAAGTTCACGGACTTCGCGGGAGCGAGTGGACATGACGGCGAGCGGTGTCTCGTGAATATGGGCGAGGTCGCAGGTCCCGTTTCGGAGTGGTCCCCACTCGTACCCGAGGTGCGCGGTGGTGGCGGACGGCTTGCCCGGCGAGGTGTCCGGCGGTGGTGGCGTGGGTGAAGAGCGAGCGGGCGGCGATGGTCTGGGTATTGCCGTCGGGGTCGGCAGCAATGTTGGCCAACACGACGTGATCGTGAAGTTGCGGTTCAAGATTGCGGTTCGTGGTGTGGCGGTATTGGACGGCCCACATGCCATCGGCGGCGATGCGACGTTCACCTGCACGTACCTCGAGACCGTACGTCTCCAGGTACGCGATACCGGTGCGGACGCCGAGGTGAAGTGCGTTTTCAATGGTGCGAGGCGTCTCGGGGTCGGCCGGAACCCATGCGACGCTGATCGACTTCTCCCACTTGAACGTCGCGCCATAGGCAACGACGACCTTCGGTTCACTACGGGCACGTACGAACCGTTCAACCTCGCTCGGCTCCACTCGCCACCGGTTGTTGCCGTCACGTGCTCCGTGCAATGGTTGGAGCGGTGCTCGTTGGTTGCTCGGGTCGAGCGCGATCATTCGGACAGCCGATCATCTGCCTTTCGATGTAGGGCAGTTCCGGACGGAGTGATCGACATGACAGATGTGTTTACGCTTGTTCCTCAGATTGATACATACCGAGCGGAAATTGCTCGTCAATGCAGATCGGCCCTTGCGGATGCCGCCCTGTCGACAGCCCGTTGTCGTTGTTCTTTCCGACCTTCTGGACACAGTTCACCGCTGGGTCATAGCCCCATTTTGTCCGGAGCCAACGAAAGGTTCTGCTGTCACTTTCCGAACTCGTCCAGGACGCTGCGAGCGAGCGTCGGGTTACGTCGGATCAGTGCCCGGAGCTGCTGCTCGTAGAACGCCTGACGACTCGTCTCCAACACCGAGTGCCATTCGCCACTGCGTGGAGCGGCACCGCCCTCCACGATCAAGAACTGGACAAGGTCTTCGAGGCAGGGCCGAAACCTTCGATCGCCAAGGGGCAGATGAAGCTTCGGCGCAGGCACGTTGCCGATCGTCCAGTCGCCACGCACGTGCAGATGCGCCTCAGGAAAACCATCGGCCTTGTCTCGCTCGTACTCGTACCGGAACAGCGCGCCTGCGGACATATCGGATGACTCGTAGACGCCGAAGCTCGAACTTCTGACAGTCAGGTCTCTGCCCTCCGAGTCCAGCTGTAGCTTGAAGAAGACACTTAGAAATAGCGGAGGCGCTTCACCTCGGAGAAGCGGGAACGCCTCGTCGACGACGAGCTGGTGCTTTGTGAGTCGGTGCCCCACGAACACGAGCCCCTTCGTGCGCGGGATAACAGCCGAGAGCCGCAGGCCATCCGTGACGGTGAGGTTAAGGACTCGCGTGATCGAGTCGGCGAATGCGCGAGCGAGTGACTCAAGATCAGGCGGGGGCATACTCCCGTAGTTCGGAAACGGCCATCCAAGTCAAGCAAGCGCGCTCGCTTGAGAAGCGGCCGGACGCCGCCTCTGCTGCGAGCTCTCCAAATGTCTTGCCAATCTTGTTCAAGGCATCACTGACGGCGATTCGGACGTCTTCCGCCTCGGCGAACAGAATCTCGTTGGTCTCCATGGTGTGCCTCCCTTCGCTCCGACCCTGGCATCCAGGGTAGCTCCCATCTTGTATCGGCAGTATGCCGGAGGGATATGACAATTTTGTCCCGTTCGGCCGACATCAGATGTCAATAGGATACATCGACAGTCGTCGATGTATCGGAAATGTATCGATTGCCTCGCTACACGCCCAAACCCGCCCGCGACCGTCCGAAACGAACCCCCAGCTCAAAGGCTATGAATGGTACTCGCCGGACCCCCTCGAACGTACCACGAGATTCGGCCTACGGATCAGAAGGTTGGGGGTTCGAATCCCTCCGAACGCGCCAGATAAGTGCAGGGCACGTGTCGGTTGACGACACCGTCGTGGTGAGAACACGCGTGAGAACATTCGGTGTTCGAAAAGCTTCAGGGAGGTCTGTGATGCCTCGTTTCAAGGGCGTCTACCGAGACGCCAACGGCTGGTATTTCAAGGCGCGCACGTCGAAACCGAAGCGCTTGGGCGCTTGCTTGAGGCTGTCGCAAACGACCGGGCCGACCAGGTGATCATGAGCACCGGCACCTCGCCGAGCAGGACCTCCTGCTCGTGCGACTAGCGGCAGACTCCGGCCCGGGCTGCCGAGGTTCTCGGTGTCACTCGCCAGTACGTCGATCGGCTGCTCGAAGACGGAGTGCTCGACTGCCGACGACTACCCGGGAGCAGTCATCGTCGTCTGAAGGCTGCCGATGTTGTGGCGCTACGCGACCGGCAGGAACGCATGCGGACCGGGCGCCGCGCGATCGCCGGGCTTCTCGGCGAAGACTGACGTGCCCGGGCGTCTCGACCGGCGACGTCGCATCGGCGCGATCCGTCGCGGCGTCGGTTCGGAGGTTCTTCGCCGAGTCGCACATTGACCCTGCGACCTACCCGA
>JANOYY010000059.1:0-11997 GCA_031429095.1 Acidimicrobiia bacterium | reverse complement strand
ATTTCGGGCCGGTGGTGAACACTGCGGCACGCGTCGAGGCGGCGGGACATGGTGGCCAGGTGTTGATCACCGACGCGGTGCGCACGGCAGCCGGGGCCACGGACGTGTCCGATCTCGGTGTACGCACATTGCGCGATGTCGCTGAGCCGCTGCGGCTGTTCCAACTCGGCACCGAAACGTTCGCCGCGCTCCGCGTCACCGATCCGTCGATGTCGAACCTCCCGGTCCGGCCGACGCGGTTGATCGGCCGTGAGGTCGAGCTCGGGCGGATCCGTGGTCTGCTCGCTGAGAGCCGACTCGTCACCGTCACTGCGGTAGGTGGATCCGGCAAGACGCGGCTGGCGATCGCGGTGGGTGAGGCGGAACTGCCTCACCGTCGCGGTGGTGTGTGGTTCGTGGATCTCACGGCGGTGAGCAGCGGGGCCGAGGTGCCCTCGGCGATCGCCAATGGGCTCGGGCTCAGCCTCGCCAGTGGCGACCAGACGCAGCAGATCCTCACGTTCCTCGCCGACAAGGAGGCGCTGGTGATCCTCGACAATTGCGAGCACGTGATCGAGGAATCGGCGGCCTTCGTCGAAGCATTCTTGGCGACGAACGGGCCCACCAAGATCCTGGCCACGAGTCGTGAGGCGTTCGACATCGACGGTGAACGCGTCGTCGTGCTCGGGTCGCTGGCGACGGACACGGGCGACTCGCCCGGTGTGCGGTTGTTCGTCGATCGTGCCTCTGGGGTGCATCCGGAGTTCTCGCTCACGGAGAGTAACGCGGCGACGGTGAGTGCGATCTGTGGCCGGCTCGACGGTATGCCGCTGGCCATCGAGCTCGCTGCGGCCCGGGTCACGGTGATGAATCCCGATGAGCTGTTGGCCGGGCTCGATGACCGCTTCCAGCTGCTGTCTGGTGGTCGTCGACGCAGCCGGCGACGCACGCTCGAAGCAACCTTGGATTGGTCGTATGACCTTCTCGACCCCGAAGAGCAGCGGGTGTTCCGTGCTCTGGGTGTGTTCGTCGACGGGTTCGATCTCGATGCCGTCGCCGCCGTCACCGGGCTGGATCGCCGACGTGCGACCGGTCACGTCGAGACGCTGCAGGCGAAGTCGCTCGTGGTGCGGGCCGACAAGCGAAAGGCCACCCGGTTCCGGTTGCTTGAAACGGTGAAGGCCTACGCCGAGGACCGTCTCGTCGACACGGGCGAAGCCGAGGCCATCCGTGACGGGCATCTTGCCCACTTCCACCGACTTGCCATGGCCGACGGCCGCAGAGTCTTCGGGTCACTCGACGTCGGACTCCGCATGCGTCACGATTGCCCGAACATCACTTCGGCGTTCGAATGGGCCGCCGACCATGACAAGTGGATCATCGCCGGGGAACTCCTCACTGCGAGTTGGAGCGCGTACTACCTCGACGCGCGGTTCTCGGAACTCAACACCGCGCTCGGACGAACCGCGGCCCACGTCGCCGAGCTCGACCCCGACCTGCACGGATGCATCACCGTCCAACGGATTATGTTGGCGCTCTACTCCACCGACTACGTATTCGCCGGGACCGTTGCCGACGAACTGACCCGGTCGCCGCTCAACACCTTCCGCGCCATCGGGTGGGCCATCCTCGCTTGGCAGATCGCGTTCGTTGCGCTGGAGAACGTCGACGGGCTTCTGGCCAACGCCGCGAACGAGCTCAGCCAGCAGACCGCACCCGACACCCGATTGTCCGACTCACCCTCCGCGGCCGAGATTTGGGCCCTCATCGCACAGACCAATGTTGCGTTGCTCGGTGGCGACTTCGAACGGTCCCGAGACCTCGCCCGCGAACTGGTCGAGCGCGCTCGGTTTGCCGACGTCTCCACCTCCGTCCTGACGGCGGCGATGTCGGAAGTGCTACTCGGACAACCGAAAGCTGCTCTCGTCACGGTGGCCCAGCTCGACCAGCTCGACCTTCCCTTCGGCGACGGAACCGAAGTGCGCGCATTCGCCCACCTAGCGCTCGGCGACACCGAAACCGCCACCACCTTCATCCGACGACATGCGAAGCGGGCATCGCTCGGTTTCCTGCGAGCCGAGTCGAACGACACCATGATGCTGCTCGCCGCGCTCGCCCACCAGCAGGGCGACGAGCCTGCGGCCCGACGCTTCCTCCTAGATGCCTTTGGCGGCCGTTCGCCGGCCACGATCGCCTACGGACGCCACCTCGCTCGACAGCTCGGAATCTTCGACGTGTACATGGGCCAGGTCGAAGACCCCGACGACTCTTACGGTGCCACCCGATCCCTCCACGCGGTGCGCACCGAGCTCGCCCGTCGCGGCTGGGATTGAGCCGCACTTCGCCCGAACGGACGAGCTTCGTTCACGGCTTTGCGAAGGACTGGTCGTTGCCGACCCACACCCGAGAGCGGCCCAATGCACGTCCCGCGATCGCGGTCGCCGAGCGAACCGCCGTGACCGAACGTGACCCGAAAGCGCGGAAATGACTCACTTCTCCGGAAGCCGAGGTATTCAGCGGCGCCGAGGGAGCGACGAAAGAGCCCTCTGAACTGGTAAATACCACCCGACCGGGTGCGCGAAGACACACCCAACGAGAAGTCGCTCGAAACGTGATCGAAGATCACAGAAAGATGGCAGCAACGTGTTCCACTGAAGATCCACTACACAAGACATGAGGTCTGACATGAACACCATCGTCGTCGGAGTCGACAGGAGCCCCCAAGCCCTCAAGGCCGCTCGAAAGGCGGCGGACATCGCGAAGGCGCTCGGCGCCGGGCTCCACATCGTTACCGCGGTCATGAAGAACGAGGTCCATCAAGTCGGAATCGGATCGGACCACGCGGCCCTGTCCGACGTCGACTTGGCCTACATCGTCCACAGCTACGACTGAGACGCAAAGCGACAGCAATCCGCAGCCTTCGTTGCTCTCGGAGCAACAAATCCCGGGCTTGGACTGAGGTCCTCAAGGCTGTTCCGGGTCGACGGCCGCTCCGGTTCCCAGACCCTGCGAGGATCGTCTCCGTCATGTCGACTCCCCCGCCCCGCCTGCTCGATCGCCTCCACCGGTCGGCTCGGACCCGAGTGACGTGATCGACGGGTATTCGGCGTGGGCAGCCGAAACTGGGCGTCCGCTCTACCCGCATCAGGAGGACGCTGCGCTGGCACTGGCGTCGGGCTCGCACGTCGTCCTGGCCACGCCGACGGGGTCCGGGAAGTCGATGGCGGCAATCGCCGGCATCGCGCTGGCCCGCAACGTCGGCCGACGCTCGGTGTGGACAGCGCCGATCAAGGCCCTGGTGGCGGAGAAGTTCTTCGAGCTCGTCGATCTCCTCGGCGCGAGCGAGGTCGGACTCGCCATCGGGGACGCGTCCATCAACCGGGACGCGCCGGTGCTGGTGTGTACGGCGGAGGTGTTCGCCAACCTCGCGCTGGGCGACGCCTTCTTGCACGACGCCGCTCCCGGGTTCGCGTGCCTGGACGGGTTCCACTACTACGGCGACACCGATCGCGGCTGGGCGTGGCAAGTGCCGCTGCTGCTTCCCAACGACACGCAGTATCTCCTCGCATCCGCCACCCTCGGCGACGTCTCGCCGATCATCGCCGATCTCGAAGCGCGCACGTCGACCCCGGTCGAGAACATCACGAGCGTCAACCGCCCCATCCCGCTCTACCCGGAGTGGCGAGCCACCCCGCTCGCCGAGAGCATCGTCGACGCGGTTGAGCGCGGGCTCTATCCCGTGTACCTCGTGCACTCCACCCAAGCCGCGGCCGTCGAGCAGGCACAGTCGCTCGTCTCGCTCCCGCTCACCACCCGCGAGCAGCGTGAGGCGATCGCCGCAGCCGTGAAGGGCGAACGACTGACCACCGGCTTCAGTCAGACGCTCGCCCGCTACCTTCGAAATGGCGTCGGCGTGCATCACGCCGGGATGCTCCCCCGCTACCGCCGTCTCGTCGAACGGCTTGCCGGCGAAGGGCTGCTGGCCGTTATCTAACGACTCCTACGGAGCAACCCGATCTCTTCACGCCCAGCGCGCCGAGCTCGCCCGGCGCGCTGGGACTGAGCCGACGGTCTCTGTGTCAACCAGAGCTTGACCCGCCAACCGCGCGATATCGACTCTCACGATCCCGGGAGGCGGCCCGCTCGCGGCACTGCATATCGGCCCGATTGCGTGCGGTTTCGGGGGGCGCTGCGGTACGCCGGTTACGAGCGGGTGCTCGGCGACTCGACCTCCCACGCGACCCGAGGCTGTGCGACGTTTCGTGATACGGTGGCCTGTGTCTTCTGCGATTTCTGTGCGGTTGGATGGCGAGGCGGAGCGGGCCTTGCGCGTGCTGAATGCATGTGGGATGTCGACGTCTGATGCGATTCGGTCGTCGTTGATCGAGTCGGCGCGGCGGGTTCGCCGCAGCGAGGCGCTGGCCCGCGAGGTAGCGGAGTTGGAGGCCGACGAGGCGGATCGTGCGGAGATGCTCTCCGTTGCGGGGCTGATGGAGTCGTTGCGTGCAGCGCGGTGAGGTGTTCAGGTTCAAGATCCCGAAGGGTCTGGGCCATGAGCAGCATGGGGTTCGCTTCGGGGTGGTGGTGCAGGCCGACGAGTTCCTGCCGCGGTCGGTCGTGATCCTTGCTCCGACGTCACGGAGCGCTCGCCAAGCGTCGTTTCGTCCACCGGTCGAGATCGAGGGCGAATCGACGCTGGTGCTCGTCGAGCAACTCGGTGCAGTGGACGTACAGCGTCTCGGGAAGCGGGCCGGGCGACTCAGTGTCGAAGAGATGTGGAGTGTCGACGAGGCGCTGGCGACGTATCTCGGGTTGAGTCACCGATGAGCGCCCCTGAACGGTCGGGGGTTTTACCGTCGGGGACGGTGACGTTTCTGTTTACCGACGTTGAGGGGTCGACACGGTTGTGGGCGGCGGACAAGGATGCGATGTCGGCGTCGTTACTCATCCACGACGCAATCTTGCGGGCGGCGATTGAGGGTAACGGTGGGGTATGTGTTCACGACGGCCGGGGATTCGTTCGCGGCGGCGTTCGGTCGGGCGTCGGATGCGGTGCGGGCGGCCACCGATTCGCAACGCGCACTTAGTAATGCTGTGTGGCCCGGACCGGTATTGCGGGTTCGTATGGGTATGCACCTCGGCGAGGCGGAGGAGCGCGGCGGTGACTATTTCGGGCCGGTGGTGAATACCGCGGCACGCGTCGAGGCGGCGGGGCATGGTGGCCAGGTGTTGGTCACCGACGCCGTTCGCACGGCTGCTGGGACCCCCACGACGACACCGGATCCGCCTATATCGGCAGTGAGCGCTCATAGTGCTGAGATACCCCCGAGCAACAGCGACTGTTCGATCCCGATCCGCTCATCGACAAAGAGGGCGCCGCTCGCTGCCTCGGCGTTGAGATGCGCTTCATCAAACGACTCGTCAGCGAGAATCGCATCACCTACGTGAAGGTCGGTCGCAAGATCAGATTCCGTCAATCGACAATCGAGGCGTACATCATCGCTAACACCGTCAGCGCGCATACGGTCTCGCGAGGGGCTCGTTGATCGAGTCCGTTTTCGCATCCGCGCCAGCGTCGACGGCGTTGCGGTTGCAGAAACTAACGCTTCACTCGGCCCGGGGTGCGTCTGGCTGACTTTGCCATGGCAACATCTTCTTGTGCCGGCGTTGGTCGATCTTGTTTCTAGTCAACTTGCGGTCCATCCGGAAGCGCCGGTCGAACGGATCGTTTTCGGCAGCGTGGATGCTGCTGACATCGCGTCGTCCCTGAACGAGTGGTCCCAAGACGTTCTTGGTTCGAAGATTGTGGGCTCGTGGCTCTGGGCCGTCAGTGTCGGCTGCGTCGCCGGACTCAAGCTTTCCAACGGGCGGCGAGTTGTAGTCAAGGCCTACGCCCCCGATCGAGATCTCGCACGTCTCGAAGCCGTTCTCGCCGTCCAGCGCGTGGCCGTCGAGGCGGGGTTGCCGGCAGCACGTCCCTTGACGGTCCCAACCCGTCTCGGGCTCGGATGGGCCGTGGCCGAGGAGTCATTGAATGTAGGGCGGCCGCCAGACATGCGCCGACCAGAGGAACGGCTCGTCGCCGCATATGGCTGGACGCGCCTCGTAGAGATCCTCTCCCGAGAAGATCCGACCTTGTTCGGGAGAGCGCTGGATACTCGAGGCTCAGCGCGGGTCGTTGATGGCCTGTACCCGCTTCCCCATTCGCCCCTCTTCGACTTCGAGGCGACCGGCGACGGCGCTGAGTGGATCGATCACATCGCTCGAACCGCATGGCGGACCATGCAGGACTTGGAAGGGCCCGCTCGGATCGTTCATGCCGATTGGCGGCCTGACAACATCCGGGTGAATGACGTAGGTGCCGAACTCGTGGCGATCTATGACTGGGATTCGATTCGCGTCGAGCCGGAGGCGAGTGCGCTCGGACAGGTTGCCGCAATGCACTCGATTGACTGGTCACTACCGAGCGGCCCGCACTTTGCGGATGCGGCGGAGTGCGTGGCGTTCGCCGTCGACGCCGAGAAGGCGCGGTCGGGCCCGTTTTCCGCGCACGAGTGGCTGGTCATTCGCGCGGCCATCGCGTACGGCTGGTGCTACACGGCACGATGTGAGCACGCTCGGGCGTACGTCGGGGACGACAAGCCCCAGTTCCAAATGCGCCATCGGCTGCGTGTCGATGGCAAGTCGCTTCTTGGCGTGACGTTGGCGGAGGGGTGAGCGAGCATTGCGTGTGTCTCTTCTCAAGCATTCGATGGGAATGCGAGCTACGCGGAGATCTTCGTTGCGTACTTGCGCTGAGCGGCTTGTTCGGAGACGCCGAGCATCGCTCCGATTTCCGACCACCAACGATCGGCTCGCCGAGCCGTGCGAATGGCATCGAGCAGGGCGGAGTCGACATCATCTCGACGTTCGACCAATTCCGCGATCGTGCGAAGCGCGCCGGTGTCGGCCTCGACCAATTCGTGGGCTTCGACGACCTCGGCCCACTTCTCCAGGGAAATCGCACGTTGTGCTCGTGTTGTCATGGGGTCCACCAACCTTTTAGGATTTCGCTCGGGCCGACATGGCGTGAATGATCGCAACGCCGTTGGCATCGTTGACGACGTGTGGGCAACTCCTCGACGTTCATTCCGGCACCGCGACGGACCGCCAGATACCGCTCGCATGTTCCCTGAGTGTTCCCGCGGCGTTCCCGCGCCCCGAAAACGATGCCGCTCGAAAGCCCTGAAAACCGCAGTTTTTGTTCCCGCGTGGCGTGGTTCGCCGGACTCCAAACTTGGTCACGCGTGATTCCGGGACGAACGATGAGAGACTCGGTGCGTGAGTGAGGCCCAAATAGCCGACGTCGCGACGGTCGACCCGACGTCTTGGCACGTCACCTTGCGTGGCAGCGGTCGATGCAGATGGCGGTTGCACGCGAACTTGACGACCATCGTGGACAGGGTCATACAGTCGTGATTTTGCGCGATGGGATCGTCTCCCTCGAGCCCGGTCAAAACTGACCGATCTCTTCTTCGCTGAAGTTGCCCGACCCGATCAACAACATCCTTGGCTCCGATCGAGCGCCTGTTGCGAAGATCGTGTGGGTATCGCCGGAGTGTCCGGGCCCTGGCGCGCGGGTTCGCGTCCGGCTGGTCCGGGCGGGAGTGGTCGTTCCGGCAAGTTGTAGGGATGACCTTCGAAACGATCTTCGAACGTCGCAGAGTAGGGCGCACGCACTTCCCATTCCACTTCCCATAGCTGTGGGTGGGAAGTATACTGGGAAGCATGCTCGACCACCCCTTTGGACCACCCGTTCCTTCCGTCCCCCTCGACCCGCACTCGCTGGTCTTCGTCGTCGCGCAGATTCGTTTTCCGTTGATCGTTTCCATCAACGACGAAAGCTTCGTCGGACCGTTCCAAGAATTGATCCGAACGAAGTATCCCGACCTCGAGCGAGCCGTTGAAGCACAGATCATGCTCGGGCCCGAAGGCGTCCACCGAAGCGAGGGAGGCACGGTCTGGAAGTTCAGTTCTCCGAACAACGACTGGCACGTGGCCCTGACAACAGGGTTCGTCGCTCTCTCGACGACCGCATATACCTCTCGAAGCGAGTTTCTCGATCGCCTGCGGTTCGTCCTTGATTCGATCGAGGAATGGTTGCGACCGCGCCGGGTGAGCCGACTCGGAATTCGTTACGTCGACCGCCTTGACGGTGCAGACGTCGACCGTTTGAGCACCTTCATTCGTGCTGAAGTCCTTGGGCCGGCAATCGTTGAGCCAGGCGAGGACGGCACCTTGCGTCACGCCCTGACCGAATGCCACTACGAGCTCAGTGGGGGCGCTTCGCTCAAGGCACGTTGGGGGAAACTGCCTCCGGGAACATCGCTCGATCCCAGTGTCGCCGCTGCAGCTGGGCCGTCATGGGTCTGCGATCTCGACGCCTCAGTTGAGAACATCGAGTTCAACAAGAACGACGTGATGGCGCGAGCCGCAACGTTCAGCGACGTGATCTATCGCTACTACCGCTGGGCCGTGACCGACGAGTTCATCCAGGCACATGGCGGGGTCCTTACATGAGCTCGCTGCTCGAAGTCGCTGGCTATTCCATCCCAGCCAAAGCGCACGACGATGTTGCGCCGTTTCTCGGACCGTTCAACGGTCGATCGGCAACCTGGGTTGGTACGACGGATCACTTCGGTATCCCTGAGGCGGTTGACGTGTTTTTCTCTTCCGCAACAGCGTGGCCGATCAGTACGGAGTCGCCCGCGTCGTTTCTCGCCGAAGAAGTCGTTCGCCTTCGAGACCAGATCATCGAGGCATCTGGTTTAACCCGCCAGGAGATCGCTGCAGCAATTGGCGTCGACCGACGGTCATTGTCGGGTTTCGCCACCGGGGAGATCCGGCCGACACCATCCCGGCTGGAGTCGTTGCGGCTCCTCGCGAGAGTGGCTGTGTACGCAAGCGCCCGCTGGGGCGAGCGAGCGCGCGATGTGCTTGTCACGTCTCACGAAGGGCTCACACCACTCGAACGCGTCGCCGCCGGCGACCGTGCCGTTTTCGTCGCGCTCGAATCCCTCGGCAACGCGGGTTCGCGAACAACGATCGAACGGCGCTCACTGCGATCGCAGCCGTTATACGAACTCGTACGAGCGATGCCGACGCAACCGTCTCGGGCCCGCACCTTGCGTGATGAGAACGAGTACACCCAAGACCTCGCAGAGGCACCGGCCTTCCATGAGGACGAGCTTCCGGCTCGGCGGCGACGGATCAGATGACAAGAGCGCTACTCGTCCCCTCCGTAGCCGGATTGACGCAAGGTGACCTTGTCGTTGCGCCGCTGTCGCGAACCACTTCAGGGTTCTTCACTCCGGAGCGGTGGGATGCGCTCGACGAGCACAGGGTGACCATCCCCGCGAATGGTGCGGCCGGTTCGATCGAGCTCTTCGCGGGCCGAGCGGTGCTGATGGTCACCAGTCACGATTGTCATCACGACAAGGAGTGGAACGAGGACGTCCGCCGGCGCCTGCGCCAAGGCGCTACACAGTCCGAGGCAGAAGACCAAGCTGAAGCGGACACATCGCTCGATCGAACGTTTCAAGCGAGTCCTCTCGTGAAGATCGACGACTTTCCGGCAAACAAGCGCGAAGCGTTACGGCGTGGCCAGGTCGTCGGATACCTGCCGGTGCCAGAAGACACCACCACCGGACTCCCCCCTTCAGTGGTTGACCTCACGTACCGAGTCACGGTCGACCGGCTAGTAATCGAGAGCCGAGTGTGTGGTCTCAATGAGGTGGGCAGAGCACAGCTTCGCTACTCGCTGGCGCGGTTCGACTCGCTGCGAAGCGTCAGCCTCGGCTTCGTTCTGGAGGGAGTCGTCGGTCATCGAATCACCGATGCGCAGGTCACGAAGAACAACGCCATCGAGATATCGATCACCCTTGACAACGGCGAGCAACTTCGATTTCTTCAGCAACCCGTCGACCCAGCGACCGGTGGTCGTCGTGGGATCTAGAACTATCCGTCCAAAGCCGACCATGCAGAACGACATCCTCAGTCCAGATGTGGCTCGTACGAACACGAGCCGCCGGATATCGCTCGCATTCAAAGATCGTGTGGGTCGTTCTGGAGTGTCCGGCTCGTTCGGTGTGGTGCCGTGAGCTGCGGTTTCGCGTCCTGTCCGACGATTCCGATCGTTCCGGCCAGTTGTAGGGATGGATCTTCGAATGATCTTCGAAGGCTACGCAGCAAACTCTTCGGGGAGCCAGCCAGCGCCAACCAACCGATCTAGGGCAACCGCAATGTGGTCGACCGTGAACAGACTTTCTTTGCGAGGGCTCCATCCGTGGACGGTATCTACAACGCAGGTCCGGTCGACACATTGTTCGGCAGTCGCTGCCCAGTGCACAGTCGCGAGCAGTTCCATTCCGTACGCAGACTCAAAACCCTCAACCAGTCGCAGAACACGGTCGATCCGCGCCGATGTTTCGGGTGTCTCCTTAAGGACGGCGTCAGCCGCTTCCACAGCGCCTGGCAGCACCATTATTGACTCGGACTCAAGGACCCGCTGACTGCCGTCGCCGTAGCCTTGCAGGTAATGGCCCTCAACAGCGGTCAACGAATGGCGCAAGTTGTCCGCGTAAGGACCGTACTGGGCCTTTGCATATTTCAACTTCAACGCTTCCCCGCTCTCCTGGAGGAAATACATGAGTTTTTGAACTTCGACGAGTCCGGGACCGAACGAAGGCGGCGCATACCGGTCAACGAGACGAACGAGGGCTGCCTTGCCTCTAGTCATGTTTGGGCGCGAGTTCCGGCTCACCATCGCTTGCGCCGTTGGGGTTCCCGCCGGGGCAAACATCACAACTTCGGCATCAACATGGCTAAGCCGATCCCGGATGAGCGGCTCGACGATTGCCCAGTCAAGGCCGCCATTGCCACAGCCGAGCGGCGGAATAGCAATGCTTCGTATACCCAGTTCACCTATCACTCGAACGAGGTCATCGAGGCCTGAAGCAACGTCCGTGAGCTTGGAGTTGGATCGCCAGTGGCCTTTCGTCGGGAAGTTGATGATCCATCGCGGGCGCACCAATTGCCCTGCGTCGAAGACAAACATGCTTCCAAGTTGGACCTCACCAGCCTTGCACGCCCTCTCGTAGGCTCGGAAGTTCCCCGGGTACCGTCGCTTGAACTGCAACGCGATCCCCTTGCCCATAACGCCAACGGTGTTTACCGTGTTGACCAACGCGTCAACGTCTGCGTTGAGCAGGTCGCCCGTTCCCTCTCGAATCATCCAGTTCACCCCTTCAGAAGTACCACTCGGGTGTGACAAAAACCTGAGGTTGTGGATCAATCGTACCCAGGATCTCACGAACCCGCGCACCCGTAGCAGGCGACCGAACTCCGATCTTGTCGATCGCTGCGAATGGGAGCCGTCCTTCTACAAGGAACTCGGCCATCCGTTTCTCTTTCCGATCAGGGTGATCTGGCGTTTCGTTGAACCAATAGCCCTCCATGAGGGGCCAATCGACCAGTTCGTCGATTCGCAAGGGGTCGGACTCGTATCGGGCCGTTGCGTAGTAAGCGTTCCGATCCGTGAAGACGAACGAGCAACCAAATCGCAGGACCGTAGTGACTCGCGTGACTAGGTACACGATTGGATCTTGCCAACTTGCCGGATGGCTACCGAGTAGGACCCGGAGCATCGGTGAACGCGCAGCGAAGTAGAACGGGACATAGCTCGACACGGTCCGCCCGGGCGCGATCGGAACGGCCCGAGTTCGCCGCACAGCCTTAATCCCCTCCGCACCAATTTCGGATTCGAGCACGCCAGCTTCACGGACAAGGTCATCGCACAACAACCCGTCCGCAACAATCGTCGGGAGATTCGCAACCGATGTCATATGAAAGAGAAGTCCTCGTTCTGGTGTGGTCACGGCCAGCGGCTTGCGATGTACTTCTCGATCTCGGACTCGTCGTCGATGGAGCGGGTGCCATTGTTCATGCGGACGTAGAAAAGGCGCTTCTTCTGGTGCTGGC
>JANOYY010000058.1:0-2303 GCA_031429095.1 Acidimicrobiia bacterium | reverse complement strand
CGAACTTACCGAATTCGGCAAGCCCGCACCGGTTCAAACCGAGATCGTCAAGGGTTCGCCGCACTCTCTTGACTTTCGCCGCCACCGAGTGAAAGAACGGCTCCGAGATTCACGACGAGCGTTTCACATCCGACTTACCTTCGCTGAACCAGTAAGCGGCCCTCTTTGCCTTGGCGCTCTTTCGCATTTCGGTCTCGGACATTTTCTGCCTTCCGAACGATCGTCGGCTCCCATCGGCTCCTACCCAGAGTGCTAGCAAGTCCCCAAACCGACCCGATGACCCTACGGCTGCTAACGCTCCCTTTCAGATTGTCGAAGCGCCCATTCGCCGATCGGATCAAGGTGGCTACGGGAGCTTCGGTGCTTCCTCGATCATCTGTACTACAGTCCGACTGTAGTACACTGGTACTGTAGTGAAACTGCTCGGTCGAAACTCGGAACTTGCTCGGCTTGAACGGGCGTGGAGCGATGTGCAAACGTCACCCCAACTCGTGTTCGTTACTGGCCGCCGTCGCGTTGGGAAAACGGCGTTGGTTGCCGAATTTGCTCGACGTCGTAGATCGGTGTTGCTCAGCGCCACTCGCGAAGCAGTTGGGGTTCAGCTCGCCCGGTTCGCCGGTCAACTCCGAGCGCTTGATTCGGCCGCAACCGTGCCGTCGACGTTTGCAAACTGGTTCGAGGCGATCCAATTCGCGGCCGCCGCCGCAGAAGAAGAGCCTCTGCTCGTGGGTGTCGATGAGATTCCGTACCTCGATGAAGCCGATCCAGCGTTTGGTTCCACAATCCAGGCGGTGTTCGATCATCTACTTCATCAGCGGACCCGCGATGCCAAGTTGATGCTGTTGCTCACTGGATCCTCTCGTCGAGTGATGATGAGACTTACCGAGTCGGGTGGTCCGCTGTTCGGCCGTGCGAATCTTCATGTACGCCTGGAGCCGTTTACGTTCGAGGAAACGGTGCCCTTCCTTCGATCTTTGTCCCCTGTCGATCGGTTTCAGGCATACTGCGCGACAGGTGGCTACCCACGCCATCTGCTTGCTTGGGATGACAAAGCCACTCTGGCCGACAACCTGCGCGAGCTCCTTCAACCGGGCTCGATGCTTTATGACGATGCCGCGCTTATCGTCCACGAAGAGTTCCCATCGGGCACTGGATTTGAACGCATCTTGTTCGCCCTCGGTCGCGGTCGGCATGCCTTCGGTGAGATCGCAACGGAGGCTGCTCTACGCATCGAGGGTCCGCTCGCCACGCTTGAGCAAATCGGTCTCGTGCTGGGGGAGCGGCCTATCGGAGGTCGCAAACGCGCCCACCCGCACTACGTGATCACCGATCCGTATCTTCGTTTCTGGTTCGGACCAGTAGCCCGAATGCACCAGTCGATCGCAATAGGCGGCAATCCGGCGAACGTGTTGCGTCAAGAAGTCTGGACGCAACATCTCGCCGCGACCTTCGAGTCGGAGGCACGGCGTCATGCGGTGCGATGCGTCGTGGCGGGCATTCTTCCGCTCGCCTCGGTAGGCCGGTGGTGGCGAACAGGACGCAACGCTGCCGAGTTCGATGTGGTGGGTTGGATCGATGACAAGCCAGCGTTCGTTGGGGAGGCGAAATGGTCGGCCTCGGAACAGGCCGACCTACTTGCCTCGCGGCTGCAACAGCGAGCCGGCGAGATATTCGGCGATGACACTATTCCCGTCGCAACCTGGTCCCGCGACGTTCGTGGACGTCGGAGTTCGCTTACGTTCACGATTGACGACATGGCCAAGCGATGAGCATCACCGCCGACGATCAACCGGCGGACTTTCCCAGTCAAGTTCCAGCCCGGATGTTGAACGAATTCTCCTACTGCCCCCGGTTGTTCCACTTGGAGTGGGTCCAGGGACAGTTCGTTGGAAATGCCGACACGGCGGAAGGCTCGTGGCAGCACCGGGCCGTCGACGTTGAACGCGGCCGTGCGCCTGTGGCCGACGATGCCGACGAACTGCGAGAAGCTCGTTCCCTGCTCGTTGGATCTGACCGCCTTGGTCTGATTGCTCGTATCGATGTGCTCGAAGGAGTCGATGGTGCGGTGCGGCCTCTTGACGTGAAGAAGGGTCGGCCCCCAAACAATGATGAGCGCGCGTATGAACCAGAACGGGTGCAGCTATGCGCCAACGCGCTGATCCTCCGTGACAACGGCTACCGATGCACCGAAGGTGTCCTTTACTTCGCCGAGACGAAAGAGCGAGTGCCGGTCATCTTCGACGAAGCGCTTGTCGTTAGGACCTTGGAATTGTTGCTCGATCTGCATGAGGTTGCCCGGTCCG
>JANOYY010000057.1:0-12568 GCA_031429095.1 Acidimicrobiia bacterium | reverse complement strand
CGTGATCAGTACTGCCGTCATCCGGGGTGTAATCGTCCGGCACGGTGGACTGATGTGCACCATATTCGTGAACGGGAGAATGGTGGCACCCACGAGTTAGCGAATTTGTGTGCATAATGCCGGTTTCATCACCGTTTCGTTCATAGGCATGGTGTCAAGATCCGGTGGGATCTTGACGTGATATCACTGGTCTTCGAGTGGCCTGACGGGCGTAAAGCGAATAGTCCACCGCCACCACAACTCACCTTCGCACGGTAAGCACGCATACGTTCGACATCACCTCGCACGGCGAGGGGGCGCCGACACCTCTATGCGCATATCGAGCCTATGCCCCGCGAACCTACGGCGCGGGTGGGGCTGGCGAAGCAACCACGACGGGAATCGTGGCCGCCGTCGTGGTGGCGGCAGCCGCTGGAACAGGACCGACGGGGTCCGGAGCGGCGGGCGTTGGGGCTGGAGTCGTCGCTGGAGTCGTCGGTGCAGCGATAGTCGTCGGGGCGGCAGTGGTGGGTGCCGGTGTGGCGACCGTTTGCAGTGGCGTTGGGCTCGGGTCCGGTGGCGGCTCGGCGTCGTCGGCTGGGGGCCTTGTGGTGGTCACGACCGCACCCTCGACGCCGATGCGAATGGTGACGGTAGCCCCGACCTCTACATCGCCCGTGTCGGGAGTCTGAGAAACGACTTTGCCCACTTTGGACACGTCGGGCTCGGCTCGCTGCTTGACAACAACGACCAACCCGAGGGCTTGGAGGGCTTCCCGGGCGGAATTTTCGTCTTTACCGATCACGCTCGGTACGGTGATCGCCTTTCCACCCGACGCAACGATAAGGACCGACGAACCCTTCGCCACACTCGTGCCGCCCCCCGGCTCGGTGCGGATGACGGTTCCCTTTTCGATGCTGTTCGAAGGCTCGGACTGCACCACGATCAAGAAGCCGTCTCGGGTGAGATCAACGCGGGCCTCTTCGACAGACTTTCCGTCGACCTTCGGAACCTGCTTCTTGGACGAACTCACCGCAACATCAAGCACAACGAGCGCACCCGGTGTCACGACCGATTCCGCCCGTGGTTCTTGCGACACGACGGTGCCGGCCTCGGCAACGTCGTCCTTTTTCTCGCGAATCTCCCAGGTCAGGCCAAACTGAGCGAGTTGGCTCTGCGCCTCGGAAACCGAGAGCCCCACGACGGACGGCACCGTTGGTTGCGTCGTACCGGTAGACACCTGGAGTGTGACCACGGAACCCTCCGAGACCCGGACGCCCGGTTCGGGGGTTTGTCCGATGACCACGTCGGCCTCGATCGAGGTGGACGTTTTCCGTTCGGTCTCGAGACGAAGTCCCAGGTCACTGAGGACACGTCGGGCTTCGTCGATCTTGAGGTCCTTTACGGCGGGTACCTGGACCGTGCCCGTGGCCGGCCCGGTCACGCCAAGTTGTTTGGCAAGCAAAAACAACAAGCCGACCAACACCGCGAGGAGAACGAGGAGTGTCAATGCGTACAGCCCACGGCGAGGACGCTTCCGGTTCAGTTCCTCAAACCCGTTGTTGGGGCCTGATGGCAAGGGGGCCTCAGCGTTGATCGGGCCGGTCCGCTTCTTGCGCTGCACTCGTGTGGCATCGAGGACGGGCGAAGCGTGTTCGGCCCGTGGTGGGTCGGGCGATGTTGACGCCGCGGTTACCCCCGGTTGCGCCGGGGTCGTCGCCGGTTGCACACGGGCGCCTGGCAGCGCTTCGGGCGCCGTCGTGATGACCGCTGTTGCGTCGGGATCGGGCGTGGTGGGTGGGGCGAGCCGGCGATTTGTGGAGACGGATCCGGTGAGGCGATCACGCAGGCGCACGACGGCACCACGCTGTTCGGTAACGGAGGAGTATCGGTCGTCGACGGCCTTGGCCATGGAGCGACCAATGAAGGATTCCATCGCCTTCGGCACGAGGGGACCTGCCTTCGTGGGTGCGACGGGGATCGTTTCAAGGTGTCCGTGGCGAAGTTCGGCAACGGTATTGCCGCCGTAGGGTGCCTGGCCGGTGCTCAGATAGTACGCAATGAGCCCCACTTGGTACACGTCGGTTCGTTCGCCGGGTGCTTCTCCACGGAATTGTTCCGGCGCCATCCATCGAGCTGGTTCGGAGTTGGCGTCGGTGGGGAGCCATCCCGTACCGAGGGCACGCAGAAGGCCGAGGTCGACAACCTTGACGACGCCGGTCGACGTGACGCGGATTTTGTCGGGGTTCAGTCCACCGTCGACGATTCCGGCGCGGTGGGCAAACCCAAGGGCCGCGGTTGCGCCGATAATCACATGGGCGACCCGCTCCGGGGGCATCGGCCCGTTCGCGGTAACGAGCTCGGTGAGCGAACGACCCACCACATGCTCGCTGACCATGTAATAGGTCGGGCCGGGGCTAGTGCTCCCCGTGCCGTCGGGGATGCCACCTTGGTCTCGTCCCCAGTCCAATACGGCCGCAATCGCCGGGTGGTTCAGGTTGGCCGTGGCTTGGGCCTGGGATCGAAAGCGGTCGAGGAAGCCCCGGTCGGCGGCTAGCGATGGCAGGAGGGCCTTGAAGATGACCGTTCGGTCGAGATGGAGGTCATCGGCAAGATACTCATCAGACAAGGCGGTGCGCCCTAACCACGCATTCAACTGATAGCGGCCGTTTACGGTCGCGTTGATTGGGGAAGGATCACCAGGAGTTTGGGAAGTCATTGTGCTCATTGCTCGGTCACTGCGTGGCTTGAATGCTAAGCGCGCTCGTGATCATGCGGCGTGCAATCGGGGCAGCTATCTTTCCGCCGGTTGCCGTGCTGACCTCGGGCCGGTTCTCTACGATCACCGCAACGGCGATTGTGGGGTCGTCAGCGGGGGCAAACGCCACCACCCACGCGTGCGCGGTGCCTCGCCCCGTTTGGGCAGTGCCGGTCTTTGCGGCGACCTGGACACCGTCAATTGCCGCTCGCGTTCCCGTGCCTCGGTTGACGACTTCTTTCATCATGTCCCGTACTTGCCCGGCGGTCTCTTCGCTGACCGCCGTAAAGAGCTTGTTTGTGTTCTCCGACTGCACGAGTTCTCCGTCGCTTGAGCGAACCTCGCGCATGAAATGCGGCTCCATGATCACACCTTTGTTGGCAATCCCCGCTGCGACCATGGCCATCTGGAGGGTTGTCGCGCTTACGCTGCCCTGGCCGATCGCGCTCTGGGCCAGTTGGGGATCGTTGCGTTTGAAGAAGTTCACCGTCGGAAAGAACGACTTCACTGGCCCGGGTGAAACGTCGAGCGGCACCCTACGATTGAATCCGAAGAGTACGGCGGTGTCGTGCAAGCGCTCCGCCCCCATGTCCAGACCCAGTTGCGCGAACGCGGTATTGCATGACACGCGAAACACAGTGACGAGGTCCCCACCGCAGCTTGACCCTCCGAAGTTTCGAAGCGGTCGTGTTGTGAATCGAAGCGGTAGGGAACGAAGTGTCGGATAGATCGGCGTGGTGGTGCCCACCACTTCGGTCTCCAACCCACCTGCGGCGGTGATGACCTTGAATGTGGAGCCAGGGGCATATCGCTCGCGGTAGGCGCGGGCCAGCATCGGACGATCGGGATCGCTGTTGAGGAGGTTCCACGCTTCGCGCACCTTCGCAAAGTCCGGACCGGCCAAGTCGTTCGGGTCATAGGTGGGGTACGAGACGCTGGCGAGAATTGCTCCGGTGCGTGGGTCGATGGCGACGACCGAGCCCCGGCGCTTCTCAAGGGACTGTGCCGCAACGAGTTGCAGCTGATGATTGAGCGTGAGTTCGACGTTGCCAGTGACGATCTTTGAGCTGAGCAGCGACTTCAAACCCTTCGCAGTGACGGCAACCTTCCGACCAGCTAGTACGTTCGCATACGAACGCTCGATTCCGCTTGTGCCGTAGTTGTAGGAGAAGAATCCCGTCGTGTGCGCGTAGAGGCGGCCGCGGTTGTATCGGCGAAGGTACTTGTACGGACTCAACCCGTCGGTGTTGCGATACGACTCGGCAATCACCACTCCGTCTGAAGTTGTGATGGTGCCTCGCGGTTCGCCGAAGTCACGGACGGCAGCTCGTGTGTTTCCAGGGTGATTGGCCAGTTGGTTCGATCGTATGACCTGCAAGTAGTTCAGCTGTGCGATCAGCATTACGAAGAGTCCGATGAACACCACGCCGAGTCGGCGAATGTTGCGGTTCATGCGCTCACCGCTGGTTTCCTGCCGTGCTTGAGGTCGAGGCGGGTCTCGTCATCGCGTACATCTGCTTCCGCCCGGTCAATTCGCCTGTTGCGTCGCTTCTCGAACCAGGTGAGCGGGATTGGGTCGCCATGACGAACGTTGGCGTCGTGGCTTAATCGAAGCAGCAACGCAACAACGACGAAGTTCACGACCAGCGACGACCCGCCGTAGCTGACGAAGGGAAGTGTAACGCCGGTGAGGGGCACCAGCCGCGTGACACCGCCGGCAATGATAAAAGTCTGTACGCTTAGAATTGTTGTAAGTCCGATAGCGAGGAGCTTCTCGAACGGGTTGTCAGATCGCAGCGCGATCTTGAGGCCGGCGCCAACCATGAGGAAGAAAATGATGAGAACGCCGCAGGAGCCAAAGAGACCTAACTCTTCACCGATCGCGGCGAGGATGAAGTCGTTGTGGCTTGCCGGGATGCGCGTCGGAGCACCCTGATTCAGTCCGGTTCCTGTTATGCCGCCCGAACCAAAGGCATACAGACTTTGAATGATCTGATACCCCTTTCCGTCGGAGACCGGCCAGGGGTTGATCCATGTTGAAACGCGAACCTGCACGTGATCGAACAGCTGATACGCGAGCGTGGCGCCGCCCAGAAACATGGCGACCGTCAGTGCGATGTAGGAACCACGTCCGGTGGCTACCCACAACATGGAGACAAACAACGCAAAGAAGAGGAGCGAGGAACCAAGGTCCTTCTGAAGCACCATGATGCCGATGGATACGATCCACGCCAGGGCAACGGGCCCGAAGTGCTTGGGCTCGGGCCACGTAAGGCCGAGAAACCTACGCCCGGCGATGGCGAGGAGCTCGCGCTTCTCAACGAGATACGAAGCGAAGAAGATGCACAGAACTACCTTGGCGATTTCGCCTGGTTGAAAGGTCACCGGTCCCAGACGCGCCCATATCCGAGAACCGTTTCGGGCATAGCCAACCCCCGGAACGAGTGGCGTGAGCAGCAAGGCAATGCCGCCCGCTAGGAATGTGTAGCGCAAGTATTCAAGTTTGCGAACATTTCGTGCCGCGATAAGCGTTGCGACGAAAGCCAGTACACCTACGGCTGTCCAGAGCGCCTGTTTGTCGGCGAACCCGGGGCGCAATCGGGCGATCATTACGTAGCCAATACCGTTGAGGACCGCGGCAAGTGGAAAGAGTGTGGCGTCGGCGTGTTTCGCAAACCGTCGAAGTGCGATGTGACCGAGCGCGAGAAGGCCGACGATGAATCCCAGGAATACCCGGATGTTTGCGGGGACGCTGGCTGTTTTCGCGAGGCTCGACAGGGCGTGGGCTCCAACGGTGATCGCAGCAGCGAGGATGAGCAGGCCGAGTTCGATTCGCCGGCGAGGAACGGTGCCGACGGTGACCCTCATCGATTCGTCTTCTTGATCTCGGTGGTGGGAGGTGCCACCGTGGTTTCAGTGAAGCCATCGAATGACGTCGTAGTTTCGGCCGGTGATGCGATCGGGAGACCCGCGATCGTCGGAGCTACCGACAGTTCCTCGGTCCGGTCCGGTGTTTGTCCATCTGACGCCAATGTGGTGGATCCGCCCACGCCCGTGGTGGCCGACTCCGTGGCGACGACCACGACGGTCGAGTTGGGGTCCGTAACATCAGGGGCGGCCTTGATCACGGCGAAGACGATCCCGCCGAGAACGGCAAGCACCGCCAGAAACGCAAGCACCCGGAGGTTCACCGGGAAGGGTTTGCGGACCTTTTCGGGCCGGGCAGTGGTCGTTGACCGGGCGACGGGCGACGCTGTCGATGGTTCGGCGGAATCACTCGACGAGGGCGGTGACGCACGAGGTGTATCTACGATTGTGGAGTCGACGTCCCACGAAGCGGCCAGCGCGGCCTGGTCGAAGCCGGCGTCGTCGACGACATCGACCACTACGACGGTGACATTGTCGCGGCCGCCGCTCTCGACGGCCAGACGAACGAGTTCGCGTGCCGCCTCCGCCGGGTTCGCCAGTCGGCGAAGGATCGAGCCGATCATCTCGTCAGGAAGTTCGTTGGTCAGTCCGTCGCTGCACATCAGGTAACGCATGCCGGGGGCGGGGAGGACCTCCAGCACGTCGATCTCAACGCTGGTGTCCACCCCGAGCGCCCGGGTGACGACCGAGCGCTGACGATGGGTCTTGGCCTCCTCCGCGGTGATACGCCCGGACCGCAACAGGTCAGCGACGACGGAATGATCCTCCGTGAGTTGTTGGAGTTCGCCGTTACGGAGTAGATATGTGCGCGAATCTCCGATGTTGAAGACCGCGACCACGACCTCATTGCCCGATGGCGTTTCGGTCGTCGAGAGCGCGATCCCCGTGAGGGTGGTCCCCATTCCGAAGAGATCATCGTCGGCGCCCGCTCGTTCCAGGAGCGACTCGTTCAGGTTGGCGATCTCTTCGGTAATCGATTCCGTGGTGAGTGGCAGCGTCGATGCCGAGGATGTGTCTGCGACGAACCGAGCCACAAACTGTCCGAGACCTGTGGCCACCATTTCGGCGGCAACTTCGCCGCCGCGATGTCCGCCCATACCATCAGCGACACCATAGAGATAGCCGTCAGCAATGACGGCGCGGTCTTGATTGTTCGCTCGGACCCGTCCCGCATCGGTGGCGTGACCGCCGAGGAGACGAATCATTTGGTGAACTCCAGAACCGTATTGCCGATCTGGATTCGGTCACCCTTGGCGAGCTTGTTGGGACCATGAACTGGCTTCTTGTTGAGGAAGGTCCCGTTGGTCGAGCCGAGGTCTTCACAAAACACATCGCCATCTCGACGAAACACCCGGGCATGGAGTTGCGACGCGAAGTCGTCTTTGATCGAGACTGCGCAGGCGGGCGCGCGGCCAATCGTCATTTCGTCGACCACGGGGTAGGTCGTGCCCCGGTGTTCGGGTGGTTCAACCACCTTCAGCACATACCCGGCCTTGGTTCTCTCGGCCCGCTTTGCATCGCGTTTGCTGATCTTCTCGGGACCAATCACCGGCGCTGCGACATCTCCCCGGGAGCGAGCTCGCGATGGTTCGCTCGTGCCGGCGTGGATGCTTTCGGCCCCCGATCGCCGTTCGGCGTATATCTCTACCCAGACTGCACGGATGACGCGGGCCAGGAACAGATAGAGTACGGCCAGCAACACCAGCTTGAGAACGGCCAGTACCGAATCAGGCATCAGCGTGTCCGCTGTCGGCCGACTCTGTAGCCGTGGTAGCCGCCGTAGCCGTGGGTTTCGCGCCCGGTGTTCGCTTCGTCGTATAGCGAATCGACATCGGCCCGATCGTGATGACATCTCCTTCGGCGAGCGGTGTGCCGAATTCGTTGACCGGTACGCCGCAGCCGTTGACCCTGGTTCCGTTCAACGATTTCAGGTCGACGATGCAGACTCGGCCGTCGATCACTCGAACTTCGGCGTGACGTCGTGACACATTGGAATCGGGGACCGTGATTTCGCACTCCGGGAGTCGACCGATAGAGACGACGTCGTGGTCCAATACCGCGACGGCGGTCCCGGAGGGGATCTCCAACCAACCCTTCGCTGCGGCGACTCGCGCCGCAGCTTTGATCGCGGTTGATACCTTGAACTGACCTGCACGCTGTTTTTGACTGACGAGGAGGTCGACCATCGCTGGGCCCATGAGAGCGAGATTTTCCGACGCTGCGTGTTCCTCGATGGCATCGGCGAGTTCGGAGGCGAGCGCGTCGCCAAACAACGAGAATCGCTCGTAGTCGACCGGGGCGAGCGTGATTGCTGCGTGGTTCGGCCCGACTCGTTCACCTCGGATACCGATGGTGATGTTGGCGTCGATCTCACGGATCATCCGTCGGCCGAGTTCGACGGGCCGCAGCTGGCTTTTGAAGACGCGTGAGAACGCGCCCTCCACCAGGGCTTCAAGCCGTCGTTCAATCCCGAGAAGTACCATGATGCGGCTTTCAGTGTAGGGACCGAAGAGTGCGGTTTCCGGTTTTCAACGATTAGTTCGGCCATCGGGTATGTTGAGCGCACGGCCAGGCACAATGTGAAGATGCATCTGGTGGTGGTATCGAGTGGTGGTATCGGGTGGTGGTATCGGGCTGGACAGGGTCGGGGAAGTCGACGCCCGCCATGTTGTCGATGCCGTCGGGTCTCGTGAGGTGAACTTCACTGCGACCCGGGACGATTTCGGTCGATACTAGGTAAACATATGATTGTTGAAACTATTGCGGCCGACATGAGCCAGCTCCATCAGGTCCGAGCGCTGTTGTTCGACAAGGATGGCACGATCCTCGACTATTGGCGGACGTGGATTCCGGTGAATCGCGCGGTCGCGACCTACGCGGCGCAGGGCGACGCGGGGTTGCGCGACCGGGTGCTGGAGGTTGGGGGGCAGGACCCCGTCACGAATCATGTGGCACCGAGCTCGCTGCTTGCCGCCGGCACCGTGGATGAAATCGTGGCGATGGCCCATGCGGTCGCCGGCACCGTCGCCCCGAATGATCTGCGAACCGAGGCACAACGGTTGTTCCAGGAGGCCTGCGCAGTCCATGGCGTGCTGATCGACGGGGCGCGTGAAACGCTCGTTGAGCTGAAGGCGCGCGGTGTGCCTTTGGGTTTGGCCACCAATGACACCGAAGGGGGCCTGGTGTCGTCGCTCGACAAATTTGGCCTCTGGGATCTCTTCGAGTTCACGTGCGGCGCCGACAGTGGGTTTGGCGCAAAGCCCGGCCCTGGAATGGTTCACGCATTCTGCGACGCGGTCGGGCTGCACGCGAAGCACACGGCAGTTGTCGGGGACTCGACCCACGATCTTGAGATGGCTCGGCGAGCGGGCGCCCAAGCAATCGCGGTGTTGTCGGGAACCGGTACCGTCGGCGATCTCTGCGTCATGGCGGACCTCGTCGTCGACAGCGTCGTGGACCTGTTGTCGGTTTTCTCCGGGATCTAACCGAGAGCGGCGAAGGCGTTGTGGAGAGGCTCGACCCGCAATCGTCGCCGAGAAGACCCTCCGCCATTCGGTGTTGTGTGTGTCCGCACAACGGAGCCTGACGGCGGTGTGGGCGACGCGTCTGTTGGCCGTGTTGGTGTCCAACGAGCGGCCCGGAATTAGCCTGTCGGACCCGTCGATGGTCACGTTTTGCGGCCGAACGGCGTAGAAACGCTGGCGTCGGAGCCGGCCGATTGGGCTAGAGTTCTTGCTCCACTCGGGCGAGTGGCGAAATGGCAGACGCACTAGCTTCAGGTGCTAGCGAGGGAAACCTCATGGGGGTTCAAGTCCCCCCTCGCCCACCCCTGTTGTGAATTCCACAACGGCAGAATTGTGGCTGATCTGATTGGTCGTCGCCCATCCGGTCGGGAGGCCGTGGACGATTTCGGACCCCCCATGCTTGGCTAGCGACCTTTAGATTCTGGATGCTCCTGATTGGACGCGTGCGTCGGTCCAAGAGACATCGAGCATTGGCATCTCCGAGTAGTGAGAGTTGATTTCGCCGAACCGGTTGCGCATTCGGCCTTGCGCTCTCGATGCGTGAGGTGGACCACGAACTCCGACATGTCCCGCCAATCGGCGTTCCCGCGGTAGCCGAGAGTCACAGCCTGTGAAGTGCCACGAGCCGACGCGAGGTTGTTGAGCCGGAAGCAGCCAAACGCCTCCTCGATGTTTCTTCAACCTTCGCGACCACTCGTTCGCCGATCGAGAAACCAAGAGTCGACGGTGCAGCATCGCTGGTGACCAGGCCAGTCACAACTGTCCCATCGTCCTCTCGGATTTGAAAGGTCCGTCGACCTTCCAAGGTCAAGCCACGTAGTTCACCGACCACGTCATAGCTCGATCTGCTGGATCCGTGTGTTGAAGGGCTTGATGCACGAACACGGTCCGGTCGACGTCCAGGCGTCCGGAACGGCGGAAGCCATCGGAGTTGACCCAGGAAACGTCAACGTTCAGCTTGTTCGAGCGCAGACTTCCGATCAGCGCCGTCGCGGCTCGAACACCATCAAGACTGGGGTCTTCAACGGCTGATTCAACAGCGCCGTCGAGTCCATTGAAGAAGCCGCATCAACCACAAGTGTGGACGCCTCGTCGACAGGTGAGTCCCGCACCTGACGGTAAGGATTTGACCGACATCGGCGGTGAAGCCTTGAGCGACGCACAGCTCGTGCCTACTTGATTGATCCTCGCGCCGGAATCTTGGGGTTGACCGCCCCGGTCCACTAAATTTGTCACACCGGCTCGTCATGATGTCATCGCGCCCGGTCCCTGCGGACCCACTCAACGACGAGTAGTTTTGGAGGTACGCGATGGCCCGGATCCGCCGGCTTGAAGAACGACAGCTCAGCCTCGACCTGGGGCAGGAAGTGGACCCGCCCGTGTTGCAGATCGACGAGGCAGGCGAGCATGGCGAAGTGTTCACTCGTCGCTGGGTTGTCGATCTGATCCTCGACCTATCCGGCTTCACCGCAGAACGAGATCTAGCCGGCATGGTCGCCGTTGAACCATCTTGCGGATCCGGAGCGTTCCTGGCACCGATGGCCGAACGTATTATCGAGTCCTGTCGAGCCCATGGTCGACCCCTCGCTGATATTCGGCACGCGTTACGTGCATTTGACCTGCTCCCGGTGAATGCTGAGCTGGCGGAGAAGACCATCGCAGGGGCGCTTACCGACGCCGGGCTCGACGATATTGAGGCGAAGTCGATCGCTGCGGGCTGCGTCAAGTGTGGCGACTTTCTCCTCACAAATCATGGCGATGACGTTGCGGACTTCGTACTGGGGAATCCTCCGTACATTCGTTTGGAGTCCGTGCCGTCTGCTCGCAGCGCTGCGTACCGGCGCGTCTGTCAGACGATGCGAGGACGCAGCGACATCTTCGTCGGCTTCATCGAGATGAGCCTCCGGATCCTGAAACCCGATGGCGTCCTTGGCTTCATTGTCGCTGATCGGTGGATGCACAACCAGTACGGCGCAGACCTACGCCGCCTGGTCTCGTCGGGCTATTCGGTCGAGGCGGTCATCTCGATGCACGACGTCGATGCATTCGAGGAAACCGTCGCTGCATACCCGGCCGTGACTGTAATCCGACGTCGAGATCAGGGCACTGCGGTCGTCGCCAACGCATCGAAAGCGTTCGGCGAATCGCAGGCCCAGTCTCTTGCGAAGTGGGCTTCCACAAGCCGGCGGTCCGTAAACACGGAAGCGGTCTCGGCGGTGAAGCTGTCGGCGTGGTTCGACTCTGAATCGTCTTGGCCGTCGGGCAACCCGGCCAATCTCGCACTGATCGCTGATCTGGAGCGCCGGCTGCCGTTTCTCGAGGACACCGCTACTGGGACACGAGTGGGGATCGGTGTTGCAAGTGGAGCTGACTCGGTCTACCTCACCCACAACAGTGGGCTGGTTGAGCGGGACCGTCTCCTGCCGCTTTTGACGACTGCTGACATATCTGAGGGGACGGTGAATTGGTCGGGGACGTTTCTCGTTAATCCGTGGCAGGACGGTCGACTTGTCGACCTCGAGCGTTACCCGCTGCTCAGCGCATACCTCGAATCCCGGTCGAGCGATATTCGCGCTCGGCACGTCGCGAAAAAGAATCCTAGGAGTTGGTATCGCACCATTGACCGCGTCGAACCGGGTTTGCTGGAACGAGAGAAGCTCGTCATCCCCGACCTGAAGGCATTCATTCAGCCCGTGCTTGACCGAGGCGAGCACTACCCGCACCACGGTCTGTACTTCATCACCTCTGACGTTTGGGATCTTGAGGTCCTCGGCGGACTGCTGCTCTCCGATATCGCAGAACTGTTTGTCGCAACCTACTGCGTGAAGATGCGCGGCGGCTGTTACCGGTTCCAGGCGCAGTACCTTCGGCGCATCCGCGTTCCCGAGATGGCGTCGGTCGGCAAGAGAGACCAGGCCGAACTTCGGCGAGCCTTCGAAACGCGAAACCGGGATCTGGCAAATCGTGTGGCGCGTCGCCTCTACGGCATCGATCACGATGTGGTCGTAGTTGCCGGCTGATGGCGAACCAACTACCGGACTACGCCGACAAGGTCACGGCGGCGGTCGTATCGTATTGGGACGTGCGCACTTCGCAAGCCAAGCGTTCGGTCGAAAGCGGAGCGGTCAATACGGGGCTTCGGGCCGAAGTCACTGGTGGACGGCACCTCGACGCGCTCGAGCTGTTGCTGATCGATGTGCTCGTCGACGCTGGCATACCGGCGCGGATGATGGAGGTGAAGCGTCGGCCGGTCCCTGGCTACTTTCGCCGCGACAAGAGCTGGGACGTTGTCGTAACAGTCGAAGGTCGGGTGCTCGTCATTATCGAGCTGAAGTCGAACGTCGGCAGCAACCCCGGACAGAACTTCAACAACCGAACG
>JANOYY010000056.1:0-4848 GCA_031429095.1 Acidimicrobiia bacterium | reverse complement strand
GCGACGGGACCTTCCAAGATGGTATTGCCCGGGCCGTCGCTACGAATACTCACCCGTAGATCCTCGCGCGTGTGCGCCGTCGATCCATGCTTCTGTCGACCGGGAATTCAGCAGCGCGTTGTCGGGATTTTCGAAATGTTTTTCCGACTTTCCCCTGGATTCGAATCGGACGAGCTTGGAATCGACCAGAACATGTTTACTGGTGTGCAACAATCTGCATGTGAACGCAATCACCGAAGCCTCTGTTGCGTCGCGCCCGAGTCAAAGCGCCGACATACTCGCTGTCCAAAACGTCGATGTGATATACGGCGGTGCGATACAGGTGCTTCGCAATGTGAGCATTAGGGTCCAAACCGGTGCAGTGGTCTCGATTCTTGGTGCCAATGGCGCAGGAAAGACGACGCTGCTTCGAGCGGTTTCCGGTCTTTTGAGTTATCACAGTGGGGAAGTGGCTGCTGGCACGGTGTCTTTCAATGGAACGCAAACCACTGGGGCCGACGCGTCGTCGCTAGTACGTGGCGGTATGGCCCAGGTCATGGAGGGGCGCCGAATCTTTGCTGAGCTCTCGGTCGACGAGAACTTGAAGGCGGGTGCGTACACCCGAAAAGACCGAGCTGGCATTGCTGCATCGTATGAACAGGTAATGGCGCTGTTTCCGCGTTTGAAAGAGCGCCACAAGCAAGTCGCCGGGTATATGTCCGGCGGTGAACAGCAGATGTTGGCAATTGCCCGTGCCCTCATGGCGAAACCGACTCTGCTCCTCCTCGACGAACCCTCCCTCGGTCTCGCTCCGTTGATCGTGGAGCAGATCTTCCAGATTGTCGGCGAGATCAACCGGTCCGGAACAAGTGTCTTGTTGGTGGAGCAAAACGCAACAATGGCGCTGAAGAACTCGTCGTATGGTTACGTGATGGAAACGGGGCGGGTTGCGAAGGAGGGTCCATCGTCGGAACTCCTAGCCGATCCCGATGTCCAGGCCGCCTACTTGGGGGGCGAGTCGAGCCACACCTCATTTCGTGAACTCAAGTCGTACCGGCGCAAGCGAGACGCTTGATGGCTGCCACTCAGGCCGAAAAACCCGACAAGATTACAGCAATGGCAAGCGAAACACCTCTCCTGGTTGTAGACGGCATCACGATGCAGTTCGGCGGCGTCACGGCAATCAACGACGTCAGCTTCCACGTAAATCGCCGAGAGCTGTTTGCGATCATCGGCCCGAACGGTGCCGGAAAGACCTCGATCCTGAATTGTCTCAATGCCGTGTACCACCCCCAGCGCGGGTCGATCAAGGTTGAGGGGATCGACCTGATCGGCACTTCACCGCCGTTCACTGTGAAGCAGGGGATCGCTCGGACGTTTCAAAACATCGGGCTCTTCAAAAATCTTGACGTTGTCGCAAATCTCATGCTCGGACGACACCACCTCATGACGGGTGGCTTCCTGTCGGGTTTGTTGTTCTCAGGCACTGCGAAGAAACAAGAACTGATTCACCGTGCGCACGTGGAGAACGTCATCGAGTTTCTCGACCTCGACGTTTTTCGTGGTCAGCCCGTTGGTATGTTGCCATACGGTGTGCAGAAGCGGATGGAATTGGCACGCGCATTGTGTATGGAGCCGAAGTTGTTGTTGCTCGATGAGCCTGTCGCTGGAATGAATGCGACAGAAACACAGGATCTCGCTCGGTACATTCTTGAAATCAAGGACGAGTTAGGCATTTCGATCGTGTTAATCGAGCATGACATGCATATGGTCATGGATGTGGCCGATCGAATCATCGTTCTCGATTTCGGACAGAAGATCGCTGAAGGCTCTCCCGCTGAAATCAAGGTCGACCAGCGCGTGATCGAGGCGTACCTGGGGGTCAGTTCGTGATTTCGGGAGAATCTATTCCGCAACTTCTCGTCAAGCGCGCCGAAACAGAACCAAGCGCCCTCGTACTGCGCATCTTTCGTCAGGGGAAATGGAACGAAGTGTCCGTCAAGGCTCTGGTCGATAGGGCTGCCGGCATCGGAGGTGGGTTGATGTCACTCGGATTCGTTCGTGGCGAGGTGATTGCAATTTCCTCGACGGATGCTCCCTTCCTTCTCGCTGCGGAGATAGGTGTGCAAGGTTTCGGTGGTGTTGTCTTGCCGCTGGACCCTGACCTTTCGCCCGAGGAGGCACGAGAACGACTCCGCGCAGCTGGTGCGGCAGCGGTTCTTGCCGGAGATCAAGAACAATTCGACAAGGTTGATGAAGCCTGGAGCGAAGTGCCCCAGATCCGAGTACTCGTTGTGGATGCGATTCGCGGTCTTCGGTCTCTGACGGAGGCCGGGCGCGACGACGCCGATCGCCGGTTGACTTTGGCGCAGCTTGAACAACGAGGCTCGGCGCCAATTTGGTACGACAAGGTGTGTGCGACCCAAGCCAGCGCCGACGCGAGGGTTGTCGCATTTGGTTCAAACACTCAGACCCACCTTGGACTTCTTACACAGGCGCTCGCGCTGCAAGAACGAGTGAAAATCGATCACCATGATCAAGTTGTTTTGATGGGTTCGATCGCGAACGATCGAGAGCATCTCTACGCCATCGTATGCGCGTGTTTCGCTCGGGCAGTTCTCCATTTCGGACGACCTGGCGACGCCGGTCATGCCCTGCGATCTGTTCAGCCGACCGTTGTCGTTGGCTCGATGGGGTGGGCACAAGCCCTGGCAAGCGATATCGATCGTGGGGCGGGACCCGTGCGGGGTGTGAAGGCAATTGCGTTGCGTGCCGCCAATCGGCGTGTTGAGTCGGAGAACTCGCGGTTGCCCCGGTTCCCTCCCACGCGCATCGCCGGAGTCTCCGCTGCGGTGGCCGTGTTGCTCTTCTGGCTAGTCACCACAAGTTTGCACGATGGTTTGCGGATCTTGCTGGCGGGACTGATTTTGTTGGTTTTCGGCGCTGCGCTGGTCTTTTCTGGGCGCTCAGTCGCGGGGCCGCTCCGTTCTCGGTCAGGGCTTTCAAGATGCAGAGCAGCGTTGGTTCCTGGGTGGGAATCCGGTTGTCTCCCATCGCTGCACGCTCTTCAGGTCCCCTTTCTTCATGATGATCTGAATGTGACGGAGGTCGACCGATGACTCAATTTTTCAATGGACTCTTTTCGGGAATCGCGCTCGGCGGAATCATCGCCCTCATCGCGCTCGGATATGTGATCATCTATCGCGCAACGCATACTTTGAACTTTGCTCAGGGGACCCTTTTGACGCTCGGGGCGTACGTCGCTTATTGGTTCAGCGGTTCGATTGAGGGCGTCAACTTCGACAATCCGCCGTCAATGTTGCGCCTCCCGCTTATGGTCGCGACTGTCCTTTCGATGATCGTCTTGGCGGGAATCGGCTGGCTTATAGAACTCGTGGTCGTAAGGCGCTTTCGCGGCCGCCCGATTTTCGCAGTGATCATGGCGACTCTCGGGGTGGGCATAGTCTTGAGCGCGGGGATGACAGTCATCTGGGGCACTAGCGCGGTGAATCTGAATTCGCCGTTCGGATCGCGTTGGGTTGATCTTGGGCCAATCCGCGTCAACCAAATCGACCTCTTTACATTGGCGGTTGTCGCAGTTATTTCGTTCGTGTTCTTCACTGTCTTTCAACGCTCGAAGCTAGGCACAGCAATGAAGGCAACGGCCTTTGACCAGGAGGCTGCGATTGCGCAAGGAATCAGTCCCAACATGATCTATGGAGCGTCATGGGCGATCTCGACGGCACTGGCGGCCCTGGCCGGTGTGCTTTTGGCGAGTGGCGCTGGGAGCAATGCGCCCCAGGTGAGCCCAAGTCTTGGACTCATTGCTTTCCTTGGGTTTCCCGCCATTGTGCTTGGCGGGGTCGACTCTCCTGGTGGGGCGGTCGTGGGAGGCCTGGTGATTGGCGTCGTCATGAACTTGGCAGCCACCTATGACGCGCCACTTTCCAAGGTCATGGGTCACGAGTTCTTTCGGGTCGCTCCCTTTATTTTGATGATCGTCGTGCTCCTTGTGCGGCCGGCGGGTCTGTTCGGAACAAAAGAAGTAAGAAGAGTCTGATGTCCGGCGCCGTTCTTTCACTATTGGTTATCGCCGTCGGGATCGTTGGCCTGGTGCTCTGGGCGCGGCTCGATTCAAAACGTCGTCTTGTTGTGGAATACGCAGCCGAACACCGGCGCTTTGCCACGAACGGATCAAAGGTCGGGCTCGCTATATTTGCCTTGCTGTTCATTAGTATCCCTGTCGGGTTCTCATGGATTGGTGTCGGGAAAATTCACCTCCCTCGCGAACTAATTCCCGGTCTTCCCTTCAACGACAAATGGCTTTACGTTGGAATGCTGGCCGCTGTGTATTCGATCGCAGCCATCGGGCTGAATCTTTTGATCGGGAACACCGGGCAGATCTCGCTCGGCCACTCCGGTTTCATCTGCTTGGGCGCGTATTCAACGGGGTATTTCGGAGCAGATCTGACAATTGCGGGGCGGCACATTCCTTCGGCGCTGTGGCTGGCGATCGCCGCTTTCCTTGGCGGGGTGGTGGGCGGAGTAATCGGGCCGTTCGCACTGCGCTTGCGCGGAAACTACCTTGCGATGGTCTCGATCCTTCTTGTCGTGGGAGCCCAGCACATCGCAAAAAACTGGGTCTCTGTCACGGGTGGCGAGTCTCAGCCGCGCAATGACTTACCGGGATTTGTTTTCTCGATCTGGCCCGGAAAGGCGATTCGGTTCTCCGATAGCGGCGAGACCACTTTCTTTGACACGTTCTTTTTCACGAAGAGCCAGGGATACTTCTGGCTTTGTTGGGGGGTCGCGGCGATCGTCATGGTCATGGCGCGAAATCTGCTTCGGTCCCGACAGGGCCGGGCGATG
>JANOYY010000055.1:0-2191 GCA_031429095.1 Acidimicrobiia bacterium | reverse complement strand
CTGCGTGGCGTCCTCCGATCTCTGATCGAATTGAATTTCTCGAGGCTCGTTGCACCGGTCAGAAGGTCCTTGACATCGGTTGCGTTGCACACGACGTGGCACGGATGAGCTCACCCGATTGGCTTCATGCCCGACTGGTCGCCGTGGCCGCGCGCTGCGTCGGAGTCGACGTGTTGACGGACGGGGTGGAAGCGATGCGACGCCTCGGTTTCGAGGCCCTGGCGCACGATCTCGGTGCTGGCTTGGGACCGCTCGCCGAACTCGCCCCGTTTGATGTAATCGTGGCGGGTGAGCTGATCGAGCACGTCGAGTCCATCGACATGCTGTTTGCAGTAGCAGCGGCGGCGCTGGCGCCCGGGGGCCAACTGATCATTACGTCCCCCAACCCGTATGCGCCTCATCGTGTGCGCGCTGCGCAGCTCGGCATCGTGTGGGAGAACGTGGACCATATCCTCTATGCGTTCCCAAGCGGGGTGGCGGAACTTGCGGAGCGTCATGGACTGGTCCTGACTGAAGCAACGGTTACCGAGGACAAGCGGCCTACCGGGGCAACGCGTCAGATGAAGAATGCGGTCCGTCGACTACGTGGGGCGCAGTGGATGACCGTCGGATTCTCGTCGGTTGGCGGGCGCCGGGCTCGCCGGGTCAGCTGGGGTCGCGTGGCCCGTGTGTGGCACGGAATGTGGTGGCCGAAGCGTCGGTTTCTCGGCGAAACCTTCGTATATGTGGTCAGCCGCCCGCCGAGGAGTGAAGGCACCGCGTGATGGCGGGGTTGATCTGCGGGCCGAGGGTCTCAATCGTCGTGACTTTTTTCAATCAGGTGCAGTGGGTTGACCAGGCACTTGACAGCGTGGCGACGCAAACTGAGTCGAACTTCCAGTTGCTCATTGCCGACGACGGTTCGACCGATGGAACTCGCGAGAGGGTCCAGGCTTGGCGTGATCGACACGGCCAGCTAGGCGCGACAGTCCTGCCTGATCAAAATGGCGGGTTGCCCGCGCTCTTGAACCTTGTGCTACCCCACCTGCTCGGGCGCTTCGTCATGGTTCTCAATGGCGACGACTGGCTCGATCCACATCGCGTCCAGCATCAGGCCGATGCTCTCGAACAACTGCCCGACAGGGTCGGTCTCGTCTACTCCGACCTTCGGGTAGTGGACATCGACGGTCGGCCGACCGGCGAGATTTTTCCTCCTGCGACTCTCGGCCGACCTACGGGAGATTTCCTCCTTCGGATGGTCTCGGGCCCGGTTTTCGGTATGCCGTGCGTCATGTTCCGCCGATCGATACTTGACATCATCGGGCCGTGGGACGAGACACTCGTTGCCGACGACTTCGACTTCCTGTTGAGAGCTGCAGCTGCCGACGTGGAGTTCGGCTACGCGCCCTTCACCGACACCAATTACCGGCAGTACGGTAGTTCCCTCACTGGCTCCCGAAATGCAGTTCTTGCCGATGGCAGGATCACGGCCCTACTCAAGATTCGCGGGCGTGACCGAATCACGGATCGAGCAATCGACCGTCGAGTAGGAGAACTTGCGATTGCGCTCCACTCCAACGGCTACGACCCGGCAACAACCCGTCGTCGTCTTCGCCTCGCTGTCCGACACACACCCAATCGGCGTGTCGTCCGATCGACGATGGAAAGTCACCTGCGACTCAAGCCAGGGCGACTCTCTCCTCGCTACTGGGTGCGGCGACTCACCACGACAGCAACGGGGCCTTAGCAGACTGCCTGACTTGGGAGGTGAGCGACAGAATGGCGTGAGATCCGGTCGCGATCGGGATGAGCCCGTACTCAAAGGCCTAGACAAAATGGCTGTTCACGAACGTGCAGTATCGGTTGATGGGCAATGCACCGGGAGTTCGAAGCCCCGAGCGTCCATCTGGGCAATCACCCCGTTCACCGCGGGTGCGCCTTCATGCGGCGGCTTCACTGCTTCGTCCATTAGGCCGACTAGCACCTGTCCTCACGCTCCTTGCTGATGTCGACCAACGCCGACGTCTGATAGAGACGGGTATTGCCAAGGCCTCGAACCCCACTTGATGCAGCGTTGGGATGAAGTGTTTGCGGCGGCAGTCCGCTCTGCTGCCGACCTCGACTTGTAGCATTCCGCAGAGCGGGAGGGCCATGAGCGGCGACGCGAGCAAATCGAGCCAAATTGGCGATATTGACCATCTAAGCCCTGTTG
>JANOYY010000054.1:0-55402 GCA_031429095.1 Acidimicrobiia bacterium | reverse complement strand
CCGGTGATACGTTCAGCGCGGACGAGGTGCGAGCCGCGATGGTTGCGTCGGGTCGCATGCGGGCGTGACCGAGGGGGTTTACGAAGTCCGGTTCACTCGATCGGCCCGGCGAGCACTTTCCGAGGTCCTACCGGAGAAGGTTGCCGCAGCCGCGTTCGACTTTATCTACAACACGCTCGCCGCCGACCCTCACCGCCTCGGCAAACAGCTCAACCCTCCGCTCTTCCCCCTGTACTCGGCGCGCCGCGGCGAGTACCGCGTCGTGTACGGCATCATCGATGCCGTACTGATGATCGAGGTCGTATCGATCGTCCATCGGCGCGACGCCTACCGGACGTCCTAGACCCGTAACGCCGGTTGGGTTCCCTACGCCTACCAGGTCGGCCTGACCGGTCTGACCATTGGGTTAGGGCGAAGTGGTCGTTGTCTCGACTCGGGCCCGATCGAAATGCCTCAGCCAAGAAACCATTATCGCGTCGCACCGCGCGATTACTGGTGCGAACCACGAGGCGCAAGGTGGTGACTGTCCGACGGCTCCAGACCGAGCATTCGGCGGAACGTGTCGGCGAGTTCCTCAGCCGCCTCCCGCTTCCCCAACGGGCGCGACCCGATGGGCCCGTGACCGGTGGCTCGGATCACGGCGTACCAGTCACTTGGACCATCGGAACTCGTGCTCTCCTGAACCTCGACGGCCTCGATGTCCGAGGCGCTTACGAAATAGCGGCGCGTGCTGCGAAGAAAAGTCTTGTGGACCTCGAGCGAACCGTCATGAAACACGAGCTTGCCCGACGGTGCAGCAACGCCGGCATAGACAAAGACCGCCCCGAGCGCCATGGCGCCGAGCATGATGAACCCGAAAAATGGCGTCAACACGCTTGGCGGCCACACTGCGCCCAGCAGCTCATAGGGCGCAACGATGAGCGCGAACAGGCCAGCAAGCGTCAAGATCACGCGCGTGACGGCCGGATGGGGCAGCAGGTAGGTTTGGCCATCGTCTTCCATGCACTGCATGGTCGACCTTTTTCGCGGAACGATTGAGCCGGTCGAGTGACAAAACGAACGCCCCCGGTCGAAACCAGGGGCGCTCCATTCACGGACCTGCGGTCGGAACCGCGGAGACTCAGCCTCGTTGCTGCAATGCCTCGAGCAACTTCGGGAGGACTTTGTGGACGTCGCCGACAATGCCGAGATCTGCAATTCCGAAAATTGGAGCCTCTTTGTCCTTGTTGATGGCGATGATGTTCTTCGCGCCCTTCATACCCACCATGTGCTGAGTCGCACCGGAGATACCGGCCGCAAGGTACACCTCGGGCTTCACCGTCTTGCCGGTCTGGCCGACCTGATAGGCGTACGGGACCCAGCCAGCGTCGACGATGGCTCGCGATGCACCCGGGGCGCCCTTGAGCACCTTGGCGAGATCCTCGACCATCTGATACTTGCCCGCTTCACCCAGACCGCGGCCGCCCGAAACGACGACAGCCGCCTCGTCGAGTTTCGGTCCGATGCGCTCCTCGACGTGACGTTCGGTGATGGTTGCTGTGCCGGTGACTCCGGTGTCGCCAACCGCCACGGTCTCGACAGATGCAGCCGCAGCGCCAGCCGTCTCGGCCGCGTAGGACTTCGGACGGATCAGCACAATGTGGGGGCCCGCACCAGTGAACGATGCCTTCACGGTCTTTGCTCCGCCGAATACGGCGTGGTCCACGACGACGCTGCCGCCGTCGACCGACACGGCGATGCCATTGGTGAGAACGGTTTTGTCGAGCTTGACCGAGAGTCGGCCTGCGATGTCACGCCCGTCGTAGGTCTGCGCGATGAGGATGAGGTCGGGGGCATTACCGCTCCCAACCATGGATGCAATTGCCGATGCAACCGGAACGCCCAGCAGAGCGCCACCGAGATCGCCAGTGGCGTACACCTTCGACGCACCGAAGGCTCCGAGCTCCGCCGCAACCGCAGATGCATCGCCGCCCACGAACGCTTCGACCGTGGCGCCGGTTGCGCGCGCTGCGGTGAGCAGTTCGAGGGTGCTGGTCAACACCTTGCCGTCAGCGGATTCCGCAACGACCAAAATCTTGGAAACAGTCATGTTCTCGTCCAGCCCTTCTCAGATGACCTTGAGCTGTTCAAGGAAGTTGATGATTTTCAGATGTGACTCGCCGTCGTCTTCGATGATTTCGCCTGCCTGGCGTGCTTCGGCGTTGACAACCGAGTCGATCTTTTGGCCTGCGCCGGCCCAGCCCACCTGTGAGGCGTCGATGCCGAGGTCTGCGACTTTGAGCTCCTCGAGCGGCTTGCCCTTCGCTGCCATGATTCCTTTGAAGGATGGGTAGCGAACCTCGACGACACCCGCCGTGACGGTGACCATGGCCGGAAGGCTGCAGCTCACGTCGTCGAACCCGGCCTCGGTCTGACGCTCCACCTTGAGGCTCGTGCCATCGACCGTGACCTTCTTCGCGAAGGTGATGCTCGGCAGCCCCATGAGTTCGGCGATCTGTACGGGTGTGGTCCCGGTATAGCCGTCGCTGGACTCGGTGGCTGCAATTACGAGATCGGGGTTCGCCCGCTTGATCGCCGCAGCCAGGACCTTGGCGGTTCCCAGGGCGTCTGAGCCCTTCAAAGCGGGATCACTCACGAGGATGGCCTTGTGAGCACCCATCGCAAGGCCGGTACGCAGACCGCTTTGCTCAGAGTTCGGAGCCATCGACACCAAGGTGACTTCTCCGCCACCCGCTGCTTCGACGAGGCGAAGTGCCATCTCCACTCCGTACGCATCGGAGTCATCAAGAATAAGTTTGCCCTCACGAAGGAGCGCATTGGTGCCATCAAGGCTTCCGGGAATTGCCGGATCGGGGATCTGTTTTACACAGACGGCGACGTTCATAGCCCCTATTCTGATCCCTCCAGGAGCGCTTGTGAAAATCAGCACATGGAAAAGTGCCCGGAGTCACAACTTCGAGCCGAATTCGGCCCCATGAAGGTCATGCTTGTTGTCAATCCGTCGGCCTCCGCCGTGACGGCTCGCAATCGCGTGATGATTCAAAACGCCCTATCCGCCGATCATGACCTGACGGTGAACGAGACGAATCGTCGTGGTCACGCCACGCGACTGGCCCAGAGCGCAACTGCCGAAGGATACGACGTGGTCGTCGCATTGGGCGGCGACGGAACCGTGAACGAGGTCGCGAATGGTCTGGCGCGAACCTCAACTGCGTTGGGTGTCCTTCCGGGCGGGTCGACGAATGTGTTCTCGAGGACCTTAGGTTTTGACAATGAGCCCGTCGCTGCGGCACATCAACTGCTCGCGGCACTTTCACGCGACTCCATTCGCCACGTCGGCCTCGGCAATGTCAACGGGCGCTTCTTCTGCTTCCACGTTGGAATCGGCCTTGACGCCGCCGTTGTTGAGCAGGTCGAGCGGCGCGGTCAGCTGAAGCGCTGGATCGGACACCCGCTCTTTCTGTTTGCTGCCGTTGACACCTGGGCGCGCCGCTACGACCGGAAATTGCCATCGTTTCGGGTCGAGACCCAACGTGACCCTGCGCTGGCCGATGTTTCCGCGTCGGATACCCCGTTTGTTGCCTCGTCATCGATGTCATCGATGCCGTCGATGTCGTCGATGCCGTCGAAGCCGGGTGCGGGCACCGACAGCTACTTCGCAGTTGTGTTGAACACCGATCCATATACCTTTCTCGGTTCGCGTCCGCTTTCTCTGGCGCCGGCGAGCAATCTCCACAACGGGCTTTCTCTCGTCAGTCTGAACAACTTGCAATTGGCTCCGCTGCTGCGCGCGCTGTACCTGGCGTTTCGAAGAAGACCGCTCTCGGGTCTGTCGAACGTTCTGGTCAAGAACGAGCTCACCTGGCTGCGCATCCGAGGACATCGCCCGTTCGAATGGCAGGTCGACGGCGACTTTCTGGGTCACATCGAGGAACTCGAAATTCGGTGGGAACCGAACGTGCTGCGCCTCGTCACTCCGTGAGCGGTTCACTCCGCTTCAACGCTGCGCGGTTTCGTGGCACTACTCGCCGCGGGGCTGTCGCCCGTTCACAAACTCGAGCGACCGGGCAACGGCAGAGGCGACAAAACGTTGTTGCTTGGGTGCCTCTAGGAAGCGTTGCGCAGCAAGGAGTGGAATGTTCGACTGAAGCCGATTCGCCTCGAGAGCTGCTGCGCGGCTGGTTTTGATGGCGTGGACCTGGTGGATGAAGCTTGCTGCGGGGTCGAGGAGCGCTTGTTGCTGAAGCGCAAGACCATATGTATGCGTCGTATCAGACATGGGGTGCGGCGGGAGTCGATCGGCGATGCGTGTATGCCACTCGTGTCGTCCTGTCCAAAACGTCAGGAAGGTGCAGAACAGTGCGAGTTGCACCGTCTGGTGGCCGTCGTGATCATCGAGAGCCGCCTGGTGGTGCCATCGGGCGGCATGTGCGTACGTCAGGCCGTGGGTGATATCGAGCCAGTTGAAGTCGTCGAGGAGGTCTCGCTCGCCGGCGACGTCGTAGCGAAGCAGTCGTTCGCTTGAGGCAACGACACATGCATCGAGGAGGCCACCAACCCCGGCTCCAGAGGCGAGCGCCATCACGGCTGATTCAAATGCATACGTACGATTCGCGCCAAGGAGTGCCTCAACCAGCATTTCGCAGCCATCCCATTCGCCGACGGGTATCGCAGCGAGACGATCGAGATCGCTTTGGGCCAATTGTTTCATGAACGGCTTCATGTACGGCAGCCTGTCTTCACGCGTTGCGTAGATGATGCTCGGAACGAGATACGGCAGCACGGTGTCGGCGCGATCCCAGCCGATCGCCCCGAGAAGCTCGAACGCTTTTTGTGCGTAGATCGCACCGTGCCCATAGGACAGGTGGTGGTCACAAACTGCGGACCGGAACCATGAACTGAGTTCTTCGGCCCTGCATCCTTCGTGAATGGCTGTTCGCACGAGAGCCTGCGCGTGGGCGAGCTGTTCGCCTTCGATGGCCCGACCGAACTGCTTCTTTGCGTCGTTCGGGAGAGACGACATTGGATCGGGAAGCGGCTCGATCGGACGACCTCGTTCGCTTTCGCTTACGCCGGCGATTGCTTGAACGATTGGGAGGGCACGGTCGTCGCCCTCAAGTTCGTTCGCAATTGTCAGGCAGTCTGTTGCCGACGCGATCGAGTGACCCCATCCGTACTCCGCACGCGGAACGCCGAAGGCCACCGCCTCCCATACCAGTTCTCCAGGGTTCGCGCTGGCCTTCAGTAGCCGGACGACGTCTCGCGAAATCTGCCCAACGTAGTCCCGTTCGATGCCGCGGCGAAGACTCTGGAGGAGTGCCGCCCTGCGCTCGCTCGGGTCGGAAGTTCTGAGGGCAATGCCGATGGTTCCGTCCGGGTCAACGCGAACACTATGCACATCTATATTTTCTTCGCCTTGGGTACACTGACCATCCGTTACCCGGAATTTCCAGTTATGCCACACGCACGTCAATTGGTCACCTACGAGTTCTCCTTGGGTGAGGCCGTAGCCTTCATGGGGACAGGCGTTGTCGATCGCATGGACACCGGTGCTCAGGTGGATCAGGCAGATGCGTCGATCGCCGACGCGCACCATCTTCATCGTTCCTTCGGCGAAGTCGCGAATGTTGGCCACTGGGGTAAACGTTTGGTCCGGGCCGGGATTCGGAGTGATTGGGCGTCTGCTCATGATTCGACCATAGAACTTCAAGTAAGATTGAAGTCAAGAAGTTTCTTGGAACTGCACTGGGGGGGCTACGTGTCGGAAGTTCGTCTGTTCACGGTCGGTCAGCTGGCCGAACGTGCCGGTGTTGCCACGTCGGCGCTGCGTTTCTACGAGGATAGCGGATTAATTGTAAGTGAACGTACAGAATTCGGGCATCGACGGTACAGCGCCGACGTCTTACGGAGGGTGTCGTTCATAAAGGTTTCCCAAAGCGTTGGAATGAGTCTCGGCGAAATCGCTGAGGCCCTGGCGTCGTTGCCGAAAGGCCGTACCCCGACTCGAACTGACTGGGCCCGGATTGCGAAACGGTGGCAGCCGATCCTCGAGGCAAGAATTGCGACGCTGACACAACTCAGAGATCAGCTTGATTCCTGCATTGGGTGCGGGTGCCTCTCGCTGACGCTCTGCCAGCTCTACAACCCGGCCGACGCTGCTTCGACGCTGGGAAGCGGACCGCGGTACCTTTTGGGCGACTCGTCGGCCGATGTTGTCTGATGCGCTCCGTTGCCGCCTACGTTGGGGGTGTGGCCGACACCGACGCAATCGAAGAGCGGACGGCAGTGATACTGGCTGGACACCGCGGTGACGGAGGAACCGCCCGCCGCGCTCTTTGTTCACCCGACCCCGCCGTTCGGGCTGCGGCCCTCTCGGCCCTCGCCCGAATCGGGGTGCTGACCCCCGGTGAACTTGGAGCGGGAATTGGCGATGAATCGCGAGTCGTGGCCGCACGAGCCGCAGACCTCAGCGCAAAAGAACCAGCCAGCGCGGAAATCGATGCCGCCCTGCTCTGTCTGCTTGACACAAATGACACCGACCTCGGTGAGGTAGCGGCGTGGGCCCTGGGCGAACGCCATCAGCAAAACGACGAACAGAGCCCGCCGGCGAGAGCACCCTCGAACATCGTCGCTGCCTTGGTGCGCACGGCAACAGAACATGGCGACGCCCTGGTACGTGAATCGGCCGTTGCTGCCCTCGGCTGCATCGGTGACACCGCATCACTGCCTGCCATCCTCCGAGCCTGTGATGACAAAGCAACGGTTCGGCGGCGCGCCGTGATTGCCCTTGCCTCGTTTGAGGGACCCGACGTCGAAGCGGCGTTGGAACGGGCACGGTTGGACCGCGATTGGCAGGTTCGTCAAGCCGCCGAAGACCTTCTCGGGTGAGAAGCGCAGCGGTCAGGAACGCATGAAAAGGTCTTTGAGAACGTCGTAGCTCTCGATACAGCGACCAGCCCCGAGCACGACACACTCCAACGGCGCGTTGACCACATTGACCTTCACGCCGGTAACGCGGGCAAGGCGTTGATCGAGGCCGCGAAGCAGACTCCCTCCACCCACCAGGTGGATGCCATGCTGGATGACGTCTTGCGCCAACTCGGCCGGTGCGTGACCGAGGCAGGCGATGACCGATTTGCAGATTGCGTTCACCAACTCTTCCACCGCGCCACGAATCTCCGCCGGCGTGAGAAGGACCGTCTTGGGAAGGCCACTCATGATTTCACGACCGCGCACCTCGGCTTGAAATTCGCCCTCGGTCGGGTCGGCCGATCCGACGGCGATCTTTATTTCTTCGGCGGTCCGTTCGCCAACGGCGATGCCGTGCTCGCGTCGAATGTAGGTCTGGATCGCTGCGTCGAAGTCGAAACCGCCGACCCGAATTGCCTGCAGCGCAACTGTTCCGCCGAGAGAAATGAGTGCCGTCTCGCAGGTCCCGCCGCCGATGTCGACGACCATAGAACCGACTGGTTCGTGGACGGGCAGGCCCGCACCTATGGCGGCAGCCATCGGCTGATCGATAAGTTGCGCTTGGGCTGCTCCGGCTCGTCGGGCCGCCTCGGTGACCGCTCGCTTTTCGACCTCCGTGATGGCTGATGGCACGCAAATAAGCACCTTGGGCCGATTCAGGCGTGAAACGCCGACCCGCTGAAGCAAGAGGCGAATCATTCTCTGGGTGATGTCGTAGTCAGTGATGGCACCCTGGCGAAGCGGCCGCACAGCCACGATGTAGCCCGGTGTTCTCCCGATCATCTGTGACGCTTCTCGACCCATTGCCAAGACTTCGTGGTTCAAACTGTTGAGCGCAATAACCGATGGCTCGTTCAAAATGATGCCCTCACCCTTGGCGTACACCAATGTGTTGGCGGTCCCGAGGTCGATTGCGAGGTCACGAGCCATCTACATCAGCTCTTCTTTTTCTTCGATCCGTTGCGCTTCAACGGATCGTTCGCGGGATCGAGCGCGTCGAGCCCCTTTCGGAAGTTGGTGAGGCCCTTTTCCAGGGACGCCGGTTTGCGACGTCGATAAAAAAGGTAGGCCAACAGGCCACCTGCCAAGATGCCGGCCAACGCCACCAACACGAGCGTCATGAGCGTGACCCGTCGGTTTGGCTTGGTTCTGATTGTCGCAGTGGTGTCGCCAGGTGGTCGACCTGAGTCACGTCGGTCGCCGCCAGACCCCAATCGACGCCACCATCGTGGTGCTCGCGCTTCCAAATTGGGACTGTGGCCTTCAATGCGTCGATTCCAAACCGTGCTGCTTCGAACGCAAGGGGCCGATGCGGCGACGAGGCGACCACAATCACGCTGGATTCGGTGACGCCCATCGATCCCACTCGGTGGAGAATCGCGAAGCGACCGAGGTCGGGCCAGCGACAGCGTGCCTCGTCGCCAATCGCGGCCATTTTGGCCACAACCTGTGATTCATAGGCTTCGTATTCGAGGAGGGTCACACCGGTTCGGCCGTCGGCGTGGTCACGAACGGTTCCGCTGAACAGGACCACAGCGCCACAATCCGGGCGAACTGCCCAGTCGTAAAGGGCTCCGACGGGGAGCGCGTTCTCGGTGAGCGCAAACCATGAGTCGCCCTCGGGAGGAGTCACCGGCGGCGTTGCTGGGTTCGACATCATCTCCATGTTAGTGGTTCGTCCCGACCAGCCGTTTCGAGAGGTTCCGTTGGTGGCTTCTCCAAGTTTGCATACGAACTCATACGTGCACAAACAGTAGGCGCACAAAGTTTCTCTCCACCTGTTGTGGTCAAGATCGCCGAAGGTATCGGTTTCGCCACCAGCGCAATGCTGCTGTGAGGACGCTCAAGACAGCTGCCGAGCCGATGGTGACCGCGGCAAGGTTTACTTCTTGGCGTCGACGGGCGTATAGGCGGGCAAAGACCGATGGCGGCTTTGAGGCGACGAAGGCCTCGGCGCTGGAGCTCTTCGCGCTCCAGCCGGTGGCTACGAGTCGGTCAACTGCCACCACCCACGGCCACCACACATAGTCCGTCGCCCCCGGTGGCCGTCGTTTGCTGAGACGCTCGGCCAATGCTCGCAACGGTGCTTCGAGCCGCTCTGGTATCGGAAAGCCGAGACTTGGCCCGAAAAGCGCATGTGCCGCATCGGAGGTGAGCCAGTCATGCGATGCAACATTGAACGGCCCATCCAGACGGCATTCCAGAGCGTGGACGATGGCGTCTGCAAGGTCATCGACATGCACGAATTGGGTCGCGGGCAGCGTTGTCGTAATCCGCTCGGCAATGTTGGGGGATACGGCCCCGGCCAGCCAGGGCCGCGAATCGGGGTGGCCGAGAGTAGTTGCCGGCCGGAGAACGGCCAGTTTTCGGTCCGATCCTCGGGCGCGCCACTGGCCTGCTCGGGCCTCCAGGGCGCGTTTCTGGACGGCATATTGAAAGGTCGGATTGGGTCGAAGGGCGGCTGTTTCGGACATGGGGACCGGGTTGTCGGGCCATGCCCCGTACACCGCAGCGCTTGAGAGAAGGATGACCTGAAGCACCCCGTTTACCTCACCAGCACCGAGGGTTCGGTCGAGCACCTCAACATCAGCTTCGACGACCCCGGGTCCTTCGGCGCCCGTCGTCGCCAGGTGAATGATCGCATCGGCACCGGCGATGAGCCGATCGAGCGGTGCGTTCGCGATGTTGACTCGATGGGCCGTGAAGTGGCGCGGCTTGGCGACGCCGGCGGGAAACGGCTGCGCATCGATGGCGACAACGGACCAGGCACCGGTTTCGGCGAGCCTACTTACGACTCGACGACCCAGCGCCCCTGAGGCGCCCGTAATGACAACCGATGACATCGCTCTACGATGCCATCTATGGCTGGCGATACCAGCGATCCGCATGATCGTGACCCATCTGATGACCTCCCGGACGATCCGTTCCCTCCTGAGCGGACCGAAACGGGCGCGGTGCCTCCAACCGCGGGGGGTTCTGCGCCAACCCCTGACCCCGCGGCGTTCGAAGACATGCTGCGGTCGATGGGCGTGGATCCGCAGGCGACAGCCGCCGCCGCATCGGCTGCTGGGCCGGGTCAACCAGACGTCGGTGGTTTTGGCCCCCTCGGTCCGCTGCTCGGAATGATGGGTGGGGCCGGTGCCGGTGGGTTTGCGTGGGACGCCGTTCGCCAGAGTGCGTTGTGGACGGCCGCGGGAGGGGCAGTCGAACCGACGGTCGACCCACTCGACCGGATTCGGATCGAAGAACTCTGCCGATATTGCGCCGCTGCCGTTGAAGAAGCAACGGGCCTCGATACCGGTTCAATCGACGTTCAGGTCACCACACGAGCCGGATGGGCGGCGTTCGCTCTGGAGGATCACCGGGTTTTTCTCGAGCGAATATCGGTCGCGATCTCGGCACGGCCCTCTGATGGTGCATCTGATCCGCTGAGCGCGATCTTTTCGATGCTCGGCCCTCTCATGCTGAGTTCACAGGCCGGTTCGATCGTCGGTCACCTTGGCGCAGCATCCATGGCCACCTATGACTGGCCGATCGTGCGGCCAGCGGATCGGTTGACCATCGTGTCCTCGGCGATCGATGCGTTCGCTGCCGAATGGAGTATTCCGATTCCGACGGCTCGATTGCATGTCTGCGTGGCCGACGTCTCCCTTCACGCAGTCATGCGGATTCCTTCGGTCCGGGCCCGGCTGATGTCGTTGATGCAACGACACGCCGACAACGCGGGTTTCGACACTGAGGCCATGACGGAAGAGCTCGGCCGGCGACTCGGCGCAGACGGTGATGACTCCGGCGAGTCGCCGAATCCGTTCGACGCCTTTGGTGCTTTGGGTGGCCTCGGGGGGATGGCCGGGATCGGCGGAATGAACCTAGGTGCACTTACCTCTTTCAATGCTGCTGAGTTTCTCGGAGGCGCTCCGGCGCAGCTCGACGCGCAGACGGAAATCGAGATGATGATGCGCCCGATACTTGGCTACGTCGACTACATCGTGGCAATTGTCGGAGCGCGGCTGCTCGGTGACAATCGTCAGGTCATGGAAGCATGGAAGCGTCGGCGCTCCACCGATGCCGCCGTCCGCAATGCGGGCCGCCTCCTGGGCCCGGTGATAACTCCCTTCACCTACGAGCGAGGTGCTGCCTTTATCGGTGGCATCGTTCAGCGGGCGGGGTCCGATGCCCTTGCGTTGCTGTGGAGTGAGCCAGGGAACTTCCCGACGCCAGCGGAGATCGAAGCGCCAGGCCTGTGGTTGGCTCGGATCGGCCTCGCTGACTAGTGCACCGCTGACTAGTGCTCCTAAGTGGCCCACCGCCACCGAAAATGCGAGCCTACAGATCTTCGTCGGAAAGCCAATCGCTTTCGGCGGGTCGGGCGGGCCGATGCCAGCGTGATCGGCCAGCAGCAAGCGTGCCATCGATGCGGTGCAGTGAGCGTTCGCCGCCGTACTGGATGACAATCGTAAGTACACTTATGCAAAACATGAGGAAGAACCCAACGGGCCTCGACAAGACGATGGCCACCGGGATGAGCGCCCCGATCACCCAGGCAAGCTGGAACCTCGTTTCGGACTTCGCGAAAAGTGATCCTTGTTCGGCGGCGTTGCCATATCGCTGCACGATTGCGTCGTAGGCGAGTCGTCCGACGTTGGCGGAGAGACTCACGACGAACGCGACGATTGCGGCGGCAAAGCGAGTGCTCGTGAGGGTAGCGAAGAAGCAGACGACGGCAGTGGTAGCCAGACCGCCGAGCAGCATGGTCATTTCGTCTATGCGACCACGCAGCCGTGGGGCAAGGGTCGACCCGATGAGGCCGCCGAGGACTCCGGCGGCGGCGGACACCCCCAGCCACCATGTCGGTGCCCCTTCTCTCTTGAGCGTGAATGCAACCAGGAACGTTATGAGCCCGATCTGTGCCCGTTGGCCGCTCATGACGAGGCCGGCGAGTCGAAGTGTCGTAAGGAAAGAAGGAGAGGCGCCTCGGCCCCGAAGCAGTTCTCGCTGCGGGCGTCTTCGGTGGGGCGGCGCAGGTCTGTTTTCCTCCTCGACTGGCCGTTCCCCGAGGAACGGCTCATCGGCGAAAATCACCCGAGTCGCAAAACTCGCTGACGCACCAAACATGATGGAGGCAAGCAGCGCGACCCATCCGGGCCCAGCCAGGCTCAGCAGCCCACCTGGAATCACGACAAGTGCGCCGGAGATACCCGCAAGCAGCGCCAATTTGGAGTTGGCGCGCACCAACTCTGACGAACGGGTCACGACCGAGGGAATGACGGAGTTCCGCGCGACTGCGTAGCCCTTACTCAACACGAGCAGCGCGAAGGTTTCCGGAAACAGGAGGAGCGTGGTGTCGTAATCGCGGGCCAGGAACAAACACACCAATGAACGGAGGGCGAGGAGCACCACCAGCACATGCTTGCGCTGCGAAGAGAATCGATCGATAAGTGGGCCGACGAACGGCGACACGACGGCGAACGGTGCAAGTGTGATCAGCAGGTACAGCAGGACCTTGCCGCGAGCCTCGTTTGGGCTGACGAAAAACAACGTCTTGGCGAGTGCGAGGGCCACAAGGGTATCGCCTGCCGCGGCAGCAGCATGGGTGATGCCGAGTCGAGCGAACGGCGTCGTCGGAAAGGAAACATTGCTACCGAACGGCTCGTGATAGTCGCGCCAGGCCCGATCCGACGCCGTCTGGGTGACTCGTGCGTTGGTGTCTCTGCGTCGGCGCTCACCATTCGATGACTCGGGATCAAACGCCACACATGAAGTGTAGGGCGACCTTTGTGCTGTGCAGCGAACTCAGCCGAGGTCCGAGTCGGCACCGACCGACACTCCGACGGGACTCGCCATGGTGGCGGGAACCTTCAGCACGAACGTTGAACCTATGCCTTCAACGGACTCGACGGTGACCTCACCGTGATGGTTGACGGCGATATGGCGGACGATCGCCAGGCCGAGTCCAGTCCCGCCGGTGTCACGCGCTCGTGCTTTATCCACGCGGTAGAACCGTTCAAAGATTCGTTCCCGATCTCGAGCGGGGATTCCGATTCCTTTGTCTTTCACCCGGAACGCGACCATCGGGATGGGTCCCGACTCCAGGGTGACGTCGATTTCGACGACTTTCCCCTCGCCGCTGTACTTGACGGCGTTGTCAACCAAGTTTGTAAGCGCGGATACAAGTTGGCGGCGGTCTCCTCGGATTCGCCATGCCGAGGGCACTTCACCGACCCGTAATTCCACGCCGGCAAACTCTGCGCTCGATTCGGCTCTTGCCACCACCGTCGACACGATGGATCGCGCATCGATGATCTCCATAGCGGTGCCGCCTTCAGCCTCAACGCGGGTTAGCGAAAGGAGATCATCGACCAGGGTCGCCATCCGGTGAGCTTCGGATTCGAGGCGCGCCGTGAGCCGCGTCCGCGTAGTGGCGTCGGTCTCATCGGTGAGCGTTTCGGCGAGCAACGCAATTGCCCCAACCGGGGTCCGAAGCTCGTGACTGATATTCGCGATGAAATCGCGCCGGACGGCCTCGATTCGGCGGAACTCTGTGACATCCTCCACGGTTGCGACCGTTGCCCCGTTGCCCAACCGCCGAGCGGTCACTTTCAGGCTTTGCCGCGGTGCCCCGTGAACCTCAACGATGTCGCTCACCGGACCGTCGGAGGTTCCGGCGATCATTTCGTCCACCGCCAACTTTGCCAACACACCATGTGACGTGGAGGTGTCGAGGAACGCAGCATTGCGAAACAGTTCGTCGCCGGCTGAGTTCTGCACAACCACGCCCAATGGAATGGAGAACAGCACTCCTTCGAGCAGGCTGAGTCGTTCGCGCAGCGCAGCTACTTCACGCTCCAGGCCTTTGGTGTCGACGGGGGTTTCGGGCTGGCGTCGGAGGGATCTCACCGCAACGCACCCTACTGCCGTCGGGGGCGCCAGATCCTCGGAGAGCACGTGAGTCCGGAAAGGTTCCGGAGCGTTTAGTGTCTGTTTAGAATGGCGCGACATTTCGTTCAACCGGCTGCTCCCTTCGTCGTGGCGTTTTCGGAATTAGAGCGCAGGCCACTCTCCACGCAAAAGGAACCTCCCCCATGCTGAAACGAATTGCTGCAGTTGCGACCGCCACCATGGTGCTGCTCGTCGCTGCCGCCCTCACCAGTCCGGCCATCGGCGCTCCGAAGGCGGGTTCTGCGTGTGCCAAGAAGGAACTGAACAAAACCAGCGCCACACTGACCTGCAAAGCGAAGGGCAAAGCGTTCGTCTGGACTGCGTCGGGTTCGAAGAACACGTCAACCACCTCCGCACCGTCAGAGCTCTCGGGTTCGATCAAGGTCGACGGGTCCTCAACCGTGTTCCCGTTGTCGGAGGCAGCGGCGGAACTCTTCGGGAAGAACGGTGCTGGCAAGAAGGTCAAGGTCACCGTGGGCGAGTCCGGCACGGGAGGCGGGTTCAAGAAGTTCTGCGCCGGGGAGACGGAGATCTCGAATGCCTCACGCCCGATTTCCGATTCGGAGAAGAAGGCATGCGCCGACAAGGGCGTCACCTTCAAAGAGTTCACGATTGCCAACGATGGACTTTCGCTGGTCGTAAACCCCTCGAACAACTTCGCTGAATGCCTCACCGTTGCGCAGCTCAAAAAGATCTGGAACGCCGGTTCGACCGTCAACAACTGGAAAGACGTCGACCCGCTTTTTCCAGACCTATCCATAAAGTTGTTCGGTGCGGGCACTGCGTCGGGCACCTTTGACTTCTTCTCCGAAGCAATCAACGGCAAAGCCAAAGTGCATCGTTCGGACTACAACGCGACCGAAGACGACAATGTGACCGTCGTCGGTGTTGCGGGCTCGCCGGGCGGACTTGGATACTTCGGTCTCTCCTACGCAATCGAAAACGCCAACAAGGTCAAGTTGGTTGCTGTAGACAGCGGCAACGGCAAATGTGTAAAACCGTCGTCGTCGAGCGTGCAAGACGGAACATACAAGCCCCTCGGTCGTCCGCTTTACATGTACGTCAGTTCCGTCGCAATCAAGCGCCCCGAGGTTCTCGGCTTCGTGGAGTATTTCCTCGAAAATCTCGAGTCCCTCGCCAAACGGACGCTCTTCATTCCACTCACGCCCGCCCAGAAGACCGTGACCGGTGCGGCCCTCGGGGAACTGAAGAAGCTGTAAAGAAATTTTTGTCACTTCGCGTCCGGAACTCACCTACCAAAAAGTACGGTCGTTGACCCATGTCTCACACCTCCAACTCGCCGGGCAATCCCTCTGTCGTGGCGCGACCCGACATGTCCGCTGTGGAGACGAGACGCCGACGACCGGGTGAGTCTGTCGTGAAAGCGCTTCTCCTCCTCGCCTCGCTTGTGTCGGTCGCTACCACCGTTGGGATCGTGGTCTCCCTGCTTCGTCCGTCGATATCGTTCTTTTCCGATGTCGGGTTCAAAGAGTTCTTTACCGCGAAGAACTGGTCGCCGACATTTGAACCGGCTTCGTTCGGTGCACGGCCCCTCTTCTCGGCAACAGCGATCATCACCGTCATTGCGTTGCTGGTTGCGATTCCGCTCGGCCTCGGGGCCGCCGTTTTTCTCAGCGAGTACGCGTCGCCACGGTTCCGCAAGGTTGTCAAACCTCTGTTGGAAATCCTGGCCGGAGTCCCGACGGTCGTTTACGGGTTCTTCGCACTTACCTTTGTGACGCCGAACATCTTGCAAAAGCTCCCGGGCTTGGGCGGGGCAGAGAAGGTCAACGTGTACAACGCCCTCGCAGCAGGACTTGTGATGGGATTTATGATCCTTCCGACGGTTGCGTCGCTTTCTGAAGACGCGATGTCGGCCGTCCCCGGCGCACTTCGACAGGGTTCGTTGGCGCTCGGCGCAAACAAGTTTCAGACGACCGTGAAAGTCGTGATCCCCGCAGCCCTGTCGGGCCTCATCGCCTCGTTCATCTTGGCGGTCAGCCGAGCGGTCGGCGAAACAATGGTGGTGACCGTAGCGGCTGGCGCAATCGCGAACTCGACCCTGGATCCGCGAAACAGCATGCAGACCGTGACGTCGTTCATCGCGCAGATCGCCCAGGGCGACGTTCCGAATGGGACGACGATCTACAACACCTTGTTCGCGCTGGGCCTGACCCTGTTCCTCATCACCTTGGCGCTCAACACGATCAGTATCCGACTCGTCCGTCGCTTCCGGGAGGTCTACGAATGACCGTTGCTCATGACGCCGAGGCGACAGACGTGATCGCGGCCCAGGACCGTCACCCCTCGCAACTCACGAATCGCTTGTTTCCCTTCGTGACGGGCGCAACGATTCTGATCGGGCTCGCGCTTCTCGCCGTCCTCCTCCTTGAGGTTATCTCGGTCGGATGGCCCCGATTCAACCTCAACATGCTCCGATGGATGCCCTCCAGCCTGGCTGAAGAGGCCGGATTTCAGTCTGCCCTGTTTGGCACTGTCTGGATCGTCGGGATCACTGCCGCACTCTGTATTCCGATCGGCGTCGCCTCGGCGGTGTATCTAGAGGAGTTCGCCCGGCGCGATCGTTGGTACAACCGCTTGATTGAACTAAACATCCAAAACCTGGCGGCCGTTCCCTCCATTGTCTATGGAATCCTCGGTCTCGCGTTCTTGGTTCGGGGACTCGGACTGGGTCCGACCGTTATTGCTGCAGCGTTTACCCTGACCCTGTTGATTCTTCCGACGGTGATCATTGCATCTCGCGAGGCGATTCGTGCTGTACCGAATTCGCTGCGTCATGCGTCGCTGGGGCTAGGCGCTACGGAACTCCAGACGATTCGTAGGGTGGTTCTCCCATCAGCCGTTCCCGGTATCGCGACCGGCGTTATTTTGGCCCTCTCCCGAGCAATTGGCGAAGCAGCGCCTCTCCTTATCGTCGGGGGCGTGACCTTCATCTCGTTCAACCCCCACGACGGTGGTTTGTTCAAGGCGTTCGGAAGTGAGTTCGCGGTTTTGCCGTTGCAGATATTCAACTGGATCGGCCGCCCCCAGGAAGAGTTCCGAACACTTGCCGCTGCGGCGATCATGATGCTCCTGCTCGTACTTGTCCTGATGAACTCGATTGCGCTCTACGTTCGTAATCGCAGCCAGGCGATGGCCGAGTAAATGACCGGTTTCGTCTTGTTCGTCGCCATCATGAGATGTCGACCCCACACACCGAGGTTGTCTTGATTCCCGATATGTCGAAATCCGATGCGCATCGTACGGTCGTCGCCGACGTGCACGACCCGGTGTTTCGTGCTGCGAATGTCAACGTCCATTACGGCGCTCTCCACGCCTTGCGTGACGTGACGATGGACATCGGCCGCAACGAGATCACCGCGCTTATTGGACCTTCGGGCTGCGGGAAAAGCACCCTTTTGCGATGCTTCAATCGTATGAACGATCTCATCGCCAACGCGAAGGTTACGGGCTCGATTGACTACCACGGTGTCGATCTCTACGGTGCAAAAGTAGACCCAATCGAATTGCGTCGGCGGATCGGGATGGTGTTTCAAAAACCGAACCCCTTCCCCAAATCGATCTTCGAGAACGTTGCGTTCGGCCCGAGCGTCACGGGCATGAAGGTCGACAGCATGAGCGACTGGGTTGAAGAGTGCCTCGTTCGGGCGGCGCTTTGGGAGGAGGTCAAGCACAAGCTCAAGTCCAGCGCACTCGGTCTTTCCGGTGGGCAGCAGCAACGGCTTTGTATCGCTCGGGCCATTGCGGTAAAACCGGACGTGATTTTGATGGACGAACCGTGTTCGGCCCTCGATCCGATTGCGACGTCGCGCATCGAGGATTTGATGGTCGACCTTCGCAGTGATTTCTCGATCATTATCGTGACGCACAACATGCAACAGGCGGCGCGTGTGTCTGACCGGACAGCATTCCTCACTACCGACGTGACCGACAAAGGTGACCGCACCGGGCGCCTAATTGAGTACAGCCCGACGATGCAGCTTTTTCAGGCGCCTCGCGAACAGCGCACCGAGGACTACATCACCGGCCGATTCGGCTGAAGGAACGGCCAAGCCCGATCAGCGATGCTCTCCGGGGTGTTCGATGTCAGCCTTGTGCAACATTCCGAGCCCACCTTGGAGATAACGCAGGCGATTCGAGATGTTTACGGCGTGATCACCGAGCCGCTCGTAGAAACGGCCGACGAGTGCCATGTCCATTGCCACGGGAGTGGGGACTTCGGCGTCGACCACCTCGGCCATCAGCATGCCGTGCAGTTCGTCCATCTCGTCGTCGCGCAGGTGCAGGCGAGTGACCGCATCGCTGTCTGGGTTGTCGTACACCTGGGTGACAAGGCGCCACAGTTCGGCTCCGACCTCGCCCATTCGCTCCACAATGCCTCGTACGCGAGGTGGAATCTGCCCTCCGAGTCCGCGTAACGTACGGGCCGCAATGTGCTCGACCAGATCGCCGCAGCGCTCAAGCTCCGGGACGATACGCAACATGGAGACCAGGTAGCGCAGGTCCTTGGCGAGAGGCGCCTGAAGTACCAGCGATTCCTGCAGGAGCGCCTCGACCTCTTCATAGATGGCATCGATCTTGCGGTCGCGTTCGATGACCGTCGTCGCGAGTTCTCGATCCGAAGACAGCAACGCCTCCGTCGCCGCGACCAAACCCTCTGAAATCAACGCAAACAACTCATGGACGCGAGTGTCAATGTGTTCCATGTTGCGCTTCAGCTCAGAGAGGGTCACGGCTTCATGCTACCGGCCGAATCCTTTCCAGCCGGGCTCGCCGAGCGCATATTCTTCCTTTTGTTTACCGTACGGTTACCGTTCGCTCATGATGATGTTCACTGCTTACTTCTAGGCTTCGAGGATGCAGGAGGTACGCGCATGGCACATGGTGAAATAACCGTTTTGGTGGTCGACGATGAAGAGTCGTTCGTCGACGCTGTCGTCGTTGGTTTGAAACGGGAGGGTTTCCGAGTTCTGGTCGCCCGTGACGGTGAGGAAGCCCTGGCCGTGTTCGAAACGATGCGTCCGGACATGGTGCTGCTCGACGTGATGCTCCCAAAAATCACCGGTGTCGATGTGTGCCGGTCTATCCGAACACGATCGAACACTCCGGTCATCATGGTGACGGCGAAGACCTCTGAGCTCGATACCGTGCTTGCCTTGGAACTCGGTGCCGATGACTACATCACGAAACCGTATCGGCTCAGGGAGTTGGTAGCGCGAATGCGCGCCGTCCTGCGAAGGTCGCCCGTTGAGAGTGAGCAGCCGTCGAACGATGAGGCGGTGGTCGTTGGACAAGTTGTCCTTGACGCCGAATCGCACGTGGTTACGGTCGATGGGAGTGAGGTGGAGATGCCTCGAAAAGAGTTCGAACTTCTCGAACTTCTGATGGAGAACGCCGGTCGTGTACTTACCCGTACTACGCTTATGGACCGAGTATGGGGCTACGGCTACGTCGGTGACACCAAAACCCTAGACGTACATATTAAGCGTTTGCGAGGCCGAATCGAGCCTGATCCCGCTGAGCCGACGCGAATTCTCACGGTTCGCGGCGTGGGATACAAGTATGCGAAGGCCACTACCTAAGTCCGAAGCGCTGCGCCGGCACGTAGGTTGCCTTCACAAAACGACCGGTGCGTCCATCGGTCTCCAGCATCCAGACCGAACCCTTCTGACACTTCGGGGCAGAACCAAGGTCGAGGCCATCGATTTGGGCGAGGTGTTCTAGGACCGCCGGGATGATGTCGCCGTGGGAAACGAGGGCCGCGCTGTCCTCGGATCTGGCCCGAACGAGTTTGATTGCGGCGTCCGCCGGCCCTTCGGCGAGATCTTCGGTCACCGTCATGGGAACGCCCAGGTGCGCAGCGAGCGGCGCGGCTGTCTCGATACAACGCCGGAACGTGCTGCTGTACACAGTTCGCGCACCGAGGTCGGTGAGCACTCCCACCAATGCGGCGGCTTGGTGTCGCCCTTCTGCGGTGAGGGGGCGAATGGTGTCGTCGGGAAGATTCGCCTCAGCTCGCGAACCGGCTTGGGCATGGCGTACGAGAAACAAGACCATCGCCCCCGAGACTCTAGCGCCGGAGAAGCAACGCGCGTAGAGCCGAGATTGTCCCCGCGACATTTGCAATCAAACTGGTTGTTCGGAACGGGCGATGGCCACCTCTTGAAATTGCCGATGCGCGTCGACAGACGGGCCAGCATGCCCGGAGAGAGCATCAACCTTGGTCCACGAACCGTGCGCGTCGAGTGTCCACGACAAGCGTGTGTCGCCAAGCAGGGTCTCAATCACGTGGTCGATGTGCAAGCGAGCCGCAGGGTCAGAAATCGGGACGATCGCCTCGACGCGCCCATCGAGGTTGCGAGGCATCATGTCGGCGGATCCGATCAGATATTCCGGACGTTCGGGACCTGCGCCATTGGCAAATCGCCAGATCCTTGAATGCTCAAGAAATCGTCCGACGACGCTACGAACTCGTATGTTCTCGGACAGTCCCGGGACCCCGGGCCGCAGACAACAGATCCCTCGGACGATGAGGTCGATCTGCACGCCCATTCCCGACGCCACGTAGAGGGATTCGATGATGTCCTTGTCGACCAGCGAATTCATCTTCAGGGCAATCGCACCCGGTCCGCGGTTGGCGGTTGGATGCTCGTTTCGAATGAGATTGATGATGCGCTCACGCATACCCTTGGGAGCAACGATGAGCTTGCGATACGCGGCAGGTTGGGAAAAGCCGGTGAGCGAGTTGAACAACATCGTGAGATCGGAGCCGAGATCTGGATCGATAGAAAAGATGCCGAGGTCCTCGTAGATTCGAGCAGTCGACGGATTATAGTTTCCCGTTGATATGTGAACGTAGCGTCGAATGCCGTCGGGTTCGCCCCGCACGACGAGCGCGACCTTCGTGTGCGTCTTGAGCCCCACGAGACCATAGACAACATGGACTCCAGCCTGCTCCAACTTGCGTGCCCAGGCGATGTTGGCCTGTTCGTCGAACCGGGCCTTGAGCTCCACGAGCGCAACCACCTGCTTCCCTCGTTCGGCCGCGTCGATAAGCGCCTTTACTACCGGGGAGTCGCCAGACGTTCGGTAGAGCGTGAGCTTGATTGTCAGAACGCTCGGGTCGATTGCAGCCTGACTGATGAAGCGTTCGACTGAGGTGACGAATGAGTCGTACGGGTGATGGACGAAGACATCACCCTTGGAGATCACGTCGAACATATCGACGATGCCGTCAACGTTTTCGCGCAGTCGGTACTGGGTGCGCGCTACCCAGTGGTCATCTTTGAGTTCGGGGCGATCTATGCCAGCGATGGTGAACAAACCCGTGAGGTCAATGAGACCCGGAAGGTGCAAGATGTCGTCGTCGCGGAGCTCAAGCTCGTCGCGCAACATGTCAACGATTTCATCCGGAGCTCCCGCCACAATCTCCAGCCGGACGGCTCGGCCGAATCGACGTCGTCGGAGTTCTGTCTCCACTGCTGCCAACAGGTCGTCGGCCTCGGATTCCTCAAGTGCCAAGTCGGCGTTTCTGGTGACCCGGAATGTGTACGATGCGTCGATTTCCATTCCGGGGAAAAGGGCATGGAGGTTGGCGGCGATCACCTGCTCGAGGGCTATCCATCGTCGACCGTCGGCGAGCACGATGAAACGCGGCAAGAGCGGCGGGATCTTTACGCGGGCGAATCGGCTATCACCTGATGCACGGTCTCGAACCATCACCGCAAGGTTGAGAGACAAGTTCGAAATGTACGGAAACGGATGGCCGGGGTCGACCGCCAATGGGGTGAGGACGGGAAAGATGCCCTCGAGAAACACCTCCTCGATCGCATCTGCGTCGCGCGCGTCGAGGCTTGCATAGTCGACGATTTCGATACCTTCCTGGGCCAGCTCGGGAAGCAGGACTTTCGAGAACAGATCGGCGTGGGACCCCGCCAGCTCACGGACCGCTTCAGCGGTTACCTTGAGCTGTTCGCGCGGTCGCAGGCCGTCGATTGACACTTTGGCCACACCCGCCGCAACCTGGTCCTTCAATCCAGCGACTCGGACCTCGTAGAACTCATCAAGATTTCCGGCGAAGATGGCGCAGAACTTCACCCGTTCGAGCAGTGGGTTGCGTTCATCGGCCGCCATGGCAAGGACCCGGGCGTTGAAGTCGAGCCAACTCAACTCTCGATTGATGTATCGACCTGAGGCGATCGCTTTTGTGCCGGCCGACGTACGTGAGGCAAGGGTCTTTGCGGGCACGGGTTCCTCTCTGGCCGAATCTGAGGCCAAGCGTGTCAGACCCGGACGCCGAAGTCCCATTCGATGAGGAGGGCTTCACGGTCGGCGTCGTGGACGACCCGATCGTGGTTGCGTCGAAATTGCGGATCGTGTCGGGGAACGAGCTGCAATCGAGCCAACGTTCGCTGACGAAACTCTTCGATCAGGTTTCGATCGCCGAAGTCGCTCTGGACTTCCCAATGCGGGGCGACGGGGCCGAGGTAGATGACCCTGACATGGCCCAGTGGTTCGGGGGGAGCCGGAAGTTCAAGCGGTGCGGGAGGCATGGGGACAGCAACCTTTCAAAAGGACGATTCATTAGGGGTGCGACGACGCGGTGGTGCGCAACAGCGGGGGAGGTCAGTCTTTCGACTTTTCCTTCTCGCCGTCTTCGGTACCTTCGTCGATGCCCTTCTTGAATTCCTTCTGCGCTTGTCCGAGTGACCGAGCCAGTTTCGGGAGCTTGGAACCACCGAAAAGCAACAGCACTATCACGAGGATGATGATCAGTTCGGTAGGGCCGAAGTTCATAGGCCCAATAGTACCCCGCATTGGGGTTACGCCGTGGCGGCCTCGTTCGCCCGGCGAGCGAGGGCTCGTGCACGACGGACCTTGCGGCGTTCTCGTTCGCTCAAGCCGCCCCAGATACCGAATTTTTCGCCGTTCGCAAGCGCGTATTCGAGGCAGTCTTCTCGAACGATGCAGCCTCGGCACACTTCTTTGGCCTCGCGCGTCGATGCACCTCGCTCCGGGAAGAAAAGCTCGGGGTCAACGCCCATGCAGTTCGCCTTGCTCTGCCATGCTCGGACTTCAGTGTCGAGCTGTGCGAGACCTCGTTGCATGTAGACCCCTGCTTCTTTCTCTAGTGACCGCGCGTGACGCCGGTTGTTGCCTAGTGTGAGTGGTGTGAGTGGTGCGTGTTTGCGACCGTCCGTGATTGTTGCGGACGGCCTGTTCGGCCTGCGCACGCAGCCCATCGTGCTCACACACAGGGACTGACTGCCGCAGAAGCCATCGGTCGTAATTACAGCGGTGTCATTGTTCCTTGTTTTCCGGGATTTTGCAAACGGAACGTGAAAATTAACCACGCGAAGAGGTCGAACCCATCCGCCGTTGTGGGCGATCGCAACGTTTTGGGTGGTCGTTTCTGAGGATGACGTCGGCGAGACGGGCTCGGCGGCAGACTGGATTTCTGGCAAAGCCCTGGCGAGAAAGCGCATGCAGGTTCAATATCGCCTATCCTTGTCCGGTCCGACGCCACCCGGGTGATGCGGACAAGGGGAGAACCTGTATGAAGAAAACAAAGCTTGCTGCTTCGTTGTTCGTCGGTTTGGCGCTGTTTGCGTCGAGCTGTAGCAAGGACGATTCGTCGTCAACCGATGCTGCCGCCACCGAAGCCGCTTCAGAAGCTGTCGCAACTGAAGCAGCGGCGACCGAAGCAATGGCTTCCGAAGCCGCCGACACCGAAGCCATTGCTTCTGAGGCTGCCGACACCGTTGCGGCCGCCGCCGCTGCGGGTGGAGGAAAGGCTGGATTCATCCTTCCTGACTCGAAGTCGTCCGTTCGCTGGGAATCATTCGACCGTCCGCTCATCGAGGCTGCCTGCAAGGCCGCCGCGATCGAATGCGATATTCAGAATGCTGAAGGCGACAAGGCCAAGATGGCCACGATCGCTGACTCGATGCTCGCTGCCAAGGTGGGCGTGCTCGCAATCGTGAACCTCGACTCGCCGTCGGCCGTTGCCATTCAGGAAAAGGCCGCCGCTCAGGGCGTCAAGCTCATCGACTACGACCGTCTCACGCTCAACGGCAAGACCGACGTGTACGTATCATTCGACAACGTTGCCGTAGGCAAGGCTCAGGGCGAAGCGATGATCAAGTGTCTCGGAGGCCCCGAAGCCGCCAAGGGCAAGAAGATCATCCAGCTTCACGGCTCACCCACCGACAACAACGCCACGCTCTTCAAGCAGGGCTACCAGGAAGCCATCAAGGATTCCGGCATCGAGACCGTTGCTGAAGAAGCAGTTCCGGACTGGGACAACCAAAAGGGCGGCCAGATCTTCGAGCAGCTCCTCACCAAGGCCGGCGGAAAGATCGATGGCGTTCTTGTCGCCAACGACGGGCTGTCGCTGGCCGCTCAGGCAGTTCTGACCAAGGCTGGTCTTTCGGTTCCGACCACCGGCCAGGACGCGAGCCGTGACGGACTCGCTGCCATCCTTATGGGTACCCAGTGCATGACCGTCTACAAGCCCGTCAAGGCCGAGGCCGACGCAGCGGTTGCTGCAGCAGTTTCGCTCCTCAAGGGTGAGGCTCCGGCCACCAACGCCACCATCAACGACGGCGCTCGTGACCTTCCCTACGCACAGGCTGCAATCACGCCGATCTTCAAGGACAACGTCAAAGATGTTGTTGCTGACGGCTTCGTGAAGAAGGAAGAACTCTGCACCGGCGACGTTGCCGCGAAGTGTGCCGAGGCTGGCATCGCCTGAGACGCTTCATGATCACGCAGTGATCATCGGTTTTTCAAAACACGTGTGGGGGACCCGCTCCGGCGGGTCCCTCTTCCTTTGTGCGCGAGCACCGTCGGTATAAATCGGCTAAACAATCCGATGCGTCTTGCGACACCCCGGACGAGCCCTGTCCGGAGTGAATATTTCAGGGGGAAGACTTGTCCGGTTCGGCCGCGCCACTATTTGAAATGCTCGGTGTCAACAAGAGTTTTGGTCCTGTTCACGTGTTGCACGACGTGGACTTTCGGGTTTACCCAGGCAAGGTCACAGCGCTTGTCGGTGACAACGGTGCGGGCAAGTCCACGTTGATCAAGTGCGTCACCGGAATTTACGGGACCGACAGCGGTCACTTCACCTTCGATGGAAAGGCCGTGACCCTGTCGTCGCCAAAAGATGCCGCGGCGTTGGGGATCGAGGTCGTGTATCAAGACCTGGCGCTCTGCGACAACCTCGACATCGTGCAGAACATGTTTCTGGGCCGCGAGACCAAATCGTTTGGGCTTCTGAACGAACGCGCGATGGAAAAGCAGGCTCGTGAGACGCTGGCGAGTCTCTCGGTTCGAACGGTAAAGAGCGTACGGACTCCGGTGTCTTCACTGTCAGGCGGACAACGCCAGACAGTTGCGATTGCGAAGGCGGTGTTGTGGAATTCCAAGATTGTGATGCTCGACGAACCGACTGCGGCGCTCGGCGTCGCGCAAACCAAACAGGTGCTCGAGCTGGTCCGCCGTCTCGCTGCTCAGGGCCTCGGGGTGGTCCTCATCAGTCACAATATGAACGATGTGCTTGAGGTTGCCGACCGTGTGTGCGCGATGTATCTGGGCCGTGTCGCGGCGGACGTTGCAATCGACGAATTGCGCCCCGACGATGCCCCACAGATCCTTGCCGACCTCGGCCCCGTTGCGGGACCGGGCGAGATCAAAGACCGATCGCGCAAGCGTCTCATAGATCTCATCACGTCCGGTCGCAGTGGCGACATCGGTTTGCAACGAGTAGAGGCCTAGAAAATGAGCACCGAAACGCACCACAGCGCACCTGCGTCGGGCACTGCAGCGAGCGACTTCGCACTCGACACGCAAAGCCAAACTCTGGCGAGCGCATGGCATGGCTACCTCTCGAAACTCAAAGGCGGCGACCTCGGGCTCATTCCGGCAATGCTCTCGATTATGGTGCTCGTCGCCGTTTTCGGTTTCTCGCGACCTGAAACCTTTATGTCGTTGTTGAACTGGGGCAATCTCCTGCAACAGGCATCAGCAGTGATCATGATTTCAATGGGCGTTACCTTCGTGTTGTTGCTCGGCGAAATCGATCTTTCCGCTGGATGGACCGCTGGTGTTACCGCCGCCGTTATGGTTACAGCGTTTCGCGACGGACGGCCGTTCATTATCGCTATCCTGCTTAGCCTCGGCGTGGCTGCACTACTCGGAACGATCACCGGTTACTTGGTTTCCTATGTGGGCATACCGTCGTTCGTGGTGACGCTCGCGTTCTTTCTCACGTTCCAGGGCATTTTGTTGAATATCACCGGCGAGGGCGGGACAGTTCAGCTCTCCAACCCCACGATGCTCTCGATCATGCGGAACAACCTTGGGGCTACGGGGTCGTGGATCTTCGTTGCGATCGTCCTCGCATTTCTCGGTGCACTTCTGTATCGACGCCGAACCTCCGGTATCCCACCGATCGTGCTGATGGGGCAGTTCGTTGCGGTAGCCGCGTGTGTTGTGGCCTTTACGTGGAAGTTTGCTCGCAACCGAGCGTTTGCGAACTCGACGTCGAAGCTCATTGGGCTGCCGATCGTGGTTCCGTTTGTCCTGATTGTGATGGTGATCCTCACGTTCGTTCTGCAACGGACGGGCTACGGGCGTCACCTTTTCGCGTTGGGCGGCAATGCGGAAGCCGCTCGCCGGGCCGGTATCAATGTGAAGCTGCTCCGCCTGTCGGCGTTCGTTCTGTGCGCAATGGTCTCTGGGATCGGTGGCTATTTCCTGTCGTCGAGGTCCGGCTCGGTGGACCCGCAAATGGGCGGAAACGAGACGTTGTTGTTTGCCGTCGGCGCGGCCGTCATCGGTGGTACGTCTCTGTTCGGTGGCAAGGGTCGCATGGTGAACTCGCTGTTGGGCGGACTCGTTCTCGCCATTATCGGCAATGGTCTGCCGCTCGTTGGAAGGGCATCACCGTTCGGCCTCACGACGATTAACTTCAGTCGCTCCGGGGTGAAGTTCATCGTTACCGGCCTGATCCTTTTGATGGCCGCGTCGGTCGACGCGCTCAGCCGCAAGCGCGCCAACTAACTCGGCACTTCGCACTCGCCACGTTCCCGCGTCACACACTTCACTCAACGGGGCAGCGGCTTCACGCCAACGGGGGCAGTTGCTTCACTCAACGGCAAGTTGCGACGCCAACGGCAGGTTGTGGATGACAAAAACGTGCCGTTTTGATCGCAACTTGCCGGTGAGTTGGTGGCGTGGGCACTATCCGATGACGTAACGATAGGAGCCTGGTGAAACATTGGTTACGGTGACATCGGCGCGGAAGGAGTGGCGTGCGAGCGCGTCATATTCGCGGCGCACCTCGGGGCCGATTTCGCGCCGGCGGGTTCGAAGGTCGGTGCCGGTGTACCGAAGGACCCTCACGGCGGCCCCGAGCGAGTTCTCCCGACGGTTGTCCCTGCTTCGGTCGTCGTCTGAATCGTGACCTCGTCTGCCGTCGACTTCGATTTCGAGGCCCACTTCGGGAAAGAGAATGTCGGGAATGCAGGAGTACCGGCGTCCGGTCCGGCGATCGTCGACCAACACATTCGGCTGGCGCACCGCCTCCATGCCGAGGCCGACCGAGCGAAGGATCTGTATGGCGACCGTCTCCGCCGGGCTCCCCGTCGGTCGGCAGTCCGTCGGTCGGCGTGCCACTACTTGGCGCAGTGCTCGATGGCCACGAACTCTCGGCGTGTGGGGCCATATCGTAAGTACAGACATCAATTGCTGGTTCCACTGTTCGGGAAAGAAAGGGTCGTACGATCGCAGCGCCGATTCGAGCGCGAGCTCGAGATCGTCGAGAGATGCCACGCGTCCGAGGTCGACGAGCGTGCGGGCCAAGGAGGTCACGGGAATGCCGTCAATCACATGTCGGTGTTCGGGCAACAGCGTGTTCGTGCGGAATGCACCGGGTTCTCGGGCCGCAGAGTCCTGGGAACCGAGCACGTTGATATGGCCCTCCCACGGGCCTTCGAGCTGATGCAGTTTTGCTGCCGTTGCATGTGACGCCACGGCCTCCGGGCCGGCTCGATCAATCCGAGCAAGTAGCTCCGCACGCCAAATTCGAGCCTGGTCATCGGTCTTGGTTCGAAAGCGTCCTCGCGTGAGGCGGACAAGATCACCGCGCTTCTGTGCCGCCCGTATCGAGTACTCGGTCATGCCGTCGTCGAACAAATCTTCTCGTCGTTGAAACTCTCCTGTGCGCATACCTTCAGCGTTCCCGAAAAGGTGGCCTAGAGCAATGCACAAGTGCGCGGTGAGAACGCCAAAACCAGATGCTTTTCACTCAGCGGCAAGTTGCGACGTCAACGGCGGGTTGTGGGTGACAAAAACTCGCCGTTCTCGTCGCATCTTGCCGTTTAGTGGTTCGTGGTGGTTCGTGGTGGTGGTGGTGTGGCAGCGGTTAGCGGTGGTGAGCTAGTCGTCGTCGCCGCTGACAGGCTTGTGGTAGCCGACTGAGGGAAGCTGGCACAGGCGCTGCTGGCGTTTCGTAAGTGTACTGAGAAGTGAGTCGGAGATGCCGGCTCGCACGTCGCTGCCCCAGCTGGAGTTCCCGGGCGAGTACTTGTAAAAGAGGAGTCGCCGTTCTTCGTCTCCCTTCCACGTAGCGGTGCCGTGCACAATCGCTTCGGTAAACACGAGGAGGTCGCCAGCGTTCAGAGCGACGTCGGTGACGAGCTCGTGACCATAATCCACCGACTCGGGTAGCCCGAAATTCGACTTGTGGGAGCCGGGTATGCAGGTGAATCCCCCGGCGTCGGGGGGTGCGTCGACCAGGCTCCAGGCAACCGCGATCAGGCCGGTGTGGATGCGTCCCTGGGCAAAGTGGTAGTACTGAGCGGGATCGAACGGTGCGGCTCCTCCGTGGATCCACAGACCGTTGGTGTTGGGAGCCATCACGATGCCGTAGTAGTGATCTAAGCGTGCATAGGGCCCACATAGTTCGGTGACGATGTCGACGACTGCAGGGTGATCCATCAGGTCTTGGAACGCCAAGTCGCGAAACATGTAATCACCAATTCGCTGCGACTGGATCGTGTCCGCGGGCGGCGCATGGCCGATATCAGTCACGGCATCGCGCAGCCTCGCTACCTCGGGATTTGAAAGGGCGCCTCGTCGCACGATGTACCCCTGAAGGTCGAACCGGAATCGTTCCTCGTCGGTGAACGAACCCGTGGGGCGAATGATCGTGGCGTCGGCCTGCGAATCGGCACCGGACTTGTCAGACTTTGATCGACCAAACACCTGTGGACCTACGAATGTATCTGCTTCACCGCCGAGGTTAGCGGCGTCCGGCCTTCTTGGACATCTGCCGTTTTTGTTCGATGAAATCAACGAGCACGTAGTCGCCGAGTGTCTCGGGTGTCGTAAAGAACGCCCGCCCCTTGTTCATCTCGGTGATGCGCTCGACGAAAGCCTTGAGATACGACGTTGCATCGAGCATGAAGGTGTTGATCGTGATGTTGTCACGAGTGCAGCGCACCACCTCGGTCAGCGTCGCATTGATGGTCTCGCGTACGGGCGGGTAGGAAAAGAACGGTTCCCCGTTGGCGAGGATATGCGCAGTCGGTTCGCCGTCGGTGATCATGATGATCTGCTTCGTTCCGGTCTGCTTGGCCAGCATGCGGCGAGAAAGCACGAACGCATGCTGCATGTTGGTGCCGTACACAAAGTCCCACGATACTTCGGGAAGCTTTTCGGGCTTGATCTCCCGTGCTGTTTCGGAGAAGCCGACGATTCCAAGAAAATCGCGTGGGAACTGAGACGAAATAAGCGAGTAGAGCGCCATGGCGACCTTCTTCGCGGAGAGGAAGTTGTCGCGCATCGGCATCGATAACGAAAGGTCAAGCATCAACACGGTGCTGGATCGCACGAGCGTTTCGGTCTGCTCGATCTCGAAGTCGTCGGGAGTAAGGCGAACAGGCGTGCCGCCTCCGGTGCGCCGGATTGCATTGCGCACCGTCCTCTCGATGTTCAGATTAAATGGATCGCCGAACTCGTAGGCCTTCGTATCATAGGTACGCTCTTGACCGATGCCGGTGCGGATCATCTCGTGTCGACCGAGCTTGTCTTTGGCGAGCTTGGAAAAGAGTTCGTCAAGGGCGTTGGCACCAATGCGGCGCAGACCCTTCGGCGTGAGTTCCAAACGTCCGTCTTTTTGTTCGACGAGCCCAGCCCGCTCCAGCATTTTGGTAAGTTCGCTTAGTTTATCGAGCGCTTGGGCGCCGGTTTCGCCAAGCAGGTCACGAGCCGCATCGAAATCAACGTCGGCCAACGCGCCGGGATTCGTAGCATTGCGCAGGAGGTTCTCCAGTGAATCGATGTTGCCGAGTTCTTGCATGAGGTTCATGGCCTGGCCCATCCCGACAGGCTGGTCACCTTCGAAGCCGTAACCCTGCCCCCAGCCCATCTGGGGGAACATCGATTGCAGGTTCTGGCCGAGCTGTTCGATCTGCCAGCGCAGGTCCATGTCTTCGAGCAACTGATCGCTGAGCGCCTGAAGCTGTGCCCGCTGCTCGGGCGTCATCGAGTTCAGCATCTGCTGAGCGGCGGCCATCTGCTGGGCCATTTGCTCCATCAGCTCATCGAGCGTCTGCGGGTCGCCGGGGAAGAAGTCGCCGAACTTCTCCATGAAGTCCTGGAAATCCTCCGGGGTGTCTTCCCCGCGCTGACGCTTCTCCATCAACTCGTTGAGGTTGGCAAACATGTCCTTCATGCGGGCCATGTCCTCGGGCGTCATCTCGTTGACGCTCTTCGTCATCTGGCTCAGTTGCTGATCCATCAGCTGCTGCTTGAGCTTGTCCATGAGGTCGTTGAAGCGCTGTTGCGCCTCCTCGGACTGGAAGTCGTAGTTCTGAAGTTCCTTCACCTGACCAGCGAGATCGGGCGGCATGAAGTCGAGTTGCATGTTCTTGTTGGCCGCGCTCGACTCCGCAGTTTCTTGTCGACGTGGATCGCCTGATTTTTGGGCCTGCTCGACCATGTCCTGAAGCGCTTGACGCTCCTGATCGATCAGCTCGCGTAGTTCGTCGGCTATTTCGTCGTAGACGCCACCGAGGTCGTACTTGTCGAGGGTGTCTTCTCGACGCTGGCGCAACTTTTCCAGCAACTCACGAATGCCGGCGACATCTTGACCGTTGCGGTCTTTGAAGCCCTCCTGGAGCATTTTTCGCAGCGCCGCGTTGAGGTCGCCGTGGTAGAGCAAATCGTCATTGAGCTGGGCCATGACTTCTTCAGCGTCGAGTTCGAACCCGACCTGTGTTCCGTCCCAACGCGAGTAGGTCAACCGGCGTGCCATGGACCGACACTACCGGTCCGGGGTGCCTTTGCGACATTTCCCGCCATCGCGAGAATGTTCACCGTTCGAGGCTGCAATGGTGCGAGCTATTAGCGTGAACGCCCATGCGCCCTCTCTCCGTTGGTATTCAGCTTCCGGAAGTGGAGTGGGAGGTGCCGTTCCCCGAGCTCATTGCGATGGCGAAAACCGCTGAAGCGGTGGGCTTCGATTCGCTGTGGTTGGGCGATCATTTGCTCTATGACCTGCCGGTTGGACCTCGAGGCCCGTGGGAGGTCTGGACATCGCTGGCGGCAATCGCGGCCGTCACCAGCAGAATCCTCCTTGGCCCCCTGGTCGCCTCTACGAGTTTCCACGGGCCGGCGATGCTGGCCAAGCAGGCGGCGACGGTCGACGCAATATCGAACGGTCGCCTCATCGTCGGCCTGGGGGCGGGTTGGAACGAGCGGGAGTACCGGGCCTTCGGATTCGCGTTCGATCAGCGGGTGAGCCGTTTTGCCGAGGCGTTCACCATCATTCAGGCGTTGCTTGCCGAGGGCGAGATCGATTTCGACGGTGAGTTCTATCGAGCGGAGAAGTGTGTGTTGCATCCGCGGTCGGTCACACCCGGCGGGCCACCGCTCATGGTGGGATCCGCGAAACCGCGCATGCTGGCCATTACAGGTCCGCACATTTCCTATTGGAACATCTGGTGGACGGACCACGGAAACGACGCCAACACGTTCGCGGCACTGAAACGAGAGGTCGACGAGCGCTTGCTCTCGGCGGGCCGGGAGCAGGGCGAAGTGCAGGCAACGTGTGCGGTGTTCGTCCAACTCGAAGGTGGTGTCGGACGGCAGATGGGGGCCGAGGAACGGGTCACGCCGGTTCGCGGCACCCCCCTCGAGATTGCCGATCAGCTGCGGGCCTTCGCCGATGCTGGTGCAACTCATGTACAGCTGGTTGTCGATCCCATCACTCGCGCGTCGATCGAGGCATGCGCTGAAGTTTTGCGCGAGCTCGACCGGTGAACTCGAAGAAACTTTCACTTGGCCAGGCTCGACGGATTGCGCTCGCCGCCCAAGGGTTTGCCGAGCCGCGTCCCTCGGGCCGGATCAATCGACGCCACATTCGCAAAGCCATTGACCGGATGGGTCTGCTACAGGTCGATTCGGTAAATGTGTTCGTTCGATCCGAAGAGCTTCCCCTGTTCGCTCGGATAGGTCCTCACCCACGTCATTTGTTGCGCGAGATGGACAAGGAAGGGGAGCTGTTCGAGTACTGGCTCCACGAGGCCTCGCTTCTTCCGGCCTGGATGGAGCCGTTGACGCGATGGAAGAAGCAGGCGGCACTCGACGGGAACGATCCAAGCGTGTGGGGAGGTCTGCGCGGCTTTCACCATACGTACCCTGAAGTTGTGGCGGCCGTTTTCGAAGAGGTCGCTGCTCGGGGGCCAGTGCGGCCCAGCGAGTTGTCGATGGCGGGTGGAAAGAACCGCGATGGGTGGGGTTGGCACTGGGACACGGCCAAGTACGCCGTTGAAAACCTGTTCTGGACGGGGCGTCTCGGAGCGGCCCATCGGTCCAGTGGCTTCGAACGCGCCTATGACCTGCCGGAGCGGTGTTTCGCACCCGAGATCCTTTCCCTTCCGACGCCTTCGGAGCACGACGCCCGAAAGGAACTGCTCCGAATTGCTGCGCGGGCACACGGAATTGGAACTGCGAAGTGCATGGCGGACTACCACCGACAGAAGTTGCCGGTGGTACGTCCGCTTCTCGCCGAGCTGGTAGAAGAAGGTGCACTTACTATTGTGGACGTCGAGGGGTGGGGTAATGGGCTGTATCTCGACTCCACGGCGAAGGCACCGCGAGTCGTGTCTGCGCGGGCGCTTCTGAGTCCTTTCGATCCAGTCGTTTGGGAACGTACGCGCGCTGAGCAATTATTCAGATTCCGATACCGAATCGAGATCTATGTCCCGAAGGAAAAGCGAATACACGGTTACTACGTGCTGCCGTTCCTCCTCGGCGACCAGTTGGTAGCCCGGGTCGACTTGAAGTCTGACCGAGCCAACTCGACCCTGCTGGTGCAGTCGGCATGGGGCGAACCTGGAATCAACGAGCGCGAGGTAGCTGCTGAACTCACGGATGAGTTGCGGCTGATGGCGAGCTGGCTCGAACTTGAATCGGTCAAGGTTGTGAACCGAGGTGACCTCGCCCCAGCCCTCGGCAGAGAGTTTCGCTAGCCCCCGGAAAGAAGTGCCCGGACCCGATCCTTTGGGCGGCCGATGATGGCCTTGCCATGTGCGACGACGACCGGTCGCTGCATGAGGCGCGGGTGCTTGACGAGAATCTCCACAACGGCTTCGGGAGTCGTGTAATCCTCGGCTCGGAGACCGAGTTTGTCGAACACCGAGTCCTTCCTAACGAGGTCGGCAACCGGGTCTTCGAGAATCGCCACGATCTTGCGTAGGTCCTCGGCGCCGGGTTTGGCCTTCATGTATTGAACGACGTCGAACTCGACGCCGAGCTCACCAGCGATGGAGAGCGCGTTGGTGCTGGAGTTTCAATTCGGGTTGTGGAAAATAGTGATGTCAGCCATGCGCTCACGCTAATGGCCGAATTGCGGTTGCGCCGCTACCGTGACTGTATGAACTTCGACGAGCTTCTCGATCTCGATGCCACCGCCCAGTCTGATGCCGTGCGCGCCACGCATTTGTCGCCCGGCGAGTTGGTGGACGCAGCGATTGCCAGAGCGGAAAAGTCGAATCCGACGATCAACGCGATTATCCACGAGCGATTCGAGCGAGCGCGTACAGAGGCGGCGGCCACTACCGACACCGGCCAGCCGTTTGTCGGCGTGCCGATGGTGGTGAAGGACCTCACCTTGATGATGGCAGGGGAGCCGTATTACATGGGCACGCGGGCGTTGAAGTCGATCGACTATCGGGCCCCGGTCGACTCCTATATGTACGAGAAGTTCCGAGACGCGGGTTTCATCGTGATCGGTCGCACGAACACGCCGGAGTTGGGCAGCACCATCACGACCGAACCGTTGTCGTACGGGCCGACGCGCAATCCTTGGAACACGAATCATTCCGTCGGCGGGTCGAGCGGTGGGTCGGCGGCAGCGGTTGCTGCCGGCATTGTTGCTGTGGGGCATGCGAACGATGGTGGGGGCTCTATTCGGGTTCCGGCCAGCGAGTGCGGTCTGGTTGGGCTGAAGCCGACCCGGGCGCGCGTGAGCATGGGTCCGGCACTAGGTGATGCATGGATGGGGGCGACGATTGATCACGTGGTGACGCGTTCGATGCGCGACAGCGCTCGTGTGCTCGACGCCATCCATGGAGCGATGCCCGGTGACCCCTACGCGGCACCGACACCAACTCGTATGTTTGCTGATGAGATCGGAGTCGACCCCGGGACACTCCGCATCGGCGTGTATACAGGCGAGGGCGCCGAGATGCCGATCGATCAGGCATGCATCGACGCGGTCAACGAAACCGCCCGCAAACTCGAAGCGTTGGGCCATCGTGTGGAAGTGGCTGCCCCGTGTCTCGACGATCCCGACTTTGCGAATCGATTCACCGCAATATTCGTGGCAAACATGGCGGCCGACATTGCCGCAATCGAGCAATTGGTAGGCCGCCCTCTCACCGAAGACGACATCGAGTCCGATAATCGTCTGTACGCGTATCTTGGCAGCGAGGCAACTGCGCAGCAGTATCTGGAGTCGGTGACGTGGATGCACGGATTTCAGCGAAGAATGGCGTCGTGGTGGTGCCCCGGCGTGGCCGGGGGAGGATTCGATCTTCTCCTCACCCCGACGATTGCCAAAGAGCCGCCGCCGATCGGGTGGTTGACAGATCCGGCGGCAGGACCGGGCGGGCGGATTCGCGAGGTCATGCTCTTTACGTCGCAGTTCAACATCACCGGTCAGCCGGCGATCTCGCTGCCGATGCACTGGAGTGCGGCAGGTCTTCCTGTCGGCGTGCAGCTTGTCGCCGGATACGGGCGTGAAGACGTTCTGATTCGGGTGGGCTCGCAACTGGAGGCGGCCCACGCTTGGTCGGATCGACGTCCTCCGGTCTACGGTCTCGGATCATGAGCGAAACCGGTATGCACCCGATCTGTAGCGATCTTCAGGCGGAGACCGATGATCTGCTCTCGATCCTGAACGGGCTTTCCGACGCCGACTGGAACGCCACCACCCCGGCCGAGGGATGGGCCGTCCGGGATCAGATAAGTCATCTTGCCTTCTTCGACGAAACCGGAACATTGGCGGCGACTGATGTGGAGGCGTTTGTGGCAGGCGCGAAAGCGCTCATGGCGGATTCCGATCCGGGTGCCGGTGGCATCACCAAAGGACGCTCGATGACGGCGGCGGAACTCCTGGCTTGGTTCGTCACGTCGCGCCAAAAGATGATCGAGGTGTTCTCGACACTTGACCCGAAGGCTCGCCTCCCCTGGTATGGACCGGCGATGGCAGCGGTCAGCTTCGCGACTGCTCGGCTGATGGAAACGTGGGCCCATGGCCAAGACGTGGCAGACACGTTCGGTTTGTCTCGCGTTCCAACGGCTCGTCTCAAGCACGTTGCCCATATCGGAACGCGGGCGCGACCGTTCGCATACCTCACCAATGGGCGCCAAGCTCCAGAAGGCGACGTTGCGGTCATCTTGACTGCCCCGAACGGTGAGACGTGGACGTGGAACGATCACGCCATCGGTGTGAACGAAGTCCGCGGTGGTGCCGCCGACTACTGCCTTGTCGTGACCCAGCGTCGTCATCTGGCTGATACCAACCTCGTTGTCACGGGTCCGCTGGCCGAGGAATGGATGCCGATCGCGCAGGCCTTTGCCGGTGGACCGGGGGGTGGGCGACAGCCGGGACAGTTCACGTGACGGCCGAACCCATGGCGGCGTGGAAGGGTTCTGGGACGGAGGGGAAGGGTTCTGGTACGGAGGGGCTGTAGTGTCTGGGCCGGTGTGTCGCGATCGTGCGGCCGCGATTGTTCGAACAGCTCAGGAGTTACCCCGTGGATATCCGTATCGGCGTCTCGCAATCGATGAAGGAAATCGAGATAGATCTGGGCGATGCTGATCGTGATGCAACGATGGCCGAGATCACGGCAAAGTTGGCCGACGAGACGGGAACCCTCTGGCTGACTGACAAGAAGGGTCGCATCGTGGGTGTCCCGTCGGCGAAGATCGCCTACGTGGAGATCGGCGGCCCGGCCGAGGATCGTAAGGTCGGCTTCGCCCGGTAGTTCTGCGTAGCCCCGGTGCAGTAGCGGCCAGGGCCAAGTAACTTCGAGACAGTGACGCCCCTTCTCGACCGAAAGCTTGTATTTGTCACGGGTAAGGGTGGCGTCGGAAAATCGACAGTCGCCGCTGCGTTAGCGATGACCGCGGCACAGCAGGGCAAGCGGGTCCTGGCTTGTGAGTTCGATGCGAAAGGCGACCTTTTGGCGTCGTTTGCAGGTGCCGGGGCCACCGGTGGGCGTCAGGGGCAACCGCTGGTGTACGCCCCCCGCGAGATTCAGACAAACCTTTTCGCAATGGCGATGGATCCGGAAGAGTCCCTCAAGGAGTACCTGAAGAGGAACCTCCGCATTCCACTGATTACGAAAATAGGCGCGCTTTCTACTGCCTTCGACTTTCTGGCCAACGCGGCGCCGGGGATCCGCGAAATCGTCACGGTCGGTAAGGTCGCCTTCGAGGCTCGTGAAAGCAATTACGACATAGTCGTGGTCGATGCAACAGCGAGCGGCCACATCGTTGGTCAGCTCCGAGCTCCGCAGGCCATCAACGAGTTGGTCGGCGCTGGCGCAATCCGTTCTCAGACGAATTGGATGTTGCGCATCTTGGCCGATCCGAATCGGTGCGGTGTTGTCATCACAACAACCGCCCACGAAATGCCCGTGCATGAAACGGTTGAGCTGATGTCGGCGCTGCGTAGCGACACAGAGGTCGATATTGCTGGCATCGTGGTGAATCGGCTCCTTCCGGAACTCTTCGTGTCGAGCGAGGGAAAGGCTTTCGATGCACTTGTTCGTGACCCACGTGAACTGAGGAAGCGATTTACTTCCGAACTCGATGACCCGCACGCGGCTGATGCCCTGATCGAAGGCGCGAACCTCGCTCGGACGCTGCGTCGCAACGAAGCCGTGCAACTCGAAGCCCTCGCGAAGGCGCTAACTCGTTTCGGGATCGGTCAACCGGCCCTGATCCCGATGCTGTTCGATGTGGTGCCAGGCTATGAGACGACACGAATAGTCGCCGAACATCTCATTGATGAGTGGGACCTCTAATGGCGGCGACGTCGAAGCGTGGGACATCAGCGGGAACCGCTCGCCAACCGGTAAATGGGGGGATCGATTCGGTCGCCAAGAACTCGAACATCGTGATCACGTGTGGGTCGGGAGGCGTCGGAAAGACGACAACGGCGGCGGCGTTCGGGATCGCCGTGGCCCGGCACGAAGCGAAACGTGTCTTGGTAGTCACCATCGACCCGGCCCGACGCCTGGCCGATGCGCTTGGCATCGGCGAGATCGGCTCGACACAAACTCAGGTGGAGATCCCCGGGCTGCTCGGTGAATTCCATATCGCCATGCTCGACACGTCGGCGTCGTGGGATGACCTCATCAATCGCCACGCTCCGGATGAAGAGACCGCCCGGAAGATTTTGTCGAATCCCTTGTATCGCAACATCACACAGCGGTTCGTGCAGAGCCATGACTACATCGCGATGGAGCATCTCTACGACCTGAACGCCGAGGGCGAGTTCGATCTTCTGGTAATTGATACGCCTCCGTCACGTCACGCGTTTGACTTCCTCGATGCACCGCAACGGATGGCGGAGTTCTTCTCGTCGTCGTTGCTGAAGTGGATCACCCTTCCGTATCGCACCTTCGGCGAGCGAGCAGGGCGCCTCGGGTACCTTGCCGCGAAACCGTTCTATCAAGTTGCTGACCGGATCCTGGGGTCGCAGTTTCTGGCGGACATCGCCGAGTTCTTTCTTTTGTTCCAGGGGATGTACAACGGTTTCGTGGAACGAGCGCAAGCTGTCACCGGCTTGTTGCACGATGAGCGAACGAGCTTTCTTGTAGTGAGCACGGCCGAACCATCGCCGCTTCACGAGGCCGAATTCTTTATGCGCGAACTTGAACGACGTCACCTTCGACTCGGTGGATTGGTGCTGAATCAGGTGTTGCCGGATGTGTTTCACGATCCGGCGGCCCAGCGTGAGGCCGGGTCGCTCCTGGCCAAGGGTCCGGGGGAAACGATCACGGCCGACAGACAACTTGCTTTGGATGTCGCTCGTTCGTTCCAGCGGTTCGCTCGGCTTGCGGACCGCCAATCCGAGGAGATTCGCCGCCTGGCAACCGCACCGGACCAGACCGTACGCGTGCCTATGATCGACTTCGAGTCAGATCAGATGCAGGCAATGATCGATATGGGATCTGTGCTTTGGGGCGAGGATGTGGCCAAGCATGTCGCGCCGAAGAAACGTGGGGCGGGGCGTTTGTCGTGAGCCCGGACTTCGACGATCGCGCCTATCTGCAGCGGCTTACCGCCAACTGGGGGATCGTGGCCGACTTTTGTTTCGGTGACCTTCTGCTGTTTGTTCCCTCGGCGATGCCGATCACTTCGTTTACGGTCTTTGGCCAGGTACGACCGACAACGAGTCGAACGCTGTATCACGATGACTTGGTGGGTCGGGAAGTGACCGTAAACGAGCGTCCCCTCTTATTCGACGCGTTCACGCAGTCCACGATTCTCGACGGGCAGAACTTCACCGTTGCAGGCGGCGCCGGTGCCCGCGTCGAATACGTGCCGGTGGTTCGTCGCGTCGGGTCCGAGTCACGGACCATTGCCGTGTTGACGCGCGAATCCGAAGTCGACGTGTCGCGTCGGCCCGGCCGGTTGGAGCGGGTGTACATCGACATCTTCCGTCGTATGGCGGAGATGGTGGCCAACGGGTTGTTCCCCTACGACGAGGTCGTGCCAGTTGGTTTGAGCGCTCCGACCGAAGTGCCCCGAGTCGGCGACGGGGTGTTGGCCATCGACGCAAAACGAACCATCACGTATGCATCTCCAAATGCCGTGTCTGCACTCCACCGTCTCGGGATGTACGCAAACGCGGAAGGCCGATCACTGAGTGCACTTGGTATTGGAATCGGAGCTGTCGAGTCCTGCTTCACCACATGCCAACCCGTGTTGGCCGAAGTTGAGCGAATGAATCCGTCGACGAACTCGCGCATGATCGTGTCGCTTCATGCGCTCCCGTTGCTGCACCGACATGTCGGGTACCGTGATCAGGAATCCATCGATGCCAGCGGGGCAGTGGTGCTGCTTCGCGATGTTTCTGATATCCGGCGTCGAGATCGCCTGCTGATGACCAAAGACGCGTCCATACGCGAAGTCCATCATCGAGTGAAAAACAATTTGCAGACGATTTCGGCCTTGCTCCGGTTGCAAGGGCGACGAACGACGTCGGAGGAGGCCAGGCAGGCTATTGAGGAATCGGCACGACGGATCCGAGCGATTTCGCTGGTCCATGAGACTCTTTCGCGTGATGTTCGTGACGCAGTTCCGTTCGACGAGATCGTTCGACCCCTTGTTCGGATGGTCGAGGAAAGCATCGTGTCGCCAGACCAGCCTATTCGCATCACCGTTGAGGGAACGCTCGGTGACCTGCCCGCGGAAATCGCCACGCCGCTCTCGGTAACGCTGACCGAACTCATACAGAACGCCGTGGAGCACGGTTTCCCAATGGAACGGACACCTCGTCGCGAGGGGCGGGTAATGGTTCTTTTGGAGAGCACGCCCAACGAGTTGTCGATCGAAGTACGAGACGATGGGATCGGGTTACCGGAAGGGTTTTCTCTCGGGTCGCTGAACAGCCTCGGTCTTTCAATAGTACGTACACTTGTTACGTCCGAGTTGGGCGGAGCAATCGCGTTTCGGTCCGACAACGGAACGGTTGCACAGTTGCGGATTCCCCGCGCACCGGCGCCGAACTTATAGCGAGGCGAATGCGGTAACAGCGACGTCGGGCCGGTTGGTGATCACCGAGTCGATGCCATTGGCGGCAAGGCGCAGCATCTCCTCCGGATTGTCGACGGTCCACGTATTGACTTCGAGTCCGACTTTGTGGGCGGCCGCCACAATTTCCGCGCTTGATGCGAATCGGTGCGGGTGAATTGCCACGTGTCCTTCGTCGGCGAGGTCACTGAAGAACTCATCGAGCGGCAACGTGGGCACCGTGAACAGATAGCCCGTACGCAGCGTCGGATCGAGCACACGTACGGCGCGGATCGTGTCTCGATCGAACGACGAGACCAACATGCGTGCTGCGTCGCCGCGGTCGTCGAGGAGCTTGACGACCGCCTTCGAGAGCGAACGTGATGGGTCGAAATCGGGCTCAGACTCGTCGTTCTTGATTTCGATGTTGACGTCCATTCCTTCGCAGGCATCAAGCGCTTCATGCAACAGCGGTACCCAGCTTGGGAGTTCGGATCGAGTCATCGTCACGATGGGTACACCGTCGATGGACGGGTCGTGGTGCACCGCGAGTGCGTTGTCGGACGTGCGCCGCACGTCGAGTTCCACCATCGCCGCGCCCAGGGTTCGGGCCAGCGTAAACGCATCAATCGTGTTCTCTCGGGCTGCCTTGGAGGCCCCGCGATGGGCCACAATCCGCGGTGCTTTTCGAGATCCGCTGTGATCGGCGCCGGGTTGGGGAGCGGTCATCTTCGAAACCTACTCCACCGTGGTGAAGCGAAAACGTGACCGAAGTGTCGCGCGCTGGTCGCGCTCGGAATGAGAATTGGCCGAGCCGGAGAACCTCGCAACAGGGAACCTCGCAACAGAGACCTGCGCGGACATGGCAGGCTCTAGAGATCGAAACTGCGAACAAACGTCCGCCGACAGGGCTGGGCGAAAATCTGATGCAACCGGGTGAGCTTTCGCGACGCCAGCGACGCCAACTGGCCCGTGACAACCGTCGGAAGTCGAAAGTGCGCGACGCATTGAGCCTCGCGGTTGCGTTGGCTCTGGTGACGTTCACCGGGTTCGCAGCGTTCTACAAGTTCCCGAATGTGATCTACCTCCCGGGCAACGCAGATGCACTCGGTGAGCGGTTGAAGGTCACCGGAACTAGGCAATACGAGCCGAAGGGCCGCGTCCTCATGGCCACGGTGTCACAAGTGCTCGAACCCCGCTTCGTGGACATGGTCGACGCCTGGATGCGCAACGAGGCAGACATCGAGAAGCGGGTGGACGTACTTGGTGATGTGTCGGTGGCGGAGAGTCGAAAGATCAGCCAAGACATGATGGACAACTCCAAACAAGTCGCAATGATCATCGCCGCTCGCAAACTGGGCCTGAAGACGTCGGGGGGCGCCGTAGAGGTGCTCGAGTTGGCACAGGAGGCTCCGGCCGCGAATGTCTTGAAGGTCGGCGATGAGATCTTGTCCGTGAACGGGGAACCGCTCTGTTTAGTCGGGGACCTTCGGCAGAAGTTGGCCGGCCGCCGGGCTGGTGATCGGCTGGAGCTCGTGATCAAGCGAGGCGGCAAGGGATCGGAGGTTCCGATCAAAATCGACCTCATGAAGAGTCCCGATGGCCGGGGGATTATCGGAATGTTCGCGGGGCCATCGGCGAATACGCCGTGCACAACGGAATTCGACGCTGATTTTCGAACCGGAAACATCGGTGGTCCCTCGGCCGGGCTTTCCATGACGCTGACGCTGCTCGATTGGCTCTCCGATGGCGAACTGACCGGTGGCAAGACGGTGGCGACGACCGGGACGATCGAAGCCGACGGGACGGTTGGGCCAATCGGCGGTCTGAAACAGAAGACCTATGCCGTGAAGAAGGCGGGCGCAAAGTTGTTCATTGTGCCTTTGGAAGAGGTGGGCCAAGCCACTCCCTACGCCGGCGACATGAAGGTTGTCGGTGTGCGAACCCTCGATGAGGCCCTTTCGGCACTAAAAGCGTTCGGCGGAGACCCCCTCCCTACGAAGTAGGTCTCAAGCCACGACGTAGCCAGTTCAACGAGTCCTGTTCACAATGACGCATTTGCGGTCGATCGCGGTCTAACCTCCTGAGTTAACATTTCAGCGCTCTTTCTTCCCCGAGAGGCAACCCATGGCTACGACCCTTCGCGGACCCGTAATTGCTCGTGACCCGTCGACGATTACCGTCGATCAGATCAAGTCGGCCCGATTCACCACTACCTTTCGCGGCTACGACGCCGGCGAGGTGAAACTCCATCTCGACGCAGTGGCTGCGGCCTATCGACAGCGTCTTGAAACCGAAACTGAGCTGCGGGCCATCATCAACGGCACCCAGTCGCCAGCCGAAGAGCCACCGTTTGTCGCCGGGGTCCGCACCATTGATAAGCGCACGGAGGGCGTGGTCATTGTCAACGCGGAGCGCGCATCGACGAGCGACGATGAAACCGTGGCGGCGGAGGCCGATCTCTTGGCCGACGCCCGACGCGGGGCTGAAGAGATCCTGGCCGCAGCTCGCAATGAAGCCAACGCACTGGTGGCGCGGGCCAACGACGACGCAGCGCGAATTATTCTGCGAGCCAGAGCCGAGTCGCGTGGGCGTCCGACCGCCGATGGAAACGCGGTCGTCGAAGCGGCCCTGAACGATTCCAACGGTGACCCGCTCCTGGCCCGTGAACAGGCCCGGATGATGATCGAAGAGGCGAAGGTCGTGCGGGAACGAATTCTCACGGACCTGGCGAAGCGTCGCCGTGTCGCGCACGTGCAGCTGGAGCAGATGCGTGTCGCTCGCGAAAAGTTGGTCGAGTCGCTGCGTGAGGCTCGGCGCCGTGTCGACGACGCGTCGCGCGATCTGTCCACGGCCGATGTAGAGGCCCGTATTGCCGCCGATGCCGCGGGACGTCGGGTGAACAGCGAACCCTTACCCACTGCTGCGGAACTCGAGATGGATTTGTTGGCGTCGCGATACCTGGTGTCATCAGTGCAATCCGGTGATTTGATTCCTGCGCCGGTCATCGATCGAATTGCCTGCGTCGACGCCGAGGTCGAGGTCGTTCACGCCGGAACCGTCGTTCACGCCGGAACCCTCGCAGACGTCGTGGTCCCGATCGAGGTCATTCTTCCCGATTTCGGAACCGCTGGTGCCGCCGACGCGACCGACGAAGCGCTGTTGGGGGCGGAGATCGTACGGATCGTCGATCTCACCGCCACGGAAACTGCCGGGAGCGAGCACGAAGGCGCGGAGGCTGATGCGCAAACAGGCGCACAGCGGCTGAAGCCCAACGTCGAGGAATTGTTCGCTCGGTTGCGTCGTGAGCGCGAAGAAGCTGCACAAGCGGCTCGGGCGACTCTGGGATCACCCGTGCTGCTGCAGGAACAGTCGGCCACGGTTATTGATCTGAACGCCTATTCCGGCACAACAACGACCGCCGACGAACGCGCCGACCCAAGAGGTGCGAAGTCATCGAAGAAGCGCGGAAAGAACAAGTCGACGACGTCGGCGACGTCGGAGCCCGCGGAGACTGCACCTTCCAACGTCTTGCCCGATGCCGATCGCGTAATCAACCTGAGTGACTCGCAGCACTCCGCTTCGACGCTGAGTGGGTCCGAACAGGCACAGCGCGCCGATGCTGAGCTGGTTCACGAAACTCAGCTCGCATATGTTCTTGGACCTCTCCGCGAACAAATGGTCCGATCAATCAAACGGGTGCTTCAGGACGAGCAGAGCGTTGTTCTCACCGCCTTGCGCACGTCGCGAACTCGCAATGATCTCGATCAGCTTGTTGGGACGACGGAAGTGCACCCGCAAAAGTTCTATGCGGTTGTCGAGCCTGCGCTCCTGCGAGCATTTCGCGCTGGCGTTGACCGGCAGGGTGTGGCCCGTGAAGACTTGGGCATCGACCTCAGCGACGACATCGGCATTGCGGAAGATCCAGCGGTCCACGCCGAAACGATCGGGGTGTCACGGGCCATTGTCGACGTCCTCCGTTCTCAACTCGGAAACGAACTCGATCGGGTTGCGTCTCCTGAGGCGGACTCGTCGATGCTCATAAGCTTGATGAGCAACCATTACCGAGCCTGGAACACGGAGCGATTGGCCGAGTTAGTGGAGCCGGCGCTTCGCACGGTGTACCGCGCAGGTACATCGGCAACGACGAGTAGCTAGCCGTGTCTACGGCTCGCGGTGACTTTGCCGCCGCGACGATCTGGCGTTTCTCGCGTCCTCGGTGGCCGATACGACTGGCCCTCGGTCTTTTCGTCTCGTTCTTTGTCCTTTCCAATCTGGTGACGGTCTGGACGGAGTATCTCTGGTTCCAAGAAGACGTCGATCACGCTGATACCTGGGGACGAATCTGGAGCGCAAAGCTCACCTTGCTCTTCGGCGGCTCGGCCTTCGCATTTGCATTCGTGAGCTTTTCGCTGCTTCTCGCCGAGCGAATCGCCCCGCACGATGCAGTGTTCCAGCGCAACGACCCACTCCTGGTGCTTCGAGCATTCAGTGCCCGCCGTCAAAACCTCGCCCGCAATCTCGTGTCCTCGCTTTCCGCTCTGGCTCTTGGGCCGGTCGCTATGTCTACGTGGGAATCATGGACGCTCTTTCGTTTTGGGCCGGGCGGCGGGCTTGCGTCGGAGGGCATGTTCGGACGTGGTGTGAACTTCTATCTGTTCCGCCTGCCCTTTCTTCGCTCGATCAGCGGATGGCTTTTCTCGGTGGCGGTCGTCGCACTGGTACTTACGGTGGCGGCACTTGTACTCAGCGGTGCAATCCGGATTGTGGACCAGCGGCTGCTCGTCATCCCGGCGGCGAAGGCGCTGGTTTCGGGCATCTTGGCGATTGCCTTTTTGAGCCGATCGATTGGGTTTTGGTACTCCCGCTATGCGCTTGCCTTCTCCTCCCATGATCGCTTCGACGGCGTGGGGTATGTTGACGCCAAAGTACGTTCCCCGGCCTACATCCTCATGGCCCTCATCTCGTTGCTGTGCGCGCTCCTGATGGGGACCAACCTGTACTTCAAGCGGTGGGACATCGTTGTCACGGCGATTGCATCGTGGATGATCGTTGCGCCGATTGCGCTTTACATCGTCCCCGCTGTTTGGCAGCGCTTTGCGGTGGCCAACGAGCTTGAACGCGAGCGTCCGAGTATCGAGCGCAACATCACGGCAACGCGTCAAGCCTTCCAACTTGACGACGTCGAAGATGTTCAGTTGCCGCTCGTCGATCCTGCCCGTGAGTCGGTTGCGTCGCAGATAATGCCCACCGACCCCGCGGTGACGAACACTCGTATCTGGGACGTAGGCGAGGCGACGGGAGTAGCGCGAGATGTCGTCGACAGCCTGCAGAAGACCAACCCGAGATATGTCATTGATGATGTCGATGTCGTGCCCGGCCACATCAACGGGCAGGAGGTTCCCACGCTGCTTGGTGTGAGGGAGCTTCTGCCGGACCTCCAGGGATCGTGGGTCAATAGGCGGCTCGTCTATACCCATGGATTCGGGGTCGTTGCGGCTCCTGGAAATGTCGAGGCAAACGGCGAGCCGTCCTTCACTCTGAAGAACCTTCCACTCGTAGGTACACCTACGATTAGTGAGCCTCGGGTGTACTTCGGGGAGCGGACGACGAACTACGTCATTTTGAACACGAACACTGGCGCGATCGACATCGCAGGAGCAACCCAGAAGGTGGCCCCTCGTTATCGTGGTCGTGGTGGAATCGGCTTGACATCGGGACTGCGACGCCTCGCCTTCGGATGGAGATACCGCGATCTTGACCTTGTTGTATCGAAGAGCATCCGCTCGAATTCGAAACTCCTGACCCACCGTGAGATCGTGTCTCGCGTACATCGTGTAGCACCCTTTCTTCACCTGGACTCGAATCCGTACGCTGTTGTTTACAAGGGTCGTTTGGTCTGGATCCTCGAGGGGTATGTCGCCAGTTCGAACTACCCCAACTCCGGCCGAGCCCCGATGGGAGTGATTCTTCCTTCCGGGAATGGCGCATCGGGTTCATACTCGTACATACGAAACTCGATTCGGGTGGTCGTCGATGCCTATGACGGGCAGGCGCGGTTCTTCCGTACGCAGACCAATGAACCGATGGCGAGAACATACGCAAAGGCCTACCCGCTGCTCTTCGAAATCGGTTCGATCGATGCCCGATATCCGGGGATCGGCGATCAGCTTCGCTATCCGGCTGATTTGTTCAACGTGCGGGCGAACCTCTGGGGCCGATTCCACGTCGATTCACCTGAAAGGTTCTACAACGAAAGCGACCGATGGTCTATCGGTGTTTCCGACGCTCGGGTGCTTAGCGAGCCTGCGAATCGTGTGCAAAGTGTCGAAAGCCAAGCACCGTCGGAGTACGTCGTGACGGACCCTTTGAAAGTAGGAAAGCAAGAGTTCTTCATCCAGCAATCCCTCGTTGCGAAGGGACGGTCCACGGAGGTAGCCGCCGACCAGCGCTTACGGGCCATGGTGTTCGCACGCTCATCGCCAAAAGACTACGGACGCTTACTGTCGCTTCGGGTGCCGGCTGCGTTTGCGTACGACAGCCCGGCCTCGGCTGGCAAGCGCTTTAGTTCCGATGCGGCGATCGGCGAAATCGAAACCAACCTCGGACGGGGTGGTTCTGAGGTGGTCAACGGGCAAGTCCAGATCGTTCGAGTTGGATCGGCCCTGATGTATTTGCGTCCCCTGTACGTGCGCGCTGAGGGAGTCGACCGCTCAAGGCCCCGACTCACCTTCATCGAGGTTCGCTACGGGAGTCGGATCGGATTCGCTCGTACGCTCGGCGAGGCCCTTCGCCAAATTGGGGCCGGATCATCTTCGAGTCCCGCGACGAGAGGCAACAGCACGGAACCGAAACCCGCTACGTCGCCGACGAACCGTCCGGTGCTGGCGCCCGATGCCACGGTCGATGAATTCCTGGCGAGAGCGGAGGATCTGGTCATCGATGCCGACGCCGCGTTGAAGAAGGGTGACCTCGGGACGTACAAGTCACTGAATGACGAGATAGCCGACCTCATCAAGCGCGCCCGCAGCAGCGGAGGCAGCGCTGCGTCCGCCGAAGGCTCCGAGGCCACGACGAGTTCGACCCCGAAGGTGACTGCGGTCTCGGACCCCGCCCCATCCCCAACCCTTGCGGCCTGAGCCGCCCCACCCTCGAAATTTGGGATGGGCGACATGGTGTATTCTTGTATTCAACAACGCGGGGTGGAGCAGCTCGGTAGCTCGTCGGGCTCATAACCCGAAGGTCGCTGGTTCAAATCCGGCCCCCGCCACGAAGAAAGCCCTGGTCAGCCGTTACGGCGGGCCAGGGCTTCGTCGTTCACAGGCCCGACTTCTTAACGGTGCTGGAGGCTCCGGCATAGAGCCAGATTGCGCGGCTCCGCGCTGAACTTGGTGACATCAACATCGACCACGATCGGGGCGTCGTCGCTACCTGCGGCGTCCGCGACCGGGAGTCCACTGTGATTGCGAATCGGCTCCATCCGTGAGCTGCCGGTTTTGACGGCACCTACGGCTGAAGTGCTGCGAGTAGGTCCTGTGTGTAGCCCGTCATGGTGATCGTCACGGTAAGTTGGTCGGCAGCGATGGTGAAGGTTTGGACGGCCAGTTGGACGCCAGGCGATCTGGGCGTTGCGAATAGCTGCCTCACGTACCCGATTGCGACCGTGGCTGCGGCGGCTGATCGTTCGTCGGCGAGCAGCATCTGCATCAGGTGAGTCATCTCTCGTAGCGGTGTCGCCTCGATCAGTCGGAACACATCGCCAGCGTCTTTGTCGATGAGCCGGTGTGGTGTGGCCAATCGTTCCCCGAGCTTGTGCACCTTGGCGACCAGCAGGGCCGCCGGCCCGCCAACGTTGACTATCATCCGACGGCTGTCGTTCGGCTCGAGCCCTCAGCGAGCATGGCGTCCGCGAGCAGCGGGAGAGCGGCAAGGCGACTTGGGTCGAGCGCGAGGTCGGCACCGGTGGTGAACGGCTGGTAGCCGGGCAGGCGGCCAGCGGTGCGCAGGTAGACGGCTTGCGCGCCGATGGAGCACGAACGCGTCGACGTGCGACTGGAGGGCCGTCAGCGCGTCGAGGAGGGCGCGGCGGGCCTCGACGTACTCAATTCGAGGTTGTTCGGCGTTCATGGCAATGTCGCCGATGCGGTCAATGACGCGGCCTGCCATCTAGGTGCTCGGCGCTGCATCCAGTCGAGCAGCGCGTCGGCCTCGGCGGGCATGCGCCCGAACCCGGTCATGCAGTCCATCGCGATTTGAGCGAGTGATGCGTACACGATGTTCTCGTCCTTCCACGTCCGTTCGAACACAACGGGATCGTAGGGAACGGCTGTGACAACGTTTCCACCATTTCGAACCGGACGCAGTCGCATGGCGTCGGCGATGCGTTCTGGGTCCTGCGCGAACATGACGGCGATTTCGGGTGCAGTGACCGACACCACCCGCGACGCAGCAAAGGAACCGGTGACGGCCCAACCCTTCAGCTTCGACGACGAGAGGTCGCGCAGGAACTGCTCTGCGCCTCCCGGAGCCACCCAATTTGCTGTCTCGTTTGAGCCGAGTAGCGAGTAGCTCGTGGCGATCTGGCGCAGCAGCGACTCCCATTGCACTGCTTGGACGCGTCCGCGGGCGGGGCGGTCGATGAGTATCTCGCCGGAGAGCGCGCCAAGTAGACGCGAGACGTAGCCGGCGTCGATGCCTAGCGCGGCGCTGAGCTCGCTGACGCCATACGGCGGCAGCACCTCGGCCAACGTCCGTTGGAGAGCCCACGCGCGTGGACCGCGAAGGTTAGGACTGGTCGATTGCTTGGGTGATGGGTCGCGTGTTGCGCCGTCGGTGCGGATGAACAGTCCGGGCCGATCGATGGAGAGCAGAGCGTTGCCGGTGGCGTCGATGTAGTTCCACCCGAACTCGGTGAGCACTTCGCGCGTCCGTGCGCTGAGCCACGAAGACGCGACGATCGTGGGCGAACCCGGTGAGCCCATCGATTCGGCTGCCCGCGGACTGAGATCTCGGCGAACCCGCACAGTCACTTCACCGGAGACTTCGTCAGGAGAGGTGAAACGGAGCACCCCGCCTTCCGTAGAGCGAGAGGCGACGTCGACCTCCCACAAGCGCGGCAAACGTGCGCCGACGGACGAAACGGTATCGTCGAACACTCGCCGTGTTGCCTGGGGAACAGGTTTGCGTGCCATGAACAAGTAGCCAATCTGGACAAGTCGGGTGGAACTGCAGACAGTGTCACTCGATTTGCTCAGATCGTCAAGTTGTTTGTCACAAACAAGTCATCACTTTGGACAGAACTTCTAATGGTTCTTCCAATGGACCAGGTGACAGAGTGTGATTCTGAGTGGCACTAACGGACACTCACGGTCACTGCCGGACAGACCCTTGAAACGGCTCATAACACGAAGGTCGCTGGTTCAAATCCGGCCCCCGCCACGAAGATAGCGCGGTGCGAGGCCACGGCGGCGGAGGATGACATGGATGAGCGCGCGCCCGGCGCGGCCGTTGCCGTCGGCGAACGGGTGGATCGTCTCGAACTGGGCATGGGCGATCGCCGCTTGCACGAGAGCAGGATGGTCGTCCCCGTTAACGTACGCGAGCAGATCGTCGAGCAACGCGGCGAGGGACCCAGTTCTGCACCGTGCGGACTACGCCTCCGATCCCCGGCGTCGCTGACCGCTCCATCAAGATTCGGTGGATTTCGAGGAAGTCGTCGAGTGCGATCGTTGCGGTCGACGAGCCGAGCTCGACCGCGGCCTCCATGGCCGCGACGTTGGCGAGCACCTCGACCGCGACTCGATCGCCAGCGTCTCCGCCCTGGGCGAGCACGACCTCTGCGTCGAGCAGCCGTCGCGGTTCCGCCTCGAGCCCCTCGATCTTCGACGAGGCAACCGATTCGGCGCGAAGCAAGAACCGCGACCGTTAGACAGACGCGTGGTTATCTCTTCTGACACTCCGACCACGTGGGACCGATCGCTGGTTCAGCCATCGGAGACTTGATCACCAACGCGGCACACGAGATCGTTGGAGAACGATCGATCGATCCGTTTGCTGGTCCAGTCGCCGTGCGGGCCGTCGTGGCTCATCACGTATGCGTTCATGCGGTTGGGGTCTCCGGCGACCGCGATCACGAACTTGTCGGGTGACGTCACGATCGGTACCAATCGATTCGGATCGCTTGATTCGGCGAACGCAGGAGGCACGAGGCCATCACCGGCGAGTTCGAAAAGGGTGCGACGCCCGGTCGTAAGGTTCGACCATTCGCCGATGAGTTTCTCGAACTTCCACGCTGGAATCCGTGCGTGCTCGAACAGGGCGTTGCGAACATCATCCTTCGACCATCCGGCGCGCCCGAAGACACGGGCGATGATCGGCGAAATGACAAGGAGCGGTCGGTAGTGACCCTGTCCGAGGCCGTACACGTGGGTGAGATCCCACCCGGTAACTCTGGCCAGACCGTCGGCCAGATACGGGACAATTTCTGCGGGGGTCGATCCGAAGACGCTGCCGATGATGAGCCCACTGTTCATTCGCGCCATGGTCACGGCGTCGTCGCCGGGCGCTATGGCGAAGTCACCACACAACGGTGACCAACCGATCTCGGCGAGCGCGGCTTCGTCTTCGGCAAGCACGACCTTCGAGCTGTTCCCAAACGTTGCCTTGTCGTGCTCCTCGACGGTGAAGCCGCAGACGTTGCGTAGGTAGAGACGCAACCAACGTGCAACGGTCGTGTTCGCTGGCGATCCGTCGCGCAGCGCACCGGGTCCGTGGTTGAATCCAAGATCGCTGATGACCGACCCGTTGAGGACGATGATCGCGTCGGCGCCCGTTGTGTTGCCCGAGTGTTCGACGCCGTAGTGCGGGTCGGCCAAAACCTCTGCAATCGCCAACAGGACGGGGAGATCCTCGGGACGACAACCCGCCATGACGCCGTTGACGGCCACGGACCATACGGTGATGTCGCGGCCTGAAGGTCGAGCCGGACCAATGATCCGCCACGGGTCATGCCCCGAAGGAAGAACGAAAGCCTCCACCCGTTCGTGGGTCGGCGGCACGATTGGCAGGCCATCGGACCAGCCCCGGTCGCGGAACACGCGGTTGATGTCGTCGATCGAACCGCTCACTGCGACGTCGAGTGCTGACGGTTCGCTCGCCCCGGTCGGCACCTCTTCGACGTCGTCGTCGTCGCTAAGGCCCGCAACGATCTGGTCAACGGTCGAGCGAAGAAGCGCGCTTACCATCTCGTCGTAGGACTGGGAGTCGACATGGCCTCGCAGAACGGCGAGCGCCAGTGCGTCGAAGCCGAGCCCACGTCCGGTAGCGAGGGCCTGTCGCTCAAAGCCCTCGCATACCAACGAAACGGTGGGAATTCCCGCAGCTTCGGCAGCGACCGAGGCCCGCATCACGGCGGGCGTACAGCTGCCTCAACAACCGTTTCCCGACACCACTGCGTCGATGCGATACCTGGCGAAGGCGGCCGGAAGCGCCGCCACCAACGCATGCTCATCAGGTCCGTGGATATTACCGAAGGCGTCGTAGCTCACGACTTCGAGACCCTCATATCGGCGGCGAAGTTCCTTCTCGATCGCTGGAAAGATCTCCTCACCGCGGAACAGATAGTCCCAGACGAATCCGATTCGTTTGTTGGCGAGCGTGTCGAGGCGCGGTGCCCGGCTGCGACGCTGGACCCCAAGGGGGGATTTCGGCCAGACAACGTTATAGGTGGGTTCCACAGCTACTCCTTCGGTTTTCTCGTGGGCAAGCTTACGGTTCGACGATGGCAAAACCGGTTGTGAACGTGTCGAGGTGATCGAAGATCGACATGAGCGATTCACGATGGCCGTCGACCGAGATCGAACCGTCGGCGATCGCATCGTCAATGGAGACCGTACCGCCGAAGACAGACCGCAGCGTCGCTTGTGTGGTGGTTACTTCGACGTCGGCTCGCTGATCACGAGCGTTTGGTGTGGCGTGCAGGCCACGGTTCGACAGTTCGAGCACCCAACGCTCGTCGACGTCGGTGAAATGCCAGTTCGTCTGAACGGCGCTCCCGGCTACTTCCTCGGCCTTCAATCGAATCGCCAGCACATCGAACATCAGCTCCACGCTCAATGCCTGGGCCAGACCCTGTCCGCGAGTCTTCGACGCTCGCGGACGGCCGACGCGGAGCTCCTGTGCACCCGTGAGATAGGCATTGCGAAAGGTCGCCGATTCGCACAGATAGCCGAGTTGCTCAAGCGCGTCGGCCTGGAGGGCACGAGCTGCGACGTTCGTCGGGTCAGCAAACACGAGGTGGTTCACGACCTCGGCGACCCAGCGATAGTCTCCGGCATCGAACGATGCGCGCGCCTTTTCCAGCAGTGCGTCGGCACCACCCATGAACTCGACGTAACGACGGCCGGCTTCGGTTGGCTGGTGTGGGTTGAGGTGCGCCGGGTTGGCATCGTACCAACTGAGGTAGCGCTGGTACACGGCCTTCACGTTGTGAACGAGGCTTCCGTAATAGCCACGGGTGTGGCCGTGCCCGGTGAACTCCGGGGGGAGGATCAACTCGTCGGCGATCTCGTTGGGGGTGAAACCTTTGTTGGCGAGCCGCATCGTTTGGTCATGAATCCAACGGTACAGATCGCGTTGCAGGAGAAGATATGCGCGCACATCATCAGTGCCCCACCGTGGCCAGTGGTGTGAGTTGAACAACACGTCGGTCTTATCGGCGAACAGAACGACTGCTTCGGCGATGTACTTGGACCATGCCAGGGCATCGCGAACCTGCGCGCCGCGAATCGGCACCAGGTTGTGCATGTTGTGTGAACAGTTCTCGGCCATGCAGAGCCAACGAAAGTCCGGGAAGTAAAAGTTCATCTCGGCGGGTGCTTCCGTCTCGGGAGTGAGCTGAAACACGATCCGAACACCATCGATCGTGAGTTCCTGGCCCGTGTGGGTGATGTCTTCGGTCGGCGCAATCAGGCCGATCTGCCCGCCGACCGGAATTGCTTTGCCGAGACCACAGTCGACGTGGCCGCGTGGCCCGACGGGAAGCGTCCCACCAAATTGATATGCGGTTCTACGAAGCATCGCCGGACCGCCGATCGCGTTTTCCGAAACGGTAGCCAGCATGAAACCTTCGGGGGCAATGACACGACATGCGCCCGAGGCGACTGCCCCGTGGCTGGTAACACCGAGTACTCCACCGAAATGGTCGGTGTGCGAGTGCGTGTAGATCACCGCGGTGACCGGGCGTTCCCCGAGTTGGGCGTTCGCCAACTGTAGGCATGCGGCTGCGGTGGGTTCTGAGGTAAGAGGATCGATCACGATCCAGCCGGTAGTACCGGCGATGAAGGTGATGTTGGAGATGTCGTAGCCGCGCGCCTGCCACACGTTCGGTGCCACCTCGAACAGACCGTGGATGTTGTTGAGTTGGGCCTGACGCCACAGACTCGGGTGAACGGTGTCGGGCGGGGGTGCGCCTGGGGTGATGAAGGAGTAGCGATTGATGTCCCAGGCCGGTCCGCGGGGGCCGTCGATCACTCCGGTTGGATGCGTGGCGAGAAGCCCGCGGGCGGCGCGTTCGAAATCAGATTCGTCGAGCCCGTCGAGCCCGTCAGCCGAAGCAGTAAGTACACGTACCGTGTACGGCGTGGCTGGTTTCGTCTCGAGGTTGGCTGATTGTGACATCGCTGCCAACCTAATACCTAGGTCCCGGGTGTTTTGAGTGCTTTTGAGTGAATGAGTGCTTCGATTTCAAGGTCGGTGAACCCGGCTTCTGCCAATACCTCGTGGTTGTGCTGTCCGATGAGTGGGGCGTCTCTGCGCACGGACGTGGGAGTCTTCGAAAAACGTGATGCACTGGGGATCTGGCGATACTGGCCGGTGATTTGGTGCTCTGCAATTGGGAGCTCGTCGACCATCTCCTGGAGCGTCACCACGCGAGACGACGGAATCGAATGCCGTTCGCAGAACTCCTCCCAGAAGGCGGTGTCTTTCGTCTGCAGGATCTTGGCGACCTCTTGGTAGAGCCAGTTGCCATTGAGGATTCGGCTTCTCTCGGTTTGCATCCGCTCGTCATCAAGCAGGTGCGCCGCTCCTCCTTCGGTGAACACGTGCCGGTAATGCTCAAACGAGTACGGCAGGATTGCAAAGTGACCGTCGGCAGTGGGTTGCGGCCGCCGATTGGGTGCAAGCACCCGGGAGTACCCGGCTGGTCCGAGGGCTGGGACCGGGATGGCCGCCGCCCCATGCTCGGAGAGCACCCACGCCGACATGGCCTCGGTCATTGCCACCTCGATGAACTGCCCTTCGCCGCTCCGCTCGCGATGAAAAAGCGCCGCGATGATCGAATAGGCAATCGTAAGCCCACTGACTTTATCGGCGATAAGAGTCGGTGAGATGCGAGCGTCGCCCGTTGAGATCATGTGCGCGTCGGCGATTCCCGTTGCCGACTGCACGATGTCGTCGTAGGCGGGACGGTTTGCCTTCTCGGAGTCCGAAGGCCAACCGTGCGCTTGGCAGAACACGACATCGGGTCGGACCTTGCGCACATCGTCGTAAGTGAATCCGAGCCGGGCGAGGGGCGCCGGACGCAGGTTCGTCACCACTACGTCGCAAGTGGCGGCAATTCGCAGTGCAGCGTCGATCCCCCCCGGCGTCTTCATGTCGAGACAGATGTTTCGCTTGTTGCGCAGCAGGTTGAGCGACACGCCCGACAATTGGCGGTGCGGACCGAGTCCCATCGATCGGTTGGTGTCGCCCTTGGCGTCCTCGATGCAGATGACGTCAGCACCGAGGTCACCGAGAATTTGCGTCGCCAGCGGACCCATGAGCACCGACGTGAGATCGAGAACCCGCACGCCGTGCAGCGGGCCGTGCGGCCCCGAGGTACCTGAAGGTGACGTCGTCGAACTCATACCGGACAGCTTGCCCGATGAACGCCGACCCACCGGCCAACTTGCCGGTGGTTTGCGTCCAACTCCAACTTGCTGGTGGTTCGCGACCAACTTGCCGGTGGTTCGCGACCAACTTGCTGGTGGTTCGCGACCAACTTGCTGGTGGTTCGCGACCAACTTGCTGGTGGTTCGCGACCAACTTGCTGGTGGTTCGCGACCAACTTGCAGGTGGTTTGCGTCCAACTCCAACTTGCCGTTGGTTCGCG
>JANOYY010000053.1:0-18788 GCA_031429095.1 Acidimicrobiia bacterium | reverse complement strand
GGGGACCCCGGTCAACGGCCGCTCTTGCAATCCTTACATCATGCCGCCCATGCCACCCATACCGCCCATACCACCGGGCATACCGCCGCCGCCACCGGCGCCAGCAGGCTCCGGCTTGTCGGCAACGAGCGCTTCGGTGGTGAGGAGCAGAGCCGCGATCGACGCTGCGTTCTGCAGAGCCGAACGGGTCACCTTGGCCGGATCGATAACGCCAGCCTTCACGAGATCAACGATCTCACCAGTCGCTGCGTTCATACCCTTGTTGCCCTTTTCCTTCTCGACCTGCTGCACAACGACGGAGCCTTCCATACCGGCGTTCGTTGCGATCCAGTAGAGGGGAGCCTCGAGTGCCTTGCGCACAAGTGCGGCACCTGTTGCTTCATCGCCCGAGAGTTCAAGCTTGTCGATGGCCGAACGGGCACGGATGAGTGCTGTTCCGCCGCCGGGGACAACGCCCTCCTCGATCGCCGCACGAGTCGCCGAGAGGGCGTCTTCGATACGGTGCTTCTTCTCCTTGAGTTCAACCTCAGTCGCAGCGCCCACCTTGACAACGGCAACGCCGCCGGCCAGTTTCGCCAGACGCTCCTGGAGCTTCTCGCGATCCCAATCCGAATCGGTGTCTTCGATCTCACGCTTCAACTGAGCAACACGGCCCTTGACTTCGCTGGCGGTGCCTGCACCGTCGACGATGGTCGTGTTGTCCTTGGAGATGATGACCTTCTTCGCACGACCGAGAAGGTCGAGCGTTACAGAGTCGAGCTTGAGGCCGATTTCTTCACTGATAACGGTGCCACCAGTGAGGATGGCCATGTCCTGAAGCATTGCCTTACGACGCTCGCCGAAACCGGGCGCCTTGACAGCAACCGAGGTGAACGTGCCACGGATCTTGTTCACCACGAGGGTGGCCAGTGCTTCGCCATCGACGTCTTCTGCGACGATCAACAGTTGCTTACCTGACTGCATGACCTTTTCGAGGACCGGCAACATGTCATGGACCGAGCTGATCTTGGAGTTCATGAACAGGATATAGGGATCGGCAAGAACCGATTCCTGACGTTCCTGGTCAGTCACGAAGTACGGCGAGAGGTAACCCTTGTCGAACTGCATGCCTTCGGTGAACTCGAGCTCCATGCCGAACGTGTTGGACTCTTCGACCGTAACGACGCCGTCTTTGCCGACCTTGTCGATTGCGCTTGCGATGGTGTCGCCGATGGTGGAGTCAGCAGCCGAGATCGTAGCGACCTGAGCGATTTCTTCCTTGCCATCAACGGTCTTCGAGAGCTTCTTGATGGCTTCGACGGCGGCAGCAACTGCCTTGTCGATACCCTTCTTGAGGCCCATCGGGTTCGCGCCCGCGGCAACGTTACGAAGACCTTCCTTCACCATGGCCTGTGCCAGCACCGTGGCTGTGGTGGTGCCGTCGCCGGCCACGTCGTTGGTCTTGGTCGCTACTTCTTTGACGAGCTGGGCGCCCATGTTCTCGAAGTGATCTTCGAGCTCGATCTCCTTGGCGATGGTGACGCCGTCGTTGGTGATCGTAGGTGCACCGAACTTCTTTTCGATGACGACGTTGCGACCTTTTGGTCCGAGCGTCACCTTCACAGTGTCAGCCAGCTTGTTTACGCCAGCTTCGAGACCGCGGCGTGCGGCCTCGTCAAACTTGAGAATCTTTGCCATGTTCTACCGACTCACTTCTTGTCGATGACAGCGAGCACGTCACGGCCTGCGAGGATCAACAGATCCTTGCCACCGATCGTTACTTCGGTGCCGCCGTATTTGGAGTACAACACGGTGTCGCCGACTTTGACTGCCATCGGCACAACCTTGCCATCGTCGGTCGTGCGACCGGGTCCGACGGCGAGAACCTTGCCCTGTTGGGGCTTCTCTTTCGCGGTGTCGGGGATGACGAGACCAGAAACCGTGGTGGTTTCGGCTTCGCTGGGCTCGACGACAATGCGGTCTTCGAGGGGCTTAACATTCATTACATGTCCTCCGTACGGGATGTGCGTTGGGTCCGTCGAACGCTGGTTAGCACTCGACAGTGATGAGTGCCAGCTTACCTGGTCTTGGGCCCTCCGTTAGCAATCTCCACCCGAGAGTGCCAGAACCCTTTTTCAGGGCAGGATGGACGTCGTGAACGACGACCCTGGCGTGAACCGCGCTCCCATCTGCCCCTACTGCGGCGTCACTGCGCTTCCTGCGCACCGCTCCAACGTCATCGACTCCGGGTTCGTTTGTGACAACGACGGGTGCGACGCGTTCGGGGAAGCGGTCTAGTTCCAATGGCGCCTCGGCCCTATACCGTTCCGGCCGCGGCGCGCCCGGCCAACGGTGCCGACGATGCCAAGGCCCTCAAACGCAAGGTGGGGCAGGTGTCGCGCGGAGCGGCCCGGGCTGCGGTGCTTGCAGTCAACGACGGGCTCATCTCGAATCTCTGTCTCATCCTCGGCGTCGCCGGCGCGTCGGCGTCCCAGGGCAGCGTTCGCCTGGCGGGGTCTGCCAGTCTCATCGCCGGTGCGTTTTCGATGGCGGCGGGAGAGTGGGTCTCGGTGCGAAGCCAGGTGGAGTTATACGGTGGGGTCCTCCTTGAGATTCGGAGCTTGTTGTCTCGGAACCCCAAGGTGGTGCTCGACGAGTTGGTCGATCGCCTCGACGAGGCCGGGTTTCCACGTCGAGACGCGCAGCGACTGAGCACGGAGCTTCCTCTCGACGAACCAGCGTTCATGGACTTCACCGCTCGGACCGTGTTCGGCGTCGACCCCGACGAACTCGGTTCGCCCGTGACTGCGGCCGCCACATCTCTGCTCCTCTTCGCTATCGGTGCTCTTGTGCCGCTGCTTCCTTGGTTCTTCACCTCGGAGACGTCGGCCATCGTTTGGTCATCGACGCTCACCGGAATCGCCGGCCTCGTCGTCGGAGCCACCGTTGCTCGGTCGGCGGGTACGAACGTCGCGAAGGGGGCGGCGCGCCAACTCGCCATCGTCGTGATCGTCTCCGGCGTCACCTTCGGCATCGGCAAGATCTTCGGCACCGCGGTGAACTAGTGGTGTCGCGCGTTCGTGATGTGGCTGTTCATGCGGCGTGCAAAATTCGCGACCAACTCGCCGCTTGTTCGCGACCAACTCGGCCATTTGGGCGCCGGACCGGTGCTGATTATGGCGAGTTGGTCGCGTTGACCGCTCGAGTTGGTCGCGTGGCGGGAGCGGGAGTTGGTCGCGTGGCGGAGCCGGGAGCGGGAGTTGGTCGCGTGGCGGGAGCGGGAGTTGGTCGCGTTGACCGCTCGAGTTGGTCGCGTGGCGGGGGCCGGGACGGGAGTTGGAGTTGAGGCGCCACCTAGCGCTTGATGCGGCCCTTTTGGATGCCGTAGCCGTGGAGACGCAGGGCGGGGTTGGCGCCGATGTCGAGTGGGGCGGGGCCGACGACGTCGCGCCGCCACCATGCGGCCGCCGCCACCATGGCGGCATTGTCTGTACACATACTTCGTGACGGCACGAAGCAGGTGAGCCCGCGAACGCTCGCCGCCGCAGCGAGGGTGGCACGGAGCGCGGAGTTTGCGGCGACGCCACCGCCGATGCAAACACCTGTCGCACGATGAACGAGCGCGGCTCGGATTGTCTTCTCGACCAACACGTCGACCACGGCATGCTGGAAACACGCCGCGACGTCGGCCGTCGACACATCGGGATGCGTTCGCACATAGTTGACGACCGAGGTCTTGAGACCGCTGAACGAGAAGTCGAAACCCTCACCACGCATGCCACGAGGAAACGCGACGAGCGACGCGTCGCCGCTCGGCGCCAGACGATCAATAGCCGGCCCGCCGGGATAGCCGAGTTCGAGAAACCGAGCCACCTTGTCGTATGCCTCACCAGCGGCGTCGTCAATCGTGCCGCCGAGCACCTGGTAGTCGGTGGGCGACGTCAACAGCAGGAGCACGGTGTGCCCGCCTGACACCAGGAGGGTGATGAGTGGAAACTCCAGCCTTACCCCTTCGAGGAAAGGTGAATACAGGTGCGCCTCCAAATGGTTGACCGGGAGGAAGGGCACGCCCCACGACCAGGCGAGCGCTTTCGCATGGCTGACACCTACCAGTAATGCTCCGATGAGCCCCGGTCCGACCGTGCAGGCAACCGCATCAATACCGCCACCGTCGGACGGAAGTCCGGAAACGGCCAGCGCCTCACGCACGACGGGATTGATGCGCTGAATATGCGCGCGTCCGGCAATTTCGGGGACGACTCCGCCATAGGGAATATGAAGATCGATCTGACTCGACACGATCGACGACTCCACGTGCACGCCGTCGACGACAACCGCGGCGGCGGTTTCATCACATGAGGACTCGATACCCAGCACCCTCATGCGTTCTCTCCAGCGACCGGCGCGTCGAGGCGCTCCGTGAGCGCGGCCAGTCGCAAGCCGTACGCTGCGGTATCGATGTCGTGAGCCCAATAGATCAATGCATCTTCGTTGTTGTCGGCGTAGTACTTCGGCCGTACGCCAGCCGGAACATATCCAAAGCGTACATACAACTCGCGCGCTGGTGTGTTCGAGACGCGGACCTCCAGAGTCATTGCCCGCACCGACCGGGCGATTGCTGTGCGCGTCAGGTGCAACAGCAATCGTGTCGCAAGTCCGCCACGCCGCGCCGCGGGTGCCACGGCAATGTTAGTAATATGGCCTTCGTCAAGCGCCACCATGAGACCGCCAAACCCAACGATCACCTGTTCGTGCTCTGCAACCACGTAGGCGCGAGCGTCATGAAAAAGCTCGTCACGAAACATGCCCACCGTCCACGGTTGCGACGACGATGCCTGCTCGATCGGAAGAACCTGGCCAAGATCATCAGGCGCCATCTGGCGGATCGTCACAGGTGAACAATTCATGACGACTTCGCCGCGAACATGTTTCGCGTGCTCGGCGCTTTGACATCGGCGTCGGCTGCCCGAAGGTATAGCACTTCCAACGCATCAACCGCGTCGATCGTGGAAGCGAACCGGGTCGACCGCCGGGCAGCCTCTCGAGCAACGACTTGGGCGAGCGTTGAAGCCATCGGCCTCGTCACTGACCCGGCACTGACCCGAGGAAGAACGCCGCCCAGTAAGTGAGCGTCGCCAGCAACGAGATCACCGGGCTTAATGCCACATCGCGTTACTACGTCTGCATATGAACCAGCGAATGAATCCACAACCACGTGAGGTTCGCCCTTGCGAATCGCGAAACGGGCCGCATAGAGCTCCTCTCGGCGTGCGTCGATCACACAAACCAGTTCTGCGCCTTCGCTGACATCGCCGCGGACAACCGACTCCCAGGCCAGCAACTCCAGACTTGAGCAGCCGAGCACCGTCCGCTGGCCCGACAGCGCCAGCGCTTTCGCTGTGCCGAGGCCAACTCGGAGCCCCGTGAACAAGCCCGGGCCGATGTCGACGCCGATATGGGTGAGGTCACGGGGCGTGGAGCCGTGCCGTCGAAGCAACAGGTCGGCTGCGGGAATCACCGTTTCGGCGTGACGTCGCCCCTCCAACACTTCGATCACATCAAGCACTCCGGTGTCATCGCCGAGTGCCACGCCAACTGCGGCTGAAGCGGTCTCGATACAGAGGCTCAACATGACGCCAGCCCCGTCGTCAACGCAATCCCTTCCAGGCGCTCGATCCAGTACGGACTCGGCGTGGACAGCGCGATCTCGCGCGTGTCCTCCGCTATTGCGGTGAATTCGATGCGCAGGGCGTGCCGGAATACTTCGGCGACGATCGAGCCCCACTCGATGACCGCGACTGCGCCCTCGTCAAGCAGTTCGAACAGACCAAGCTGATCGACCGCTTCCGCGTCGCCCAACCGGTAGACGTCGAGGTGGGCGAGCACCGGTACTGGCGAGTCCGGACCGCAGTCGTACTGGTTCATGATCGCAAAGGTCGGGCTGGTGACGGGGTCGGTGATCCCGAGAGCCTGGGCAAGGAACTGGGTGAACGCCGTTTTCCCGGCGCCCAAGTCGCCATCGAGCAACAGCACATCTCCTGGGCTGAGAAACTTCGCAATCGTCGATGCCAACACTCTCGTAGCATCAAGGCTCGTGGCTCGAAGGCGGACGGACATGACCCTGAGAGATTCTCACATCCCAAAGCACCTTTGGGTCAACCCCGGTCGTGACAAGTGGCGAGTCGTTCGCGGCATCGCAAATATTTCCTACCTCGTTGCCACGGCGCTCGTGCTCATTGAAACCGGTATTCCTGTCGATAGAGAGATCATCATCGGGTGGCTCGTGGGGCTTGCCATGATGTCGACGCTCGGCCGAACAAGGCGCGAGGTGGTCGTCGTCCTTCTGAGCTGGGCGCCCTTCCTGGTGGCCCTATACCTCTATGACTTCGCTCGCGGCGCCGGTTACTGGCTCTACGAGCGAAAGGCAGGATTCGAGCTTTCAGTGACGCCGCAGGTCGACCTTGACCGGTTGCTCGGTGGCGGGCGACTGTGGACCGAACGTCTCCAGGAGTGGCTCGTCGCCGATCTCGAAACCCTTCGAGGGAACATGACGGGATGCAACGACGGCCGATTCTTTCGGCCGTCGAGTGCGGTGCGTTGGTACGACGTCGCCGTCTCGGTGGTCTACACGAGTCACTTCGTCGTGCCCTACCTTGCCGCCGGGTACTTTTGGCGCAAAGGACAACGCCTTTGGCGTTGGTACGCCGCGACGTTCGTGTTCGTAAGTGCGCTTGCGTGTGCAGTGTTCGCAGTAGCGCCGACCGCGCCACCGTGGTATGCAGCGTGTGAAGGTCTTATCGATCGTTTCCCCCGCGGGTTGGCCAACGATGGGTGGAGCGAAGTTGGACTGTCGTTTGCGTCGAAGGCGATTCGCAAGGGCGGGCAGACCTTCAATCCATATGCGGCTATACCATCGCTCCACGCAGCCAACGCCATGCTGGTATCCGCCTTCGCATGGCGATTTGTGCATCGACGCCTGCGCCCGATTGTATGGCCACTCCTCGTGTTGTACCCGTTGGGCATGGGTTTCGCACTTGTGTACTCAGGCGAGCACTACGTCGTCGATATCTTCGCCGGCTTCGGACTTGTCGCGCTGGCGCTCACATTGGGTTGGTGGGCTCGCCAACGAAAAAGCTGGAAGAGTCCGTGGCGTGACGGGCCTCGGTTCAGTCCGCCGGATTCGGCGGAGCATCTGACCCCGACTCCGGATTCGGAGGCGACGCCAGGTTCTGCTGGAGCCGTTTGACGATCTCACGCTCCGCCTCTCGATCACGAAACAGCGTGCGATCGCGAAGTTCGTTCGGAAACCGACGCCCGCACGTTTTGCATGAGACGAGTATCTCGACAACGTCGCCGCGTGATCCAGGAAGGAAACGATCGAGGAACCCATACGATTCGTAGGTGACGACCAGTTCGTATTCCCGGTCCAGACTGCAAGCCGGGCAGGCGAACTCCCCGGTCTCGGTGACCGTTGCGACCTTGCGTGCCCGGGCCAAGAGCGCTTTTGGAAACGCCACAGGTTAGGACGCCGCCCCGAGCACGATACGGGGCACCCGTTTCGAGATCCCACACGTGATTTCATAGGCAAGGGTTGAGCACTTCGTGGCCCATTCCCACGCGGTGATCGATTCGTCACCCTGTCGACCGATCAGGATCACGTCGTCGCCGCGGGCAATCGACGTCTCGATAGGCCCAGCATCTATAAGGATCTGATCCATCGTGACCCGACCCACAATCCGGCATCGACGGCCGCCGATCAACACATCGGCTTCCGCGCCGCCGAGTCGGCGGGGCATGCCGTCGGCATACCCAATGGGAACAGTGGCGATCACCCGATCAGACGGGGCGCTCCACGTATGGCCGTATGAAACGGCCTCACCCTTCGACACGACCTTCACGTGGCTCACCTCCGAACGCAGGGTCAACGCCTCCTGCAGATCGACACCATATGTGGACGTAATAACTGAGCTGTCGGGAGTATGGCCATAGATCGCAATGCCAAAACGAACCATGTCGAGCGATGGGCTCGGCGTGGCCGAATTGTGCACGATTCCCCCCCCTGAGTTCGACGCATGCACGACTCCCGGATCGACCCCGGCGGCCCGCAAATTCGCGACGACGTCGAGAAACCGAGCCGTTTGCTGCGCGGTGAATCCGTTCTCCGCTTCGTCGGAAACGGCGAAGTGCGTAAACGTGCCCCCTAGCTGGAGTGACGGTGACGCAGCGATGGCCCGGGCGAGCGCGACGGCCTCGGCCGGTGTGCAGCCCACACGTCGCATGCCGGTATCGACCTTCAGGTGGACGCGACACCGTTGGCCAACGGCTGCCGCGGCCGACGCGACCTCGTCGATTCGCTCTGTGGAGTAGACCGTTGGGGTCAGTCGATGCTGCACCACGAGAGGGGCCGCACCTGACGGAAACTCCGAGAGCACAAGGATCGGTGCGGAGATTCCGGCCTGGCGCAACTCGATGCCTTCTTCAACGAGCGCAACAGCCAGCCACGTTGCTCCGCCTCGAATCGCCGCGCGGGCCGAGGTAACGGCTCCATGACCATACCCGTCGGCCTTCACCACGGCACAGCACATGGAAGGAGCCACGTGGGCCCGGAGTCGCTCGACGTTGTCGGTGATCACGGTCGCATCGATTATCGCTACCGTTGGCCGGAGCAACGGAAGGTCGTCCGGTGAATAACCACGTGCACGTATCATTTTGGCTGGCCGGTGGGGGAAGACCAACCCGACAACAGCCGTGCTACCAACATTGGCAAGTCGGTGGCGATGAAACCAATTCGAGTCCCGCCGGTCGCAGCCAAGCCGTGCACGAAGGCTCCGCACGCCGCGGCGTCGAACGAGCCGAGCCCCTGTGCGAGCAATGAAGCAACGATGCCGGAAAGCACGTCGCCAGCACCGGCGGTCGCCAGACGATCGTCACCGACCGACACGATCTCAACCCGACCGATCGGGTCGGCAACGACGGTGGTCGCCCCTTTGAGGAGCACCACGCACCCGCTCGAAGACGCAAGGTGTCGGGCCGCAGCAATTCGATCAGGTCCTGGGCGGCGCCCGACGAGGAGTTCGTACTCGCCGTCGTGTGGAGTCAACACCGTCGACCCGGGACGCCGACTGGCGAGCAGCGCAGCGCCTGCAGTGACCTGCGTGCTGATGTTCGGGGGGGCGATCGGCTTTCCCTGCCGACGCGCAACTGCATCTTGTACCGCCCGCAGTCCGGCGCTCGTCGACTCACGCTGAACCTCGAGAGCCGATCGGTCATCATCGAGGTCCTCGCCAAAGGCTGCGAAAGCGTCGGCATCGATGACCAATGGCTGCGGGCACCGGAGCGTGAACGAGCGGATGCTGGAAAGCACCGGTCGAGTGCGGCCAAGACCAGGGCCGACGACCATGGCATGGCACTTTGCCGTTCCATCGAGTGCGGCCGCCGTCCAATGAGCCGCAGGAATCGAGAACCCAACTGCTTCAACGAGCAACTGCGCGTTGGCGCCCGGTGATGCGACGCGCACCATCCCCGATCCCGATCTCAATGCACCGAGCGTCACAAGTTGCGGCGCGCCGGACATGTGGTCCGAACCACCGATGACGCCGACCGCGGCGCTCCACTTGTGCAGCCCGGCGCGTCGGTCCAAAACTCTGGACAGCCTCTGTCGAACGTGATGTTCGCTTAACACGTGGATGCCGGGTGCTGATGTCAGATCCGGGGAGGGTAAGCGCAATCCGATGTCGGCAACGAGGACGTGGCCGGCAAGCTGGGCTCCTTCTCCAAAGAGGAGGCCGGCCTTCCATGCCGCGAACGTGACCGTTGTCGTGGCGGCGAGAACCCGTGATTCCGACGACACCCAACCGGTGGTGGCATCGACGCCGGACGGAATGTCGACCGCCAACACGCGTGTTGCGCCGACATCGGGAGCCCGGTAACTGCCGTGAAAACCCGTGCCGTACACGGCGTCGATGACAAGGTCGCAGTCCGCCACGCTTGTCGGCGCGGCCGAATGTTTGTCAACGTCAATCACGGTGACCGCAACGCCTTCGGCCCGTAGTTGTGCTGCTGCGACCCGTCCGTCGGCCCCGTTCTTCCCAGTACCGGCAAGCACAACAACTCGCCGCCCGTATGTTCCTCGCAGCATGGTCTTCGCCACCCGAGCGACAACCGAACCCGCCCGCTCGATGAGCACGTCTATGCCCACGTCGGCGGAGGCGTCGAGCGCGCGGAACTCGTCGACGGACAGGACTCGTGAGCTTGCTGCGGCGTTCATAAGGATCGATTCTCGGCGACAACCATAGCGATTGCGGTCATGGCAGTGTGCGTAAGGGTGACGTGCCAGTCGGTGATGCCGCGAGCCGTGGCGTGCTCGAGCGCCGGGCCGCGAAGGACCAGCGAAGGAGCCCCTGACTCGGCCACCACCGTCTCGCAGTCATAGAAGCCGAAGGAGCCCAGACCCAGGCCCATAGCCTTCATGACGGCTTCTTTCGCGGCGAACCGGACCGCGAAACGTTCCGTTGGGTCGTTCATCTTCTCGCAGTACGCCCGTTCTTCGTCTGTGAACGTACGAACTCGAAACGATGGCGTGCGACTCAGCACCTCACGCATCCGCGCCACATCAACGGCATCGACACCTATTCCAACGATCACCCCGTTAGCTTTCCACGCATCGCACACCGATCGATGCACATGAGTTGCGATGTTTTCTCGCGTCGCGACACAGATCCGGTACCCCTGAACGCAGGAGTCCGGAACCCCATAATGAAGGACTACCCCCTAATGAAGGACTACGGTGACGATCGTCTGTGTGTGACGCCGAGTTCCCCGAGCGCCTTGGCGAGCCAGATCCCCCGTCCACCGCCGATGTTGACGTTTGGATCGACCAACTCGTCTGGGTCAAATCCCGTCCCTTCGTTCGTCATACGCACGAGGGCCTTATCGAAGCGCCGCTCGACGGCGGCCACGATCCATGAATCGGAGACGGTCGCCCGAACTGCATTGCTGAACAATTCGCTGGCCACCAACACCACGTCATCGACGTACGACTCGGGATACCCCTCGTTCGAACACCATGCGCGGACCGTGTCGCGTAGTTCCCGACTCTGGTCGTGCCTCGGGGACAGGCGAAGTTCGAGATCAGCCACAAGCAGCCCTCACACCCGTTCACATTCCCTACACACGAGTACGACGGTGACGTCGTCGCTCAAACGGGCAGGTCGAAACGCATGGAGGTCGTCGAAACATGTTCTGATCACTGATTCGGCGACCTCGCAGGGTAGCGTGACAACGAGTTGGACGAACCGTTCGGTTCCGTAGAACACTTCGGCATTGTCGCGGGCCTCCGTGAGCCCGTCGGTGTACACGGCCAACTTGGCGCCCGGGCCCATGTGGGCGTTCGCTGTTTTCCACGAACTCGAGAACACACCCAGCAACGGACCGGTCGGATCAAGTTGGCGCACGGTGTTGTCATGATCGGCGAGAAGCGCTGGGGGATGACCGGCATTCGCGTATCGGCACACACCCGTGCTGGTGTCGACCATCGCCACGAAGGCGGTCACAAACGACGGAAGGAGGTCGCCAACCTGTTCGGAGAGTAGACCAAGTGCCTCACCCGGTTCCATATGCATACGTAGGGCAGCGCGCAAGATCTCCTTGCACCGCAACGCCATGATCGCCTGCGGTGCGCCATGCCCGGCAATGTCGATCACTATGATGCCGAGCAAATGCGGTGACACCAGGGTGACGTCGTAGCAATCACCAGCGACCCAGCCGACAGCCGGAAGAAGATTGGCCGCCGCCGTCCAGCCAACCGGAAAGGAACCCAACTCGTTCGCCAGTTCGCTGCGAAGTTGCAACGTCACCGTGGCGCTCTGTTCGATCGCTTCACGAGCCCGGTCAGCGACCTCTCGAAGGCGTTGCGCCTCCGCCAAGCGATCGGCCATTGTGGACCGCATGGCGTCGATGCTGGCCCCTACCTCCGCAACATCGGCGGCGCCACCGACCTCGACATTCGATGACAGGTCGCCGGCCGCAATCCGCCGTACCGCCACGAGCATTCGATCCATCGGACGGGCCACCCATCGGCTGAGAGCGAGCGCCGTTAGGGCCGTGAAGAGCACCACTGTCGCGGGAATGGCCATAAGCAGCAGCCTGAGATATTGGGATCGGTCTTGCCGGTCTTTGTTTGACAAACGTTGGGCCTCAACCAGGCGGTCGGTGAGGCCACCGAGAGCCTTGCGCAAGATGTCGAAACCCTTCTTGCCGATTTGTGTCGCCACTGCTGCTTCAGCCGCTGCTTGCCCGGAGCTTCTCCGGATCTCGATTACGGCCGCCGCTCGCGAGCGCCATGCGTCGCCGGCGGAAACAGTGCTGTCGAGTGCTGCCCGAGTCTGCGTATCGAAAACGGATGAACGCTGAGAAAGCGAAGCTTGCAACTCGGTGACGTCGGCTTCGCCCCGACGATACGGCTCAAGAAAGACCTCGCTTCCGGTGATGATGAACCCACGCTGTCCGGATTCCATGTCCCCGTAGGCCGATATGAGGCGCAGTGCCTGCTGTGTCGACACGGTCAGCTCGCGTTGCGCGTTGGCCTCGTCGTTGCGATCTGCGGCAAGGCGAGCGGCAAGAGCCCCCATGGCGACGAGCGACGAAATCAGGGCCGCAGCAACCAGCAGCAGTCGAGGTCGAAGGTTCAATGGCCACCAGCGACAGGGGTCTGCCCGGACCGGTCAGGTTGCGTCGGCATCACCGTAGAGCAATCCGAGTCCGGTAAGTTCGATCAGGCGATCGACGATTCTGTTACCACGGCGGAGTTCGAACTGATCGGCGCTTCGGTGGGCACCAATCAAGACGCTCAGTCCGCAGCTGCCCAAGAACGACACCGCTTCAACGTCGACAATCATCATGCGTGCCCCCCCGTTCAGCAACGACGTGAGTTCGGATTCGAGCTGCGCTGAGGTGACGGTGTCGATGTCACCCGCGATTCTTACGACGGCCTCATCTCCGCTTCGCGTCGTCGTGACCTGCATGGGCTGCCTCCTCGGCTTGCCTTCGCGCACCACCCAGACTTTCTCACACTTCAGGGCAATTCGCCGAGAGCTTTGCCGAATCGGTGGGGAAAGCCGACCAGGGGCAGAGGGCTACTCGACGGTGACGGTCTTGGCGAGGTTGCGGGGCTTGTCGACATCGAAACCCTTGGCTCGTGCCAACGCGTAGGCGAAGATCTGCAGCGGAATGACGTTCACGGCGGGCGTGAACAGTTCGGCGTTCGACGGCAACTCCGGTACCCACATGACGTGGTCGGCCTGTTCAGCAGCGGCGTCGTCGCCTTCGTTGGCCACCAGCACAATTGTTGCGCCGCGTGCCCGCATCTCCTGCATGTTCGACAAGAGCTTCGATTGCAGGCGGCCGCGATTCGCGACCCCGATGACAACGCTGCCCGGTTCGATCAGTGCGATCGGCCCGTGCTTCATCTCGCCGGCAGGGTAGGCCTCGGCTCGCACATAGGAGATCTCTTTGAGCTTCAAGGCACCCTCGAGCGCAGTCGGGTAACCGACGCCGCGTCCGAGGAAGAAGAAGTCCCGGCTGTCGGCAAACTCCAAGGCCAACTTCGTAATGTGGTCGGTGTGCTTAAGGGCGTCTTCGACCTTGCCGGGCAAGCTGTCAAGAATATCCATAAGCGCACGTATCTCTCCAGGATGCTGCGTGCTTCGCGTCTGCGCCAGGAACAACGCCAGTACCTGCATTGCCACGATCTGCGCAAGGTGAGTCTTTGTCGCGGCGACGCCAATCTCGGGGCCAGCGTGGGTGTACAGCACTGCATCGGCTTCGCGAGCCATGGAGGAATCGACCACGTTCGACACGGTCAACACCTTGGCCTTGTTGGTGGCCGAACGGGCGTAGCGAATGGCTTCCATCGTGTCGAGTGACTCGCCAGACTGTGATATCCCGATTACCAGCGTGTTGGGTCCGAGCACGGGATCGCGGTAGCGGAACTCCGACGCCACGTCGACCTCACATGGCATTCGGGTCCAGTGTTCGATCGCGTATTTTGCTACAAGGCCGGCGTAGAAGCTGGTGCCGCAGCCGACGATCGAAACGCGATCGATCTGACGGAGCTCCTCGGCGGTCAAGCGCATGTCGTCGAGGTGCAACCGGCCGTCGGGCAGAATGCGTCCGCGGAGCGTTTCGGCGATCGCCGTTGGCTGCTCATGAATTTCCTTCAGCATGAAGTCATCGAAGCCGCCTTTTTCGGCCGCCTCAAGATCCCAACTGATGTGTCGGGCCTCCGGGGTCACGACAACGCCGTCGAGCGTCGTAACGGTTATCGACCCGGGTCGGACTTCCACGACGTGGTCGTCATCAATGACGTAAATCTCACGTGTCTCGGAGAGAATTGCGGGGATATCGGAGGCCAACATGGCGGCGTCATCCGTACGTCCACAGATCAATGGCGAACCTCGGCGTGCCCCGACGATCAAATCGGGGTGATTCTTGTGGAGTACCGCAATAGCGAAGCTGCCCTCCACCTTCTTCAATGCGGAGCGGACCGCACCGACGAGGTCGCCATGGTGGGCGAGCACCTCCTCGCCGACAAGATGAGCGAGGACCTCGGTGTCGGTCTCGCTGGTGAAGATCTGACCATCGGCGATCATCCGATTCTTCAGCTCGACGTAGTTCTCGATAATCCCGTTGTGCACGAGCGACAAATCGCCGGTGTGATCGAGATGCGGATGCGCGTTGTGGTCGACCGGCTTGCCGTGGGTGGCCCAGCGAGTGTGGCCGATGCCGGCTACAGGCGTGGCCGGCGCTTCCCCGACGACGTCAATGAGCGCCTGCAGCTTGCCGGCGCGTTTCTCCATCCAGAGACCCGACTCCGGCATCTGCAGCACGACACCAGCTGAGTCATATCCCCGATACTCCAGCCGCGAAAGGCCAGTGAGGAGGACGGGGAGGGCTGGTTTGGATCCGGTGTAGGCAACAATTCCGCACATATCCTCTCCATCTTCGGAACATCAGCTGACGTAGTTGAGCGTTGGGACAGTCGACGGGGGGATTTCAGCCCTTCTTGGCCGCCCAGCGCTCGCGGGCAAGTCGGGAACGTTCGATCAGGTGACCCGGAACTGGGCCTACGTTTGCGAAGCCTCCACTCTCGGCGCCAGCTGCAGCGGCGGTTGCGCCGGCGACCACGGCAACGACCTCCGATGGGGCGTCGTTGCGCCGCTCCCACTCATCAGCCGACATCAACTTGTCGCGGTGAATCGTGCCGACCCGCTCGCCGTTGTCGAACCACACCCAGTAACGGATCCAACTCAGACCCTGCACCTGAATGACGCTTCCACCTGTGCCGGCCGGCACCCTCGGTAGGTCGACGGCTGCGGTTACTCGATCTTTCGTCGCGAACGGGTGCTTTGTAGCGGTCGACATGGGCTGACACGTTAGTGGAGGAGCTCAGAGGGGAGGCACTCGCGTCTCGACGGCGAAGATGTGCACGGTGCCGAGGGGCGGGTTACCTTTGGAACCATGGCCGCCAATCCTCTTTGTACCGCAGACATCATCCGTCGATGGGGCTCCGAGACGCCAGACGCCACCGCAATGGTGTTCGAAGGCAACCTCACGACCTGGGCGCAACTTGATCAGAGATCAAGCATGGCCGCCAACGCGCTTGCTGCGACAGGCGTCGGCAACCAGGAACGCGTCGTGTTCCTCGACAAGAACGGGCCCACCTATTTTGAGGTGGCCTTCGGGGTGGCCAAGATCAACGCCGTTCTGGTCGCCGCGAACTGGCGTCTTGCGCCACCGGAGCTCGTTTACACGATCAACGACGCGACGGCGAAGGTGGTGATCGTGGGACCCGACTTCATCCCCGTTATCGAGCAGATCGCGGCGGAGTTGACCACGGTCACGAAGATCGTGGTCATCGGGGATCACCCGAAGTGGGAGTCCTATGAGGACTTCGTGAGCTCCGCCTCCGCTACGGACCCGGGAATCGGCTCAGCATTCACCGATGTCTCGATGCAGCTCTACACCAGCGGCACAACGGGCCTTCCAAAAGGCGTAATGCTGATGAACTCCAATATGTTCACGCTGTACGAAGAGGTCGCGAAGTATTGGGCGTTCGATCAGGCGTCGATCAACGTAGTTGCCATGCCGCTCTTTCACATTGGTGGGTGCGGATGGGCCATGGTCGGGATGTACTTCGGAGGCCAATCGATCATTGTCCGCGAGTTCGTACCCAACGTCGTTCTTGATCTCATGGTGCAGTACCGCACCACCAACGCGCTGTTCGTCCCGGCGATGCTCCAGTTCCTTTCAATGGTTCCCGGCGCAGCCGATCGCGATTACAGCTCGATGCGCCTCATCACTTATGGAGCAGCGCCGATTACGAACGAAACGCTTCTCGCCGCGATGAAAACGTTCAAGTGCCCGTTCGCGCAGGTCTACGGCATGACGGAAACGACCGGTGCGGTCACACAACTCGACCCCAAGGACCACGATCCGTCTGGTCCGCGAGCGCATCTTCTGCGTTCGGCCGGTCGACCGTATCCGTGGGTTGAAGTGCGCATTGTTGATATGGAAAGTGGCGCCGACTGTCCCGATGGCGCGGTCGGTGAGGTCTGGACGCGTTCGCGGCAGAACATGCTCGGGTATTGGAACAAGCCGGAGGACACGGAAAAGACGATCGGGTCCGGCGGATGGCTCCACACCGGCGACGCGGGCTATCTCGACACCGAGGGATTCTTGTTCCTCACCGACCGGGTCAAAGACATGATCGTGTCGGGCGGCGAGAACGTCTATCCCGCGGAGGTAGAAAACGCGCTTGCGTCATTCGCCGCCATTGCCGAGGTTGCGGTCATCGGTGTTCCCCACGAGCGGTGGGGCGAGTCAGTCAAGGCAATCGTGGTCCTTCGACCGGGAATGTCCGCAACGGCACCGGAAATAATCTCGTTCGCGAAGACCCAGCTTGCGGGGTACAAGTGCCCCACGTCGGTCGACTTCGCGGATGTCTTACCTCGCAACCCGAGCGGCAAAGTCCTGAAGAAGGATCTTCGCGAACCGTTCTGGCAGGGATACACCCGGCGCGTGAACTGATCACTCCCCGCGATGTTCAACCACACTCCGTAAGTGTTTCCGCGGTCCGAATTCAGGATCTGCGAGCCACGATTTGAATTTTGGTGGTCCAAAACCTTAGTTTGATGGAAGCCCGATATGGATTCCTCTCTCTCGAAGTCTGAACGTGAAATGCTGAAGGCGGTCTACCGGCTCACCAAGGGTGGCTCCGACGGCCAGACCGGGGCGTTGGCCGAGCACCTCGGGATCTCACCGGGAACTGCAACCGCCACGGTCAAGCGTCTCGCCGAGCGCGGTTTCCTCGATCACCGCCCCTACCGAGGCGTCGAGCTGACCGTTGAAGGACGCCACGCCGCGGTCGCCGCCATTCGCCGCCACCGCATCGTCGAGCGATTTCTGTCCGACATGTTGGGCTACGCATGGAATGAGGCCGACCGTTTGGCGGGTGCCTTCGAGCCCGACCTTCCACAAGAAGTCGAAGATCGGCTCTTCGAGAAGCTGGGCCGCCCAACCACGTGCCCGCACGGGTTTCCGATTCCTGATGCTGAAACCGATCGCATTCAACAAGTGCCGTCGCTCGACCAGCTCCGGGTTGGCGATTCCGGTGTTGTCGCCCTGTCGGGTTCCACTGCGGCGGAGATCGTCGAGTTCCTTGACTCGATCGGGATCCGCCCAGGTGCGACCATCGAAATCGTCGAAAAACACCCGTTCGACGGACCCATCGTCGTCAAAGTCGAGGGCCGCGACCGGACCGTCGGTGAACGCCTCGCCGAAAACATTTTCGTGAAGGCGCGCAATCTCGTTGCCGTCGAAAATCCAGGTCGTGCCGAGACCGAACCGGTGGACGCACGAAATGCAGACCGGTTCCTCGAAGCTCGCGATGTCCGCGACTCACGAGAAGCCCCATCGAAATCTCAACGCGGTGGCGACCCCACCAAACGAAAGGAAGAAACAGCATGAACCTCTCCATCCTCGCTGCCGAAGGGGGGTACCAGGAATTCACCCTTGGAGGTGGCGAAAAGTTGGTCCTACTGCTTTCGGGTCTCTCGGCGCTCCTTGCGATCGGCGTGGGCTTCTTCCTGCAGAAACAGGTCCTCGCCATGGACACCGGTTCGCCGAAGATGCAGGCGATCGCCAAGCAGATCCACGACGGTGCGATCGCGTACCTGAAGCGCCAGTTCCGGACCATCGGCATGATCGTCGTGCCGCTCGCCGTCGTCGTGTTCGCCACCTCCTCGGCGATAAAGAGGCCCGACGGAACTGAGGCGCTGGGCTTCGCCGCGGCGGGAATCGCACGCACCGTTGCCTTCCTGCTTGGGTGCGTCGCTTCTGGACTCACCGGCTACATCGGCATGTCGTTGGCCACGCGTGGCAACGTCCGCACCGCTGCTGCAGCGTTGAGCAAGGAGCGAGCGATGCCGAAGGCTCTCGACGCAGCGTTCAAAACGGGCGGCGTCGCCGGCATGTTCACCGTCGGACTCGGCTTGCTCGGTGCGACGCTCATCATCTGGGTGTTCCAGAACTCCAGCTCGGTGATCCTGGTCGGTTTCGGATTCGGTGGCTCGCTCCTTGCGCTGTTCCTTCGAGTCGGCGGTGGCATCTTCACGAAGGCGGCCGACGTCGGCGCTGACCTCGTCGGTAAGGTCGAAGCGGGCATCCCCGAAGATGATCCCCGCAACCCCGCCGTTATCGCCGATAACGTGGGCGATAATGTGGGTGACTGCGCCGGTATGGCGGCCGATCTG
>JANOYY010000052.1:0-6634 GCA_031429095.1 Acidimicrobiia bacterium | reverse complement strand
CGGTGCCGGCCTGCCCCGCATCAACGACGGCAGCTTCTTGTTCCTGCAGCACATGATCTCGAAGATGAAGCCGGTCGAGCAGGGTGGTTCGCGCTTAGCGATCGTGTTCAACGGCTCACCGCTGTTCACCGGGGCGGCCGGGTCGGGCGAGTCGGAGATCCGCCGCTGGATCATCGAGAACGACTGGCTCGAAGCGGTCGTGGCGCTGCCCGATCAGCTCTTCTACAACACCGGCATCTCCACGTACTTCTGGATCGTAACGAACCGCAAGAGTCCGCACCGGCGGGGCAAAGTGCAACTTGTCGACGCCCGCGAGCTGTTCGTGAAGATGCGCAAGAGCCTCGGCGAAAAGCGTAAGGAGATCTCGACGGATCAGATCGCTTCCATCACTCGCCTCTACGGTGAGTTTGCCGAGGGCGAGCGTGTGAAGATCCTGCCCAACGAGTCGTTCGGGTTCCTGCGCATCACCGTGGAGCGACCGCTGCGGCTGCGGTGGGAGATCACCGACGAGACCATCGCGTTGGTGCGGGCGGCAAAGGGGTTGGCCAAGCTCGGTGACGATTCCGCGGAAGCGGTCGCCGCTGCGCTTCGGTCTGTAGTTGGGTTCAGTTCGACGGATCGCAAGGCCGCGGCCAAGACCATCGATGCCACCGCGAGGCAGTGCTCGCTTACGGCGCCGCAGACGAAGGCGCTGTGGGACGCACTCGCGGTCCGTGATCCCGACGCTCCACCGGTCACCGACAAGAAGGGCAACGCCGAACCCGATCCCGACCTGCGCGACGGGGAGAACGTGCCACTCCCGGCCGAGCCGTTGGTCTTCGAGGCCGATCCATCAGCGCGCTTAGCGACGCTGCCGTATCGGACGGCGGTTGAGGACTACGTCACAGCCGAGGTGCTGCCGTACGTGCCCGATGCGTGGGCTGATCACGACAAGACGAAGATCGCGTACGAGGTTCCACTGACGCGACACTTCTACAAGTACGTGCCGCCGCGACCGCTCGCTGAGATCGACGCCGAAATCAAGGCGCTTGAGGCCGAGATCCAGCGATTGCTGGCGGAGGTGACGGGGTGAAGCTTCAACGGGCCGTGCGCCTGGTCACCGAGTGTGTGGAAGAACAGCGTCTGTCGCTCGCTCTTGAGAACATTGACTCTGGCTCAGGACGGCTAGTCCCTGGCGATCTGCCGACACGGTCAGGTGTCGATCCAGGTTTGGCCTCGGTCCAGACGGGCGACGTGTTGTTCGGCAAGCTGCGCCCGTACCTTCGGAAGAGTTGGTGCGCGACTTTTCCAGCCCACGCTTCAACAGAGCTGCTCTGTCTGCGCCCGGCGCCCGCGGTCGACTCGCGTTGGTTGGGCTACCTCGTGGCGTCCGACCCTTTCGTTGAGTGGGCCGTTTCCACATCCGACGGCGCGAAGATGCCGAGGACTAGCTGGGAGAAGCTCAGGGAGTTCACGTTCTCCCTTCCTAGCGTCGCGACTCAGCGACTGATCGCCGACTTCCTCGACGCCGAGACCGCCCGCATCGACTCCTTGGTAGCGTTGATCACTGAGCGGCGAGTCCTCGTTTCTGAACGCTTTGTCGCCGCTCGGGCGGAGTGGGTGCTGCGGGGTCTCGACCCGATTTCCGGAGCTGGATGCACCGAACCCTCGAGGGTGTCCAAGCTGGGGATTCTTGTCGCCCTCCAGCGCGGCCACGACTTGCCGCATGAAGCGAGAAGGGCAGGACTTATTCCCATTGTTTCGTCGGGGGGCATCTCCGGCCGACACGATGTTGCGGCGTGTGAGCCCCCGGGCGTCGTTACCGGTCGATACGGAACCATCGGAGAGGTGTTCCTCATTGACGAGCCCTACTGGCCGCTCAACACCACGCTTTACGTGTCCGACTTCAGAGGAGCATGGCCGAGCTGGGTTCGACACCTTCTTGGTTCGCTCCCCCTGGATGCCGAGTCTGAGAAGTCCGCTGTCGGAGGCATCGACCGAAAGGTGATTGGCGACCTACGGGTGCCTGTTCCCAGCTTCGATGAACAGCGGTCGATCGCGCGAAGGTTGGACGCGCTGACTGCGACGAGAGCCGAAGTTGAACTGCGCCTTGCGAGAGAAATCGAGCTCCTGCGCCAACACAAGCAGGCTCTGATCACTGCTGCCGTCACCGGACAACTCGACCTTGCCCGGGACATTGCCGAGGAGGCATCGTGAGCTTCTCCTTCGGACCGACCGTGCACGTCCTCCGGGTGTCGCTTCGCTACGTGGAGCCCGAGGTGTGGCGGCGCGTCGTTGTCGTCTCCGATATGCCGGTTCCGAAGTTCGCCAAGATGCTCGAGCAGGCGATGGGGTGGGAAAGCACGCACCTGCACCTGTTCGACGTCGGTGGCGTGCTGTTCGGCAACACCGATCACGATGCCCCGCACCTGATCAGCGACGAGGCGACTAAGGTCACCCACCTGTTGCCCCGAGAGCACTCCTCGCTGCGTTGGGACTACGACTTCGGCGATGGGTGGGAGCACGACGTGGTCGTCGAGGCGATCGAACCGCTCAACCCGAAGACAAAGTATCCGGTCGTGCTCGATGGCGCACGAGCGTGCCCGCCCGAGGATGTCGGTGGACCTCCTGGCTACGAAGAACTCCTCCGTGTACTTAACGATCCGACCGACGAAGAGCACGAGCAAATGCGCGAGTGGGCACCCGAGGGGTTCGACCCTGCGGTCTTCGATCTCGTCGCCGCCAACCGGAGACTGCGCAGTCGATGAAGCGAGCGACGTCGAATGCATGGTCAGCTCAGGTTGCTCTTGCGGTCTCGAACGCAAGCCTGGCCGTCGGACGTGTCGAGGGGGTGTTGGGCTCGCTGCCTCAGGCGGTCGGCCGCCACCTCCGGCTCATCGCGGGAGAGCATCCGGGAGACGCCAAGCCTGCCGACGTCGAGGCCTTGCGAGTAGTTCTCGCCGTCGTAGGCGAGTCTGCTGTGCTCACGGACCTGTTGCTCGAGTCGGGCGACGATGAAGCGGTCATCGCCCGATGCGAGAACGTGGTTCTCGTAGCGGTCAGAACGGAACGAGCGCTGCGGGCGATCGGTACGCGTCTCGACGCCGACCGGCACCGCGTCGAGGCTTCAGCGGCCGGCCGTTACGGCGCGGCGGTCCTCGAACTCCTCATCGAACGCGACCGGCTGTCCGTCCGCGACGGGGCCGAGGAGCTGAGCGCCAGTCCCACCACGATCGGCTCCGTCCTCGAACGACTTGTGCAACTCGGGATAGCGGAAGAGATTACGGGCAAGCGTCGTGGTCGATGGTTCCGCTACGCCGCGTTTCGCGAAGCGATGCGCGATGTGCTTCAGCCGGACACTGCGGTCACCGTGCACAATGGCGCTGTGCACAATGGAGCTGTGCACAATGGAGCTGTGCACAACGAAGACGTGGCGATGACGGCACGTCCGGTTCGGGAATGGGTTCCGGTCGTCGTCGAACGGGTCTTTCGGGGGTCCGATGCCCAGCGAGTGGTGCTCTTTGGATCGGTGGCGCGAGGAGATGAGCGAGCGGACTCCGACATCGATCTCCTTGTCGTGCTCCCGCACGTGACACGCGCCCATGACGATGCCGTTCGCATCATGCGGCTGCTTCGCGACATCCCGTGCGGCGTCGACGTGATCGTGACCGACGACGATCGCCTGGCACTGCAATCGAAGGTGCCCGGCGTGATCCGCGTTGCGCTGCGCGAAGGGCGGACCTTTGAGCGTGTCGCCTGAAATCGTCGAGGCAGCCCGGCTGTGGCTGCGATGGGCCAACGAGGATTTCGTGATGGCCGAACGCTCCAACCGGATGGAAGGCTTCGTGCCCCGCTGCGTGTGCATGTGGTCGCATGAGTCGGGAGAGAAGGCGATGAAGGCGTTGCTCGTCGCGTATGACATCGACCCTCCGAAGCAGCACGACCTCGCCCGCCTGGCGCTCCGCCTCCCGCCTGCGGCTGCGGACGCGTTGCTGGCGATCGATGTCGACGAGCTGAGCCGATGGGCAATTGAAGGCCGCTACCCCGCAGATCTTGACGAAGCGAAGGAAGCCGACGCGGCGAGGGCGATCCAGCTTGCCGGCGATGTGCTTCGTGTCGTCCGCTCGCTGCTCGACGAACGCGTTGGGGGGCTCGGCGCATGAAGCCCGACGAAGCAGCCTTCGAGGAGTACGTGAGCACCTGGCCGGTCGAGCAGGGCGGATACGCCGAAGTAAAAGGACCGCGCCAGGCTCGACCATCGGCCATCGAGCCGGTTCTCCCGGTAGCGTCGAGCCAGTCCAGATCACCAAGGGAAGCCCGCCCATGAAGGACGAAGAACTGATCGAACTTGTCACCGGGCTGGAGTCGGACCGTGTGGAGCGGAAGGAATCACTTGTCGCTGACAAGATCCGGGAAGCGATCTGTGCGTTTGCCAATGACCTCCCGAACTCGGGCCTGCCCGGTGTCGTTGCCGTCGGACTGAACGACAGCGGACAGCCGGTAGGGCTCGACGTGAGCGACGCGCTGCTCCTCAACCTCGCGCAAATGAGGGACGACGGAAAGATCGTCCCGTTCCCCGACCTTGAGGTTCGCACCGTCGAGGTTGATGGCCACCGTATTGCGGTCGCAATCGTCCAGCCGTCGGCGAACCCGCCAATTGCCTGCGACGGGCGAGTTTGGATTCGCGTGGGCCCGCGCCGGGCGCGTGCCACACCGAGCGAGGAGCAGCGACTCGTGGAGCGTCGGCGCCATGCGAACCTCCCGTTTGATAGTCGACCGGTGAGGTCCGCCACGATCGACGACCTCGATCTTGAATTTGTACGTCGGGAGTTTCTCCCTCAAGTCATCGATCCAGAGGTGCTCGCCGAAAACCAGCGTCCGCTGGCGCAACAAGTTGCTGCACTCCACCTCGCAGATCCCCTCGGGGTTCCCACGGCAGCGGGTTTGCTTTTGTGTGGGATCGCGCCACCGGATCATCTTCCAGGGGCGTACCTTCAGTTTCTGCGCGTTGACGGAAACGATTTGAGTTGCCCCGTGAAGAGCACCCATCGGCTCGTCGGACCTATACCGCAAATCATGCGCGAAGTCGATGAAATTCTTCGTGCGCACATCGAAACCCTGGTTCGGTTTTCTGGTGAAACCCGAGAATTCGTTCGACCAACCGTTCCTTTTGAAGCACTTCAGCAACTCGTGCGGAACGCCCTGATCCATCGGAACTACGAGGGCACGAACGCTCCTGTTCGCGTGAGTTGGTTCGAGGATCGTGTTGAGATCCAGTCGCCTGGGGGACCGTTTGGTCAGGTTACGGTCGACAGCTTCGGTCAGCCTGGCCTCACCGACTACCGCAATCCCTCCCTTGCTGGGATGCTCGGGCAGCTCGGATACGTGCAACGCTTCGGCGCCGGCATCCCGATCGCGCAAGCGGCGCTCGCGAAGAACGGGAATCCTCATGCCGAGTTCATTGTGAACCCGACGAACGTGGCCGTGATCGTGAGATTCGAATGAGCTCAACTGCCCCTGTCCCGGTCTGCTCGTTCTTCAACAACAAAGGCGGCGTCGGCAAGACCACTCTCGTGTACCACCTGGCCTCAATGGCGGCCGAACTCGGAGTAAAGGTTCTCGCCGTTGACCTTGACCCCCAGGCCAACTTGACTGCCGCGTGCATCGACGCGGAGCGAGTCGAGAGCCTTTGGGAGGATCCTCGTCAAACGATCTATGGCGCAATATCTCCCCTTCTCTCGGGCACCGGCGATGTACGTCCCGTCGAGGTACAGCTGGTTTCGTCGAATCTGTCGCTGCTCGCGGGCGATCTTCGGTTTGCCAGCGCTGAGCAGGAGTTCGCGCAACAGTGGCCAAACGCCGCGGATCGTCAAGAGCGGGCCTTTCGAGTGTTGAGCGCTCCGGCTCGCGCAATACGCGAAGCAGCGAGCGTCGTCGGAGCTGACGTCGTCCTCATCGATGTCGGTCCCAGTCTTGGAGCCATCAATCGGGTTGCGATGAGCACGAGTGACTTCGTGGTGGTGCCGCTCGCACCCGACCTCTATTCGATCCAAGGTCTCCGCAACGTTGGCCCGTCACTTCGCACATGGCGCGCTGAGTGGTCGGAGCGTCGCGAGCGGAATCCAGCAGCCGACCTTTGGATTCCCGAAGGCACGATGACTCCGCTTGGCTACGTCGTCCTGCAGCACAGCGTGCGTGTGGACCGTGCCGTCGGCGCGTATGACCGTTGGATTCGGCGTATCCCGCAGGAGTATGCCGAGTCCGTTCTCGGCGAGTCCGGCGTCGACCACGTCCTCGCCGAAGATGACAAGCACTGTCTCGGCCTCGTCAAACACTTTCACAGCCTCATTCCCATGGCCCAGGAGGCGCGCAAGCCAGTGTTTGCGTTGCGGTCAGCGGATGGGGCGATCGGTGCTCATCAGCAGGCCGTCTCGCGGGCACGAGTGTTCTTTGAAGAACTCACCCGAAGTGTCCTCAGTCGCCTCGGAGTGCATGTTCCGTGAAGCCCAACGAGGCAGCCTTCGAGGAGTACGTCAGCACCTGGCTTGTGGAGCACGGCGGCTATGCCGAGGTGAAGGGACCCGGTCAGGGTCGTCCGTCGGCGTTCGACCCGGTGACCGGTATCGACACCGAGGATCTGTTCGCCTTCCTCGGG
>JANOYY010000051.1:0-3950 GCA_031429095.1 Acidimicrobiia bacterium | reverse complement strand
CGGCGGTGAGCATGTCGAGGAGCTCGGTGGCGTTGGGTGCGGTCACGATCCGCTGGTTCGATTCGAGCCTGTCGATCGCGGCGACGATGTGCCGGTCTCGGTAGTCGGCGTTGGCGAGGCGGACGTCGGTCATGTGGACGGCGGTTTGGCGTCTGTTGTCGGTCAGTTCGGGGACACGGTCGCCGAGGGTGTCGACGAGGTGCGCCCACAGTCCACCGGCCTCGACGGCACGGTGTTGGGCGGGGTCGCCGATCGTGACCATCCGTGCCCCGGCTCCCTGGATGGCTTGAACGAGGGCGTGGTGGTCGCGGTTGGAGAGGGTGGAGGCTTCGTCGACGATCAGCACCGTGGTCGGGGTGAAGGGTTGTCCGCCGATACGGAGTTCGGCGAGGAGCGACGCGACAGTCCGGGTTGGGATGAATGTGGCTTCTTCGAGGACTTCGGTGGCGGTGCCGGTCACCGACGCGCCGAGGGGCCGCCGTCCGGTTTGTTCCCAGATGCGGGCGGCGACGTCGAGGCCGGCGGTTTTGCCGGAGCCGGCGGGTCCGACGACGGCTTGGAATTGGTTGCCGCCGGTCGTGACGGCGGCAACCATTCGCGCCTGGTCGGCTCCGAGGGTGTGACCGGTCCGGGTTTCCCATTCGGTGATGGCGGCGGCAACCAATCGTGTTTCGGCTGGTGGTGACGGGTGGAGGCGATTGGTATACGCCGTGATCACGGCTCGTTCGATGTCGAGGACGGTCGTGGTTGTGTACCAGTTGGGTTCACCGGTCCGGGTGATCTGCGACGCGGTCATGTCCACACCGACGACTCGCTCGGAGGCGAGGTAGGTGTCGGTGATCCGGTCGATGTCATCGAACGCGAGGCGGGTTCCGTGGCCGTGGATGCCGTCCCACTCGACGACCGCCTGGACGACGTCTTTGCGGGAGAACACCCCATTCGACCTCGTTACACCGACAGGCGAGTCAAGCCAGACCAACACCGCATCGGCGTCCTTCAGGGTGAGGTCCCCGGGTTGGTGGCGGTCGTGCAACTGTTCCCATCGGTTGGTGGTGAGGCCGACGGTGTCGAGCTGGGACTGCCACTCCGCTTCGAGGGTGCCCCAGTCGGCGGGTTCCTGTTTCTCGGCCCGGGTTGCTCGGGCTGCGACGGCACGGGCGGCGGCGGAGTCGAGACCGAGTTCGTCGGTCAGCGTGGTGACCTCGGCCCGACGGGTCGAGAACGTGGCGATCTGGTTCCGGGTGACACCGTCAATGTCCGCGAGACCGCGTTCGACGGGCTGCCATCCGACACCGAGAGTCTCGGAAAGGTGGCGTCGGGTGACGGCCCCGGCAACGTATCCGGCCGTCTTGGCGTGATGATGCAGGAGACGGGAATCGAGCGCTTGGGTGCGGCCGTCGGCGGCACCGATGTTCGCGATCACGACATGGTCATGAAGCTGCGGTTCAAGGTTCCGGTTCGTCAAATGCCGGTAGGACGCGGCCCACACACCATCGGCCTTCTCCGCGCCACGGCCACGACGGACGGCGACCGCGTGGTCCTCCAAATACGCGACGGCAGCGTTCGTGCCGGCATCGAGCGCGGCCTCGATCATGCGACGTTCCTCGTTCGATGCCCGAGCCCACGCGAGCGAGATCGACTTCTCGAACGACACGGTCACGTCGTAGGCAACAACAACCTTCTTCTCCGGGCGGCCAGCGGCAAAACGGTCGAGTTCGGCCCGCGTGAACTGCCACCGGTTCTGTTCGTCACGGACACCGTGGAGCGGGTTCTTCGTGTCCGGATCTCGTTCGGTCTTGAGGGCGAGTCGTTTGACGTAGGACAGGTCGACGCCGAGCAGCGCGGCGGCTTCGCGAGCGTCGAGGATCTGGTTGGGGTTGCCGCTCAGGACCGGGAGCTCGCGGTCGTTATCGGTGCGGCCGGATGATCCGACAGCGGACACGAGCACGTCGCCGGTGTGCGGATGCCTGCCTTCGAGCACGGCCCGGAATGCGTCGGTGTCGACTGGGCCGGAGAGTTGCTCGGCGTTGACGCCACGGCCACGCCACACACCAGCGGCGGTCGGTGTGTCGGCGTAGTACCCGACGATGCTCGCGTTTGGTTGCGGTCTTCGTGATCCCCGTTCGAGGTAATCGATGATCTGCCCGATCGCAGCCCCAGTGCCGGACGCGTTTGAACCAAGGGGCGTGACTGAAACGATGGGCATATGAAGGGACTCGTCATCGAATCGACCGATGCGACGTTTCGGAATTGCGCATTTTCGTAAGTCGTGGTGAACGCGAATACGCTCTGCGAGTGGATCTGGAGCATCTTCGGGCAGTCGCTGTCCGGGTCCGAGCTGCTTCCAGGAAGGTGGGTTCTCGAACGTTCAGTACTGGGGGTTTCCGGCAGCCTCGTGTGGCTGGTCAGCGGATCTGGTTTGCGAGGTGTTGCGCGACGTCGGGTTCGGCGAGTGGTCCTACTGCACTGGACGGCGCAACGGTAAGCATCATGCGTGGTCGGAGCAGGACGGAGTCATCGTCGACCTGACAGCGGACCAGTTCGACGATCAGGACGAGAGAGTCATCGTGACGAGGGACCGGAAGTGGCATGACTCTTTCGGGCGGGTGAGCCCGCACGTAGTTCCGTTGCCCGGCGATCTCTACGGTGACTACGGGCTGCTGAAAGAACGGCTGGCCGATCTCGACCTCACCGGAATCAACCATCGGAGGTAGCCAGCGGCTACCTCTGTGAGTATCGCTGTGCGGTGTTGTTGGCCGTGATCGGATCGGTTCCGATGCTCGTCGTTGTGACCCGGACGAACCTCCTGGCCCTTGGTGCCTTGATTGGGACTTGTCGAACGTTCGAGCGTCGAACCCGTCCGGTCAGACAGCGTTGGCTTTATAGGAGCTTGACCGCCCAAGGTGGAATCTTGGGTGTGTCCCATCACAGTGTTGCCGCAGTTGTCTTCCCGAACGGATCCCATTATTTGCCCCACTTGGAGAAGAGGAACATATGAGCAGTTTGACAGAACACTTCGATGTTGTCATCGGTGTCGACACGCACCGAGACACGCACACCTTCGCTGTGCTGGTCGCTTCGACCGGTGCCCATATTCACACGATCACCGTGGCTGCTGACCCGACCGGTTTCGCGGCAGCTGTCGAGTCGATCTGCACCGCGACCGAGGTCGGCGAGACACGCTGGTGTTGGGCAGTCGAGGGCTGCGGGAGCTGGGGTCGTAGCCTGTTCGCATGGCTCCACAACCGAGCTGCGCACGTAGCTGAGATCGAACGACCGAAACGCCCGCATCGGCATATGGGCGCGAAGAACGACGACCTCGACGCCGTCCGAGCAGCACGCGAAGCACTCGCTGCGGAGCGGCTCCCGGAACCGAAAACACCCGGCAGTAAAGACTTCCTGGCCGCGTTGATGACCGCCCGCAACTCTGCTGTCAACGCCGCGACTGATGCGGAACGTCAACTCCACGCGGTGATCACCACTGCGCCTGAAGCCATCGCCAGCCGGCTGCGTGGCCTCAAAACGCATCCGATCATCGTTGCGTGCACCAACACCGATTGGGTCTTCGCCGATCGACACACGACCGCGTATGGCGCTGTGATGACCGCGCTCGCGAAACGGATCACTGCACTTCGCGCGGAGGCCGACGGATACAAAACCTTGATCGGTGAGCAAGTCGAAACGGTGAAACCAGAACTACTAAACGTCGTCGGCGTGGGCCCGATCATCGCCGCGACCGTGTTGTGCTCGTGGGGTCAACAAGGTCGGATCCGTAACGAGGCCGCGTTTGCGATGCTCGCTGGAACTGCGCCCATCCCAGCATCATCTGGACTCACGACCAGACATCGACTGAACCGCTTCGGAGACCGTCGACTCAACGCAGCGATACACACCGTCGCGGTCACTCGGCTGCGCTGCGACGAACGAACCAAAATCTATGCCAAAGGCCG
>JANOYY010000050.1:0-6679 GCA_031429095.1 Acidimicrobiia bacterium | reverse complement strand
GACGGCTGAGCATGCACCTCCGCAGTGGCACGCCATTCCCGCACGACCTGCACGAGTCGCTCGTAGGTATCCATCTCGGCCGACGCGGTGAGTGTGCGGGAGAACTCTTCAAGGAACGCGCGGCGATCCTTGACGGGCAGGAACTCCGTCCACGCGAACGCGTCCAGCACCGCATCCTCAAGGGCCGATGGCGTGCGCGTCGCAAGGGTGCGGAAGGTCACAGCCAGCGCCCGGAACACATCGGACCGCTCCGCGTCACGCTCGGCGAGGCCGAGCAGCAGATCAGGCTCGTCCCGGCGACGTAATAGCACATCGCCCGCGTCGAGGTCGGCTGCCACGTCGTTCGGGTGGCGCAGAAGATCAGAGAACGAACGCTCGACGACTCGCATGATGCTGATCATATCTGAACTAGTTCAGATATGTCTAGAGGCATCGTGAGACAGCAGGACTTCAAAGGCGGACGTGCGATCAACGCGATCCTTCCACAGCACCCTTCGAACAACAGCCGCTCTCGTCCGCGTACAAGGGGTCAGCCCGCGAAAGTCGCTTCACGCGCGTTCTCGCTTACACAGGGCAGTCGTTGGGGTCGGCGTGTCACGATGTTGTAGCGAAGCCTGAAAAACGGGCCCGCCCCCACGAGGAAGTCGACGGCAAAATGATGTACTTCGAGGACATACAGCGGCGCTGTTGCGTTGTTGGCGAAGCGAAGTAGTCGGTCCGTTGTAATGATAGGTGCACTCATAGTTTGCTTGTGAGTTCGTCGAATGCCGCAGCAATACGAAGATGACCGCTGGATGCTTCGGTTCCGAGTTCGTAGTGTCCGCGTCGAAGGTTCTGGATGAACATGTGACCTCGAATCACGACTCTCGCACCACGATCGGTTTTGAGTCCACGCATTGGCCGTAAGCGCGCTTTCAATCTACCGTGGTCGCACTCGACACGGTTGTTCGCGTACTGCTCGGTGTTGTGATGCACCATCGGCAAGAGCTTCTCGATCACGTTCGCTAGCGCAGCCGCTTTATCGGTCACGACCTCAACCGGCCGGCCATGCGCGAGCAGGGCTCCGGTGAAGAACTTGGTGGCTGCTGTGATGTCTCGTTTCGGTGAAACGAACACGTCAATGATTTGGCCTTCGTTGTCTATGGCTTGGTACACGTAGCGCCATACACCCGCAACTTTCACGTATGTCTCGTCGACGAACCACCGACGACCAACCGCACGACGACGCGGCCGGGCGGCGTCGATGAGCAACGGGGTGAAGCGTTGAACCCACCGGTACAGAGTGACGTGATCAACCTCGATACCTCGCTCGGCGAGAAGTTCTTCGAGGTCACGATAGGAAAGGTTGTAGCGGAGATACCAGCGAACCGTCAGCACGATCACCTCCGGCGGGAAACGAAAACCGGTGAACGCCGACAATCCGACATGCTGAACCCGACAACCCTGGTGATGCTTCATCACAACAGCCTTACCGACAACCGACCGCGGCGCTCAACTCAATGCAACAGACCCCTCGACAGTCACCTCGAACGTGGCGTGCTCCACCGTGCCCGCAACGCCAAAGCCATCCAAGGCCTCGAAACGGCCATCACCGTCGACCGGCAGCGCCTCGCGCCCGCTGAACAGAACGTTGCCGTGCAGCAAGGCCCGCAACGTCAGCAGGCAGCGCTACTCGCCGAGCTTCAGCGGCGCCAGTCCGAGGCACCCGAACGTTTACAGAAGATCAGCGCGCTTATCGACACCGACCGGAACGCTCGACTCGACCATGCGATCCGAACCCGCACGATCCCCCGAGCCGTCGCCGAAGCCATCACACCACTCGGCCGACGCCAAGACCAACCCGAACAACACCGCAACACCTGGGACCGCAGGGTCGGCCACGCACTCCAACACCACGCCGCCCACGGCCAAACACCACCCATCGAACCGATCCAGTCACCCGCGCAACGAATCGAGCGAGGACCGTCACTCGGGCGGTAGCATTTTCGTGCAATTACTGCGCTTCCCCATTCCTGGAAATCGCAGCTCGGGTCGTTCGCACGGGCGGGTCCGCTCCCTCACATTCCGGTCGGGGGTGTCGAGTTGGGTCTCCCTAGCTACGAAGATCTTCGGGCAAATCGGGCCAGTCCCCATCCGCCCAGAGGACTTGTCGAAGGGCGAGCAGGCGCTTTTGCTCGTAGTGCCGCGCGATATCGGCGGAAGACGAATCGCAGTCGAGATGTTTGACCCCGTCTTGATCGGCCATCGCGATGATGTTGTCCCGGAATTTCCGAATTTGCGGCAGTAATTCAAGTGGCCAATTCTTATGGGTGCAGGTCGCGATATACGAAAGGGCTACTCGCAGCCTCATCTCCTGACTCGATTTGTCTCGCTCAAATGAGTCCCAAAGTCTGCGCTCGCACTTCTGGTATTCGGTCTGGTTGCCGGTCTCAAGATGTATTTCGGCTATGCCCCGATAGCAGAAAGCGTGTCCGCGTTCGATTCCCATAATGAAGTACTCGACGGCCTCTTCTGAGTTGGCCGTGCACCCCGACCCCGTTCTCAACATCTCGCCAACTTCGAAACAGGCATCAGGGGAACCTAAGCGCACGCACTGGCGGTAGAGCTCGAGCGCCTTCTTTGGATTCTCCGAGCGTCCGTTATAGCCGTATAGATACTCAGAAGCCTCGATGTCTAGGTCGAACCATGGCCAAGGTTGATCGTCATCGTCATCGTCATCGTCGACTTCGGTGCTAGGCCGATTCCCGGTACTTGCGACGATGTTGGGGGTAGAAGGGTTGGCCTCCTCAACGAGCTCATCAAACTGAACCTGATGATCATTGAGTCCAAGGTTAATTTCGAGGCGTGCCGGGACTCCCGATGCAATGCGACGAGGAACTTCATCGATCGAGTCGACCATTGCAATCAACTTGTTTCGGTATTCGACCGTGTGCATGTCCACGAAACCGACCAGCAGTTGTAGTAGCCGGGTTCCCTCGGTTGTGGTGGTGAGCGAAGAAGCGTCCTCGGATAGGGCGAGCAGTTGGTCGAGCGCAGACAGTTGGTCTGATGCGACTCGCCGAAGGTGCTGAAAATCGCCATGCGACCCGCGAGGCCCGAATGCCAAAGCCTGGTTTTCGGCGTTGAGTGATCTGTCAATCACGTCACAGATGTCGCCAAGGCGAACGCAACATCGCCAGACACACGCTACGAGCTCATCGCTTTCGGTCGGTTGACGATCAGTCGGAAACAATCGATCCGCGAAGCGTTGAGTAGTCGTTCGGATACCGTTCGAGATGAGGCCGGCCCACACGAGGTGTTCCCAACCAGCGGGTTTCGTTGCTAGCTGCTCGGTAAGCTGATCCTGAGTTCGAGGAATTCCGCCGAAGCGTGGGATGGGCGTCGATAGGTGCGCTTGGTAGGTCGTATCCGCTGGTGGTGTCGAATCATCGCTGCAGCGAATGAGACTGGTGGCGGCGGTCTCCGCTGCGCCACTTGCCTCGCTCGTTGTCGAACGATGACTTGGAATGCTGCTCAAGGAGGTTGAAGCCGAACCGGGATGATCCAGCCGCTTTCGGTAGTACAGCCCTTCGCGTCCAGCGAATAGCGTTGTTTCGCCTTGCTTGTGAGCAACTCTCAATCCTTTGGTTCCCACGGATATGCCGGGGCCGGACTTGGACGCGTTTACCCGAACACCAGGGAGAATCTTCTTGGACTTTCGAATGAAGAATCCCACTTTGGGCCTGCCATTTCTTGTTGGGATTGCCGACCGGGACTCTATCCCACGACGCTATCTGCGGGAGCGCAAACAAACCCCGTGCTCTCGCCGACACGAACGTGCACCCTCTCCCGGAGCCGCAAACCGGGTGCCACTGCTCACTCTACGCGATTTCCTCACGTGGTCCCCGGTCCAAGACCAATGTCCGGGCTAACGGGCACGCCTCGGGTGTTGTGTAGCGCATAATCCCTTTTATGCGCTGAGAGAGTCACAGCCCCCGAGTACACTCACCGCAGCCTGAAACACCGGGATCTCCACCGGCACTTCAACAAGCAATGGGGCATCCTCCAGCAACGCGCTCTCCGGCTTCCCGTCGCAATCGTTCACCCAGCCGTCCGCCGATAATCGCTAGCGCGACCGATATCGCCAACGCCCCAGCCAAGCCGAACGTCAGTGGCCGCCACTGGTCGGAGAACATTCGCTGAAACGTACCCCTGCCAAGCGGATGGCGGCGTCGATTGCGCAAAGACGCCCCGCTCAACCCCCGAGGGAGCGAATGTGCTCGTGCCGCCGGAACGCGTGATGCTTCCGCCATGTCGGTGACTTCGCCTTCACCCAGTCTGCGGAGCGGATCCCGGGCCGGTACCGGCTGTTGCAGCGCTTGGCCACGATGCCCTCGAGCCCGATCTGCACGCATGCGACGAACACCTCGGCGGGCTCGTCGAGGAACGACGACATGCGCACCCAGGCAGGCCCGACGTCGATCAGTGACTCGAGCAACATCCGCGATCGGACGTTTCTCGTCGAGCACCATCGTCACAGCATCACGCTGGAACTCCGGCGCGTACCGCGACGGCCGACCTGGCCCCCGCTTCTTCTTCGTTGACATGGACTTCCCCTATATGAGGTGTCCGCTCAACGGGGGGATGCTCAACTTTCCCCCCTCGCAACCCTGACGGGCACTGGGCCCACGCCCTGCGCGAGCTCTGCCGACGACTCAACCCAGCCCGCCGACGACGAACCCCCATGCGTCATCAAATGCAAGATGCCCAAATGGCACGTCAAAACGAGCCCGCCACGCCAACTGGCCACAACCCGCCTACCAAGCTCACGCCACCATCCGCTCACCCATCACTAACTGAACGGTGTTGCGCCTAGAACGAACCCTCCAGCCGTGTTAGGTAGGTTACCGGATACGAACTTTCAGGCGGGTACCGGGACTTGACACCGGAACTTCACACCGGGACTTCAACATCCGGCATGTGCTGGGCCGGCAGCGCAGGGGGCGCCGAACCGCACATCGAAGGGCAGCGCCTTCGTCTCATGTTGATTCAGCGAAGCGTTTTGTCAGCAGCGGGATCAGGTCGGTCGCCCAAAACGACGGGCTCACGCAGCCGCCAGACATTCCGCCTTCTTCGTACCGATCTAGACGTAAAAACCGCCCATCCTGATTCATCAGATGGATGAATCTTGCTCCGGCGAGCCGACCAATAATCGACTCAATCAGCGACCGAAGTTCATTGCGAGATTTTGGTAGCGTGCACTTTCTTAGAGCCGACTGCAACTCTTCCCACAGGTATACATCACCTCGAAGGCCCCACTGCTTCGGTTCCGGCCGGAATAAAGAATCCGCCCAGGACGCCGGAGGCCGCAAAAGCGGTGCGATTTCAACGTTCGGCCGGTTGAAACTCACGATCCACACATCGAGCGGGGCCGTGCGGAACAGACCGAGTGTGCGCTCGATCGCATCGACTATCCAAGAAGTCGGATTCCCGAATGCGCCACCGCCGAGCATCGTCAGATACACCTTCCGCCGCCCGTCGTCGCCGACCGTCGCAAGGGCCGCATGGAACGTCGCCTCATAGGCAGCGTCCAGAACCAGCCGAGCAAGCGGCTCCCACAGCTGTAAACTCAACCCCGAGTAGGCGATCGGTACGGCTGAGCAAAACACCTGCGTGACGAGATGGCCCGCGTCTTGCAACGTCACCTCGGTGTCCGCATGGACGCCGACACGAAGCCATCCCATCAGCTCGTCGCGCGACGGCTCATCGAGCCCGATGAGCATCTCGTTAACTCGCCCGAGCATCCCATCCGACGGCAACGCGTAACCGTTCTTTACTGGCACGTCAACACCAAGCGTTGAGCACAGGTCCGCAAGCCCATTCAATTGATTGCTTGCGGACTGACCTACTTGTTCACCAACCGGGACCAAGTAGTTCCGGTAGATCGTGGCCGCACCGCACGCAACAGCGCACGCCGGGCCCTGCGTAGGATCCCGCTCGTAGCGGTCGACGCCGTCCTCGGGCGTCGCCGACGGACCGATCATCTCCAACATGTTGAACTGCGACGCTACCTGGAACACCGACCGCCGATTCGAACCGTCAAGGTGCAACTCCTGTACGTTGCCGACCACCTCCCCCAACCGAAGCGCTCCCGTCAAGGTTGGCCGTGCGGTACGCAGATCCGCAAGGCTCGGCATGTCAAAGCGGCCATGACGCATGATCCGGCCGTTCGGCTTCGACGTCAGCATCTCGCCGTCAGTGGCGAACTGCGATGCCACAGCACTTGCGGAACTCTCGTCGAAGCCCGCCAACTCCTTGAACCACGCCATGACGCCACCCTATCAACGCACCAGGAGCTTGCCTTCGGTCCCGGACATGGAGAGAGCGCACCCTGGCCGTGCGACTCCAACTGGAGCGGCTCGTGAACACATCGTGCACCTGTCGGGCCGGATCGGCGGATCCCGTCCGGGCCGCAAAGTCATAACACTCGTGCACGCGATCGTGGCGGGCGGGACGCATATCGACCAACGCGACGTGCTGCGCGCGGCGGAACTTAGCGGGTGTTGGCGTTCCGGGTGATAGCCCCATCCACGCGGGTCTGTTGCATTGAGGTCGTGACCGATAAAGCGGCTGCGCTAGCGAACGTGATCGAGAAGCTCTTGCCGATGGTGCATCACAACACCGAGCAGTACGCGAACAA
>JANOYY010000049.1:0-121323 GCA_031429095.1 Acidimicrobiia bacterium | reverse complement strand
CGGTTCGATCTTCCCCTCCGAGCCCTCAAGGCGGCCTTCCATGCCAAGCATGCGCGGTACGGAGAATCCCCAAATGTCGGCGTCGAGAACGCCCACCACAAATCCCCGCGCGGCGAGAGCAGCGGCCAAGTTGCAGGTCACAGATGATTTTCCAACGCCGCCCTTCCCCGATGCTATGGCGAGGATGCGGGCGGTCGAGGAGATTTCGGTGTCAGGGGCATTTTGGCTCGCTTTCAGGCGGGCGCGTTGCATGACCTGACTTCGCTGGGCCTGATTCAGCTCACCGAAACTCACGTTCGCGTCGGTGACACCGGGGAGCGAGCGAATGCGAGCGAGTGCATCGTTGCGGATCTGCGCCCGCAGGGGGCATCCGGCAATCGTAAGGTTAATGATGACCTCGACGAATCCAATCGGGCTGATGTCGATTCGGCCAACCATGCCAAGTTCCACGATGTCGACGTTGAGCTCGGGGTCGATGACGCCGCGCAACACTGCACGGACGGTTTCAGGTGTTACAGCAGCGGTCGTCACAAGCCGATTGTAGGGCCGGAATGGAATTCTTCGACCGAATTGGCGGTTGGATGGGGGGAAGACGCCGGTATTCGGTCACGTTGTCGAGCAATTTTTTGGCGGTGCGTGCTGTTTTGGAACGCCATGTCTTCTAAGATGTCACCAACGAAGTTCTGTGAGGAGTTCCCATGAGCGTGCAAGAAGCCCCAGCGGCAACAACCGTCAAGATCGGAAAGAAGACCGACACGATCGTTCTTACGGACGCGGCCATACGGAAGGTCGCCGCGCTTATCGCTGCCGAGGGGGACCCGAGCCTTGCGCTTCGAGTCGCCGTCCGTCCCGGTGGATGTTCCGGATTCTCCTATGAGATGTTTTTCGATGGCGATATTGCCGACGATGACATCGTCAAGGCCTACGAGGACGTGAAAGTCGTGACCGACCCGGCAAGTGCCCAGATGCTCAAGGGCGCAACCCTCGACTACAAAGACGCACTTCAGGGCGGCGGCTTTGCCGTCGACAACCCCAACGCCACCCGTTCGTGCGGGTGCGGGAACTCCTTTAGCTGAGTAGTCCAGTGTCGAAACCTGTGGGTCCCTACTCGCCCGTGGTTGTCGCGGGCGACACCATCTATGTTTCCGGTCAGCTTGGCTTGGCCGACGGCAAGCTCGTCGAAGGTGGTGTGGAGGCCCAGGTTCGCCAGATCTTCCAAAATGCGCGCACGCTCTTGGAGCGAGTCGGCGCTCGTCTCGACCAGGTCGTGAAGTGCACCGTGTTTCTGGTCACGATGGACGACTTTGCGGCTATGAACGCCGCCTATGTTGACGGTTTTGGCGGGCACCGGCCGTGTCGTTCGACGGTCGGCAACGTGACGATGGCGCTCGGCGCCGACGTTGAAATCGAATTCACCGCCTACACGGGCGCTGCTGGAGTTGTGGTGCCCTAAATGCTTGGTGCAATTCTTCTGATCGTGTTTATGGTCGCGATCTTTCCGGTGGGGTTGTTTCTCTCTGGAGCGGCACTGTCGGGACTCTGGGGAACGTTGTTCTCCAACGACGCCGATACCCGCCACGACGGCTCAGAACTTATCGATCTCAACGCGTAGCACTGATCGCGCGTCGTGGGCGGTGTGGGCGTCGTGGTTGGCGTGGCGGGTATCGGCGTCGTGGTTGGCGTGCGCGTCGTGGTTCGCGTGCGCGCTGGAGAGCGCTTGCTCGACGATCGTGGTCTGCGGCGTATCGATTGTTCGAGTCGAGCGAACTTGCGCACGTCCCGCCAGCTTGGCCGCGTAGAGCTGTTGATCGGCGACGGTGTAGAGCATTGTCGGCTCATCTCCCCGACGGATGGTTGCAACGCCAATGGAGCACGAGGCGCCGGTCTCGATGACGAGAGCGGCGAGGAGGGAATTGGCGATGTCGGTCGCGACGCGTTCGGTGCAGCCCGGCAGGATGACTGCGAATTCGTCACCTCCGATTCGAGCGAATTGGTCGGCCGAACGAATTCGTGTCTGAAAAATAGTCACGGCTCGCTGCAAGAACTCGTCTCCGCCCTGGTGTCCGAGCGTGTCATTGACCGCTTTGAAATGGTCGATGTCGATGAGCGCAAGTGAGAGAGGGGCTCCTGTCCGAACGAATTCCTCGATCTCGCCCTGCAGCGCAACTTCCCACCAGCGTCGGTTGAACGAGCCAGTCAGTGGGTCGTTGTACGAGAGGGTTCGCATACGCTCGACCACGATCGACATTACGACACCCGCACACACCAGGTCCGTCATGAGCGTCAGCCACATAAACAAGTTGAGGTCGAATCGACCGGTGCTGTGAAAGACGTATGCCGAAACGAGGCCGATGAGTACGACTACCTCTGCGACTTCATAGCGCCCGAAGAAGGCGGCGGTAAAAAGCATCACCAAGATGAAGTGGAAGGCAACGACACCCATCGCTGCCGTGCCTCGCCATGCGTACGCCGAGGTCGCAACCGTGAGCGTACTGGCTACAAGAAAAATGCGGCCGCACGTGTACGACATGCGCGGGGACAGCCGCGGGCCCACCCACCATGCGATCAAACCGAGGATGCCCGAGATTATGGCACCGATCAAGACCGTTGTGAGTCGACCTTTCGGTGCGACTGCTGCTTCAACGACGGTCAGGCTTGCCGTAATCGCGAGGACACCGGCACCGGCGCGCCACATAGTGAGGCGGTCTGTGAAGTGAGGTTGGGGTGTTCGTCGCCGCACGTCATATCATCGACGCAGAATTTGGTGACCTTGATGGAAACGGTGGGTTCGGACGCGAGGGGCCTGAGAATGGTACGAACGACCTATGGTCATCCCGACCAGCGTCCCGAACCAAACCGGTAGCCGACACTGCGCACGGTGTGGATGAGGTTGTGTTCTTCGCCGAGCTTTGCGCGTAGACGACGGATGTGGACGTCGACGGTCCGAGCCCCGCCGTAGTACTCGTAGCCCCAGACCCGGGACAGAAGCGTTTCACGAGTGAAGACCTTGCCGGGCCTCGTCGCCAAGAACTTCAGCAACTCATATTCCATGTAGGTGAGATCGAGTGGCTTGCGATCGATGACGGCCTGGTACGTTTCCAAATTCAAGATGAGCGGTCCGTACTCCACGATCTCCTGCTGCGTGCCTTTGCCGCTGCGCCAGAGTCCGTGTTTGAGACGGGCTTCCAATTCACGCGGATGAAACGGCGTGAGGCAGAAGTCATCGTAGAGGTCCTCGCGGAGTTCGAGGTCCATGAGCTGGTTGCCGCTCACCATGACCAGGAGAGGTTCGAGGGGGACGTCACGTTTGCGAAGGGCCCGGCACATGGCCCAGGCACCGTCGGGATCTTCATCGGCCACGATGATGGCCGCCGACCAGCCGCTCTCAGGCTCGTTTCGTTCGCTTGCTCCAACAGAGCCCACGGCGCGCCACTGGTGACCGCTGAGATCAAGGGTCTGCGCGAGTGTTGCCGGTGGGGGATCTGGGTAGACAAGAAGGGTGATTTGGCTCATAGCGGTTAAAGCGACGGAAGGTAGCGTTCGAGTTCGAACTGACTTACGTGGGTCTTGTATGCCGACCACTCCGATCGTTTATTTCGGAGGAACCATTCAAAGACGTGCTCCCCGAGAGCATCTGCGACCAAGTCGCTCTTCGCCATGACTTCGACGGCTTCGGAAAGCGATCCCGGGAGTTGATCAATTCCCGAGGCAGCAAGTTGATCGGGGGTCATGTCGTAAAGGTTCTCGGTCAACTCGCCAGGAAGCTCGTATCCCTGTTCGATCCCGCGCAGGCCTGCGGCGAGCAGCACCGTGTATGCCAGGTACGGGTTGCATGCCGGGTCTGGTGCGCGGTATTCAAGTCGCGTGCTGCTGGGGTTGTTCTTCTTGGGCGATGGCACGCGGACGAGCGCCGAACGGTTGTAGCGCGCCCAGCTGACATACACCGGAGCCTCATAGCCAACCACTAAGCGTTTATACGAATTCACCCACTGGTTCGTAACGGCTGTAATTTCACGGGCGTGTCGGAGCACCCCGGCGAGGAAACTCTTTGCCGTATCGCTCAACGACGCTGGATCATCGGCGTTGTAGAAGGCGTTCTCATCGCCCCTAAAAAGAGAAATGTGTGTGTGCATACCACTGCCCTGTACGCCGCTGATCGGCTTGGGCATAAAGGTGGCATACACACCGCGCTCCATGGCCACTTCCTTCACGACCAGACGACACGTCATGACCGAATCGGCCATTGTCAACGCGTCGGTGTATCGAAGATCGATTTCTTGTTGGCTCGGTGCCTCCTCGTGGTGCGAGTACCGCACAGGGATTCCGAGCGCCTCGAGGTACCCGATGGTGCGGCGACGCAAATCGCCGGCCGAGTCTGCTGCAGAAAGATCGAAGAAGCTCGACGTGTCGAGGGGCTTCGGGGGTGCGCTGGGATCGTTGTTGGCGAAGTAGAAGTACTCGAGATCAGCGCTTGCGTAGAAGCGGTACCCGAGCCCGCTTGCGCGGTCGAGCGCCCGTCGCAACACCTGCCGAGAGTCGCCGAGGAACGGCCCGCCGTCGACGGCGTGGATGTTGCAGAAGATCCGGGCCACGGGATCATCGCTACGCCATGGCAGGAGCTCGAAGGTGTCTGCGTCGGGTATTGCCAACATGTCCGATTCGACGTGACGACTGAACCCGTCGATCGCGGATCCGTCGAAGGTCATTCCCTCGGCGAACGCATTTTCAAGTTCGGCCGGCGTGATGGCGAAACTCTTGAGCGATCCCAGCACGTCAGTGAACCACAATTGGACATAGCGAACACGACGCTCCTCGACGGTGCGAAGGACGTAGTCGATCTGTGAGCGTTGCCGGGAAAGCGCCGTGTCGGATGCGCGTTTTTGAGCGGCCGCCGACATGGGAGCCGGTGGTTTGGGATTGTTTCGGGGTTTGGGAGATCTTGCCGGAGGCATGGGGAGATTCTCGCTTGAAACGCGTTGGATATGTCGCTGTTGGACGTCGTGTTCACACAGCCGTTACACAACTGATCGGTTTCGGCGCGTTTTCGGGCGAAAACCATCCAATTTGTGACGTTATCGAATAGGGATCGATTGTTTGTTCACATTCCCGACACATTCGGGCAATGACCACGAAACGGCGGACGGCCTACTATTTGTGTCTCCCACTCCCAAACACACCCGAGAGGTTCCCGTGGCATATCAGGCCGAATACATCTGGCTCGACGGCACATCGCCGACCCCGTTGCTCCGTAACAAGACCAAGATCATGGCCGAAGGCGCCGAACTTCCCCTCTGGAGTTTCGACGGCTCCAGCACGGAGCAGGCCCCCGGTGATCGAAGCGACTGCGTGTTGCGTCCGGTGTGGAGTTGCCCGGATCCAATCCGTGGCGGGAACAACATTCTCGTGATGGCCGAAGTTCTAAACAGCGACATGACGCCGCACCCGACCAACACCCGTGCAGCTGCGGCCAAGGCGGCAAAGAAGTTCAAGGCGCAGGAGCCCTGGTTCGGCATCGAGCAGGAGTACACCATGCTCAACGCCGATGGTTCACCCCTCGGTTTCCCGAAGGGCGGCTATCCAAAGCCCCAGGGTCCTTACTACTGCGGCGTCGGGACGGGCCGCGTCGTTGGACGCGACATCGTCGAGGCGCACACCCAAGCTTGCCTCGACGCCGGCATTTCGATCTCCGGCACCAATGCCGAGGTCATGCCTGGTCAGTGGGAGTTCCAGGTCGGCCCGTTGGGCGTTCTTGAGGTTTCCGACCAGTTGACCGTCGCCCGATGGCTGCTCTACCGTGTCGCCGAAGATTTCGATGTCATCATCAGCCTTGATGCCAAGCCGGAAAAGGGCGACTGGAACGGTGCTGGTGCACACACGAACTTTTCGACCAGGGCCATGCGCGAAGAGGGCGGCTTCAAGGTCATCGAGAAGGCATGTGTTGCGCTCGGCAAGAAGGTCGACCTCCATGTGTCGAACTACGGCGTCGGCATCGAAGAACGTCTCACCGGCAAGCATGAGACCGCCCCGTACAACAAGTTCAGTTATGGCGTCTCCAACCGTGGCGCATCGGTGCGTATCCCGCTCCAGGCGGAAATCGACGGCAAGGGCTACATGGAGGACCGTCGTCCCAATGCGAACATGGACCCTTACACGGTGTCGCGTCTGATCGTTGAAACCTGCTGCAGCGCGCTGGCCTAATCAGCTTTCCGGTTGTGCTGCCCGAGCCGTGGATCGTGCACCGTGAAGCCTAAATCCACTCGGCCGTCGCGGCGGTAGCTGGCAGACTCTTGCGATGTCACGGATCGTGCGAGTTATCTCCGAAGATGAAACAGCGGAATATCTCCGCGTCAACGCCCACGGCTTTGCGTTTCGTCCTGATCCAACAAGCCCAACGGGCCTCGATGGAGATAGTGACCGACGTTTCGCCTTGTTCGACGATGGCCAAATGGTTGGTGTCGGCCGGAACTTCTCCATGACGCTGACGATGCCCGGAGGTACGAGCGTCGGGGCAGGCGGGGTGTCGTGGATTGCCGTGCACCCGCTGCATCGGCGTCGGGGAGTGATGGCGGCGTTGATCGAAGCGCTTGTTGCTGACTCCGATCATCGTGGCGAGTTCGCATCGATCCTGACCGCGAGCGAAGGGTCGATCTATTGGGGTCGGGGATACGGACCGGCGACGTGGGGGATGGCTGGCGATATCGATGTGGCCAGTCGTCCCAGCTTGTTCCCGGGTCCCGCACCGACGGGAAGCATGCGGTTGGAATCGACGGCGCTGGCCGACCTTGCGGCGTTGGTTGCCAGCCTCATCCCGATCTTCGACCGTGCGCTCGATCAGCCAGGAATGGTGTCGCGACCCGCGCACTGGTGGGGACCGTATGTGCACGGCATCACGGCCGGTCCCCACTACTCCACCTGCGCGATTCACACGAATGCGGCTGGTGTCGACGACGGCTACGTGATCTACAGAGCCGCAGGTGAGTGGAGTCGCGACCTTGTGCCCGACAAGGTTCTCGAAATCGAGGACTTCATCGCAGTGTCGGCGGAGGCCCAGCGCTCACTTTGGCGCCATCTCCTGGAACGTGATCTCGTGCGAACGATCCGAGCCGAGCGCCTGGCTGCGTCGGACCCCATTCGCCTCATGCTTCGCGACGGGCGTGCGTTTCAAACCCGTGGCGTGTTCGATCGCCTCTGGATACGTCCGATTAATACGTACGCGTTGCTTTCCGCCCGGACCTACGGTGTTGGCGAGCCGGTCGTGATTGGCGTCGATGGCGAGGTGTTCCGGGTGAGCAATGATGGTGTGGAACGAGTTGATCACGCTGCGGATCTCACGATGGGTAGGGCGGCCCTCGGTGCTGCTCTCCTCGGTGGCACGGACATTGGAGCACTTGTTCACTCGGGGCGAGTGTTGGAGCATCGCGACGGAGCCGGCCGCGACGGTTCGGTCCTCTTCCGTTGCACACCCGACCCCGTGATGCTGACCAACTTCTGACCGGCACGTGTGCACATGAGAGCCGGAGACATAGAGATAGTTCCGGCCTCGGTTGCTGATGCCGCAATGATCGCCGAGGTGATGTCGAACTGCGGTTCGTCGTGGAGGCCGACGGAAGGCGAGATCGCGAAGAACCTTGGGACCCTTCCGAGTCATGTCCGCTCCCAATACTTCCTAGGGTTCGTAGACGGTGTCGCAGTGGCCCACGGCGCAGTCGCCAACGGTCGCTATGTCGACGAGCCAGCCGTGTGGATCATTGATGTGTTCGTGATCGGATCTCATCAGCGTCGAGGGTATGGCGTCGTAGTAGCCCGTATGCTTATGAACTGGCTGGAGCCGATTCTTGACGAGCAGCGACGCGAGGGAGCTTCCCCGACTCTGGTGTCGGCAACGGTTGACGCATCGGCTGGCGCTAGGTTTGCCGCAAAGTTTGGGTTCGACGTTCGAGAGACTCGGTATGTGTCCTCACTCAACCCTGCGACGGTCGACCTCGCCCAGTTCGCTTCGCTCGAGCAGCGTGTGGCGCACCTCGGCGTGGCGATCGTGACCCTCGCCGATTTCGACGGGCGAGACCGCAAAGATTTCGAACGCGCTCTGTTCGAACTCGACACCGAGGCGATGCTCGACGAACCGGGGCACGACGCTGCGACATCGGTGGGATTCGACGCCTGGCGTGGCGAGTTCGTCGACGGGCATGATCCCAACGGAACGATTGTTGCGGTTCACGACGCAACGCCGATCGGGTTGACCATTCATTGGGATGAGGAACACGAACTCCTCATTGCATCAACTTGCGTGTCGAGGCAGTGGCGTGGGAGGGGAATCGCAACCGCGTTGAAGGTGGCTGGAGTCCGGTATGCGTCACAGCGAGGGAAACCACTTCGAGCTTTCAACTCCGCGGAGAATGCAAACGTTCTGGCGATCAATGCCCGGTTGGGGTTTGTGCGGCGTCAAACCGTGACGAAGTGGCACGCCGACCCCTTTGAGGTGCAGAGTCGGCTCCGATAGCGCACCACCTGCGCCAAACTGAGTGGGTGAGCCCTCCAACTTCGAACGCCATTGCCGAGGGCGACACGCAACCTTACGACGCCCTCCTGTTTGTGTCCTTCGGTGGCCCCGAAGGTCCCGACGACGTATTGCCGTTCGTGGAAAACGTCACCCGTGGCCGCGGAATCTCTCGCCAACGGCTTGTTGAAGTCAGTGCGCACTACCAACTCTTCGGCGGCGTGAGTCCTATCAACGGGCAGAACCGCGAACTCATCGAGGCGATCGAGGCGCGCATGGCCGAGCGCGGCTCTTCCCTGCCGATCTATTGGGGCAACCGAAACTGGAAACCCTATGTGCACGAAGCAATCGGATCGATGCGCAACAACGGCGTGAATCGTGCGCTTGCCTTCGTCACGTCCGCATTTTCCTCGGCGTCAGGGTGTCGGCAGTACCGAGAGGACATTGAGCGCGCGCGCGACCACGTGGGAAGCGGTGCTCCCAAGGTCGACAAGATTCGAGTGTTCTACAACCACCCGGGATTCATCGAACCCATGATCGGCAACACCATTGCTGCGCTGAAGGAACTACGAGCGCGCGGCGTCGACGCCAGCCACCTCGCGTTCACTGCACATTCGATCCCGATGTCGATGGCCTCCACGAGCGACTACGTGGCCCAACTCCGAGAAGCGTGCGCGCTCGTCGCTGGAGGGGTGGCTCGTGTCGGGGAGGAGCTTCCATGGGAGCTCGTGTTTCAGAGCCGAAGCGGCGCACCCGGCCAACCCTGGTTGGAACCTGATATCAACGATCACCTGGCCTTGCTCAACGACGTCGGATCCAAAGGAGTCGTGGTGGTGCCGATCGGTTTCATCAGCGATCACATGGAGGTCGTCTACGACCTCGACACACAGGCTCGGGCAACGGCGGGCCGCTTGCGCCTGGAGATGGAGCGGGCCGCGACTGTCGGCACCGATCCGATGTTTATCGAAATGATCTGTGCACTGATTGATGAGCGTCAGGTCCTGGCCGGTGGCGCTGAGCCGCCGCGCCTTTGCCTAGGCAGCCGCGGTCCCAATCACGATGTCTGCCCGCTGGACTGCTGCCCGCTTCCTACGGGTCGACCTGTGACTGCGTCGCCACCGCAATAGCGCTGAACTGGGGCAATGGCGACGTCGCGCTTCGATGGATAGATTCCGAGGATGCCCGATTCAAGAACCCCGAGAGCTGCCTTTACCCCCTGGGACCGCCGCGAGCTCCCGGGGATCTTCACCGTGGAGGAGTCGGCCCGACGAGTAGGCAACTACAAGTGGATCGAAATGAGGCTGTTCGAAGCGCTGGGCGGTTGGGTCGCCACGGTTCCCGAACTCGACGTGAAGCTCCGTCTCGGTACCCACTGCTACAAACACGCCTGGCACGCCGAGCTCTGGCACAAGCGCCTTCCGGAGCTCCGAGAGATGAATCCCGAGCGTCTCACCCAGCCGGGAAACGCCGACGTCGAAGCTTTCATGGAGGCCGTTGCCGCTCCGGGCGACCCCGAACTCACCATCGAAAAGCTGGTGGGCGTGTATCGCGTGCTGATCCCCCACAAGATCGCTGCCTACACCTACCACGTCAATAACACGTCGACGATTACCGACTCGCCAACGATTCGCTCGCTCAAGTTTGCCCTGGGTGACGAGTTCGAAGATTGGCGAGATGGCGAAATGCTCATACAGTCGATTTTGCTCGAACCCTCCCATGTCGAGCGGGCGATCGCCCGGCAGCGAGAACTGGAACTCCTTATCGTCAAAGCCGGCGGCATCTGTGGGCCCGGAACCATCGGCAACGCGTACAACACGACGCCTTCGAACTGACTGGTCGACATGGCAAACGTTACGGTCACCCCCGACGAGTTCGTGCTCGTCTTGTTCGAACACGATGAAGTGCTCGACGTCGCCAACCGAGTTGTCGAACGGGTCGGCATCGACTCGAACCGTCACGTTATTGTGGCTGTCGACGAAACGACGCCCTTGCAGCGTGTCGTCGTATCGTCCCTCGATCCGGTCACGATCGAGGCGGAAAGTGGTGCGCTCGAGGATCCTCGCAAGCCTCGACGCCTCAGCGTTGAGATCGCCGAGTCGTCGCTTTCGAAGGTGCTGTTTCGAGTCCGCGACCGGCTCGACGGTTCATTCACTGATGCGCCGCCCGATGACAAACTCACCAATGCGCAGCGCAGCGCATGGAACGTGTACGCCGTAGGGCGCAGCGAACGGGCCGGGTTCCCGGTGCAAAAGCAACGTCAGCGCTACGCGTTCCGCAACCGCCACGAGTTCTCCGACAACGCTGATGCCGTGTTCGACACGCTTTGGTGCGCCGAGTCGTTGACGTGGTCTCGGTTGGTGGCACTGACGTCGACGGTAGCGAGCAACCTTTAGCGACGCACTGGGGCATCGGAGTCCTGACGCTCCACCCAACGGCAAGTTGCGACCATAACGGTGAGTTCTTGTCATCCATAACTCACCGTTGACGTCGCAACTTGCCGTTGCGATCTGGTCGGTGGGGTCAGGTCCCCTGGTTCGTCCTCACGCCAGGTCGTGGGCGCTGATTCCTTCGAGGAGTTCGATCTGGGGAACCTCGGCGAGGAGCCCGCGACACGATTCGGCCATCGAAACCATGGCCGGGGAGTCAAAATGAGCTTGCTGGGCTGTCGGGGAGTCCCATTTCTGGATGACGACGAACGTGTTGGCATCAGCGACCGACACACAGAAGTCAACGTTGCGACATCCCGAAGTTCGCCTGGTCAGGACTACGTAGTTGGAGAGAATCGCCGCCAAACCCACGGGATCGCTGGCCCGGAGCCGCATCGTAACGATGGTCAAGACGACGTCGCCTGGTGTGACGTCGTCATTATCACCGGTGGTCTGGTGGTTCATAGGTACAGATTCTCCCGAATTACGCCGATGAAAGTGGTGCCCAGGCCCCGCTGGGTGAATGTCGGTTCAAGGCATCTTGACAGGGCGGTATCCTGTAGGTAGCCGAAACGAGCAACAAACTGCTGTGTCGTGTATATGGACGTTCCTCGGATCGTTTATTTACTGCCAAGACGCAACGTTTGGACGCCCGAATCGTCATTCCGGTCTGTCCCCGGGGTCCGGAACGAAACGACGAAAAGGAAACACTCAAGTGGCGAAAGAACGTGTCGAACGAGACGAAGAAGATCTCGTCCGACTTTATCTGACCGACATCGGCCAGTATCCCCTTCTCACCAAAGACGACGAAGTTCGGTTGGCGCAGGCCATCGAAGAAGGCAAAAAGAGCAGCTTGCAGCTTGAAGCTGGAGGCAAGGAGCTCACGGCTGCCCGCAAGCGCGAACTCAAACGCGCCGCCAAAGTCGGAACCGACGCCGAACGGACCTTCGTGCAGTCGAACCTTCGCCTTGTGGTCTCCATTGCCAAGAAGTATCAGGCGTCTGGTCTGCCCCTCCTGGATCTCATCCAAGAAGGCAACCTTGGCTTGATGCACGCGGTCGAGAAGTTCGACTGGCGCAAGGGCTTCAAGTTCTCGACGTACGCGACATGGTGGATTCGACAGGCCATCACGCGTGGCATTGCGAACACGGGTCGTACGATTCGCCTTCCAGTGCATGCTGGCGACACGCTCGCTCGCCTCCAGAAGGCACGTGCCCGACTGGAGCTCAAGCTTGGTCGTCCGGCGACCCTGTCGGAGCTTTCGGCCGAGGTCGAGATGCCCGAAGACAAGGTGACCGAGGCGCTTCGCTTTGCCGCCGAACCGCTGTCGCTCTCCGAACCGCTCCGTGAGGACGGCGACGCCGAACTCGGCGACGTCGTCGAGGACCGTTCCGCGGAGTCACCGTTTGAAGTCGCCGCAACGTCACTGCTTCCCGAAGAGATCGCCAAGCTGCTCGGTCCTCTGGACGAGCGCGAGCGCGAGATTCTTCGTCTGCGATTCGGTCTTGACCGCGGTGAGCCGCGCACCCTCGAAGAGGTTGGCGAACACTTCAACCTGACTCGGGAGCGAATCCGCCAGATCGAGGCTCGGGCGATGTCCAAACTTCGCCATCCCAGCTCCGATACCGGAGCACGCGACCTACTCGCCGTCTAGCGCTCGTTTCGTTCTGTTTTGTGGCGGCCGCCTTCGGGCGGCCGTTTGCATTGGCGTTCCTCCCGGAACCGAGTCTTCGGAACCGAGTCTTCGGACGGCGTGTCGGTGTCCGTGTCGGCAGATACTGGTCGAATTCGTCGTCGCCGTCACAACCGTCGATTGTGACTCGAGCGCGCGACCAACTTTGGGTCCCATCGCGACCAACTTGGGGTCCCATCGCGACCAACGCGCCAATAACCGGTGAAATCTGACGTAAAATCGACGAGTTGGTCGCGAACAGAGCCGGAGTTGGTCGCGACCACTTCGATCCGGCTCGCACCACCTTCGATGCGCGATCAATCCGAGGTCTCGTTGAGGGGTCGACAGGCACAATTCAAACCGAAGTAGGTTCGGATTCGACTTCCTAACCATCGACACCGCGTTCACGCGCTCAGCCTCAGGCGTGAGGTCGCGTGTTCGACAGCGGCGCAACGTGCAGAAACCTAGAGTCTTTCGCAGGCGATGCCGTCTTTGTCTCGGTCCAACTGTCCTCCGAAGGGTCGGCCCGGAGAGGCCCTGGCACTCCCGGCCCACAGTGCTAGGTATAGGTTCCTATCGACGACAAAAGTCGTGACCGGAGGCGTGTTGCCAGCGACGCGATCTTGTACCTCAGCCGATATCGCGACGCCGTTCGGATAGTCGACGTTGAGGTTGGCGCAGCTGCTGTACTTCTTTCGGGTTTGAGCTGCGGTCGGGCCCTTCGCAGAACCGTTCGCCGGGACGCCGCCCGCAATAAGTGCGACCAGGCAAAGGGCCGCCGCCGTGACTCGTTTTGTGATCAGTTGGTCGGTCTCGCCGAATAGTCTGTGCACGTTATCCCGCTTCGGACCGACGTGCTCCCGGCCAGTTTGCTCGTTGACCGCCAACGTTTCGCAAACCCGCAGTAAGCCTCGAACGCGCACGACTGGTCTGGAGCGTCTGGCCACAGTGACAGAACGTAGGATCGGTTCGCCGGAGAGGGGTGCAGCCGATGCTTGGTCAACTGATTGCCGTCGGTAGCCGGTCACTGGTCTACGCATGGGGCTCCGATGCCGTGGCTAAGGTGCCGTTGCCCTCCACCCCGGAGGGTTGGATTCGTTTCGAGTCCGCGTATGCCGAAGCGGTGTTTCACTGTGGTGCGTCGGTCCCCCGTGCGCTTGGGCTTGAGATTGTGGACGGTCGCGAGGTGGCCATCTTCGAACGGATCGATGGTGTGTCGATGTGGGACGCCTTGACGCGGCGTGAATCCGAGGCGGCGGCCTTTGGGCGAGACCTGGGGGAGTTGCATGCAAGCTTGTTAGCAATCGTTGCGCCGGTGACGTTACCGACCCAACACGCCCGCCTAACAAGCAAAATTTTCGCGGCCTCGCGCGAGGTCGATGTGACTTTGTCTCGCGTGCTGGCCCTTCTTCCTGACAGCGCCGCAGGCTCGCTCTGTCATGGTGATTTCCACCCGAAGAACATTGTCATCGGTGCACGCGGCCTTGTGGTGGTCGACTGGTTCGACGCGTGTCGCGGTAGCCCCTGTGGTGACGTTGCCCGCACGTCGCTCCTGCTATCGCCGAGACGCCGAACCGGAACGCGGCCGAACCACTTACCCGGCGCTTCTCAACACGTGCTCGACGAGCTTCACGACAACTACCTAACCTCGGTTCGCTCACACGTGTCGTTCTCCGACGATGATCTTGAAAGGTGGATGTACATCGGTGCGGCGGCCCGCCTCGCTGAAGGAGTCGAACAAGAACCACTGCTGTCCTTCCTCGAGGGTTATCGATGACTTCATTCCTTACGGTTCGTTCGCTCTAAAATAGGTAAGCGCGCGCAGTTCATGAAGGAGCATTCTGGGAACAGCCAAGACGAGGCCGTCGTTCTCCGGACACGGGAGGTCGACGGCGAGTCCGGCCTCGGCGGCAATGAGCGCACCAGCGGCCCAATCCCAGATCTTTGTATCGCGTTCGAAATACACATCCACGCGCCCGCTCGCCGCCCAGCAAAGTTGCAGAGCTGCTGAACCGAAGCAGCGGATGTCGCGGGCGGTGGGAAGGACTCGTTCGATGATTTTTGCTTGGAGAGCCCGGAGCCGGGGGGTGTACGAGAACCCGGTAGTGATAAGCGCGCCTGTGAGTTTGTCGCAGGTTGAACCGCGGATGGTTGACCCGTTGCAGCGAGCACCCCCGCCTACCGAGGCCGAGTACGTTTCGTTCCTGAGGCAGTCGACCACAGCCCCGGCAACGAACTTGCCGTCGAACGCTGCGGCAATGCTCACCGCGCAGACGGGGAGGCCGTAAAGGAAGTTCACCGTGCCGTCGAGGGGATCAATAACCCATTGCAGGCGCTGACTCATTCGGGTCGAGCCGCCCTCCTCCCCGAGGATCCCGCAGCCGGGCGTTTCTGCTTCCAAAAGTTCGCGGACGCGAGCTTCGGAATCGAGATCGGTTTGGGTTACGACATCGGTTTCAGAACTTTTTGTGCCGATCGACGACGCACTTCCATAGCCTTGGGCGACGATTGCGGCGGCCTGTTGGGCGACCCTAATGGCAATGGCTTCGAGTTCCTGCGGCGACGGTGCCGTGACGGCGTGATCAGACACGTCGGACGTCTATTCCGGCCTCGGAGAGAATGGCGACTTCGTCATCACCGGCGCGACTATCAGTGATGAGGACATCGATCTCTCGAAGGTTTGCAAAACAGTAGGTTTGATCGTTCCCAAATTTGCTGTGATCGACGAGAGCAACAACCTTACGGGCACTTTCGATCATCGCCCGTTTTAAGTAGTTCTCGAAGGGGTACGGAGTCGTCAGTCCTCGGTTCAGCGAAATGCCGTCGCAGCTGATGAACAACACGTCGACCCGCATGGCCCGAACGAGTTCGACAGTTTGTGAGTCAACCATTGCGAAGGTGTTGGTGCGCACGCCTCCCCCAAGAACGGATAGTTCCGTGAGGCCTCGTCGGGCAAGGGTCAGCGCGGTGAGGAGCGAGTTCGTGGTCACATGTAGACCGGAAGCGATCGGCATTAACTCGGCGAGTTTCTGTCCGGTGGAACCCGAGTCGATGATCATCGTCCCCGATGGCGGTACCTCCAGGACTGCGGCTCGACCGATGGCGGTCTTTTGTTGCACATTGAGCGTGGCGCGGGCATCAAGCTCCGGTTCGTGAAAGTTCCGTTCCATGGGAACCGCTCCGCCATGGACCCTTCGCAGGAGCTGTTGATCTTGAAGCTCCGAGAGATCGCGTCGGATCGTTTCGGTTGTCACCTCAAACCGATGTGCGAGTTCCGAGACATCCACGGAGCCGTTCTTCAACGCAAGCCGGTAGATCTGATGATGGCGATCAATTTGCAAACGAGAAGGGAAGTTTGGTGCGGCCCCGTTCGTTTCTGGTTCGTTTTCGGATTGGTTCTGGGCGATCAACATAACGTTTACCCCACTGTATTGCAGTCGCGAAACCTGACGGTCGGCTACACAGAACCGCCGGCGATTTCGATGTTGATTCCGGTGAGATATGACGCCGCTGGGGAGAGGAGGAAGTCCACAACTCGTGCAACTTCGTCGAGGCTTCCGTATCGGCGCATCGGAATCATTTCGATCATCTGCCGTGCCACGTCTTCGGGATTCGTTGAGAAGTATTGACTGCCGGCCATCGACTGCAGTTCTACTTGTCTGTCCCACATCGCGCCCGGCCCGATGAATGCCGGTGAAATCGTGTTGACCCGGATATCAAAGGGTGCCAGGTCCTTGGCCGAGCTTTTGGTGAGCGCAATCACTGCTGCCTTCGACGCGGAATAGCCGGCCATGTTTGGTGCTCCGCTTACTCCGGCCATAGAGGCGGTGTTCACCATTGCGCCGCCCAGCGAGTTGGCAATTAGGCGAGATGAAGCCTCAGCCATCACGTTGAACACCCCGATCACGTTGACCGCAAACAGCCGTTCGACGTCGGACGTCGCTATCTTGTCGACTCTTCGAAACTCACCCTGGATACCAGCGTTGTTGAACACCAACGTCGGCGTCCCGACTTGCCCAGCCACGGTGTCGATTGCGTGTGCCACGTCGTTTCGATCACAGACGTCGAACCGCATTTCCACGACTTTGAAACCACGCGAACGCAACTCCTCGGCCCGCTGGTTCAAGCGCTCCGCAACGTTGGGGTGATCGGCGAGAACGAGGCATCGAGATGGGGTTGCCAATGCGCAACTGGCTGCAAAACCGATATCACCGGCTGCGCCAGTGATTAGTACGACTTCGACTGGTACTTCTGCGGTCTTTTCCATCTCATCCGTTCGACGGCTGCCATCCAGCGGGCTATGTAGTGTGTGTACGTATTAAAAACGAGAGTTCAGGAGCGTTCAGGAGCGGCTCTCGCACCACGCGTCAAGCGTGGCAAGGGCACCGTTCGCTTCTATTGACTCGAGCGCCTGCGTGAACATCTCGATCAGTCGAGACGATGTTGCGATGTTCGGTCCGAGTGCTCGCTCGTAGCGAAGGAAGATGGCCGGATCGGACTTGCTGGCGAGGGCGATCGCAGCGGCTTCCGTGAGGAACGGATCTCCAGAGAGGTTCAGCGACGAGCCGTCGTCTGCAACGCCGCGCAGGTACCTGCACCAGCCAGCCAGAACAAGGGCGAGCATGCGGATTGGTCCGCCTTTGGCGAGCTGGTCTTCTAGTGACGGAACGATGAACGTCGGAAATTTCGCGGTTCCATCGAGGCACAGCCGGGCGATGGTATCGGCGATGGCGGGGTTGGAGAACCTGCGCACGAGCGAGTCCTGATACTCGACCAGATCAATTCCTGCGGGCGCGATCAGATTCGGTGCCGCCTCACTTTTCATAAGTTCACGAATGAATCGTTCTATGCGAGGATCGAGGACTGCCTCGTGAACGTAGGTGATCCCGGCGAGCGCCGAAAGGTACGCCAACCCGGAGTGGCTCCCGTTAAGAAGTCGGAGTTTCATATGCTCGTACGGCGTCACGTCGTCTGTCATAAGTACACCGACGTTCTCAAATGCAGGCCTTCCGCAGGCAAACTCATCTTCAAGTGCCCACTGGCGGAATGGTTCGCATAGGACCGGCCATTCGTCGACGAATCCAAACGTGGCTGTCGCCCATGCCCGATCGGCGTCGGTGGTGGCCGGGGTGATGCGGTCGACCATCGCGTTTGGGAATGCCCCGTTGCGGGTCACCCAGTCAGCCAGTGCCGGTGAGCGAAACCCGGAAGCTCCGAGCACGGCCAACTTTGCAACGTGGCCGTTTCCGGGAAGATTGTCGCAACTGAGCACCGTGAACGGTGGCAGGCCGGCGCGGCGTCGAAGGTCCAGTGCGGTGACGATGATGCCGAACGTCGTCTTCGGGTTTTCCGAACGGGCATCGTTGGCAAGTGTTTCGTTGCCTACGAACGTTTTGTGCTCAACCGGATACCCGCCTTCGGTGATGGTGAGCGACACAATCTTTGTGGACGGATCGGCGAGTTCGTGGAGGAGTGGAAGCGAATCGATGTGTCCGGGAATGAAACGGTTGAGTGCCCCGATGACTCGCCCCTTCACGATTGCCGAAGCGCCCGATCCCTCGCGTTCGGCGAGAAGATAGAGGCCGTCTTGTTCAGAGAGCACCGCCGCAATGTTCTCGTCGTGAGCCATGACGCCAGAACCGCTGATCGACCAGGTGCTGTCTGTTGATGTACAGAGATCGTCGACATAGGCCGCCAGGTGGGCTCGATGAAAGCCCCCAACGCCGAGATGGACGATCCCGCCGGTCAGGGCGGATCGGTTGTAGGTCGGCCACGTCAACGAAACTTGTCGGGCCTCGCCCATGGTTGGGCGTAGTGACGGGTCGGCGAGGAGCGAAGTCCCCAGGCGCGGAAGGTGCCCTGATGGACCCGAGATTGCTTTTGGCACCGGACCAGTCTCATCCATAGCAACACTTTCCCACATAAATCGCCGACAATCGAGGGCTTGGCCGGAACAAAATAGACGCTCTTGGGCCGTTCCGACTTGACTGTAGCCATTAACAAAGATAAAACAACATCCTCATACATTGTCGGGGGACGTGGTGGGAGCCGAAATCGGCCTCCTGTCGCGGCTCCCCAAGCGAAGGGAAAAGGATGAACCCACGACCACGCGTGGCCCGCAAATTTCAGGTACTTGGGGTTGTAGCAGCCCTCGGACTGTTTGCCGGAGCTTGTTCGAGCAGCGGCTCGAACGACACGACAGCAGCAGAAACGTCGGCCGAAACCACTGCGGAAACGGCGGCCGCCACAGAGGCAGCGGCCGATACAGAGGCCGCAGCTGCCACCGAAGCTGCTGCTGGCACCGAGGCTGCGGCGGCTCCGGCCGACGGAGGCTCGATCACCGTTGCAATCGTCGACAACCCGACGATGAAAGACATTCAGACCCTGACCCCCGACAACTTCACCAAGACCACGGGCATCAAGGTCAACTACGTCAGCTTGAACGAGCAGACGCTTCGTGAGCAGGTCACCAAGTCGGTCGGTTCTGGGGCTGCCCAGTACGACGTTGTCATGATCGGCCCATACGAAGCTCCACAGTTCGGCGCAAATGGTTGGCTCCAGGACCTGCTGCCGCAGGCCACCGCCGACACGGCCTATGACCTCGCCGACCTCATCCCCGCCGTGAAGGGCGCACTTTCCAACGACGGCAAGATGTACGCCGTTCCGTTCTACGCCGAGTCCTCGTTCCTCATGTACCGCAAGGACCTCGCCGATGCCGCTGGCGTTACTATTCCGGAGGCGCCGACGTGGGACGAGGTTGCAGCAGCAGCCAAGAAGCTCAAAACGGCCGACACAGCCGGTATCTGTCTCCGTGGCAAGCCAGGCTGGGGCGATCTCGGTGCATCACTTGGCACCGTCGTGAACACCTTCGGTGGCACGTGGTGGGAAGCCAACGCCGACGGATCGATCGGCAAGGCACAGGTCAACACCGGTGGATTCAAAGAGGCGTTCAACTTCTACACCCAGCTTCTGAAAGATGCCGGTGAGCCCGATGCTGCCAACGCTTCGTTCAACGAGTGCCTCACCATGATGAAGGACTCAAAAGCTGCCATGTGGTACGACGCGACTGTCGCCGCCGGCATCCTCGAGTCCGACGACAGCCCGATCAAGGGCAAGCTCGCCTACGCACTGGCACCAACCAAAGTTACGAAGGCTTCGGGCTGGCTGTGGTCATGGGCGCTTGCCATGCCGGCTGGCACCAAGAACACCGAAGCTGCTTGGAAGTACATGAGCTGGGCGACTTCGAAGGAATACATCAAGCTGGCAGCAACCCTCCCCGGTGGCTGGGCAGGTATCCCTCCAGGAAGCCGGACCTCGACGTACTCGATCCCCGAATACCTCGCAGCTGCACCGGCATTTGCTCCGCTGACGCTCAAGGCAATGCTTGCGGCGCCGATCGACAATCCCGGCACGACGAAGCGACCGGGTCTCCCGGGCGTGCAGTATGTCGGTGTGCCTGAGTTCCAAGACGTCGGCACGCGTTGCACGCAGGAGCTGTCCGCAGCGATCGCAGGCAACCAAAGCAATGACGCTGCGCTCGACAAGTGCCAAGACATCGCCTCTGAGGCGTCCACTTCGTGACGCGTTCCGCCTAGGACGGCGTACACCAATGAACGCCGCGACTACTGTCCCTCCGGAGCAACCTCCGAAACGACGCTTTACTCCCCTTTTGCGTCAGCAGTGGTCGCGGCGTTTGCCGTTGCTCCCGGCACTCATCTTCACGGTCGTTGTAACCCAACTCCCGTTCCTGGTCACGATCTGGTACTCGCTTCACCGGTGGGACTTCCTCAAGGTCGGAAGCTTCAAATGGATCGGGTTCGAGAATTACACGAAACCGCTCACGGACCAGTTCTTCAGGGCGGCGGCGCTGCACACCGTGATGATCACCGTTGGGACGGTGCTCACCGGCACCATCCTCGGAACGATCCTGGCGTTGCTGCTCGACAAACCGTTCTTCGGCCAGGGCTTCGTTCGCACGCTTTTAATCACCCCGTTTCTCATAATGCCGGTCGCCGCGTCGCTCATCTGGCGCCATGGCTTCCTTGACGCAACCTATGGGTTTCTGAACTGGATCGTTGAGTCGCTCGGACAGAACCGGATTCCGTTCACCTCGAAGTATCCGCTGTTCTCTGTAATCCTTGTGCTCGTGTGGCAGTGGACTCCGTTCATGATGCTCATCATCCTCGCCGGGCTGCAGAGCCAGACCGCCGACGTCCTCGAGGCAGCCCGGGTGGATGGCGCGAACCCGGTCCAGATGTTTCGCAGCATCACGCTTCCTCATCTGAAGCCGTACCTCGAGCTTGGAGCGTTGCTCGGTTCGATTTACATCCTGCAGACGTTCGACACGGTCGACCAATTGGTGGGCGGAGCGCCCGATGCCCGTAACGTCCCGTATTTCATTTATCAACGCTCGATCGGTGGCGGCTGGAAGTTCGGTCAGGCATCTGCCTATGGCGTCGTGGTCGTCATTGCCACGATCATCATCGCCAACCTCGCGTTGCGGCTTATCTCCTCGTTGTTGGACGCTGACTGATGGCGGCCGCACCGACATTTCGTTTCGTCGGTGAGCGACGTTGGGTGTCTCGCCTGCTTGGTCTGCTGGCCTGGTTCATGGGACTGATGTTCTTTTTTCCTGTCGCATGGATGGTGATCACGTCTTTCAAAACCGAGGGACGCGCCCAAACCGAAGTACCGAACCTTCGCCTCGATGGTGGTCTCGGAAAGTTTCGAGAGACCACGAAGGATCTTCCCGGGACGTTGACGTTCATGAAGGCGCTTGGGACGAGCGGGTTTGTCGTCGTGGTTTCCACACTTGTTGTATTGCTGCTTGCGATTCCGGCGGCCTATGCGTTGGCGATCCGTCCGATTCCGAAGTGGCGCGATGTACTTTTGTTCTTTATCTCCACCAAGTTTCTTCCGATCGCCGCAGCAATTCTTCCGCTGTACACGATCTTCAAAAGGATCGGCATCCTCGACACCCGTCTTGTGTTGATCATCGTGTATACGTCGATGAACCTCCCGCTTGCGATCTGGATGCTACGGTCCTTCTTTGTCGAAGTGCCACGCGAACTGGTGGAAGCCGCGGAAATCGACGGTGCCAGCTTCTTGCAACGAGTTCGTTCGGTGTTGCTCCCAATCGTGATGCCGGGTGTTTCGGCAACCGCGCTTCTGTGTTTCATCTTTGCGTGGAACGAGTTCTTCCTGGCCGTGAACCTCACCACGTTCCGAGCGCAGACGATGCCGATCTGGGTTACGACAATGATCAGTACGCGCGGTCAGTTCCTCGCCAAACTCTCGGCCGCGTCCACACTTGCCTGTTTGCCCGTCGTGATCGCCGGGTGGGCTGCTCAGAAACGACTCGTACGTGGACTTACTATGGGTGCCGTAAAGTAGTTCGCTTGCATTGCAGCGCGCGACGCTTATCTACTCGGTGGCGCCGCTCGGCGGGGAGTGCTCCCCGCTGGTGGAGCGGACGGGGCTGCTCGTCGCGGAGAAACCACGCTGCCGGCGGACGGAGCGGCGAAACGTATCGAAGCCGATATTGCGTCGACCACGGAGTCCCAACTGAGAGTGCTCCCGTTGAAGCGGCCGGCACAGGCACCGGTATCGGCGCGTACGCGTGGCCACATGCCGTAGAGGGAATCGAAGGTGCTCGTCCCGAGATCGCACCCGTGAGCCTGTGGCCGGTCGTCGCCGAGGTAGAGGAGATCGGCACTGCGGCGTGCCTGATCGATCACCGGCGTGATCGTACTGTCGTCGGCCCCGTACACGATGTGCCAGACACGCGCAGCAGAGTTGCGTTGTCGCAGGAGCTCGGCGTTGGCATCGAGCGCTTCGCGTGCCCCAAGATAGGACGCGGGTGACCCTTCGAAGTTCACTACGACCTCCGCCTCATCGGCGAGGCAAGCGCCGGCAATAGCGCCCACATTCATGATGACTCGGGCACCGGTCTCATGCGCGGCGTCGGCCATTGATCGACGAAGTGGACTCGGGCACGCAGCGGAGGCATCGTCGAAGAAAATGTCGCGAATGCCATAACGCGTTCGATACAGCGCGATCTCTGCCTCGATGATCGGTGCCGAGCGAGGGCAGGTTGGATCGGCGCCATTGGTGTTCGACCACACGTACCCGTACGCCGACATGCCAGCGGCGCTCAGCGCATTTGCGCGGCGGACGAACTGGGCCTCCAGTGTCCCCAAATAGTTCGGCGAACTCGTGATCAAGGGAGGGTCATCGGGAAACAACACCGAAACGAACGTCTCGTCGAAGCGAAGGCCGGTAAGGTCGGGCCCCGTCCCAGGATCATCGGGTGGGGTGTAGCCGTCGCAGCGGGTGCCAGCGCGCACGTTCGGTCCGTTGCGCGGATTTAACACGACGACTGACACCTGCCCTGGCCGGCCGATTATCGCCTCCCAGCCGCGTAAATCGTCGGAGAAGATGTAGGCGGGGATCGCGACCTTCAAGCGGCGAGGCTCAGCCGCATGAGCCGGAGTTGGCAACGAGCCACCCGTGGCGGACATGGTTGTCGCCACAATCACTGCGACGCTGGCCGTGATGATGTACTTGGTGATGCCCATGTCGCTCCCAGCTGACCCTGCTGAATGGGAACCGCCTCGGTCGTTGCAGCTTTTCGCAGGCGATTTCATTCCTTGTAGTGGTTCAACTTCCCATCATAGGGAGCCGCCTATCGCGCTGCTGCGTAGTGTCGATCGAGCCAGCTTGCGACGTCACGTTCGAGCTGCTGCGCAACGGCGCTCGTCGGGACCATCACGTCGAAGCCATGCGGCGCTCCAGGGTAGAGGTGGAGCTCGACCGGCACGCCGGCGATGTTGAGGCGACGGGCGAAGTCGATGTCTTCGTCGACGAAGCCGTCGAGGCCCCCCACGACAATGATTGCCGGTGGAAGTCCACCGAGGTTCGTTGCCCGGGCCGCTGCAGCGTAGGGACTCACGCTCTCGGTGCCCTTTGCGTCGCCCAGGTAGGCCGTCCATGCGTAGTGGTTGGAGACCGCTGGCCAGATCGGGACGTCCCACTTGCTGGACACCGTGATTTGGCGATCATCGATCATCGGATAGATGAGGAGCTGCGAGGAGATGTTCGGCCCACCGCGATCTCGTGCCATGAGCGCAAGAGCAGCGGCAAGCCCAGCGCCGGCACTGTTCCCGCCGACCCCGATGTGGTCAGCGTCGATGCCGAGCTCCGCGGCATGCGCGGCGACATACTGTAAGCTCGCGTAGCAATCCTCGATGGGTCCGGGGAAGGGAACCTCGGGCGCAAGCCGGTACTCGATGCTCACCGCCATCATGTTGTGGCGTGTGCACCACAGATCGAAGCGAGCGTCGTCGGCGTCGGCGACGCCCATGACGAGCCCGCCGCCATGCATCCACACAAGACACGCCAGCGCGCCCGTGGCACCCGCAGGGCGATGCACTCGCAGCGCAACGTCGGGCGAGTCAGCAGTTCCGGGAACGTGTACCACCGAACGGATTACCCGGTCCGTCAATTCCGGCCCCGGTGCCGCCAACGCGGGTCGCATGAGGGGCAGAGTGTCGTCGTTGATGGAGGGAAACGGGAACAATTCGAGCGCGGCACGGATTTCGGGGTCGAGCAGTTTGGCAACGGATTCAGCGTCCATGAAAAGGAACAGTACGTCGAGACCGTTCTTTTCACGAACTGAGCGGGCTGAGCGGGCCCAGCGTGCCGGTTGGTCCGGAGCGGGGGGCCATGCGGTGCGGCCATGCGGGGCGGCCATGCGGTGCGGGGGGCGGCCATGCGGTGCGGCCATGCGGGGCGGCTACCGTGTCAAGGGGTGCAGCCCCAGAGCGCATAAGGGCGCGCTCTTCTTGAAACGGTGGCCGCACACAAGGTCGCGGTCGCAAACAGAAGTGATTCCGCTCAACACGTAGGCCAAAAGTGATGTGGCGGAGGTGGACGGGAATCGAACCCGCCAGACCTCGTGTTTCCTGGTGCCGTCCCGTACCGCCAAGTGCCGTGTGAGCTGGGCAGATGCGGTCCGTTCGTGCTGTCTTGTGCCGTCTCGTGACGGGTAGTGCCGCAAGTTCTGTGACCACGCCGTGACCACGACAGTGCGCGATCGTCTGCCGCACGGCGACGCCAGCCAACGAAGCGTCGTCGCGGCGCGCGCCCGTCGACTCCTGCGACGGACCTAAGCCAATCAAGGCCAACGAACGGGCGCGTAATCGCTGTAACGGACCAACCGTCAAGCAGGTCCCGGACCGCAACAGTCCCTGGGAGCTCTGCGGCTTGCCTCTCGGGTGCACACGGCCAAACGGGCGAAGACCCTTGCCCGATGGCATCATGGTTGTCCCACCAAGCGCACAAGCGCGGTGTTGCGTCCGGCGGCCGCCGGCGAACTCTTTCGCGTACTGGCGGTTCGATCTGCGATACGGGGTTACGCCCGAGCACGCAGGCGCTCCCTCGCCCGCGCTGCCGCTTGGCCTTGCAGCGCTGCCTGCACCAGCGAATAGAGGTCGAGGTCGGTCTTCCCGATTGCTCGTAGTTCGACGGCGATGCCGAACCGCTGGGATGAGTAGAAGTCGTCGCCAGCCCACGGGGCTCGCCAATGGGTGATGGCGAGGAAGTACTCGGTGCCGTCGTCGGGGCGCATGACCTCGGTTCGCCATTCTGCGAGCTGTGCAGTAGCGCGACCATGTTCGGTCATGGTCGGAGAGAACTTTAGCCTCCGCCTATTGGTTGGCATGTCGATCGCCACCAAGCTGGGATCCTTCTCGCGCGCCTGATGGCTCGGCTGGCGCTGGAACATCTCGAGTGCTTCGTCGGCGGAAACGGCCCGCAGCATTGTGAGGGTCATCTTGCCCGCCGTATAGTCACGACGAGCACGGCGCACCGGCGGATCGAAGGCGAGCGCCACACGGATTGATCGAGTCCACCTCCCGGTTGCGAACTGCTCGGGGATTGGGATCGGGTAGATGACGGTCGTGTCGACGAACAGCTGGTTGTCGTGCGTGAGGACGACGCGGTCACGATCTGATGTGACTGCGCGGTCGGGCGCCCCGAGCCGGCCGCGGTTCGGAACAACGCGTTGGTGACGCGCGATGGTGTGGCGGGAGTGCAGCTCATCAGTGTCAGTGCGCGAATGAGGTTGTTCGAAGCGTCGGGGAATTTCGACTGGATCTCCGCTGCCACGTAGGCGACACGTGGCGCTGCAAAACTTGTACCGAACCGCCCCGTCTCCAGCTGTTGCCCGGGCTCCAGCGAGCCAGTCACGGTCGTAAGCCCCGGGTCGCGCTCCAGCACTTCTCGAATCGCGGGATTCGGGTGAATCGCCCAGTTGCCTCCCCAGTGCGCTGCGTCGATACGCGGCCCACCGCTGGTTTCGGGGCCGGGTCGGGTGAAGGGCGAGGGTTCCTCGGCTAGCGCTAGCGATTGGTATCCCTGGAACGCTGACTCGTCGTAGTGGGCTACCGAGCCGATGCTGAGAACGTTGGCCGCACCGGATGGTGCGAGGAAGATCGCATCTGGGTGCGCGAAGTAGTCCGGGTAGTCCTTGGCCTGAAACCCCATGGTCTTCATGTCGTCGAGCGTGAGGTTGCCTGCCGAGACGATGACGACGACGTCCAACTCTCTGACGAGGTTGTCGAGGACGGTCTCAAGCTCGGTTGGAAGTCGCGCACCTCGGCGTCGCCCGAAGCTCAGGTTGAAGACTCGCACGCCGTGGTCCTTGTTGAGACACCTGATGGCGGCTTCGACGCTGACGTGCATCACGACGTCGTCCGGCTCTCGCCCTGCTTCCAGCACTCTCGCCTGGACGATGGGGTGTGGTGCCCTCAGTGCGGCGTTCGACCTGATCGGAGCTTCGAAGTCGTAGAAAGCCGCAAGTGATGCGACGGCTGCTCCATGCGGACCGGACGGCAACCAGTCCCGGTCCGGAAACTCGTCCCGGGCGACGACGATGTTCGTGAGCACCGCGCAGCTCACCGGGATTCCATCGTCGAGGATGCCGATCGGCGAGCCGGTGGACGGCGGGATAACGATGTTTGCCTCGTACTGTTCCACGGTGCCGGAGTCGATCGGTGGACTCAGAGGCCGGTCGATGCGTTCCACCACGGAAAGTCGCAGTAGCCGGTTCAGTGCAGACTCGGATACCCGTGCGGCGACGACCACGGTGTCGCGTGCTGTCGATACGGCGAGAACGGACGATCCATCCTGGCCATTGCCGACTTGTGCCGTGACGATTTCAAGTCGGCGTTGAGCTTCGGAGTCATTGTCGGCGGGCCACAAGTGGATACGCACCTCACCGCCATCGACGACCTCCGGGTCACGCCGGTCCTCGGGGCCGAAGGGCTCGATGCCGTCGATACGGGTCAGCAGCTCGCGAAGTTCTTTCGTGTGGTTGAACGTCTGTCCGTCGTCGACGCTGGCGTATTCGGTGAGCAGGGCGGTGAGTCGCTCGGTGTCGTCGGGTTCCATGAGAACGAAGTAGGTCCAGTCGCTGCCCTCGCCGACGATGTCACCGATGTTCGCCCGTCGGAGTGCGTCGTACACCGAACTGCCGACGCGCAGCTTGAAGACCAGACTGGGATCGATCCCGTCTGCTACGTCCGCCACCGCAGCCGCAGCTGGGGCGAACGAAGCCAGGAGCACGTCGGCGTGGCCGCGGTACGACCCGCGGTCTGGCAGTGGCGAGGAACCCGAGCCTCCAGCGCGCCTGCTGGAGCTGACCAACGGGGCAGCGAGTGGGAGGTGCTCAGGCATCGAACGAGTATGTCACCGAGGGTGTTCCTCCAAGCGGCAATGCTCCCGCACAACAGGTCGTTTTGAGCCATGCCTATAGTGGTGACATGGCAGTCAAGCACCTCAAGGAGCTCATTGCTGCACACAAGACCGGGGATGACCTGGCGTTTCGGCGCGCCGTCACCGAAATCATCGAGGAAGAGGAAGCCAAGAACCACGGCCGAGTCGCGCTCGAACTGAGAAAACTGCTCGCTGCGACGGGCTCACAGCGCCAGGCTTACTCCGTGGACCCTGGTACCGCGCGGGTCCCAATAGACGGCGATAGCGGTGTCAGCCTGCTCGCGGTCAGCGAGCCGAGCCGTCGGGTGAGTTCGCTCGCTCTCGGTCGTCCACTCGTTGAGCGGCTCACCGGCATCATCTCCGAAGTCTCCAAATGGCCGAGCCTCGACAATCAAGGTATTCCGCGGCGTCAGCGAGTTTTACTCTACGGCCCACCCGGCTGCGGGAAGACCTCTATCGCTGCAGCGCTGGCGCACGAACTGGGAATGGCGTTGGCCGTCGTCCGCCTCGATGCCATCGTGTCGAGCTTCTTGGGTGAGACCAGCGCGAACCTGCGGAAGGTTTTCGATTACGCGGCCGAGAACCGGGTCGTGCTCCTGCTCGACGAGTTCGACGCTCTAGGCAAGGTGAGAAGCGACCCCGCCGACCACGGCGAACATCGCCGCATCGTTAACGCCACGCTGCAACTGATGGACAGCTATGCCGGCCCATCCCTTATCGTCGCCGCGACCAACCACCAAGGGGACCTGGACCCGTCTGGAGGCGGTTCGATGAAGTCCTTGAGGTTCCGCTGCCAGACGCGACACAGGTCCGACGAGTACTCGCACGTATTCTCGGCAGTCGAACAAGCGCCGACGACGACTTGACTCCAATCGCCGAGGAACTCGTGGGCCTTCCTCATGCCGCGGCAGAAAAGGTGGCGTGGGACGCCAGGCGAGCGGCAGCAATTGCGGGCCGCGACTCTGTCGCCGTCGACGACCTGAAGGCTGGGCTCGCCGATGCACGGTCCCGCCGGTGGTCCTGATCCGAGACTGACTCGGGCGCTCGGAGAAATGCGGTGCAAACCGACTACCCGAGTACCTCAACGAACTCGGCGACGATCTGGACGGCTTCGTCGTCCGTCGCATCGACAACGATCGGATCGATAGCGGGATTGAGCGGCTTGAGGCGAACCTCTGACCTGACCACGTTGCCGTCATCATCGGTTGTGCGAACTGCCTCATACACCTTCACCGTGTATGACCCGCCGGTCTCGGGGTCGCTGGGACTGCGATACTGCGCAAGCACGATTTTTCCTTGGCGCGTACCAGCCGGGATCCGGCGGAACACACCCCAGACAGCGAGTCAAACACCGGGTACTGCAGAATCCCCTCATCAGGCGGAGGCAGCTGACCAGTGACACACGCCGCAGCGGCCCAGACGATGTAGTCCAACAGCGCACGCGCGTTGTAGAGCCATTCCCAAACTCCAAAGCGAACGCGGCCGGCATCGGCCGCAGCTGCTCGACCTCCAGCACATGCACCCCATGGCCCTGATGAACGAGATCGAACGCGAAGGGATGATCGTCGATGAACTCGTTCCAGATCTGCGACAACGCAACGCGATGGCTGCCAATCCGGTCGAGTCGATCCCAACACGCGTTGAACGGACTCATCTCCATCGGGCAGGTTCCCAACTCAAGCCGACGCTTCCAGACACTCGTCGGCAATGCTAGGGCACCGACTCACCGGTGACGCGCGCCGACCGATCCGCACATTCCAAGGGTGCGCCTCGACCATCTGTGACAAGCGCCGGGGTCGGCGCTTACCTGCGCTGTGTCGGCCACCGGGATCTGCCCACTGACGGCCACGACACGACGGAAAGGGCAATGGTCCATTACAGCCCCACCGAGAACGAAGCGGCGCGCGTAATGCCGCCAGAAGGTTTTCCGCGATGGTTTTCCGCGATGTCAAGTCCCGGTACCCGTTTTACGGTCGGGTTCCGGTACGTGTTTTACGCCGGTTGGGGGGTTGGGTTATGCGGCGTTGGTTCGACGGGCTCTGCCGCCGGGGTTGGCGAGGGCGCCGTGTTCACGGGTTCGGTCGTGGCGGGCGGGGTGGGATCGTATGAGATGTTTCCCGACGCTGATCTCGATCGTGTCACCAATGACCGCGACCTGGACCTGGCGTCGCTTGAACTTCGCGCCGGCGTAGTAGTTCTCCCCGGCAAAGCACACGTTCCCTGACGAATCCACTTTCCGAGTCACCGACACCAACGTCGCGGACGCCGGCTGTGGTGCGGCGGGCGGCGCGGGTCGCGGTTTGGTTTGGCGGTTCAACGCGGCACCCTGTTTCGCCGGCGCATGCTTGCGGGCGTGGGTCCGGATCAACACGCCGTCGTGGTAGATCTGCACGAGTTTGCGGTCCATGACCAACACCACATCCAACCCGACGTGTGGCTGACCGACAACGTAGGACGCGGCGCCGAACGACACGGTGCCCTTTTGGGAGACTCTTCGTGTCGCCCCGGCCGGCATCGAAGCTGCCGGGTCGACGTCGGCAACAGTTGGTTTCGGCCGGGGATTCTCGACGGTGATGGCACGCAGTTCGAACCGTCTGATCGGTGGCACGTGCCCGATCGATTGATGCGGCCGATCCTCGTTATACGTCTTCACCCACGCGTCGAGCTGGGCTTGAGCGTCAGCGATCGTGTCGAAAACTCTGCCGGTCAGGAACCGTTCACGCATCGTGCGATGCCACCGCTCAATCTTGCCGGTCGTAGTCGGAGACCGTGGCGCGGTCAACAAGTGTTTGATCCCGTTCTCCCTACAAATACGGTCAAACAACACCTCACCCGTCCCGGGACCGAAACGGCCAGTGAACACTTTCCCGTTATCAGTCAAGATCTGTTCCGGGACACCATAGGTGCGCATAGCTTTCACGAGACCATCGCATGTCGGTCGCGCTGTGGCCCGCTCGACCACATGTGCACTTACGATAAATCTTGAGTGGTCATCGATCCCTGAGACGATCTTCGCCTCCGACCCGTCGGCGAGTTTCACGCCAATGTCCATCTGCCACAACTCCATCGCACGTGAACGTTCCCAACGAATGTAATCCGCACGCTTACGTTTACGAGCGACCGGGACCACCAGATTGTGACGGACCAGGCACCGATACACCGACGAACGACCCGGCAACGGCACCACCTTGGTGTCACGCAACCGGTTCACGATCGACATCGGGCCAAGCCCGCCATCAGCGCGTCGCCACTCCACAATCAACGCTTCCACCTCGGGTGGCATCTGGTGCGGGCACGACAACGGCCGCGAGGGCTGGTCAACGAGTCCTTTGAACCCGTCAGCCGCGTGACGCCGCAGCCAGTTATGCACCGTCTGGCGAGTGACTTCATAACGGCGAGCGACATCGACCACCGTCGCGCCGTCATGGACTTCGAGAACAGCTTTCAGGCGTTGTTCCACAGCATTGAGCTCCACCAACACGACGGGCCTCCCTCGGGGGCTAGATAAACGCGGACGCTCACCATCGAAGAAGGAGAAACCAGCCCAAACGCGGACCCCACCGTCAAACAGGAACCGGAACGCCTGTAAACCAGGAACCGGACCCCCACCGGAAAGTGTCAACCAGGAACCGGAATCACACTGTCAAGCATGAACCGGCACAACACAATGGTTTTCCGCGATTCTGTGACCACGATGTGGCCTTTTGGCGGTTTCGGTCAATGAAAACATGCGCTGACCAGGGCTTTTGTGGCGGAGGTGGACGGGAATCGAACCCGCCAGACGAGGATCGCTCGTCTCAGCCGCTTTGAAGGCGGTGGAGCCCACCAGGTACCCGGACACCTCCGCCGATCAAACTAGTGCTGTTTTCGCCGTCTCAACGCGCCGTTTACCCCTCCCCAATCGCGGCGCGGTCCGGTAGGTTGAAGACCCTTCCCTTTCGTTTGTACATGTTTCGTGTTCGATTGCTCCCTCGGTGGCAGCAATTTCAGCGATGTCGAATGAAGGATGGTTTGGCGATGATCACAGTCTGTTGGTCGGTGAAAGGTGGGAGCGGAACAAGCACGATCGCGGCCAGTCTCGCAATGCTCGAGCGCCCCGGTTCGCTGCTCGTCGACCTGTGCGGAGATTCCGCGGCGCTGTTCGGCATCGACGCGCCCCCCGGACTCGGACTGAGCGACTGGTTCGCGTCCAACGCCGCGGCTGCATCGCTCGCCGCGCTGTATGTTCCTGTCGGGAACGATGATGCGCTGCTTCTCCCTTCAACCCGACGGCTGGATCGCGACGAGTCGAGCTCCGAGCGCTACAGCGTGCTCGGCGATTGGCTCCACGAACAGTCGGCCGAACGATCCGTGATTGTCGATGCCGGAATCGCAAGTGCACCAGTCATAGCTGCACTGATCTCCAGCGAGTCGACGCGGTCGCTCTTGGTTCTTCGCCCCTGCTATCTAGCGGTTCGCCGCGCCGTATCCCTACCCGCCCGCGTCGATGGGATTGTCGTCGTGCGCGAGGAGGGCCGAAGCCTTTCGAACGCCGACATTGAATCGGCGACCGGGCAGCGCGTTCTCACCGAAGTGGCCGTTGACCCGACCATCGCACGAGCGATCGATGCCGGACTGATGAACACTCGCATGCCAAGAACGCTCCGTCGATCATTACGCGCGCTTATAAAATCAGATAATTCCCTTGGGCAGGTGCGAAATGATCGCCGACACGTTGCATAGCGGGCCTACGTCTGCGTTCATCGATGATTGCGTGCAACGAGTTGTCACGGAGGCTCGGTCACAAAATCCTCAATGGGGCAAGCCAGCATCGGGCGACGCGAATCAACGTGAACTGAGCCCGTTGGGCATTGCCTCAATCACGCAGCGAATGTTTCCACTGGTCGACCCCGATGCACTGGTCCAGATCACACAGCGATCCACGGCTGAAGTGTTCGGGCTTGGACCGCTTGAGCCGATTCTTGCCGACCCGTCGATCACCGAGGTGATGATCAACGGAACCGGAGATGCCTGGATCGAACGATCCGGACAACTCCGCCGAATCAGCGTGCAAATCAACCACGACCAGGTGCTGCAATTGATTGAACGAGTGCTCGCTCCACTGGGTCAGCGAATCGATCGCCTGCACCCGATGGTGGATGCCCGCCTGGGCGACGGTTCGCGCGTGCACGCGATCATTCCGCCGGTGGCCGTCGACGGTCCATCCCTCACTATTCGCCGATTCGCCCGATCGGGAATCGCTCTTGGTTGCTTTGCCACCCCTTGGCAAGAGTCAATCTTGCGTGGATTGGTTCGTGATCGACACTCCATCGTGGTGTGCGGTTCCACGGGCTCCGGGAAAACCTCGCTTCTGAATGCTCTTGCATCCGTGATCGACGATGGGGAGCGTGTCATAACAATCGAAGACACCGCGGAGCTTCGACTTCCCAATGCTCACGTTGTGCGGCTCGAAGCGCGCCAACCAACTCAGGAAGGACTCGGCGAGATCACCCTTCGGCAGTTGGTGAAAACGTCGCTGCGAATGCGCCCTGATCGGATCATCGTCGGGGAAGTCCGAGGTCCCGAAGCACTCGACATGGTCCAGGCAATGAGCACGGGACATCGAGGTTCCATGTCAACGATCCACGCGGAAACCATTCATGATGCGTTGCGTCGTTTGGAGGTGATGGTGATGATGGCGGGCGTCGGACTCGATCTTCACACGACCCGTGAACAACTCGATATGGCGATCGATGTCATCATCCACGTCGAACGTCGACCCGACGGTAACCGCCGGGTAACCCGACTGTCCCATGTGTCACGGACCTCGACCGGGGAATGGTCGCTCCACGAGATCGCGCCAACCGAGTCGGAGTGCGAATCCCAAGCGAAGTCGGGGTCGAGATGAGAATGCTGTTGGCGCAGTGCCTCGGTGCCCCGTTGACCGTGATTGTTGCACGCCATGGTCTTTCTTCTGATGCGCCCCTTGCGCGGCTTGGCGCGATCCGCACCGGAAGCGACCGATCGCCAAGTCTCCCCGGGACACTCGATCGTTGGTTTCGACGGCGGTCGGCCATCGTTTCAGCAGCGGGCGTACACGTGCTGTTTCCGCGGCTTCGAATCGTTGCGAGTACCGGGGCTGTATTCGTCGCGGCAACGATGGTCGTGGCCGCTCCGCTTGCGTGTGCGGTGGCATGTGCATTCGTGGTCGGTACCCGGAGGAAGGCGGCCTGGCGATTGGACCGGGATTCGAAGCGACTCGATCGCGACTTGGTTCCTTTTGTCGAAGCGCTCGCACGAAGTCTTCGAGCCGGAGTCTCCACTCTCGAGTCGATACTCGAAGCCTCAGAGTCTTTCGGTCACCACCGCTATTTTGCTGATCTTGCGGAATTGTGCCAGAAAAGCGCCAGTGTGGCGCAGACATTGGAGTTATGGGAGGGAGTAGGGCCATCGACGAGCGAGGCACGTCGGTTGGTGCAACTCCTTCAGGTGGGTGAGTCGATCGGCGGCCTTCGTCCGCAATTCGTCGACGGTGTTGCCCGAACCCTTCGCGAGTCAGCCCAGTTGGCATCAGAAATACGTGTACTTAGTGATCAGGCGCGATACTCCGCACTGCTCATGTCGGGAGCACCCATCGGCTTTGCAATTCTTCTCGCCGGTACCGACGCTCGTGCCAAACACTTCCTGCTCGATACGACGATCGGGGGAATCCTCATCGTCGTCGGGGTCTTACTGGATTCCGCCGGCTTGTGGTGGATGCACCGGCTTGTCCGCCGGGTGGGCGGAGTCTGATGAATCCCTTTGTCCCATTGCTCCTCTCGTGGGGAACGATTGTCGTCTCGCTCGTGCTCCGACCGAAGACCGCCGTTCGCGTGGACGGCCTCCGAAGGCACCCGAGGCTGCACAAACCGGTGACCCCGTCATCGACAAGCGGCGCGTTTGGCGCACACGCTCTCATTCGCCTCGGTGCGGTCGTCAGGTCGACGCTTACGCGCAACCTACGCCGTGTTGCCCCCCGGTCGAGTCGATCGTTGGGCCTGAGGATCCAGAAGTTGTCGAAAGGCCCGCTGATCGATGATCGGACGATTGGCCTCGCGATGTTGCTGTGTGTGGCGCTGGCGATCGTAGACCCGGCTCTTGTTCCGGTACTTCTCGGTGTCGTTCTCGCAAGTCGACTCATTGGCCCCAGTCTCAAGGCGCGCCGGGTCGCGGCGCAGAAGCAAGAAGCGGTGGATCGGGCTACCCCGCTTCTGATCGAGATCCTTCGCTCGGGAGTTGCCTCGGGAATCCCCACCCGTGCCGTTCTTTGTTCGTTGCAACTCGGCTGCATTGTCGACGACCTTTCGGTGTTCGACACCGTGTTGCACGGTTTTCGACGATCGTTGCAAGCCGGGGTCGGCTACGTCGAGGCGCTCGACGTGTTCAAAGAGGAGGGAGACGGTGTCGTCGGGCTCGTTGCGGCACTTCAGGCCACGGAGTATTACGGCGTGAGCATCTCATCTGGTCTCGACGCGCTTGCGATAGAAGCACGGCTCGTACATCGACGTCGACTCGAAATGCGGGCTCGCCGCCTCCCAATTCTGCTGCTCTTCCCCCTTGTTGTGTTTATCCTGCCCGCCTTCTTGATCCTCACGGTTGTACCGCTTTTGGTTAGCGGGCTCTCGTCGATTCAATGGTAAGCGCGCATGCGAAAGGAATCCTATGTTCACTTTTCTTCATACATTGCTGCTTGCCGTCGTCACCCGGCGGCGTCCGCGCGAATCCGGTCAGGCGTCGGTGGAGTACGCCCTCGTCCTTCTTGCGGCCGCGGTAATTGCGACTGTCCTGATCGGCTGGGCCACCAACACCAACGTGCTCGACTCGCTGTTCGACTACGTGGTCAGCACGATCCGCGGGAAGGTCAAGTAGCGCCTCGCCTCCGGCGAAGATCGGAAGGCGCACAGGCGACGGTCGAGTTTGCGCTTCTGTTACCGCTTGTAGCCATGGTCTTCCTCCTCGGTGTCGACGCAGTACTTCTGGCCCGAGACCAGATCCTCGTGGTGCACTGTGCGAAAGAGGGGGCGCGTCGCGCGTCTCTGACGGGTGACGCCGCTCAGACCGTTGCTGTTGTGCATCAGCGTGGCGCACCGGGATCGGCCGTTGTTTCGCTGCACATGGTTGGCGAAGGGTCCTCCGAATTGGTCTCCGTGACGGTTCGGTGGAGCGTGGATGATCGCCTGATCCTGCTCGGCCATCTCGGCCGAGGAATCGTGGTTCAACACACCACGGTGATGGTCCGTGAGCCCAACCCACCCGAATTTGATATCAAATAGGAATCTCCGGCCAAAACTAAAGGTGCGTCCACCGCTGTCGATAAGTTTCTGGGCATATCGCCCCAAAGAAGCCCGATTCGTGGGAGCGTTGGATAGTGAAGACTGCGTCGTCCAGCGATATTGCCGCGGTGGGCGTCGCATATCTCGAGACCGACCCGTCGCTCGCCGAAGTCCTGCGCCGGCTCCTTGTGGTCGGACGCTCCTTCTTTGAGCAGCCGACGGAACAGAAGGTGCTGGCTACAAATCGACCTGCTCAAATGACCGGCTGGCGCTCCGTGGGCGTGGAGTACAGCCAGTCCCCTGACCGGCCCGATCTCAACGAAACCTTCTGTTTTCGTCTGGCCGACGCTGCCGCGGCCCACAACGAACTCCCGATCCTTGCGGCGTGTCGCGCCGCACAGGCGAGCCTTGACCGAGTCGCCGAGGCAATATTGGCCGACATACAGGTGGGCGTCGGTGCCAGCCTCGACACCCCATTGGTGCGAACGGCCAAAGAATCGTGGCTCCAGCTGAACTTTTCATGGCCTGCGAACGCGGCGCGTGAGTTCATCCAAGACGCCCACGAAGACGGTCATCTTCTGACCCTGCTCCTTGCCGACCAACCAGGCCTCGAGGTGCTCCCCGACGACGAGTGGGTGGACGGATCCGCAAGCCCAGAGCGTCTCATCGCCTTCGGCGGTGAGTGCGGTGCACTCCTGACCGACGACTACATTCGCCCCATCATGCATCGGGTCCGGGCGCATCGACATGTTGCGTCGCGCCTGAGTGTGGCGTACTTCGTCAACCCGGACATCGACCAGGTGCTTGACCCGTGGCGTGCGGGCGTCAGGAACCACAACGTTGATTTACTCCGTTGGGGTCAGGAAAACCCGGTTCGCTTCGGTTTGCCTCGTCTCTAGAGAATCACCACGAACGGGGTCCGTCAGCGTCGTCGGCGCTTGTTCTCATACATCGCCTGATCGGCACGGGTCAGGAGGTCGAGGCCCGAATGGTCGTGCTCGTTGGCGACCGCAAAACCGATACTTGCACTCACGAAGCGACCGTTCGGCGGAGGCTGCTGAAATGCCCGGTCAAGTCGTCCGGCGATCGCTGTAGCCTCGGCCGCATCAGGGATCTTCGTACACAAGACACAAAACTCGTCGCCACCCAATCGGGCAACGATATCGCCCGGACGCACTGCCGCCAGGAGCTGCGCGGCGACCCATACGAGCACTTCATCACCCGCCGAATGCCCGTGCCGATCGTTCACCTGCTTGAAGTTGTCGAGATCGATGAACAGAAGCGCACAGTCCCGAAGGCTGTCGCCCGTCAGCAACCGCAGTTCTTCGATCAGCGCGAATCGGTTGGCGAGGCCGGTGAGGAAATCACGTTGGGCCAGATGACGGAACTTCAGCTCCAGACGGCGACGTTCATCGACGTCGCGAAAATGAATCACGACGCCCTGCACCCCGCTGTCTTCCAAAAGGTTGACCAGCGTGGCCTCCAGCCACATCCATCGATCGTCACCACGAAGCAAGCGGCTTTCGACTCGAGCGGTCGCGTGTTCAAGATCCAAAACCTCGCCGAGCGCCCGAGTCCAAATCGGAAGGTCCTCGCCATGTAACAGGCTTTCGATTGTGTGTGCGGCGAGGTCCTGTGGGGTCCTACCGAGCATGCGGGCAAACGAAGGACTGGCATAGATCCGATTCAATCCTTGATCGAGAATCACGGTTGCGTCCGTGGCGACGGTCGCCAGCGACGAGAACAGGTACGTCCCCGCTGCCATTGCGCGATCGCCGATGGGGCGCCGGGTGACGACACGCAGCGCCACGAGAACCCCCTGGATTTCCGAGTGGTCAAGAAATGCAAACCCGTGTGCTTCCATCTCGATCGGGGTGCCGTCGGCGTGCACCAGACGAATGAGCAGCGATGGGACTCGGGCCTTTGGATCCTCAACCTCACGGAGCAGCTCGACCGCAGCCATTTGATGATCCCCGGGGTGCAAGAAATCGAAGGCTGATCGACCGATGACGTCAACAGGGCCGTACCCGAGCAGCGATTCGCAGGTACTGTCGATGTCGACGATGTTGCCCGTGGCGTCGACAACCACGACGAGGTCATGAACTCTTGCAAGTGCCTCTCGACTTGCCTTCATTCTGTCTCGGTTCACCCATCCACCTCGCCGTTGAAACTAATACACCCGGGGAGGGCCGAGTTCGTGCGCAACGCAAGAAGGTTTTCGGTCTATCGGGGTGCAATGGATCGAAGCAGGGCGATGGCACCGCGTTTGCTGAGCGGGTCGTTTCCGTTTCCGCATTTCGGCGATTGAACACAGGAGGGGCAGCCGTGGTCACAGGGACAGCCCAGCAGTGCATCGAACGTTGCGGCGAGATGGCGGGCACCAGCGGCAAATCCGAGTTCGGCAACACCGGCTCCACCCGGGTACCCGTCGTAAATGGCAATTATGGGGGCACCGTTTTGGTGGTGGGAAGCAGTGGACACACCGCCCACGTCCCAGCGGTCGCAGATCGCAAAAAGTGGGAGCATCCCGATCGCGCAATGTTCGATTGCGTGCAGCGTTCCGGGGAGCATCATTGGATCGCCGTCGAGCAGACCGGCCGACTCGATGCTCTCGTCGTCAACTTCGTACCAGAACGCGGTGGTCTGGAGCGTCGACGGTGGGAGAAGAAGTTCCTCGTTGGAAAGGACGGCGCCGGTGCTGGCCCGCTTCAATTGATAACCGATGACCTGTTCGACGACCTCTGCGGTGCCAACGTGGAGTCGCCACGGGCCGACATCTGCGGACTGTCGTATGTGTACAAATGAAATTTGCGTATCGGTTCGAGCCTGGGTGTACTCGTCGACGTTCACCGCTTCGACCCAGGCAGCATGGTCTTCGATGTCGAAACGACTCACCCGATACTGCAGACCCTGATGCAAGTAGATAGCGCCCCTGTGAATGGTCGAGAATGCGCGGGCCCCATCCACGGTCCCGATCAGCCGAGCATCTGGTCCGACGATTCGAAACTCACCCATAGCGCTGCTTGAGCGTAGGGACACACGAGTGGCCGGGCCAGATCGGCCGGCCCAAACAGCACGACCGTTGATCATGTGGAGTTGGTCGGTGAGCACGAGCTCACGCACCGCGTCTTCGAAAGCTTCCTCAACAAGAGCGGTGCCGAGACGATCATCTGTAGACGTACCTTTTGCCCACCGTTCACCATCCGGCTGCGTCAGTGGAATCTCGAACGCGGCGCAGGCCACATGGGGAGTGAGCACGAACGGATTCGCCGTATTCACCACGACACGTTCCGGGGGCCGTCGAAACAACTCCGCTGGATGATCTGCGTACCACTGATCCAGGGCATCATCGCCGGCAACCAGCACGGCCAGGCTTTCCTGTGCTGAACGTCCGGCCCGTCCTATCTGTTGACGAAAGGAAGCGATCGTTCCGGGAAAACCCGTGCAAATACAGGCGTCGAGGCCACCGATGTCCATGCCCAGTTCGAGAGCATTCGTCGTGGCCACTCCACGAAGCGTTCCATCGAAAAGCTTCGCTTCAATGGCTCGACGCTCCGCCGGCAAGTACCCGCCTCGATACGGTTCGATCAACGAGGCAAGGTCGTCACCAACGATTCGCTGCGCTCGCGCGGCCACGAGTTCGGCGGCCCGGCGGGCTCGCGTAAAGGCGATGGTACGTCGGCCCTCGGCAACGAGTCCGGCCAGAAGGAGCGATGACGCAAGCGTGGCCGAAACAGGAATGCCGCCCGATCCTGTCGGCGGCTTCCATATGGCTACGAGGCGTTCGCCCCGCGGGGAACAATCGTCGTCAATTGTGATGACGGGTTTGGCGCACAACTCGCTCGCCAGATCACCGGGCGCACCAATCGTCGCCGACGCAAAAACGAATACGGGGTCGCTTCCATAGGCGGCGCAGATACGTCGAAGTCGGCGCACGATTTGTGCGAGGTGCGTTCCGAAGATTCCGCGGTAGGTGTGCAGCTCGTCGATCACGACGATTTGAAGACGTGCAAAAAAGTTGGCCCATCGGCCGTGGAAGGGGAGGATGCCGGCGTGAAGCATGTCGGGGTTCGTGAGAATCGTGTTGGCGTGTCGGCGCGCCCAGTGACGCGCATCTTGATCGGTGTCGCCGTCGTAGGTAACCGGGGTGATCGAGCCGAGATCGTTCGCGAGTTCTCCCAAAGCACGTAGTTGATCCTGAGCCAAGGCTTTTGTCGGGAACAGCAGCATCGACGTTGCGGCGCCCTTCGTCGCCGCCGCATAGTGAGCGATAGGCAGGTGATAGCACCTCGACTTTCCTGATGCAGTGCCGGTTGCAATTACGACGGACTCGCCGCGAAGTATCGCTTCGATAGCGGTGACTTGATGGCGCCACAGGCCAGTCGCGAAACGCTCAAGGGTGGGGTTGAGGCCCACTGGCAACTCCCCGAACTGTGCCGGAGACGCTGCTATCCGCTCGAGGTGCACAAGCTCGCCCTCGGCTCCTAACTCTCGAACGATTTCCTCAAGGCCGCGCATGTCTCCTTCGAGTACATCACGTGTTGGAAGCGGTGCCGCGCTCTTTGCCTGGCCAGCGGCCGCTACATTCGCATGCGTGTCTTTGACCGTCGTAAATCATCCGCTCATTGCCCACCGGATCACCGTGCTTCGCGATGAGAACACGCCGTCTCCGGTGTTCCGTAAGGCCGTCGCCGAGATCGCAGCGCTCCTGGCCTACGAGGCGACTCGTGACCTCCACGTGGACCCGGTGACTGTGCAAACGCCGACTGGACTTCGCGCCGCCGGGGTTCGACTTCATGCGCCGGGGCCGTTGCTTGTGCCGATCCTGCGTGCCGGGCTGGGATTGCTCGACGGATTCTTGTCCGTGATGCCCGAGGCAGAAGTTGGGATGATTGGCCTTCGGCGCAATGAGGAGACCTTTGAACCTGAACAGTATGCGCAAAAACTGCCCGCCGACCTGACTGGTCGCGATGTGTTCGTACTCGATCCGATGCTGGCCACCGGCGGATCGTTGGCGTTCACGTGTGATCTTGTCTCGAAGCGGGGAAATCCGAGAATCACCGCGGTGTCGGTCATTTCCGCCCCCGAGGGCGTGAATCGCGTCCGGGAGGCGTGCCCCAACGTACGGATCTTCACCGCAGCGCTTGATCCTGGCCTCAACGAGCGAGCCTTCATTGTTCCGGGGCTGGGCGACGCGGGGGACCGGCTGTTCGGCCAGTCCACGTCGACTTAGCGTCTAGTGCGCACGCAAGCGGACATTCTGCGCGCACGGAGGGCGGATTTTCCCAGCCCAACACCCATGCGAGAGTCGGCCATGTGGAGGGAACCTCTGCGCTGATCGAGATATCAAGGTCCGCTACTGCGAGTACGGGGCCTACGATATCGGGAACGAGATTCTGCGCGTTCGAGCGGAAAGGTCCATCGGCAATGCGAAGTTATGTCTGGAGCCGTTTAGGCTCGTGATCCAAACGTTCGATGGCATGACGTTTCACAAGCTGATAGCCGGTCGGGATCTTGCCGCGGCTTCGTTGGTTGGGGAGCGGTCCGCCCTGTTGCAATTCGCCCGAGTGGAGGAGTGCGGAGATCGCCTTACTGACTGTGGCCGGAGTTGCGCCCGACTGATTACTAATGTCACGAATACTGAAAGTTTCTGACTGCTTGCGGACGACCTCCACCACGCGATCAATGCGAACGGGTGCCCGCACGGGGCGCTTCGCGCGTGCAATACCTTTCAATCCGCCTGCGCCCCCACCAATGCCTCTCGCCTTGATCTCCTGTTTTGAAAAACCGGCCTTCTTCAAAAGCTCCGGGTCAACCCCCAGGGCCCGAAAGGCATTCGGAGCGATCTTGTTCGCAGTTGCCCACTGGTAGGCGTGTTCAACGAATTCAAGTTCAAGGTCGCCGCCATCGGGCAAAACTGCCCGTTCGAGGTCGGAGAGCACCCGGAGTTTATCGATGGGATCGATTGCGGTTTCGAATTGCTTTTCTAATTCAGCGATGTGCACGTCGTCTACGGCGGAGCGGGGGTCTTCCAAGTACGCCAAATACCGGCGGATTGCTCGTTCGTTCAGATCAGCCATGCTTGCACTATAAGTTCAAAATTGCGTGATACGCAAAATATATGAGCGAAGAATCAGAAAACTTTGCATCACGACTCGATGGGTACCCCTCTCTTTCCCCAGGAGGAACCAAGATGCTGCTTCTTATAATTGCCCTGGTCGTTGGATTCTCACTCCGAAGTTTCGTGCCGGCCGGAGACGGCACACCGCTTCGTGCAGTGCCTATGCTCGTCGGTGCGCTCGTGGTTCAGGCCTTCGTTGCCCCTATGTTCTCGGGACTCCAGCATTCAGTATTGCTTTTTGGTTCGGCGATTGTCGGTACTGGGTGGCTGATCGCAAACATGGTGGTAACGCGATCCTTCGTACGACTGGGACTGGGTGCATTTGCGCTCGGCGCAGTCCTCAATCTGATTCCGATCGTGCAGTACGGGTCAATGCCGGTGGACCGTCACGCTTTGCTTCGAAGCGGAATCCGTCAGACGCAGGTTGACGAGCAACCGGCCCTCAAACACATGATGGTCGTTGGCGACGCCCCATTCCTTTCCGATCGGTTTGCGATCCGACAGCTGCACATGGTGGCCTCCCTGGGTGATTTTGTCGAGGTGATCGGCGTTGTGTTGCTGGTGGCAGCCTGGCCCCGGGTCAGGAGACCAGCAGCTGTGACGGGGTCGCCGCCGTCGCGCCGCCGACGACTACAAACGATCCAACAGTGATTCGATCTATCGTTGTTGGCGCTGAGGCGACTCCGTCCGCTAGCGCTCCCGCCAACGAACCAGCGTTTCCGAGGGATCGATGAAGGTGGGTCATCGCCAGCCGCGATGATCGATCGTCGATCGGGAGCACTGCAGCGGCCACCTGGGAACTGCCTCGACTGCGCAGGGTTGACGTGAAGCCAAGCAGTCCGCACGCGCCTGTCGTGTTCGCAGCGCCTAGGTCGCAGCACGACAAAAGGACAGTTGCCGGAGACCTCGGAACACGAAGAAGGTCGTATGCGACGAGGGCGCCATCGTAGAGTTCGATTCCAGAAAACAGCGCGCTGTCCGTGCGTCGGTTTCCGTGAGCGGCGACGTGAAGAATATCGACTTCGTTCATGAGCCGACACACGGAAGCCACCGTGGCATCGGGTCCTCGCAAGATGACCGGGTCATCGTAGAGTTCGGCGAGAGCCTCGAGTTCGTCGTTGGCGAATTGCAGGCCAGGGCCGGCCACGATGCCGATCGGCGCCCGATCCGATCTGATGGGCGGGAAGTGGCGCCAGTCGCTCTTGGTCGGGGCCAACGTGATCGGTCGTCCACGCAGCTTTTCGAAGAGGTACCACGGCACCGACCCGAGCAAACCGTTGGGGACAATGACGAGGGGGCCCTCGGGGAGCTCAGGCGGGAGGATGAGGGATTCCAGTCGCTGGACGGCTCGTTCGAATCGATCCACTCGCCAATCGGGTTCACCCAAGGTGGACTCCCAGTTGAACAGCGCCGTCGAGGCGATTCGAACGGAGTTGATCCGGGCGCGAACTTCGTTTATGGGACCGAGCTCGATCAGCGAGCCTCGGTGATCTCGTGCGCCATTGTCGCCGGGCAGTACCGATGCCACGAGGGTCCGCGACGAGCCTGCGTATTCCAGGAAAACGACAGATTCAGGATCGGTGATTCCCTCGAAGCCGGGAAAACCCGTTCCGCCGGTTCGTCGCGACAGGTCGCGATCAGCCGTAGCGCAGCCGCGACGGCCGATCCAGTTTGATGATCGGATCGCGAACTCTGCGGCGCAGCGATTGTGCGTCGCCGTCGTGATGTCAACAACATTGCTGCTGTCGGACAGGGATCGTTCGCTGCGGCGAAACTCGTCGGTGTGTACGGAGATTTCCCCCTGGTGTGGTGAGGCGTCTCGGAGCGGGAGGGGCGAAAACCGTCCCGCGACACACTGGCGAAGTTGCTCCGTCCAGCGTCGGAACCGGTCTGTATCGGCGATGACTGCGGCGATGTCTCCGATCAGCGCTTCAAGTCCGAGCACTTCGATGAATACGGAACGAAGTTCGGCTGAATTCACGAACGAAAGGTGACGTTCCGTCTCTTGCAGGAGGTGGTCGACCCCGACGATCATCGCGTTGCGGTCGAGGTCTTCCCAACCACGAACGACTGCGCCGACCGCGGACTGGGCTCGGGTCAGCTCATTGGGTGATTCGGCTCCGCCGACCAGTACCGACGACAGCGTGCCTACGATCTTGGTTCTTTTCTCCAGATGGCCTTCGTTGCGAATGGCCAGGAGTCGGGCGCAGGCCACGTCGATGATGGTGGAGCGATGGAGTTCGAGTTGACCAGAGATGTTCGGTGTTTCTACGGACCATTCGTCGGTGCCGTCATAGGTGACCAGCAGTCTGCAAAAAGCCGCAACCTGAGCGCCGTGGATTCGGGTTTGGGCGTGAAAGTCGCTCTCCGCCTGGGCGAATGCATCCTCAGACGCCGTGAACTCCCCCAGGCAAGAAAGCACCCGCCCGAGAAGAAGTCTGATTTCAGGAAGTTGGCTTTCCAGGGATTGGGCCGCGGCGAGGCGCTCGGCGTGTTGGAGCGCGTGCCGTGCTTCGTGAAGGAGCCGAGCGTTGAGATACAGCTCAGCGCGATCGCGAACACCTTCACAGGTCGCAGACAGCTGCTCACCACCCTGAAGGTCGGCTCGCCGGTACGCCGTGAGAGCCTCGACAATCAAACCTTGACGTGCGAACAGCCAGCCCAGGTTGTGCTCGGCCTTCGCTGCATTGACCGGATCGGGCACCGAATGAAAGCACCGAACTGCTTCTTCGAGATCATCCTGTGCCCGCGCCATCTCGCCGGCTTGGATCAGGAGGACTGACCGGTTGTTGAGAATTTTGGCCAACGTCGCAGTTTGGCCGTGGGTTCGAGCGCTGCCTTCGGCGTCATTGAACGCGGTTCGTGCCTCTGCGATGCGCTCCAAGTTGAGGAGCACGAAACCTTCGCAGTTCCGGCTTGCCGCATGGTCCTTCGGTGAAAGGAGCGGCATCGCTCGTCGTAGCTCTTCGAGTGCCTGGGGCAGGTTCCCGACGGTCGCGAGCGACGTCGCCATGAGAAATCGTGACTGCGCTCCCTCTGCCGTAAGAATGGCTGCGTCCGCTGAGGAAACGGACTGCCGAAAGCTTTCGATCGCCTGTTCGTACTGACCGCGTGAGCGGGCGATCAGCCCGAGGCAACGATGACCGAGCGTTTCGGTGGACGGGTCAAGCGTTGTGCGCAGCAACCTCCGAACGAGCCTTTCTGCGTATGCTGGTTCGACATCGAAATTCTGGAGTTCGGCCTGGATCGCTTCCAGTTGGGCGAGTCCGTCCTGTCCGAGACGATTTAAGGAAGCAGCCATTCGGTAACGGCGCGATTGGGGGTGTCGCCAACCTCCAATCGGATTGGCCCGGCAGGGAGCGGAGAGCACATGAAGTCGCCGAACTCATCGACGGGGATGACGATGCGTTCGAAACGACTTTGGATCACCACTTCATGCGCCTGTCGGTCTATCACTGTCCCTGTCAAGGAACGGTCGGTGATTCCGAGGTTCAGTCGACCCCCAGAAATTGCAAACTCCAATATTCGGACGTCGGAGGAGTTCGACCGCGCTCCGGTAAGTTGTGCCTCGTTCGCACTGTCGCTCAGCAGCGTCGCTAGTTCAGCGTCGAAGTGTCGGAACGCGAACGCGCCGATCGCACCGTTGGTGACCTCAGCCGGCACATTTCCGAACGTTCTGGCTCGCTTGCGAAGCTCTCCGAACAACACTCCTGCGTCGTCACGTTCTCCGGTCATCAGTTGCTCCTATGCGATTGCAGGATGGTCTTGCAGGGCGAGTCGAAGACTGGTGAGGCATCGTTGCCGACGCGATCCAATGCTACCGATGGCAATCCCGCAGGTTTCGGCGATTTCGTTGTACGCGACAGGCGGATCGGTGATGAGCATTTTCAACAGGGCCTGGCATTTTCCTGGCAGGACAAGGAATGCTTCCCACAACGCGTAATCACGCTCTAAATCCTCGAGGCGATCGCTCGGAGCCTCGGTGGAAAGGTCGTCGGGTCTCCCGACGATGTCGACGATGTCCACGGGAACCGACCGTGTGCGCTTTTTTGTAACGGTGTAGCACTCGTGGCGCGTCGTGGACGCCAGCCACAGTCCGACCCGTTCCGGGTCGTGGAGTCGCCCTATGTGTTGGGCAAGTTTGAGCCACACGGTTTGGGATACGTCGGCGGCATCGACCCGATCAATTCCGTGCGCGATGATGGTGGACCAAACGAGCCCTTCGTAGCGCCGCACGAGTTCAGCCCACGCCGGTTCGTTCCCGGCGCTGGCCTGCGCGACCAATTCGATAGTGCTGACATGATCCATGAGATTTCTTAAACCCCCATCTGGTCGCTCACGCTCAAAGATACCATGACGGTCTTGGTACACCAAGACGTGAGCGACGCAAACTGGAGGTTAAACGGGTGTGCACGTTGTCGTGACAGCCGGTGCGGCACGTGTCCTGCGCATTCGCGGAAAGGACCGGTTCGCCCTTACCAGAGGATGAAGAAAGGCGCGGCGGTAAGCTGCCATGCCGCGGCAATAATGCCGACTACGGAAAGTGCCTGAACGGTCTGCTGTACTTTGGTGCGCATAGCTGCTCCTTCGAGTGAGGTACGTCTTCGGTTACGGAAGAAGAGAGCTACACATGCGCCTGGTGATGCAACTATTTCGCACATTTCTACAAACTTTCTGTTCATGCATATGTGCACGATCATATGTGCACGATCGAAACGGTGATCTCAGAGGTTTCGGTCGATCAGGCGAAGGGTGCACACCAGCCGCGGCACCACGTCGACCAGCAGGGTCTCGCTTCCCCCGGCCCAATCGAGTAGCGCATTTCGGAGCGCATCCGCGATGTATCCGGTCCAGTCGAGCATCACCTCGGAACATTCGCGGCGAAGCAGCTCGGTTCGCAACGCGTGCGAGAAGAATCCGTCGGTCATCTGGAGCTGGCCGTTCTTGTGATGAATGAGCGCCAGTCCTCGTAGAAGTCTTGTGGCGATCGGATTCGCGTCCAACTCGGTGAGCAGCGTGGCCAGCTCTATCTCGTAGTTGCCGCTACGTTGGCCTCGCAGCCAGCAGTCAACGAAGTTGGGCGCGATTTCCGGCGGCGGGAAGGCAAACAGCGCATCGCGAATTCTGAACTTTTCGACAAGAGTGCGCTCGGACCGGCCGATTCTTGATGCGATCTGGATGAGGGTCGGTTTCGTGACTCCTTCGAGAACCAATTCGACGGCTGCGACGCGAGCCCGTATGCGAATGCTCGTGCTGCGCCGATGGATCTGTTTCGTGCCATTAATGGCATCGAAACCCCGGAGGACTTCGCAATCCGAGGTCTCGTTCAACAACAAACCCGACCGGGGGGCGGCGGGCAGAAACGAGGCGGTGGTACGCGGCAGAACCACCAATGTTGCCGCTTCAGCCGATGTCGTTGGTGGGTCGTTCTCGGAATGAAATGTATAGGCCATCCTTAAGAGAGCCATTCGATCTTGGGTTGATGCAGAAACGCCCGAATTCTTCGGTGCCGTATCGAACCGGACGACTCGGAAGTATACGTCAAAAAGGGTATCAATTTCCTCGGCGTTCATGAAGAGCCAGGTCGGGCGGGGCGTAGGGCGCGTTGATATTCCAAAATCAAAATTCAGTATTCAGTGATGTCTCAAATAGGTCGAAGGAGAACGGACCGACTCTGAGTGGAGTTCGGCGGTGAAATCAAGTAACGAAAAGGTGGTTCCCCGGTGAACCTTGCCCTCCACGACAACCGACCAGACTTCGGAAGTTCTGAAGCAATGACCCAGCACAGCGTCGCCGGGACGAAACCGCCAACCACCAGATCCGGCAACCGAGCAACCACCGGACAGCCCTCGAAGGACGTGACGATAGAAACGCAGATTCGCGGTGGCTCGTTGGTCCAACGATTGCTCCCCCCGCTCCTCGATCGCTATGTTCCTCGGACCACCGAACTGGCACGCGTGTCACCATCCGGGAGCAGCATTTCGGTGCGCGTCCTCCTCGGCGACCGAGGGATGGGGAAGTCGCAGCTGGTGGTGCACTACGTCCAGGAACGTTTGCGCACGCGCCCGAACCTCTCGGTGATGTGGATCGACCCCGATCGATTGGAGGTCACCGTCTCGGAACTGCGCATGCAGCTGGAACTCCCGGCCATCGAAAACGAGTCGGTGGAGGGGTTGACCCGGCGAATTCGCTCGGTCGTTGAGAATCTCGCCGCTCCATGGATCATGGTCCTTGATGGCTTCAACAGCGGTGACGACGCGATCGAAGGTCTGATTCCCAGATCATGCCGCGGAGCCGGCGGTGAGGTGATTATCACCACCGGCAATCCGGTCATCGGGCGTCGCTTCAGCGACGGCAAGATCGATGTCGGCCCGATGAACGGAGACGAAGTTGTCGACCTGCTCTCGGACGATCGCGACTCGTACCCCGGGGCCATGAATGCCCTTCATCGGCTCGCAACTCACTTTGCGTGTCAACCCCTCGCGCTCGGAATGGTTGCCCGATTCCGCCACATTGATGAAGCGCTGCCCGACTTCGAGGATCGGATCCGACATCTTGTTGCTCCACTTCGTCCCGACATTGACGCTTCCTCGGATCAGACCTTTCTCGATTTATGGCACCTGGCTGTAGGGCACGGCCACGGAGCACAACTCCTCGCGCATGTGATCGCCCAGTGCGGATCCGGTCCCGTTCCCATCGAGCTCCTTCCGAACTTCGCGAACCTGCCGGTTCAAATCAAGGCGATAGAGGAACTTGAAACAGGCGGACTGATTTCGGTTTTAAGGACCTCTGGTGGTGGGATCTGGGGAGTTCGTATGCACGCGACACTTTCCCGATGTGGCCGTTTCATCGCAGACTCCGACCCCGAGTTGGGTGATGACATAAATGGCGCACTCTGTCGCAGCGCAGCGGTATGGCTGACGACCGAAGGTGACGTTCGGGTTTCGCTCGAAGTCCTGAGCTTTCTCAATCGCGTAGCGCCGCGTTTCCCAGGTCTCCTTCGCGTGCTTGCGCTCGCCCTGCGTGCCCTCCCCTTTCGCGAAGCACCCCTTGAGGTTCATCGCAGCCTTTGGATGCGAACCGAACTTGCGATCATGGCCAATGCCGATCACCCCGACGCCCTGACGGCGCGGGCGAATTTGGCGTCGGGCTACTGGTCGGCCGGTAGGGTGATCCAGGCCCTAAGTTTGCTCGAACAGGTGGTAGCCGACCGTGAGCGAATCCTGGGTGCGGACCATCCCTACACGCTTACCACTCGCGCAAATCTGGCGACGTCGTACCAATCAGCGGGCCGACATAATGAGGCAGTAGCACTGATGGAACGGGTGCTTGTCGATCACGAGCGCATCCTGGGGACCGATCATCCCAACACGATCACCACTCGTTCGAATCTAGCGTTGGCTTACCAGTCGGCTGGTCGGTACCCCGAAGCCTTCGCGTTGAACGAAAAGGTCTTGGCAGATCACATACGTATGTTTGGCGACAATCATCCCGACACGGTGTCGGCGCGAGACAGTCTCGCCGCTGTCATACGGTCGATAAACGAAACATATGCGAACTTAGTGTACCGTTCGCCGGCCCGGATGGAAGAAAGTCTTCTGGTACTCGCGCACCTCCTTGCGCAGCTCGAACGAATCTTGGGAGAATCGCATCCCGATACACTAAGTACACGGTCGAATCTTGCTGCCGCGTACCTGACCGCCGGACGACCGACAGAAGCGATTGCCTTGAGCCAACAAGTGCTCGGTCAGCACGAACGAGCGCTCGGTGCCGAGAGCCTCGACACACTCGCCACGCGGTCGAATCTTGCTGCGGCGTATCTTGCCGCTGGACGGACAAACGATGCCGTGGAACTCAATCAGGCGATTGTGCACAGCTATGAGCGCATTGTGGGACTCGAAGACCCCGACACGCTGACAAGTCTTTCCAACCTGGCGTCGTCGTACCAGGCAATCGGCCGCGTCGATGATGCAGTTGGCGTGAACGAAAAGGTGCTGGAGGCGCGAAGCCGCGTTCTGGGTACCGATCATCCGGAGACGCTCACCACCCGTGCGAACCTTGCGACGTGTCTCTGGGCGTCGGGGCGCAGTGACGAAGCAGTTTCGATGTTGGAATTGGTGCTTGCTGCTCGTGACGAGGTTCTCGGCTTGGAACATCCGGACACCTTGACCACGCGAGCCAATCTCGCCACCTGCTACTGGTCGACGTCACGATTCACGGAAGCGATCGAAGCCAATGAGCAGGTTATCGGCGACCTTGTCAGGGTTCTCGGCAATGACCATCCAGATACCCTGAATACGCGAGCCAACCTCGCGACATGCCTGTGGTCGGTAGGCCGGACCGTTGAGGCGATCGAGTTGACCGAACGTGTACTTATCGATTTGGAGCGAGCTCTCGGCGTCGATCACCCCGACACGTGCACGACCCGTATCAACCTTGAAGTACTTCGCCAAAGTATCGACGACGATGCACAATTGGAGATGACTCCACCGGAGCAACCGCTCGTTCCAGACGACCGTGTTTTGAACTTTCCCAGTCGCGGCAGGCTCGAACGATAGGTCTCGCTCGTTTCGCGATTTTAGAGGGCGAGGGTACGGATGACCGTATCGCAAAGACGGTCGCACGCTGAGGTCGCCAACTCCGGAGTCGCTGCCTCGACCATGACCCGGATGAGAGCTTCGGTGCCGCTGGGGCGAATCAGCACCCGTCCCTGCCCGGCAAAGCTTTCCTCGATGGAGCGAACTTCGTCCCAGAGTTCTGTCGCCGTGTCGAGCCGTGAGCGGTCGACACCTTTCACGTTCTTCAGTACTTGCGGCAACCGAGTCATCGTGGCGGCATGCATTTCGAGAGGCTTGCCCGATCGTTGTACGAGGTCTGCAATGACCACGGCGGCGAGCGTGCCATCGCCGGTTGTCGCGTGATCTCGAAGAATCAGGTGGCCCGACTGCTCGCCGCCGAGGCTGTAGCCGTTTTCCTCGATCGATTCGAGAACGTATCGATCGCCGACTTTCGTCTCGACCACGTTGACACCGGCGTCGCGCATCGCGAGTTTGAAACCGAGGTTTGTCATCACGGTCACGACGACGGTGTCGGCGGCCAGGCGGTTTCGCGAGCGCATGTCGAGCGCCATCATCGCCATGAGTTGGTCACCATCAACGAGTTCGCCGTTGTGGTCGACGGCGAGCATGCGGTCGGCATCGCCATCGAAGGCGAAGCCGAGGTCGGCATTCGACGCTCGAACCGCCCCCTGAAGACTGGCTGGGTGCGTCGATCCACAATCAGCGTTGATGTTGGTGCCATTCGGCGACGCGTGGATGACCGTTACGGATGCACCGAGTCGGCGGAACACTTCGGGTGCTGCCGTTGACGTTGCTCCGTTCGCGCAGTCCAGAACCACCCGCATTCCGTTGAGACGACGTCCTTCGAGAACGGCGGTGACAGACGCCATGTAGTCCTCGAGGACAGAAAGATCGACCGATGCCTGACCGACCTGTGTACCGATGGGAGTTGTAGCACTCGCGCTCTCGCCCTCCAATATCGCATGGAGTGCGGCTTCAATCCTCCCTTCGATCGCGTCGTCGAGCTTGCGCCCCCCCGCCATGAAGAACTTGATGCCGTTGTCTTCGAAGGGATTGTGTGACGCAGAAATCATTGCGGCGACGCTGCCTCGAGCAACGGCAGCGTGGGCGACCGCCGGCGTCGGGAGCACACCGAGGTCGATGACGTCCACGCCTTCACCGCAAAAGCCGGCCGTGAGCGCGGCGAGCAGCAGTGAACCTGATCGGCGAGTATCTCGTCCGACCAGGACCGACGTTCCCCCCAGCACCCGTGCGGCGGCGCGGGCGAGTGCGGTGACGAATTCGGGCGTCAGTTCGCTGTTTGCCACTCCACGTACACCATCGGTGCCAAATTGCAGACTCATAGATGTTCGCTATCGGCCCGAGAGCCGATGAAACTGAGCGCTCGTTAGCGCTTCGAGTACTGGGGAGCCTTACGTGCCTTCTTCAGGCCATACTTCTTCGATTCCTTCTTGCGATCGTCACGGGTCAAAAAGCCAGCCTTCTTGAGCGATGGTCGACGCTCAACATCGAGGTCGATAAGCGCACGCGCGATGCCGAGACGAAGGGCGCCGGCCTGACCCGAGATACCGCCTCCGTCCATCGTGACGTCGATGTCGTAGGTTTCAGAGGTTTCGGTGACCTTAAGCGGCTCAGTTGCGATCATGCGGAGCAGTTCCGAGGGGATGTACTCCTCAAGGGTGCGGCCGTTGATAGTGATCTTTCCGCTGCCGGCCCGAAGGCTGACGCGAGCTACGGCACGCTTACGGCGACCGGTGGCCTGAACGAGTGGCTTTGACATCGTGTGTTCCTAATTCTTTCGTGACAGGCGCGGTTGCTCAGGAGCCCTTACGGGCTTGTGGGAAATCGATCTTCGTTGGGTTTTGAGCGATGTGCGGATGCTCGGGACCGGCGTAGACCTTGAGCTTTGAAAGCATCTGACGGCCCAGCGTGTTGTGGGGGAGCATTCCGCGAACTGAGATACGCACCATCTCATCCGGTTTCGTTTCGAGCAACTCCGTGTACGTGCGGCTGGTAAGCCCACCCGGGTAACCGGAATGCCGGTAGTAGCGCTTCTGTGCGCCCTTTTTGATATCGAGAGCGATCTTGTCGGCATTCACGATGATGATGTGGTCGCCGGTGTCGACATGTGGTGAAAAAATCACCTTGTGCTTGCCGCGTAGTCGCGCTGCCACCTCAGTGGCCAAACGACCAAGGGTCATCCCCGTGGCGTCGACCTCGAGCCAGGCACGGGTGATGTCGGATTGTTTGGGGCTGAACGTACGCACGGCGCAACACTCTCTCTATGACGACTTCGGGCAAAGTACCGAAGGAGCAGCTGTCCGAGCCCCGTTGAGGACCACGGACGAAAGCCTGACAAGGATAGCGGCTTCTGAAGCACCCCGAAAACGCGCGCCGTTGCGGCTTCGGTCGAAGCTAGTCGGGAAAGCGTCCGAGGACTCGATCGACGGTGATTTCGATGGCAACGCGGCCGGGATTGTCGCGAGGTGGCCGGTACCGACGGGAGTAACGATCGCAGGCATCGGCAATCGTGTTGGGGTCTCGGACCACCCGAACGCGACCTTCGAGCGAGATCCAGTGGGCGCCGTCGACTTGGCACACGACTGCGCGGCCGCCCTGTTGCGCATTCATGACCTTTTGGGTGCCGTCGCTGCAGATCACCCGGACGACCTTTGCGGCCTCGTCATAGGTGTATCCCACGGGGACGACGTGGGGAGTGCCATCGGCCCTGATGGTGGTGAGCGTCGCAAGCCCAGGAGCGGTCATGAAGGCGAGTGCGCCGGGCGGAAGTTCGTCGGGGGTCATGAGAGGAGCCAAACCTCTTAGAACAGCCGTCCCGGTTCGGTCGGCGTCACAGAAACGCCGACCGGTTCGGCCAGCGGAACGACGCGCGGAGTCGGCGATGAAGCGGGTGGCTTCGCGGCTGCGTCCATGGCCCGACCTTCGTCGTCGAATGCGTCGGTGATGCACGGCGGAAGTGGCAGTGAATGGACGATTGTCAGCGCCCGCGTTGGACGGGTGATGGCCACGAAGAGGGCGCGCAGGCCCTGGGCGCTCTCTTCGGCGACGATCGCCGGTTCGACGAGGATCACCCCGTCGAACTCAAGCCCCTTAGCCATCCGTACGCCGAGCACTGCCGCTCCATCCCCGTTACCGCCGATCGGTTCGAACGTAATGCCGGCGGCTTGCAGATCGGCGTGGATCTCGTCGACGCGATCATCGGGGCACAAGATCCCGATCGTTCCCTCGACGAGGCGGTCGCGCATCTTGTTGACCTGCTCGACGACGGTCGGAATCAGCGTCTGTGACGTCGCGGCAAAGGCGAGGGGCTCGTAACCGACGGAACGCACGGATCGAGGCACGGTCAGTTCAGGTGCCGCAACGGCTAGCACCTTCGCGGCAACGGCCATGATCTCGGCCGGTGTGCGGTATCCAACGGTGAGTTCGACCTGGCGGGGCGGTTTGCGGCCCATTCGGGTCGGAAGGTACGACAGGATCTGGTCCCAACTGTCGGGGGCCCACATGCCGGTAGCTTGGCCGATGTCGCCGACGATGGTCATCGAGCCGCCGAGTGAGCGTCGAGACACCATACGAAGTTGCATGGGGCTGAGGTCCTGGGTTTCGTCGATCACAATGTGACCGTAGGTGCGGATTCCCTCATCGACGTGCGCGATCACGACGCCGTCCACACCAATAAGGGTTCCTTGTTTCGGGAGGGGTCCAAGCAGTTGCCCTGCTTCATCGAGGAGCGGAATGTCCGATGATGTCCAGGCGACGTCGTCGAGCGAGTCGCCCCGGTCTCGAACCAGGCACCGTTGTTCGGATTCGTCGAGGATGTCGCGCGACGCCGCAGCGATGAGCGCCGGTTTAGAGAACAGGTCGCGCAGCAGCATTTGCGGCGAGAGCAACGGCCACATGCGATCAAGGGCCAACTTCACATCGGGGTGACGCTTGAGCTGATCCGCAACGTCTTCGAACGGTTGGACTCCTTCGCCCACCACGACGAGTCCTTTTCGGGCCATGGCCTCTCGGTACCGCTGATAGAGCCGTTCGATAAGGATGGATTGGAGGTGCTTGCGCGACGCGTTATGCACACGATGCGAGCGTTTGACGATCGCCACGAGTTCGGCGGTTTCGGCGGCCGTCACTGTCAGGTTCACCAGCCCAAACCCCACGGTCAGCCCGTCGCGCATGCCGCGTTGGCGAGTCGACACGCCACGTCGGACCACCTTGGTCATACGGATGTCGCCCTTGACCCGCGCAACACGATGCGATTCCAGCGCGCTCGGTGTCACGTCGCTGTACAGGTCGTCGATTCCAGCCAGGTCGACGCCGGTTTCGCCGAGGGCGGGAAGGACGCGGGCTATGTAGCGGATGAAGGTTCGGTTCGGTCCGACGACGAGCACACCTTGGCGTTCGAGGGGGAAACGATGTGTGTAGAGGAGATATGACGCACGATGAAGGGCGACCGCGGTCTTCCCCGTGCCCGGTCCGCCCTGCACGACGAGGATGCCCTGGAGGTCGCCGCGGATGATTTCGTCTTGCTCGGACTGGATCGTGGCGACGATGTCTCGCATGTGGCCGCTGCGGGCCCGTCCGAGTGCAGCAAGGAGGGCGCCGGTTCCGACAAGTCCGGTCTGGGTCGACTCCAACCGTTCGATGTCGAACACCTCGTCGTCGATGCCGATGAGATTGGATTCTTCGGTGGCGAAATGGCGGCGTCGTTCCAGGCCCAGAGGTTTGCGGCCGGTTGCCCGGTAGAACGCTTCGGCGACCGGAGCGCGCCAGTCGATAACGATTGGGTTCTGTTGCCTGTCGGAAACGGGGAGGCGGCCGATGTAGAAGCGTTCGCCCGAGTCGGGGCCGTCGTTTCCTTTGCGGTCGATGCGTCCGAACACAAGAGATTCGCTGCCCAACTGCAACTTGGAGAGACGTCCGAGTGCCTTTTCCTCGACGACATCGCGTTCCAGCCGCGCCTGGTGGGTGCCCCCCGAGTCCGCTTCGATGGAGTGTTGGAGAAGTCGCGCCGAAGTACGCATTTGGTCCAGGCAGTCGTACGCGCGAGTGATGTGCGCCTGTTCCGCCTCAAATTCAGGATGGGCAGCCACTATCTGCGGTCTCCTCTCGTATCCCCACGATCGCGTTTTATGGGGATAAGCGACGCTAGTACACCTGTCACGCCAGGAAACCAACCCACGATGGTTCGCGGCCTGAACGTGGCCTGTAGATGAGACATCGGCCCCTCTGCAAGCAAAGTAAAGGCCCCGCCGCGATCTGGGAGTCGCGTTTGGACCTGATTCAGAAGACCTGGCCGGTCAGTGAGCCTGCCTGCATGTCACCTCGTCCAGCTGGTTCACCTTTTTCAGCGAGGATCAGCCGAGGATCAGCGAGGATCAGCCGAGGACGCTGAGCTCAGGCACGTGGCGTCGGGCCAACCACTGGAACTGATGCCATCCGGACGCACCGGGGCCAACGGATCGCTTGACCGCGCGGGCACCGTCGTCGGAGATCGCTTTGGCGCCGTCGCCGGCCTTCATCTGCGCTTCGGCGACTCGTTCCATGGTGACGAAGAAGCCAACTGCTTCGCCGACGCTTTGCCCCGTGGTGAGGAGCCCGTGGTTGGCGAGGATGGCGTGACGGGCACTGCCCAGCGCTGCGGCGATGCGCTTTCCGCCGTCGAGGCTGATGATGTCGAGCTCTTCGTCGTCGAAGATTTCGTGGTCTTCGAAGAAGGCGCACGCTTCTTGGGAGATCGGGAGGATCCGCTCCCTACGGGCCGACAGCGGTGTGCCGTATCCCGTGTGGGTGTGCGCAGCGGCAACGATCTCCGGCTTTGCTTCGTGGATGGGCCAGTGAATCAGGTAGGCGGCGGGGTTGATGCCGGTATCGATGCCGCCCGGGGCGTCGACCACGTTCCCGTTTGGTCCTACAAGCACGATGTCGTTGAGAGTCATGTGCGCAAACGCAACACCGTAGCGGGCGAGCCAGAAATGGTCCTTGAGCTCAGGGTCACGTGCGCTGATATGACCGTCGCCAGTGGAACCCCAACCGTAGGCCCCAAAGATGCGGTAGCCAATCGCGGTATCACGTCGACGCTGAAGCCGAATCTCTTCGACGGTGCCGGTTTCGGTGGGCGTGTCGGTCGAATGAAGTGGTGGGTGGTTCACAGGTGCAATGGTACGCCGGGCGGCCGCGGTGAGTCGAGCGCTGGGTTCGCTCGGGTGTGAGGGTGGGTTCGGAACGCTTTTGTTGAGGGCGCCGGTAACCTGGAGAACACCGTGCACATGATTCATCCAGGAATGCTCCCGCCAAAAGGGACGAAAATCGATCGAGCTGTCGTCCGTCGGGCTTGGCTGCTAGGGCGCAAGTTCCGCCAGCAGATGGGTGTCTATCTGTTTGCCGTGGCGTTTCAGGCCCTGCTCGGAATCGTGCCTGCCGCGATCTTCAAACAGATCATCGATGAGGCTATTCCAAAGGGCGATCGCGGGTTGCTCCTTCGGCTGACGGTTTTCGCTGTCATTGCAGCGGTAGCGAACGCGCTGCTCGGAGTTGTGCTTCGGTACAGCTCCTCGGTGGTGGGCGAGGGTGTGATCGCGGAGCTTCGCAAGGCGCTATACGACCACATTCAGAAGCTTCCGATCGCGTTCTTCACTCGGACGCAGACGGGCGCTCTCATGAGCCGCGTCAATTCCGACGTCGTCGGTGCGCAGGCTGCCTACACGTTCATCTTGCGGACGTTGATGTTCAACCTGCTCACGGTGATTTTCACCCTGGTGTACATGATCAAGCTCTCCTGGAAGATCACCGTCGTGTCCCTTCTCGCGGTACCGCTCCTGATCTGGTTGTCCAAGAAGGCTGGTGCTATCACGCAGCGGATCGCCCGCGAACAGATGAACAAGAACGCGGCGATGAACTCCGTCATGACTGAGCGGTTCAACGTTTCGGGTGCCTTGTTAGTGAAGCTCTTCGGCCGACCCGATATCGAGTCGAACCAGTTTGCTCTGGCCGCAGACGATGTGGCCAAGGTCGGCGTGCGCCGAGCTATGGCGGGCATGCCGATGATGATCGCAATGTCATTGGTAAGCGCGCTTGCATCTGTGCTGGCCTACTACTGGGGTGCCCGTGAAGTGCTTCGTGGAACGATGCAGCTGGGCACAGTTGTTGCATTAGCGACACTGGTCCAACGGCTCTACAGTCCGCTGACGGAGTTGGCGTCGGCACGCATCGAGTTCGTGACGGCATTCGTCAGTTTCGAGCGGGTCTTCGAGGTGCTCGATGCCCCAATCTCGGTGGCCGAACGGTCCGATGCGAAACCGCTTCCGGCGGCGGCTCCGGGCGTCGGGCTTCGTGTGGAGGCCCGTGATCTTTGGTTCCGTTACCCGGGTGGATCCGATGTATCGGTCCCATCGCTCGAAACCGGCGCGCCAGCGCATGCCAACGATCCGTCGGGCTGGGTTTTGCGGGGTTTGGACTTTGCCATAGAGCCCGGCACCATGACGGCAGTGGTAGGTCCGAGCGGCGCGGGAAAGTCGACGCTCGCTTCTTTGGTGACTCGTTTGTACGACGTTACTGAAGGGACGCTCCTCCTCGACGGTACCGACGTACGCGAACTGCTGGGCCAGTCGATTCGTGACACGGTTGGGGTGGTCAGCCAAGATGCGCATCTATTCCATGATTCCATTGCCGCCAACCTTCGCTACGCCAAGCCCGATGCCACGCTCGAGGAACTGCAGGCTGCGGCCAAGGCGGCCCAAATCCACGAACTGCTCGACTCGTTGCCCGACGGCTACGACACGACAGTGGGCGAACGAGGGTACCGACTTTCCGGCGGGGAGAAGCAACGTTTGGCGCTCGCCCGGGTGTTGTTGAAGAACCCGCGGCTTGTCATTCTCGATGAGGCCACCGCGCATCTCGACTCCGAGACGGAAGTACAAATACAGGGCGCGCTTTCGACCGCGCTTCTCGGGCGAACATCGTTGGTGATCGCACATCGCCTTTCCACGATTCAGGCGGCCGACGAAATTTTGGTCATCGACGGCGGGCAGATCGTGGAGCGTGGCCGCCATGATGACTTGGTGAACCGTGATGGCCTCTACCGCGACCTTTACGAAACTCAGTTTCTGCGGTCGGCCGATGATGACGGAGCCGTGGAAGCGGTCGGTGCCCGGTGAGTCGGTCGGCGCTCGTCGGTTCCCCGTACCTTGCTGCGTGTCGTGGCGAGATGCCCTCACACACGCCGGTGTGGTTTCAGCGTCAGGCCGGCCGCTCGCTGCCGGAGTATCGGGCTTTGCGTGAGGGGAAAACCTTTGACCAGATGATTCACGACCCGGCGTTGGCGGCCGAGGTGACGCTCCAACCGGTTCGGCGTCACGGGGTCGACGCGGCAATCTTCTTCTCCGACATCATTACGAGCGTTTCGGCGCTCTGTCCGGGAATCTCGATCGAGCCGAACCGCGGTCCAGTGATCGAACAACCATTTCGTACGCGCGCTGATGTTTCCCGCCTGGAGGGATTCGAGCCTAGCGTTCACGTCCCCTACGTGATCGAGGCGGTGCAACGAGCCGTTGTGGAACTCGACACCATGGGTGTGCCGCTGATTGGGTTTGCGGGCGCGCCGTTCACAGTCGCGACCTACCTGGTTGAAGGCGGAAAGTCCAAAGAGTTCGAGCACACGAAGACACTGATGCATGGTGATCCCGAAACGTGGTTCGCCTTGCTCGATTCGCTCAGCGGAATTGCGCTTTTGACGTTGCGTGCGCAGGTTGAGGCCGGCGCAAGTGCGGTGCAGCTTTTCGACTCATGGGCCGGTATCTTGTCGAAAGCGGAGTACCGCGAGTTCGTCCTGCCCGCGACTGCCAAAGTGTTTTCCGGGCTCGCCGATCTCGGAGTTCCTCGTGTGCACTTCGGAGTTAATACGGGCGAGCTTCTCGGGTTGATGAAGGAAGCGGGTGCCGACGTCATCGGAGTCGATTGCCGGGTTTCGTTGTCCGATGCCCGCGACCGGGTCGGAGCGTCAACTCCGCTGCAGGGAAATCTCGACCCGACCATTGCGCTATGTGCACCTACGGTTGTGGCGTCCGCGGTTTCGCGTGTCCTCGACGATGCTGCCGCGGCCGGTGGTACACACATTTTCAATCTGGGTCACGGTGTGCTGCCACAGACGGACCCGACCGTTTTGTCGTCGATTGTCGCTCAGGTGCACAGCTCGACCGAGCGTCGTTAGGCACGCCGATGGATCGCGCCCTCGCTCACGATGTAGTGGTGATCGGGGGCGGGATCACTGGGCTCGCAACTGCGTTCTATGCGCTGAAGGAGAATCCTGATGCGTCGGTGCTGATCCTTGAAGCAGGTCCCCGGGCTGGCGGGAAAGTCGCTTCGGTCCGTCTCTGCGGCCGTGAGATCGACTCGGGGCCGGATGCCTTTTTGGCGCGGGTCGAGGGTGGCGTTGACCTGGCCGCAGATTTGGGGTTGTCCGACGACCTCGTCGCCCCAGCGACAGGTCGGGCGTGGTTGTGGTCGGGCGATTTGTTGCATCCTCTCCCGGGTGGCTTGGTGCTCGGTGTCCCGAGCGATCCCGAGGCGCTCTCCGGATCGTCCGTGCTGTCGGCCGACGGTCTTGCACGCGCTCTGGCCGGTCGTTCGGGTGATGCGTTTGCGCTCGATGATGTTTCGGTGGCCGAAGGTATCGGGGCGCATCTCGGGCCAGAGGTGGTCGAGCGCCTTGTCGATCCTCTTCTCGGTGGCATAAATGCCGGCGACTGCACGTCACTTTCGTTGCGGAGCGCATCAGCAGAGCTGTTTGCCGCGGTACAGGAGCAGGATCTGATGGCCGCGTTGCGCAACCATGTCGTAGCTTTGCGGGGGCAGATCGGTGTGTCGGAGGAGCGTCCGGTGTTCCTAACTCCTCGCGGCGGCGTTCATCAGTTGGTGTCGGCGTTGGTCGAGGTCCTCGGGGCCCGGGTTCGCGTTAACGCTGCGGTGTCGGCGCTTGATCGCATCGACCATGAGTGGCAGGTTTCGGTGGGTTCGGAGGTGTTTCGTGCACGCAGTGTCGTTATGGCGTTGCCCGCGGTGCGCACGGCATCGCTTCTTCAAGCTGTGTCGCCTGAGCTGGCGATGGAGTTGTCCAGTATTCGCACGGCTTCGGTCGCCTTGACCCTTTTTGCATATCCGAGGAATGCAGTGTCGTTGCCCGATGGGAGCGGCATGCTGGTCGCTCGCTGCGATGGACACCTGATGACTGCCGCAAGTTGGTGGAGTCAGAAATGGCCCCACCTCGATACGGGTGACTATGTCATCATCCGAGTGTCGGCGGGTCGCGATGGTGACGAGCGCTTCATGGGCATGTCCGATGCCGAACTCGTCGACGCACTTCATGAGGAGTTAGTAAGTGTGCTTGATATTCGAACGCGACCGACGGAGGTTGCGGTGAGCAGGTGGATCGACGGTTTCCCGCAATACGACGTCGGACACTCGGCGCTGGTTCGTCGTATCGAGGGGCACTGCGACTCTCTGCCAGGCCTGTTGCTCGCCGGAGCGTCCTACCGTGGAATCGGGCTGCCGGCGTGTATCCGAGATGCCAAGGCAGCTGCGTTGAGGGCGGCGACCTAAGTGGTACGTAGTCCGTCTCGTTGATCGCGCGGTCCGGCGAATGCGGAATCGGGTCTCGAAGCGCTCTATCCTAGAACCGTTATGACGAAACCTCCTGTCCATGTCACGGTGACCGGTGCTGCCGGCCAAATCGGTTATTCACTCCTGTTTCGGATCGCCTCCGGTCACCTTCTCGGACCGGATCAGCCAGTAATCCTGCGTATGTTGGAGATCGAGCCCGCGCTCAAGGCGCTCAACGGTGTCTGTATGGAACTCGACGACTGCGCATTTCCGCTTCTGGCGGGCATGGAGCCAACGTCGGATCTCAACCATGCGTTCAAAGACACCAGCTGGGCCCTTCTCGTTGGCGCCATGCCCCGCAAGGCCGGAATGGAGCGCGGCGATCTGCTCAGCGCCAACGGCTCAATCTTCAAACCGCAGGGCATGGCGATTTCGGCGAACGCAGCGAGCGACGTTCGCGTCGTGGTTGTCGGCAACCCGTGTAACACGAACTCATTGATCGCCCGTGCGAACGCCAAGGACATCCCGGCCGAGCGCTTCTTCGCAATGACGCGTCTTGATCAGAACCGGGCCAAGGCGCAGCTTGGCGCGAAGGCCGGCGTGCCCGTCACTGCCGTGAAGCACACCACGATTTGGGGCAACCATTCGGCGACCCAGTACCCCGATGCCCGCAACGCCACGATCAATGGCCAGCCCGTGTTCGACGTCATCTCCGATCACGCGTGGCTCGACGGTGACTTCATCTCGACGGTTCAAAAGCGTGGCGCGGCGATCATCGAGGCCCGCGGGCTTTCATCGGCTGCCTCGGCGGCCAACGCGGCCATCGACTCGGTCACGAGCATCTGGAATCCAACGCCGCCCGACGAAGTTGCGTCGCTGGCCGTGATCTCCCGTGGGGAGTACGGCGTACCGGAAGGTCTCCAATTCGGCTTCCCGATCGTCACCGACGGCACGACCTGGAAGGTGAAGGAAGGTCTTCCCCTCGATGATTTCGCCAAGGGCAAGATCGCAATAACCACCAAAGAGCTCCAAGAGGAACTCGAAGAAGTTACGGCCCTCGGCCTCCTCTAAGCAACCGTACGGTTCGCACCGGTGCCAACTCGATCGCGTTGGCACCAGGACCCGAACCTCGGTTATCGCTTGGAGTGATCGTCACATCATAAAAGCACCTACGATGTAGCCATGCGAACAGACGACGATCGTCGTCACGATCCCACCGACGATCCGTGGTGGGCAGAGATTTGGGAGTTCGAGTTCGCCGTTCTCGATGCGACAATGGCTATGTTCACCCGCCTGTCGATCTACCCCAATCTGCACCAAACCTGGTTCTGGGCCGCCGTGGTGCGCAAGGGTCTGCCCTTCGTGCTCTGCCGCGAACATGACCTTGAAGCCCCGAAACCTGACTGGCCACTGGAGATTCGCGGCGGCGGACTGTGGTCGCATGCGATCTGTGAGACCCCGTTCGACCACTGGACCGTTGCCATGGAGGCCTTCGCCGTCGGATTCGACGATCCCATGGAAGCTTGGCGTGCGGAACGCGGTGACAAGGTCGGACTCGCCTTCGACCTCGAGTGGGAGCGTTCTGAGCCGATCTTTCTGGTCGATGGTCCCGGTTTCGAGGGCTATGGCATGGACTGCCGGGTATCAGGCGATCTGCAGATCGATTCTCAGAAACTCGAAATCGACACCGCGGGGTCGCGTCGCCACACCTGGGGTCTGGCCGATCCGACGCAACTCACCATCGACGATCCTGAAGCGGGCCGTGTTGCACTGTTGCGTGCACCGATCCAAATGGAACTGCCCGACGGTGGGCGTCGGCGGATGATTCGCTCGCTTCGTCGCTACCCCCACGGTGCAATGCGGTGGGATCTCGTCCCCAGCTTGTAAATCGTTCATGGTGGACAGACTGCCCCGCCGCTGTCTCCATGGCGAGTACCGTCAGTAACCCATGTTGCATGTCGAAAACGTCTCGAAGTCCTACGGCTCTCACGAGGTGTTACGCAACATCTCTCTCGAAGTTGCGCAGGGCGAAACCGTGGCGATCGTTGGACCCAACGGTGCGGGAAAGTCGACGCTTCTGCGCTTGATCGCTGGCCAACTCGAACTTGAGGAGGGCACGATCACTATCGCGGGCTCCGCTCCCGGGTCGGTGCAGGCGCGTCGATCGGTGAGCTTCGTGAGCGATAACCCGGTGCTCTACGACGACCTCAGTGTGATCGAACATCTTGAGTACATAGCTCGTATGCACGACTACGAGGACTGGCAGCCGCGGGCCGAACAACTCATCGATCTTCTCGGACTCTGCGCCCGACAAGATGATCTGCCGGTGCGCTTCAGCCGGGGCCTGCGTCAGAAGACGGCCCTGGCGATTGGGCTCGTTCGACCGCTCGATCTCCTCCTCGTGGATGAGCCGTTCGTGGGCCTTGATCAATCGGGTCGATCGGCACTCATAGAGCTGCTCGCTGCCACCGCGGCCGACGGAGCGACCGTGATCGTGTCGACCCACGAGCACTCCTTCGTTCAACGCTCGGATCGCTGCATTGCGCTCCGTGACGGAACAATCGCCGCGAACGGGGTTCTCACCGCGGACCAAGTGGCCGACGCGACTCGTTGATGTCGTCGCTGTCCACGAAGTCCAACATCGCAACGAACGAGGTTGGCTGGGCGGCGCTCGCGGACCTGCGTAAGGCCCGACGCCGTCACCGGTTGTCCGACATTCACTGGAGTGATGCGATTTACCGCGTCTATGTGTTCACGATTTGCGTCGGTGGATTTGTGTGGTGGGTCATTGCGACGTTGGGGTCGCGTCCGCTCGACGCTCCTGGTCTCATGAGCTTCATGCGGTGGGCACCTGTTGCGGCAGGTGGTGTGTTGGCGACGATGGTGTGGGGCGGCCTGCGCTCCGGTCTTCGCGGTGGCCCAATCGCGATGGAGCATGCCGAGCTCGTACACGTGCTCGGTTCGCCGTTGCCGCGGCAGCGGATCCTTCGCTATCCGGCGTTGCAACAGTTTCGTCGGGGGATCTTCATCGGCGCGGGGGTCGGTGCCGTTGCGGGACGTTTCACGTCGCCGTTTGTGCCCGGTGGCGGAGTTCGATGGGCACTCGTCGGCGCTCTTTTTGGGGGAATGAGCGGCGCGCTCTGGATGGCTGCGGCCCTTGTTGCGAGTGGCCGACGACTACGGTCCCTTCCGACACAATCGGCAGCGTTCGTTTTGAGCCTGCTCACGTTGGCCAACATCTGGAGACCGAGCTTTCCCGCACCGCTCACCGTTCTCGGCCGAGGATCACTTGTCGCGCTTCCGGCGTCGAAAGTAACAAGTGCATATATGATTTCGCCGGGTCTGGCGTTGCTGATCACTGTGGTGATCGTGGGGGTGCTGTGTTCGTTGGCGATCGTTTCCTGCGGCGGGGTCAACGTCGAGCGAGCGCAACAACGCGCCGCGTTGGTCGGACAGCTTCGATTTGCCGTGACAACACAGGACCTCCGTGCGGTTGTGCTGGTTCGACGCCAGCTCAACTCCGAAGTTCATCGTCTGCATCCGTGGGTCCGTATCCCATCGGGAAAGGGCGTGGAACGCGCTGTTCTGGTGCGCTCCGCGCGTAGCCTCGCTAGGTGGCCGGCGCGAAGGTTCGTGCGCTTACTACTGATTGCTATGGTTGCTGGTGTTGCTGCGCAAGCCGGATGGCAGGGCGCCCTGCCGCTATTTCTCCTGCCCGGTCTGGCGTCGTTTCTCGCCGGACTCGACGTCGTGGAACCGCTGTCACAAGACGCTGACCATCTCACGCTGTTGGCCAGCTACCCGCGTCATCGCGGAAGGCTCGCCAATCGGCTCATCATCATCCCGGCTCTCCTGTTGATCACGGTGGGCCTCATCGGGGCGGCCGTGGGCTGGCTTTGCGCGCCTGTGTTCGGTGGTGCGCTCCGCACCAATGAACTCGGCGCAGCGCTGGGCATCGGCCTGGTGTGGGCGCTTTCAGGGACGCTGGCTGCGGCCCTCAGCGTTGCCCTCGGACCGCCACCGTTCATGATGATGATTCAGACACCTGAGCTTGGATTTGCTCGACTGGCGTCGCTTCCCGGGCTGGCTGTTGCTTCGGTGGGGTTGCCGATGTTCCTGGCCCGTCGCACACTCAACCAGGGCAACGCCCCCGGACCGATGCTGTTGAAGTCGTTGGCCGTCGCGCTCTTTGTGAGCTACGCAGCGTTGAACGTCTTGACGTCGGCTGGAGTGCGCGAGCCAAAGTAGTCGCTCCTAGTTGGCCGACTCATCGCGCAGTTGTCCCCTCCCATTTCACGGGGTGTTCCGTCACGATGGAGTCCGACCTGAGGAGGCACCATGCCAGCGTGGCAACCGAATTGGAATGATGTGGAGTTCGATTTCACCGGAGCCGAAGCGGCGATCGCGGAGTGTCGGCTCGCTCGCGAAGTTCTCGAAACGCGCGACGCAGTGCTGGCCGGCCCGCTGGTCAGCGCGCGTGATCAATGGCGGGGCGCGAAACGAGTCGAGTTCGACGAGTCCGAGGAGGCGTTGCAACGCGATGTCGCTCGGTTGATCGAGGAACTCCGACTTGCAGAGCAAGGTCTCTATGCCGACATCGCACGAGCCCACAACGAGCAGGCGATCCGTGTTCGAGCCAGAGCACACTGGCACGAAGAGCTACTCGAGGAACAGGCGATGGAGCGTCGCCGCCTTGAAGTCGCGGCACAGGAAAAGGCAGCAACAGCAGCGAAGGCAGCGTGAACGTTCTCGCCGAGGTGCTAGCCGAGTGCAGCAACGACGTGATCGAAGCAGTTCGTAAGTGCACGTACGTCATCGGGATCGACACTCGGGAACGTGGCGATTCTCAGCTGGTTGCGGCCGAGCTTGCGGTAGCTGTCGGTATCGACGATCCCGTTGGCCCTCAGAACGGCCGCCACCGTGTTGGCATCGACGCCGTCGAGATCAATTGTGACGACAACCGGTGATCGATCGGCCGGGTCAACAACGAAGGGTGTTGCGAACGACGACGCTTCGGCCCACTGGTAGAGATGGCCTGACGAGTCCGCGGACCGAGCTGCGGCCCAGGCCAAACCACCGTGGGCCAACATCCACTCGACCTGTTCGACAAATAGGAAGATGGTGGCGAGCGCGGGGGTGTTATAGGTCTGGTCCCTCGTGGAGTTGTCGAGCGCGATCGAAAGATCCATCGAGGCCGGCATCCAGCGCTTGGAGGCTTTGATCGATGCGATTCGCTCCAGCGCCAGCGGCGAACATAGGGCCGTCCACAAACCACCGTCGGAAGCAAAGCACTTCTGCGGCGCAAAGTAGTAGCAGTCGAACTGGGTGGCGTCGACGATCATTCCGCCGGCACCCGAGGTGGCGTCGACAACCACGAGCGCATCGCGATCTGCCCTGCCAGGGCGTGTGATCGCCATAGCAACACCGGTCGAGGTTTCGTTGTGCGTGAGGCAGTACGCATCGATACCAGCGCAGCCCACTGCCACCGGTCGGCTGCCGGCCGGCGACTCGATCACCTGGGGCTCGCCGAGATGAGGCGCCGCGACGACCGCCTCCGCGAACTTGGATGAGAACTCACCAAAAACGAGGTGCTGGCTCAACTCCCGAATGAGGCCGAACGTCGCGATGTCCCAAAAGACGGTGGACCCACCGTTGCCGAGAACGACTTCGTAGCCGTCGGGGAGGTCGAAAAGCTCGCGCAAACCGGAGCGCAACCGACCAACCATCGACTTCACGGTGTTCTGGCGATGACTGGTCCCGAGGTATGACCTGGCCGAATTCGCGAGAGAGGTAACGGCCTCGAGTCGAATCTTTGACGGCCCACAGCCGAAACGTCCGTCGCCGGGAAGCAGGTTCGCGGGAATGCTGATCGAGGGAGTTGGCACGGAGGAGAATGCTAGACATGGTTTCGCCCCTTGTTCCTATCGTCTTACCGGTGAACCAGATTGATCACCAATATCTCGGCGGCGACAAAATCGGTGCGCTTCGCAATGGGCCGGGCGGGCCGCGTCGCCCCGAGGAGTGGTTGGGGTCGACCGTGAGTCGTTTCGGGCAGGCCGAACAGGGGTGCACGGTGCTGCCGTCGGGGGAGCTTCTTCGAACTCTGGTGACCGCCGACCCGCAAGGATGGCTCGGTGCCCCTCATGCCGAGCGCTACGGTGCCAACCCGGGCCTACTGGTGAAGCTCCTCGACGCCGGCGAACGTCTCCCCGTGCATGTCCACCCCACCAGACGGTTCGCGAAGGACCATCTCGACTGCGATTACGGCAAGACCGAAGCGTGGGTCATCCTCGATACGCCACCGGAGGGCTCGTCGGTGTGGGTTGGATGTCGTGAGGACGTCGACCCGGCCGATCTTCGAGCACTCGTCGATCGACAGGACAAGGAGGGTCTCGTTGCGCTGTTGAACAAGATCACAGTCCGCGCCGGAGATGCGGTGCTTGTGCCATCGGGCACGCCCCATTGCACCGGCGCGGGGACGCTGCTGCTCGAACTCCAGGAGCCGACCGACTTTTCTGTCCTCCTGGAATGGGAGGGGTTCAGCTTCGATCTCGACGAAAGCAACCTTGGTCTGGGACTCGACCGTGCCCTGGAATGCGTGAACCGACGGGCGTTTCGACCGGACCAACTCGATGCGCTTCTCCAGAGAAACCACCGTCCCACTCCGAGCAATGCAGCCGTTTCGATGATGCCGACACGTTGCGATCCGTATTTCCGGGCGCTGCGGGTATGTACGAAGCAGGCCACCACGATCGCGGCATCGTTTGCGATTGTGCTGGTGCTTGAGGGCTCCGGTCGGGTCCGTGCTGCTACAGCCACGATTCCGGCGCCTCGTGGCACGGTGTTGTTGGTGCCGTTTGCCGCCGGCGACATGGTCTTCGAGGGCGACATCACCGCGCTGGTGGCTATCCCCCCGGCGCCCGACGCCCTCGCGCCGGTCGAGTTCGACCAGTAGAGACGACCTTCTCACCCACAACGCCGCGAAGAGCCGCTATGCCATCGTCTTCGGGGCGGTCGATCCAGAGTTGGGAGTCACTGACAGGGCCTTCGGTGCAGGGGTCGAGGTAGACGGACCCCGACCCAGAGGTCACGCACAGCGCGGTGTCTTCGGCGGGTGGAGCCAAATTCCGGCGCCAGCGAGTTCGGGGACGAAACGGGGGATCCGTTGATCGTGGTGCGGTAGGAGAACGTGATGTGTGTGTCACCGTTCGGTAGGGCCAAGGAGCTGGGCGTGAACCAAACGTTTGTGCCTGGTCGTTATCGGTGTGCCGCCGGGCCCGCGGCCGAACACGACGTTGTCACCCGCGAGCGGTGTGTACCCGGCGACGGTTACGTGCAAGGCTTTCGCCCACCACGTTGGCGTTGTGAAGTTCGCGAGGTCATATGGGATTGGTTCAGAAACTGCTGTAGGTACACTTATTACTGTCGTGGTTGCGACCGTGCATGCTGCGATCAACAATCCAACGAGGCGAATGGGATGTGATCGTTCGCGGACCAATCCTGAAAAGGAACGTTGAACTACCCACAGCACTCAAAATCAGGCCAAACGGACGAAGGAAAAGTCTCGGTAGGCGGTGAATCTCGCGGCTATCTGGAACGAGGGCAACTCCTGTTCACTGGACCTTGTTTGGAGGTACTTCGCCGAAGGTGCAGGGGAAAGCGACGGGTGAGATTGGGGTTTTCGGGCGTTTCGCCATCGGATACGAACATACGTTCGAAGGTGGTCGTATGATGTGCACGTGGAATCGTCCCTCGACCACTCTCTTGCGCTTGCCGAGTCTGCGGCACTGTCGGCTGTCACCAGCCTGCAAAACGGCGCTGTCGTGACAGCGGCGAACGTAACGGCTGCACGAGCTCTCGTGGATCGATTCGATACGATATGTACACGTATCGTTGCTTCGTTCTCGAAGTCGCCGATGATTCGTGACGACGGATACCGCAGCATTTCGGAATGGTTGGTGCACAACACTCATGCCCGGCCGACCGAGGGTGAGCATCGAGTCGCGCATGCCGAAGTGCTCACCAAACTCGCCGGGTGGTCCGACGCGATTGACGCTGGCACAATCGGTATCTCACACGTAGGTGTCGTTGCGCACGTGCTCACGAAAGCCCGGCTGTCGTTTCTCGACCGCGACTCGGGCATCGTGTTGGGGTGGGCGCAGACACTGTCATTCACACAGTTTCGCCAAACCGTCGCTTTGTGGGTATCGCACTGTGACGACGCGCTCGGGGACCCGACATCGGAGAAAGAACACGAAGAGGTACGCCGGGTTCAGCTGTCACCGACGCCGGGCGGGATGTGGATCCTCAACGGCCTTCTTGATCCGCTTGGTGGTGAGGCGTTGTCGAAAGCACTTGAGGCAGCGATGCCAAAACCATGTGAGGGTGACAACCGGACCCCGGCGCAGCGTCGACACGATGCACTCATCGATATCGCGCACGAGTCGCTCGCGAACGAAGGCCGTATGGTCGTTGGCGGGGAACGGCCACACGTCACCGTCACCGTCGATGCCGGTTCGGGGATTGCGCACACGTCGCAGATGGTTCGGTTGTCGTCGTTCACGCGAGACATGTTGCTTTGTGATTGCGTGACCACGAGCGTGTGGCTAAGCGCCGACGGAACACCGTTCGATGTGGGCACCCCGACGTCGGTGGTTCCGGCACGGAATCGTCGTGTGGTCCTGGCGCGCGATCTGTGCTGCCGGTATCCCGGCTGTCATCGTCCGGCGCGGTGGACGGACGTTCATCACGTAAAGGAACGTTCCAATGGTGGAACGCACGAGCTCACGAACCTATGTGCGCTTTGCAAGTTTCATCACCGCTACGTCCACAAACAGAAGCTAAAGATCCGATGGGACCGCGACCACGCGAGTCTGATCTTTGAGTGGCCCAACGGTCGCACCGCGAACAGTCCACCGCCACCACAAGTGTTGTTCGCCCGCTGAACCCGGTCGGGCCGGTAACGCGTCGTTGTACGACGCGATACTGGTCCGCGGGCTTACGCAATTCGATCAGGGCGAGTCGAGATACCCGATCACCTTCACCCCAAACCGCATTCGTCAGGCCGATCAGCACACACAAGAGCAAAAGCTCTTTCGGGTCCCGCCGGCACGACCCAACAGGGTCACCAGTCGAGAACCCTCGAACCACAGACAGGGATCACTGCCGCGTCAACCCCGGAGGACCGCTTTGATTTAGAGAAATATGTCTTTGGTCGTCCGCCAGCCGGAAACATGACGACGCATTTGCCGTTGGATGATGCCAATGGAACGTAGACGGGAGGTGGAGAGAACCGTTCGGTTCAGGAGCCGAGGCCGGAGCGCTCGATACGGTCGCCTGGGATCCGAGGGTGTCCCCTCCGGGCGTGCCGACCCATTGGGTGGCCGGGTCGGTACACGAGCCGAAACTTGTAGCGGTTTTGAGGCAGGACGCAAAGTTTGCTCGGGTGCGGAGTGTGAACGCGATGCCATCGGCTTCTGGGCGGTCGACCCAAAGCTGAGAGTCGTTGACTGGGGTTTCAATACACGCGTCGAGGTAAACCGAACCCGAGCGAGCGGTCACACAGAGCGACGGGTCTTCGGCGGGGTGGAGCCACATTCCGGCCCCGGCAAGTTCGGGGACAAAGAAAGTGCAGTAGGCATCGAAGGAGAGACAAGTACCCGAGTTCGCGGACTCGATGGCTGCCGGAACCCCTTCCCCGAGGAATGCGTATCGAGGAATGGGGGCACTGTAAACAACCGGGGGTGGTGCGTTGGGGTTGGTTGGGTTGTTGCGTGTTGGGTCGGTGTTGGCTTTGGGGGTGCCGTCGGGGTTGCGTTGTCCGGGGAGTTCTTCACCGGTTCCTGGTGCGAGGAACATGATGATGGGGTTGGAGCAGTCTCCGATGGTGGTCCAGCTGTGCGATGGCAGTGCGGTGGCAGTGCGGTGGTGCCGATCAAAGCCATGGCGGTTTGCGCTGACACAACACAGACCGGACTGCCAATGACAGGTGAGCGCCGAATGATCGTCGCGAGTTGCCCGATGATCACGGGGGATCCGTTGATTGTGGTGCGGTAGGAGAACGTGACGTGGGAGTCGCCGTTTCCTAGTGCGAGCGTGGCGGGTGTGAACCAAGCGTTTGTTCCGGTCGTTAGTGGTGTGCCGCCGGGCCCGGGACCGTATATGACGTTGTCACCCGCGAGTGGTGTGTACCCGGCGACGGTTACGTATAAGGCTTTCGCCCACCACGTTGGCGTTTTGAAGTTCGCGAGGTCATATGGGATTGGTTCTGCCGGGTTCACGGGGCATGTCGACGCCTGGTTTACGTGTTTTGCCTTTCCAGTGCTGTTGCACGTTGCCGTCCACGGTCGAGTGGTAGTCGACTCCGATGACGAGTGGGCCTTCGTAGGTTGTTGAGTAGTTGCCGTTGGCGTTCGACCACAATTGGGTACATCCCGTAGCGGGGCTCACATCTTGGACTCGCCACAGCGTCAACGTTGCTTTCGGGAGCGGATCGATCGTGATGGTCTGTAACGCGATGCTTTGATCACGTCGTAGTACGCGTACCTGGTATGTTCCGGTTTTTGGTGTGTTCGCGAACGTGACGCTCGGGCCGCTGGTTTGTTGACCGCAGGATCGGTACATGCGGCGCAAATCTCGGCTTGGCCGAGGGTATCGATGCGTACGCGGTCACTCGCATCGAGTGGCCCGGCGATCGTGGCGTTGAGCGGGAAGCCTTCCTTCATACTTCCGCTCACGGCGAGGCTCGGGAGCGCGGCGACGGTTAAGGCCGCTGACGACATTGTTGTGCCGTTACGTGACACCGATGCGCTATAGGTCCCGGCCGCGGGTGCACGAAACGAGATCGACGCCGACGACACCAACGTCTGTACGATCGTCGCTCCCGAAGCCACAGTGATCGTGTCGCTCGGCAAGACATTCGTGACTGAACCGGTAATCAATTCACCGGGAACAACGTTGGTTGGAACGCTCAAAGTAAGAGCAGCGGCCGCGGGCGGCAACGTCGTCGTGGCCGTCGTGACCGGAATTGTTGTGGTTGTTGTTGTCGTTGGGGTGCAGGTTGGGGCGTAGGTGAAGGTGAGGGGTGGTGATGGTGGTGTGGTGGTGGTGGGTCCGGACCATGTTGGGGTGGCGTAGATGCGGTAGGTGCCGTACTGCGCGGCTCCGAGGTTGGCGGTGGTGGTGAATGGTGATGGTCCGGTTGCGGTGGCGGCGATGTTGTAGTCGATTCCTGCGATTGTGTATTGGACGCTGGTAACGCTGGAGGCGAACCCAGTTGCCACAAATGGTGGAGCTGAGTGTGACGACGGGGTTGGTGGTGCATGTTCCTTGGAGTGGCGACAGGAATGTCACGGCACCGAGTGCGCTCGGGATCGTGGTTGTGGTGGTGGTGGTGGTCGTCGGGGGTTCGTACGTGCATGTTGCGCCTCGGGTCCAGTTGATTTCTGGTGAGGTCACGGTTGTGCCATCGGTGAGTGTCGCGATTGCTTTGAGGCGGTAGGTGCCGTATACGTAGTTTTCGGTGAATGTCCACGGTGAGGCGGTCGAGTAGCCGGCCCATTCCCAGGTCGATGCCCCGTTCAGGGCGGTGTAGTAGTGGACTTCGGTCGCAGCGAGATCACCGACGACGTTGGCTTTGAATGCCCAAGTCGACGTTGCGTAACAACCGCCGTCCGTTGGAGAAGTGATGCGGACTCCGCGAACCATTGGCGCGCTTCCGGGCAGTGTGGTTGTGGTTGTCCCAACCGGAACTGTCGTTGTTGTGGTCGTGACCGGCGGCCTCGTCGTCGTTGTTGTCGTTGTTGTCGTTGTTGTCGTTGTTGTCGTTGTCGTGGTCGTGGTTGTTGTAGTCGTGGTTGTTGTAGCGGGGCAGGTCGTGAGGCGTGACCATGACACTGCGGGGGACGTGACAACCGTGCCGTTGGTCAGGGTTGCTTCGCGACCATCGAATATGTTCCGTGACCATGACACCAGTCCAGTTCCATAGCCCGGTCGCCCCGTTTACCTGTTTCTCCCATGCGCCGTTCAAGAAGTACGACATGTACGACCGTCCCAGTTCCGCTAAACGATGCCTGCAGGTTGCGGGTACTTGTTGTTGCGCACGAACCCGCCAGCGGTGAGGTGACCGTCACCGACGGCGCCGCGGTCTGCGCCGACGCTACTGTAGGTACGCTTACCATTGCCGTGGTTGCGACCGTGCATGCTGCGATCATCAAACCAACGAGGCGAATGCGATGCGATCGTTTCCGAATCAAACCCGAAATGAAACGTCGAAAAACGACGCGTGCCGATAAAACCAATCCCGTTGCCATGAGTGTCCTTACTGAGCCGTTGAAGCGCCGTGTACGCCAATTACAAAATCGACACTCACACACACCGCTTTGATCACCCAGAGTGACAATGAACATCCGGAACCACCCACCGCACCCAAAACCAGGCCCAACGACCTGGTAGTCAACACAGGCCGTGATCGTGGCCAGTGTCTGTTTTCAGCCAAATGCCAAAGTCACGGAATGTGTACGCCTCCGCGCCTCGCGACGTGTAAGGCTTTCGATCCTATGAGTTCACGAATTTCTGCCCGTATCGGTGCCATTCAGGAGTCCGCAACCTTGGCGATCGACGCGAAGGCCAAGGCCCTCAAGGCCGCAGGAGAACCGGTCATCGGCTTCGGCGCAGGCGAACCCGACTTCGCAACCCCCGACGAGATCGTGGAGGCGGCGATCGTCGCTGCCAAAGATCCGGCGATGCATCGCTACACACCGGCCGGGGGTCTGCCCGAACTCAAGGAGGCGGTGGTGTTCAAGACCAAGCGCGACTCGGGGTATGCGTGCACGCCGGCAAACGTGCTGATCACCAATGGCGGAAAGCAGGCGGTCTACAACACCTTCGCGACGCTGTGCGATCCGGGCGACGAAGTGATCGTGCAGGCGCCCTACTGGGTCACCTACCCCGAAGCGATTCAGTTGGCGGGCGGCAAGCCCGTCTATGTGAACTCCGATATTTCGACCGGCTTCAAGGTGACGGTCGACCAACTTGAAGCGGCACGGACGCCACGTACGAAGATCTTTCTTTTCGTGTCGCCATCGAACCCGACCGGCGCGGTGTATTCACCGGAGGAAGTGCACGCGATCGGTACGTGGGCCGCCGAGAACAACCTTTGGGTCGTGACCGACGAAATCTATGAGCACTTATTGTATGGTGATCGCCAGATCTCATCGATCGCAACACTGGTGCCCGAGCTTGGCGACCGACTGGTCATCGTTCACGGTGTTGCCAAGACCTATGCCATGACGGGATGGCGAGTGGGCTGGATGATCGGCGCTCCCGATGTGATCAAGGCCGCAACTAACCTGCAGAGCCACGCCACGTCGAACGTTAACAACATTGCGCAACGGGCCGCCGTGGCCGCACTCAACGGTGACCTTTCCGCCGTTGCCATGATGCGAGAAGCATTCGACCGGCGTCGACTCACGATCCAGCGCCTCCTCTCGGAGGTTCCGGGCTTTCGGTGTATCGAACCAGAAGGAGCGTTCTATGCCTTCCCGAGCGTGGAGGGTGCGATTGGTCTCACGATTCGCGGAACAGTGGTCGACTCATCGCTGACACTGGCCAGTTTGATCCTCGAACACGCCAAGGTGGCGATCGTTCCCGGTGAAGCGTTCGGTGCTCCGGGCTATGCCCGTCTCTCCTACGCACTGGGGGACAGTGATCTTGCCGAAGGCGTTGGCCGGATCAACGCCCTATTGCGTGAAAGTTAAGCGTACCTAGTTCTTTGTTGCCCGCTGGTGCTGCCAGCTGTCCCACGCTGATGAAACCATGTCGTCGAGTGATCGTTCGGCTTTCCAGTTCAGGTCGCGATGAGCCGCCGACGGATCGGCCACGACGCGTGCCGGATCGCCAGCCCGACGGGCGACGACTTCCGGGTCGATGTCGATGCCGGTGATTCGCAGCGCAGCGTTGATGACTTCAATTACCGAAGTCCCTTCGCCGGTGCCAATGTTATATGTGCGCAGAAGACGTTCGCCGTTGGGCAGGCCTTCCAACTTTGCGGCGGCGGCAAGATGAGCTTCGCCCAGATCAACGACATGGATGTAGTCGCGGATGCATGACCCATCATGCGTCGGCCAGTCGGCACCGAAGATCAGCGGTGCCTTCCCTGCTTCGAGGGCGCGAAACACGAGCGGAATGAGATTGTTCACGCCACGATCGCCCAGTTCTGGTGCACCGGAGCCGCCCACGTTGAAGTACCGCAATGCGACTGCATCGAGCTGGCCAGCAATATGGAGTGCCTTCATCATCCACTCACCGAGCAGCTTCGTCTCACCGTACGGGCTCGTTGGGACGCGCGGCGTCTCCTCGGTCACCGTCTCTACGGCAACGTCGCCATATACGGCCGCCGACGACGAGAACACCATCTTGCGGACACCGACGGATTCCATGCGCTCGAGGAGCGTGAGCATGCCATCGAGGTTTTCCCGGTAGTACCGCAGAGGATGCTCCACCGACTCGCCAACCGCCTTTAACGCCGCCAGGTGAACGACACCGTCAACTCCGAAATCGCGGAGGGTCTTTTCGACCGCATCACCATCTCGGGTCGTGGCCTGTACCAGTGTGACGCCCTCGGGAACGTTTTCGACGAAGCCATTTCGCAGATCGTCGAGGACCACGATGTTTCGACCCGACGCCAGAAAAGAACGGGCGATGTGGGGGCCGATATAGCCGGCACCGCCGGTGAGAAGCCAGGTGGTCATGGTTGACAACGCTAGCGGGTGGCGTGACGAGGGCGCCCGCTCGCCCACGCGTGACGGTGGCCATGGTCGGCCCGTACGTTTCGTACAGACCAATCCGCCTAGCGTTGGGGCATGGCACGTATCCTGGTCACCGAGACAATCGCCGAACGCGGCCTTGAGCAGCTCCGCAAGGCTGGCCACACCGTCGACGTTCGGGAAGGTCTTTCCCCCGCGCAATTGCTGGATGCAATCAAAGGTGCCGAGGCCCTGATCATTCGCTCGGCCACGAAGGTGACCGCCGAGGTGCTTGCGGCCGCCGACGTGCTGAGTGTCGTTGGACGTGCCGGCATTGGTCTCGACAACGTCGACGTGCCCGCCGCAACGGCGCGTGGCGTGATGGTCGTCAATGCACCGCAGTCGAACATGATCTCGGCCGCCGAACAGGCCATGTCGCTGATCCTCGCAACTGCTCGTAATACCCCGCAAGCGCACGCCGCCCTGAAGAACGGGAAGTGGGAGCGTTCGAAGTGGGAGGGTGTCGAACTGCACGGCAAGACCGTAGGGATTGTCGGGCTCGGTCGAATCGGTGCGCTTGTTGCCGCCCGGTGCGCGGCGTTCGACATGCGGGTGATCGCGTTCGATCCGTTCATCAGTTCCGAGCGCGCTGCACAACTTGGCGCTGAGCTCGTGACCCTTGAAGACTGCATGCGCCAGTCCGATTTCATTTCAGTACATCTTCCGAAAACGAAGGACACGACAGGCATCATCGACGCTGCCATGTTCGCGATTGCCAAGCCTGATCTGCGCATCATCAACACCTCTCGCGGCGGGATCGTTGACGAGCAGGCACTCTTCGACGCTGTGTCGTCGGGCCAGATTGCCGGTGCCGGCCTCGATGTATTCGTCGAAGAACCCTGCACCGATTCACCGCTGTTTACGTTGCCGTCGATCGTTGTTTCTCCCCACCTGGGTGCCTCCACGCGCGAAGCCCAAGACAAAGCCGGCGACACGATTGCTGACATGGTCCAGCTTGCGCTGGCCGGTGAGTTCGTACCCTTTGCGGTGAACGTTGATGCAGCCGAGGCGAGCGAGACAATTCGTCCGCTGCTGCCGTTGGCCGAACGGTTGGGTCGCTTGATGGCCGGTATCTGCCGCGGTGGCATGGCAACGCTCGACATCAGCTTTGCTGGACAGATCGCCGGATACGACACCCGGATCCTTCGCCTCGCCGTCATGAAGGGCTTGTTCGGCTATCGGTCGGCGGAACCTGTCTCCTACGTGAATGCGCCGCAACTAGCGGCAGCCGCCGGATGCGTCATCACCGACTCCAAGACCTCACACAGCGAGGACTATCGCAACAAGATCACGCTCCGATCGTCGTGTGGGCACTCGATTGCGGGGACGCTGGCTGGCCTGAAGATGGAGCCGCGCATCGTCATGGTGGACGATCACTACGTTGAGGTCCCGCCGTCGAAGCACCTTCTCGTTGTCCGCAACGATGACCGCCCGGGCATGATCGGTGCCGTGGGGATGACCCTTGCGGCGCATGAGGTCAACATTTCCAACATGGCGCTTGGACGTTCGGCGACCGGCGGAAGTGCGCTCATGATGCTCGATACCGAGGGTCCCGTACCGGGTGCTGCCGTCGAAGAGCTGAGGTCAACCGCGGGAATCACCGCCGTTGATGTGATCGACGAAGCGTAGGCTGTTCTGCCTATGACGAACGGCGGACGTGGGTTTGATCTGGTTGCTTCGGATCTCGACGGCACGCTACTGTCCACGTCCGATTCAATAAGCGCGCGTACTCATTCCGCCATTCGGCGAATGCTTGATTCGGGCGCGTTCTTCGTGTTCGCTACTGGGCGTCCGCCTCGTTGGATCGAACCCGTCGCTGAAGAGACTGGACATCGCAGCTACGCAGTCGGGTCCAACGGTGCGGTAATCCTCGATCTTTCGATAAACGATGACCATGAGCGCGTGCTTCACACTTCGTTGGTATCGCCCGACGACGCCTTGGCGATTGTCGCGGCCATTCGTTCGGTCAGCCCGCGAGCGGCGTTTGCGATCGACGGTCCTCAAGGATTTGGTCATGAGCCGAATTACGTACCGAGTTGGGCGATCCCGGCTGACTACCGCATCGAGCCGGTCGAAGCGTTGTTGAACACCTCGATTCTCAAGGTGCTGTTCAAGGACCCCGACATCAGCGCGGACCGTTATGCGGCACTCGGTGAAGCCGTCGCGGGTATCGGGAGCCTCACGTTCGGCTCTGCGGTGCCGGTGCCCGGTGCCACGACGCTCCTTGAGGTCATGGCTCCGAATGTGTCGAAGGCGACGGCGTTGCAGTGGATTTGTGAACGTGAGGGGATTGCGTCAAAGCGCGTATTGGCCTTTGGCGACATGCCGAACGACGCCGAAATGCTGGCGTGGGCGGGTCACGGTGTTGCGATGGCGAATGCTCACGACACGATCAAGTCACTGGCGAATCAGGTGACGCTGTCCAACGATGATCACGGTGTCGCCGCAGTGATCGAGTCGTTGTTCTAGTCGTCGCACGTAAAGCCGGTGCTTAGGCGACCCGACCGAGATTCATGGTGTCGTAGCCCGACACGTTGGCCCAGCCGACATGGGTAAACCGGGAGTCCATGATCTGAGAACAGTGGGCGGGCGAGGTGAGCCACCCCTGAAGCATTGAGGCTGCATTCGGGTAGTTCCAACCGATGTTCTCTCCCCAGTAGCTCCAGGTGAATCCGGCGGTGGTGATTCGTTGGCCGGCCTGGCTACCTCCGGTGCCCGTGTGGGTGAGTTGTCCAATCTGGGCCTGATATGCGGAATGGCCTCGCGCTGTGTCTTCGAGCCTCGTATCCCACGCAAGCGGCTGGGCAGCAGCGAACACCGTTGTTCCACATGCCCGAGACTGCGCACGTGCCTGGTTCACGAACGCCAACCATGACGTGGCGTTGCCGCTGGGCGGTGGACTCGGTTGTGGGCCCGGTTGCGGGCCCGGTTGCGGAGACGGCGGTTGGGGCGCCGGTGCGGGCGAAACAGGTACCGGTGATATGAGGACGGGCGTGACAGCAGTCGCCGCGACCGGAGTCGCCGCCGCGGCGGGCGGCGCTTGCGGCGGCGGATTCGGTGTGACCGGAACCGCCACGACAACAACGGTCGGCACGGGAGTGGACGGCGCTGGAGTGGACGGCACGGGAGTAAAGGGCGCGGGCGCTGCGGGCAACGGAGGTGCCCTCACTGGAGCCACCTGCACCGGAGGCGCAGCCGGTGGGCTGGCCACACGAAACGTTGAACACGCGCTTGTTACCTGGACGCGAAGTTTGTCGGTTTCCAGGCGCAGGGTTGCGTTCGATTGGGTAAAACGTATGCGTGCAGATGTTCGTCGAGACTCGTTCCTGGCAGTCTTCATCGTTCTCCAGGCGTTCCCGGTGGAGCGAAGCGCAGCGAGACTTGAGTTGTACGTGGGGATGACGTCCAACGGCGCAACCGGCTTGGTTCGCAGCAGGCTGGTTTGAAGATCAGAAATGGCAGCGGCGCCAATTGTGAATGGTGTCGTCGTCACATCGAAATTCAGGACCCGTGTGGGTCCACCGAATTCGGATTGCGCCACGCTGCAATAGCTGGAGGTCGACCGTGTCGACGTGGTCGACGTGGCCGACCTGGTCGATGATGAGTGTGCAGCGGTCCCCCCTGCGAAGGCCAGCGCACCACCGAACGGGACAACAAGGAACAGCTGAACAACTTGAGCTCTGCGCATGGTCTCTCCTTTTGCGCCTATCCCCGGGGGAACAGCATCGGCATGCCCCGCCAAAAACTTGACGCGAGCACGAATGGTGCGAATGGTACGAATGGCACGAATGGCACGAATGGTGCGACAAACCCTAACGATGAGAGGGACTTCTATGATCGACGTTAGGCTTTCGGAGCCCAGGCAGGCCGAGATGTCTCGAAGGTTCCAATAGCGTCGTCGTTGCGCATCGTTAGCCCGATGTCGTCGAGACCGTTGAGGAGACGGTACTGCGTGAAGTCGTCGATCGGGAAAGTCGTTTCCAACCCAATCTTAGGTGCACTCACAGTTCGACGTTCCACATCGATCGTTATCTCAAGTGTCGGGTCGGCCTCGACGGCGCGCAGGAGCTGCTCGCCAAATGCTGCGTCCACCTGTACCGGTACGAGTCCGACCTTGGTTGCGTTGTTGCTGAAGATGTCGCCGAATCGTGGAGAGATCACCGCGCGAAATCCGTAGTCCTCCAGCGCCCAGACCGCGTGCTCACGTGAGGAGCCGGTTCCAAAGTTCGGACCGGCCACCAGAATGGTCGCCCCGACGTATTCCTCCTTGTTCAGAACGAAGTTGCGATCGTCGCGCCATTCGCCGAAGAGGCCCTTGCCGAACCCGGTTCGCTCGATGCGCTTCAGCCAGTCGGAGGGAATGATCTGATCGGTGTCGACGTCGGAACGATCGAGGGGCACCGCTGTACCGGAAATGACCTGTACTGCTTTCATGATTTCTTGTCCGTTCTTCAGTGCGCGTAGGAATCGTGGCGAGACCCGAATGGATCAGAGATCATCGGGTGTGGCGAGGTGGCCGGCAATGGCGGTCGCGGCGGCCACATCGGGGGACACGAGGTGGGTGCGACCACCGCGGCCCTGACGTCCTTCAAAGTTTCGATTCGACGTCGATGCCGAACGTTCACCGATGTCCAGTTTGTCCGGGTTCATGGCGAGGCACATGGAGCAGCCTGGTTGGCGCCACTCGACACCGGCATCGAGGAACACTTTGTCGAGACCCTCCGACTCGGCCTGTTCCTTGACGAGGAAGCTTCCCGGCACGACCAATGCCCGGATACCCGCCTTCGCCTTGCGTCCGCGAAATACGGCGGCGGCAGCACGGAGATCCTCGATGCGGCTGTTCGTGCACGAACCGATGAACACGGTGTTCACCTCGATCGACTTGATCGTCTGACCGGCGGTGAGTCCCATGTATTGGATCGCCCGCTCGGCGGCATCGCGCTCGACCGGGTCGGTAATTGTCGACGGGTCCGGGACCGTAGCGGTAATTGGCAGAGTCTGACCTGGATTGGTTCCCCAGCTGACGTGTGGTTCAAGGGTTGACGCATCGATATCGACAACCTTGTCGAACACGGCATCGTCGTCGGTGACCAGTGTCGTCCAGTCGGCAAGGGCGGCGTCCCAGTCGGCTCCCTTCGGGGCATAGGGTTTGCCCTTTACATATGCGTACGTAGTTTCATCCGGTGCGACGAGACCAGCCTTTGCACCACCTTCAATGCTCATGTTGCACACGGTCATACGGCCTTCCATCGACATCTCGCGGAACACGTTGCCGCGGTATTCGACTATGTGGCCCATTCCGCCGCCAGTGCCGATCTTGGCGATGATTGCGAGCACGACATCTTTGGGCGTGACGCCTTTCGGCACGACGCCGTTCACGTTGATCGCCATGGTTTTGGGCTTGGTCTGGGGAAGCGTTTGGGTGGCCAGCACATGCTCGACTTCGCTCGTGCCGATGCCGAAGGCAATCGCTCCAAACGCACCATGGGTTGAGGTGTGTGAGTCGCCGCATACGATCGTCATGCCCGGCATCGTGAGACCCTGCTCCGGTCCAATGACGTGGACAATGCCCTGACGCTTGTCGCCCATGGCAAAGAGCGGCACACCGAACTCGGTCGCGTTTTCCTGGAGCTTGAGCATCTGAATTCGGCTGACCTCATCGGTCACCAGATCGATGTTGTGCATGCCGAGACCGGCGATGTCGGTCGGCACGTTGTGGTCCATCGTGGCGACGGTCAGATCAGGGCGGCGAACCTTGCGGTTGGTGATCCGGAGCCCGTCGAAGGCCTGCGGGCTGGTGACTTCATGGACCAGGTGAAGGTCCACGTAGAGAAGGTCGGGTTCGCCGTCGGCGGCCCGTACGAGGTGGCGATCCCAGATCTTTTCGCTCAGTGTCTTGCCCATCGGGTCCTCTCGCGGATGATTTTCTCGCTGCGGTCAAAAGTGCCCACCGTCTCGCCGCGTCTCATTATGTGAGATACAGTTCTTACGTGTCGGACCATCGTACCAGTGCACCGGTAGGCCCGGTGGGCCCGGCGGGCCTCACGAGTCCCACGAGTCCCACGAGTGATGTCGGTGTCATCGACAAGGCCTCTGCCCTGCTCGATGCGCTCAGTATCGAGCCGCTCACATTGGCCGGTGTCGTTGCTGCGACCGGCTTCCATCGTGCGACCGCGCATCGCCTGGCGACGTCGCTTGAGGCGCACGGACTGGTCCGACGCGACTCGCTGGGGCGCTTCTGTCTCGGTGGGCGTCTCGTCGAGTTGGGTCGCATCGCTGCTCGCGGCCTCCCCCTGGGCGAGATTGCGCGCCCGGCGCTGCGCGCCATCGTGGAAGCTACCGGCGAGTCGGCGCAGCTTTACGTTGTCGACGGTGCGGCGCGCTTATGCGTCGAGTCGGTCGAATCGCCTCATGGGTTGCGAACGATCGTTTCGGTTGGTGCCCGTCTGCCGCTTGATCGCGGATCCGCCGGCCGGGTCCTGCGGGGCGACCCGATTCCGCACGGTTGGGTCGAGAGCGTCGGCGAACGCGAGGCCGGCGTCGCATCAGTAAGTGCACCTATTATTGATTCATCGGGTGCCGTGCGCGCGGCAGTGAGCGTTAGTGGCCCAATTGAGCGAACAACGAGAGAACCGGGCGTGCGATATGGAGACGTAGTTCGTAAAGCGGCGGTCGCCATCGAAATCGCCGCTGGTTGGTCACGTCCCTAAACGCTGTTGGGGACACGAGCCTGGATCGACGCGATCGCTTCAACCACTGCGCGTACATATCGTCTCGGATGCGAGACAGCGGCGCGATGATCGGCGTCGCACTCATGGACAGTCACGTTCGGGAGGCCGTCGATCAGTACCTGTTGGCGTCGTGGTGACACCGTTGTGTCCGTCGTTGTCTTCACGACCGCCGTCGGGAGTGTGAGCCGATTCAACCACGGTCGTGCGTCGAACTTGCCGATCACGATGCCTGCCTGCACGATCATCGCGGGGTCGCTGCGACCGGCTTCCTCGCGCATCCAGTTCGGCACCTCCTCAGTGCGGCGAAACATGGCGACACGCGACAGCGCTGCGTGTCGCATCGAGGACGGCATGACCGTGAGACCGGTTGCCAGCGCAGGCATGAGGAAGTCCCACATCCCGACCTTCTTCTCCTCTGGCCCGAAGTGACACGTGGTTGCGCAGAAGATCGCACCCATGAGCTTCTCCGGGTGTCGTTTCGCCAGCCATTGCGCAATGGCGCCCCCCATCGAGTATCCAACGACGATGACACGCTCAAGCTTGAGCACGTCGATCAATGCCGCAACATCGTCAGCGCACTCATCGAGGCGAAACAGCGCTCGGGGGCGGATTCCTCGGCCGTGACCCCGCTGGTCCATGCCGATGACGCGAGAACCCGTTTGCTCGGCCAACGGATAGAACACTGCGTGGAAGTTCAAGTCGGTGGTGACGGTCCAGCCGTGAATCAAGATGATGGTCGGTGCCAACTGCTCCGACGCCGATGCCGGAATCTCTCGGATGAAAGTGGTCCCTCGCCGGGGCAACATTACTTCTCGACCGTCGGGGAGCCGAGGCGTCTCAGCAAAACCGGAGTTCGCTTGCTGTTTCGGTGCGTCCGTCGTTTCCACCCCTCCGAGGGTACCGGAACGGCACCACAACGTGGTGCCGTTGTCCCACCTCGGTAGTCCCTCGCAGCCAGCCGACCACTAAGCAGCGCCCTCGCTACGTACGGTCGAAGCCCTCGACATCGCGCTCGATGCCGTCGGTAAGTGTCTGGACCGACCAACGATGACCCCATGGGTCGGTGATTACGCCCATACGCGCCCCGTAGGGCTGGTCTTCCGGCGGCCGCAGCCCGCTGGCACCGGCTGCGACCGCACGTGCGTACACGTCGTCGACGTCGTCGACATACACGTTCAACATGACGGGGCTTCCACCGAGTGTTTGTGGCGACACCGCTGCGTAATCGGGGTACTCATCGCTGATCATCAAACGGGTATCGCCGATCGCAAACTCGGCATGTCCCACGCGACCATCGCTCTGGTCGACATAGCGTTGGCCCATTTCGACTGCCCCGAAGACGTCCGCGTAGAACGCAATCGCATCGGAGGCTCCTCGACAACAAAGGTATGCGGTAACGACGTGTTGGCCTTCAGGGGTGCGGGGCATGGTGGTTCCTTTCCGGAACTGCGGTCGTGGGGTTCTTGACCAGCGGTGATTGTCCATTCGGGTCGCAAGGGCAACGAACTCCACTACATCCAACTCCAACTCCAATTCCAATTCCAACCGTCTACATCCAACTCGGCCTTTTGGTGTGATTTTTCGTGCTCGACAGATCGAGTTGGTTGCAAATGACCCTCGAGTTGGATGCAAATGACCCTCGAGTTGGTTGCAGTCCTTCCCCGAACTCCCGCTCCGCACCACCAACCAGCCCGCTTCGTCGCCCGACTAGCGCCGACTAGCGCAGCACGGGTGGAGTGGTCGAGAAGCGGCGCTGGCACAGCCAGAACGAACCTAGCCTGCCAGGGCTCGGGCGAGTGGGGCCGGGTCCCAGTACTCGTTCCATTGCGCGATTTTGCCACCGCGTAGCTGGACGAACACGGCGGCCTCGAACCCGGTGCTGATCCCGGCGACCTTCGACGACCGTCCGGTCATGGGGCATTCGGCAAGGAAGGCGAGGCGGGCGTCGGCGGAGAGGTCTCCGTCGACAAAGCAGTTCCGAATGATGGCGGGCGAAAAGTCGAACCTTCGGATGATCATCTCAATGTGCTCGTGAAGCACCTTTGGGCCGACGTTTATACCGTATGGGTCCCGGATCGTGACGTCGTCGGTGACTTCGGCGACGGCCAGTTCAGGGTTTCGTTCGGACCATGCTGAGAAAAAGCGGGTGATTATTTCCGGAACAGCGGTCATGGGTCTCCTCGAATCGAATCATGCGCAACATCGGCGTTCTACGCGAGCGTAGAACGCCCGGTGAAACGTTGCACTAACGAGGGCCGCGCGCCAAAGCAGCGGCGGCATCGATCAACGCTAGGTGCATCGGCGCAGCGAGCAGGTTGCCGCGCAGATCACCGGTCATCGGATCCACATGAGTGGCGCCGATATGTGTCGGCCCAAGCGTCCGCAAAAGCGCTTCCATCCGGCCGTGCGCCTCCTCCCATCGATCGAAACGAGCGAGTGCCGATACCATCGTGAACGACGCCCACAGATCGGCACCCTGCAAAGGTGGGAAGCCATCGTCGACGTGAGGCAAATGTCTGTGCACATATGGCCACTCCGTGAGCTGTGGCAACGTTTGCTCAAGCGTGACCCGTGCACGATGCGCGGCCTCAGTGTCGCTATCGCTCGGCAGCGTTGGCAGCGACGCCTCACAGATCCAACGCAGCAGCGAAGCATCGGAAGAATCGTCAGCTCCGGTCTTACCGGTCCGTCCGGCTCGCTCGTGCGGCGTGCTTCCGGTGCGACGAAAGCCTGCGCTGGCGTCGACCCCGAATAGGCCTTCGGTCGCCAACCACACATCGAGCTCACGTACGGCCTGCGTCCACGTGTCGGTCACCGGATCGATTGGGTTTCGACGTCGCGCCGTAGCGATGAGAGCATCGAGCGCGGCCCGTACGGACAACGCTGATTCGACGTGACGGTGGTTTCGGGCTCGCGAATCCCACCGTCCCGCGTCGGCATCGGAGGCGTGGTCGGCCAACCAGTCGCCCAAACGTTCCAGGCGTTTCCAGGAATGGCGGTCGTCGAGCTCGAGCGAAAGTTCGGACATCGCACCAAGGTCGAGGGCAGAACCGACCCGAGTTCCCGCCCGTACAGGACCATTGCCCCGCCATCCAGCAAGCGCCAGCTCTTCCTCTGACCCCGGACGCTCTCCGGAGGGCTGATAGGCCGGGGAAAGCGGAAGCGCATCAGCAGCGCGCTCATGGAGCCATTCGCGATGCGGACCGGACCAATCGCGACGATCGAGCCGATCCCACACGCGCACCGCATGTGCATTGTCGCGAAGCCATGCGAAACGCTCATCGATATTGCGCTCATTGCCGGCACGCGCCGGAAGCGATGTAGTAAGTGCACGGAGTAAACACGAATCGGAGCTTGTTGACACCGTGAGTAGGCGCAAGGCTCGCACCGACCGCAGCACGGCCCAACGGAGATCGGAGTCAAACTCCACCGAGCCGACATCGCTACGCCACGAGGCACGAACCCGCGCTTGCTCGGCCAGTGCCTCACCCATGGTCGGATGGGGGCGATCCACTCCCTGGCGAGTCACGCCCCGTTGTCCGGCTGGCGACACGGTAACCACGATGCGATCGCCCGCTCGCAGGGTCTGGTTCACATCGGTTTCGGTGCCCTCGATCCGCACGTCGCCGTACGCGACGCCGTTGGACCAGCGCTCGATTCTTCGGGGCAAGCCAAATGCGTAACCGGGCCGAACGGCGAGGGTTACATCGGCCGTGCCGCGCAGCACGGTAAGTATACGAACTATTTGTGTATCAATAACATGGTCGACCACCTCGAATGTGCCGTCGGCAGTTTCGAACGCGGTGGTGAGTACAGGTGCTTCGTCGTCGCTGAACGTTTGCGCGCCCGTCCAATCCGGGCGCGTTGGGCCGAGTCGGATCTCCCCACCGCAGCGCTGGTCGAGCAACGAAAAACAGGTTGGCGCGCCCGCCCGCCCGCCCGGTGACCACCAATCGATCGCCCCGTTGCTGGCAACGAGCGCCGTAGTTGCGCCGTCGCCGATGGCTGCGTGATCGGCCAGGCGGATCACGCGCTGATACTGACGATATCCACCTTGAGAATGCCGCCCGGGGCCTGATAGGTCACCGTCTCGCCGGGTTTGTGTCCCAGAAGGGCCGCGCCGAGGGGTGACTCGGCTGAAACCACATCAAGACCATCGCGTCGCTCTTCGATAGATCCGACCAGGTACTTCTCGGTGTCGTCGTCGCCCTCGTAGCGGATCTCCACCACGGAACCCGCGCTGACCTCACTGGTGTCGACGTTGTCGACGACTTCGGCCTTGTCGAGGATCAACATGATCTGCTTCATGCGGCCGTCCATACGGCCCTGTTCCTCTTTGGCGGCGTGATAGTCACCATTCTCGGAGAGATCGCCCATTTCCCGGGCTGCTTCGATCTTGCGGGCAATATCGACCCGGCCGCGGGTGTACAGATCGTCGAATTCGGCGCGAAGTCGATCGTGCGCCTCTCGGGAAAGCTTGGTACTCACAGTTGAAGAGTGTACTCGTGGGTACGCGTTGTCGTCCCGGACGTTGTTCACCGGACCTTGGTGCGCGCCGAGGTCCGACCCTGCCCCGACAGGCTTAGCGACCGCGGTACGTGGCCTTGTTGCCGGCCGCGTCCTTGTTCAGACGTTTGCTGAGATGCAGACCCTCGAGAATGAGCTCCACGGCGCTGGCCTGTTCCTGCGGCGACGCCTTCGCCCCGACGAGGGCCCGCACCGCGTCGCGCATCGGTTCGGCGTCGGCGCTGTTGAGGGCCGCCGTGTAATCGGCAGAGGTGAGATCGTCGCCGGCGTGCATGACCATTCCGGCCTCAAAGCCCTGCAAGACACTACGGAGGTCTTCGATACGGACCGCTTCTTTGAAGACCGTAAGTACACTTGCTTTCAAAAGTTTCTCGACCACGGAGCCTTCGCGTTCGTCGAGGGCTTCGATCTCGATCTTGCCCTGGGTGCTCGCCATCAAGGCATCGAGGTCGCTGACGCGTGGGACAGCCAGCGTCTCGCCGCGTCGCAACGCCCGACGAACGGCGGCAGCACAGAGCGTCTCGTGGTTGGCTACGGTCAGACGCACGGACACACCCGAACGCTGGTTCACGTGCGGGCTTTGCCGGGCGAGCTGACTAAAGGTGGCGATTATCTCGCTCATGTAGTCGGGCATGCGGACTTCAATGTCGCCAGCAGGCGCCATTGCTTCTTGCGCCACAACCTGTCGCTCGATCGACGTCTCAAGCGGATAGTGCGTTCGGATCTGAGCGCCGAATCGATCCTTCAGCGGGGTGATGATCCGACCGCGATTTGTGTAATCCTCTGGGTTGGCAGATGCCACGAGAACAACATCGAGCGGGAGTCGAATCTTGTAACCGCGAATCTGCACATCTCGTTCTTCCAAGACGTTCAACAGACCAACCTGAATCCGCTCGCTGAGATCGGGAAGCTCGTTGATCGCAAAGACGCCGCGGTTCGTTCGCGGCACGAGTCCGTAGTGCAGCGTGAGCTCGTCGGAGAGGTAGCGGCCCTCGGCGACCTTGATCGGATCGACCTCGCCGATGAGGTCGGCTATCGAGGTGTCAGGAGTGGCTAGTTTTTCGCCGTACCGCTCACTGCGGTGCACCCAGCTGATCGGCGTGTGGTCGCCCTCTTGCGCAACAAGGTCTTTGGCGTGTTTGCTGCTCGGGTTGTACGGATCATCGTTGATCTCTGAACCCGCAACGATCGGCATCCACTCATCGAGCAGTCCGGTCATCGAACGAATCATGCGAGTCTTCGCCTGTCCGCGCTCGCCCAACAAGATGATGTCGTGTCCGGCGAGGATGGCATTCTCCATCTGCGGGAGGACGGTGTCTTCGTAACCGAGAACCCCTTCAAACATTGGCTGTCCGGCCTTGATCTTCGCCACCGCGTGCGACCGGATCTCCTCCTTCACACTCCGCGATACCCAACCCGACGCTCGAAGCTGTCCAAGCGTGGTAGCCGATGGTTTTGCCGATGGTTCAGAGGCCATGAATAGAGACCCTATCCGCATGCCCGGCACAACTTCTCAATTCTGCACTGGGTTCGGTCCTGAACTCGCGCTGTTTGCACCGGGCGTCGGGCGCGTCGTGAACGCCGCTCGTCACGACATTGAGTTGTCGGGTGCTGTGTAGTCGTAGAAGGTCTTCTGGTTGATGGGTGCGAGGCGTGCACCTGGCTGCGGTGAGAACGTCATTGCCGCCAGCAAGCGTGTTGTGGGCCCCTCGACGGGGGTCACCCGGTGAACGGTGCGTGATCCCTTGAAGAGGACCAGCGTGCCATCGCTCTGGTGCAATTGCCTCACCCCGGTCCGCTCACCCGACTGCAGCGCAGCGATGGCGTCGTACGCCCGATCGGTATCGGTCCTCAAGAACGGGACATACTCGAACGCTGCGCCGGCATCGGCTTCGCGGATCATCAGCGTGGTGGTGAAGGTCGAGTTGTCGAAGTGCCAGCCGAGGGTCGTGCGCGGTGGATAGAAGAGCACGTTGACCCCGGACACCGCGTCGTCGTAAGGGAACAACTTCGGGTAACCGAGCGTCGCAGCAACGAAGGCCTTGAACGCGTCGGCGGCGTATAGCGCCTGGAGATCTGCGGCATTCTGAAGGTGGTGATTTCCGAGTGTGGCTGAAGTGGTCGTCTCTTTGGCGTTGCGGGGGTGGTTCTCGGGCATCGAGGGGTCGTCGGGTTCCAGGTAGACGTTGTGCTGCTTCACCTTGTGAAATGCGAGCGGTGCCAGCGGGTCGACGTGCGCAACGATCCGGGCGATGGCCTCGGGTCTGACAAACCCTTCCAACACCGATGCGCCGACTGCCGCCAACTCGCCTTGACAGGCCTCGATGAGGTGGGCGAGCGCAGTGGTTTTGGACCCATCGATGGGGTAGCGGGTCAGATCGACAATTTCGTGAAGGTCCATATCGCGAATGTAGGTGTTTTACGAAGCGATTTCCGTTGTCGTTTGGTTTGAGGTGGTTTGAGGGTGGTTGAGAGCCCGGGGATGTTTCGCCGAAGCTTCTGCGAGTATCGGATTTCTGTTTCGGCCGCTAGCGCTAGCGTTGCCCGGTGCCTCTCGGTCTGGTCTGTCTCGACGTCGACGGAACGCTGGTCGGCCATACCGGCAATCCCACGGTTGGTGTGTGGGAGGCGGCCGACAGAGCTCGGGCTGCCGGAATCCATCTCGCGATCTGCACGGCGCGTCTCGGACGCGGTTCGGCATGGGACTGGGCCGGTCGACTTGACCCCGATGGGTGGCACATGTTTCAAACGGGTGCCTCGATCATGCACACAGGCACCGGTCAGAAGCACTCGACGCCACTCCCGGTCGGCGCCGTCGCTCAAGGATCCGCGATTGCGCTCGAACATGACTGGGTATTCGAGGTCTACGCCGACACGGATTACGTCGTCGACGACGCTCGCGAGGTAACGGTCGCCCACGCCGCGTTGTTGGGAATGCCGTTCGCGCAACGCGCCCTCAGCGCCCTCCGAGGCGAACCACTACGCGCGCAGTACATCGTGACCGACGCTGATGTCGACCTTGCCACGTCACAGGTGCCCGATGGGTGTGTCGCCTCGTCGGCTACATCACCGATGATCATGGGCCATCACTTTGTGTCGATCACCGACGCGTCGGTTTCGAAGGCGTCGGGAGTACGGTCCCTCGCATCGTTGCTGGGACTCGATCTTTCGCAGGTGATGATGGTCGGCGACGGGCAAAACGATGTCTCCGCTCTCGAAGTCGCCGGGCACCGCGTTGCGATGGGCAACGCACACCCCGACGCGATTTCAGTGGCCAACTATGTGGTGACCGACGTCGAACATGATGGCGTGGCCGAGGCACTCGACCTCGCCATCAAGTTGAGCTAGCGCGGGTTGAACGCGCGGCTGCGGGCCTCAGACGGTGCGGCCCATGAACGCGGCGAGCCGGTCCGCAGCCGATGCCCCATCGGGGGCCGTGGTCTCGGCATCGAACATGCCAGGCTTACGGAAGTCCGGACCAATGAACTGCTTCGCGGCGGCAAGGCAACCCTCGGCGAGAACCGGATTGAGGTCCGTGCTCTGACCAGTCGCCTTGGCCACATCCCAGGCGTGCGCGAACTCGTCATTGGTAAATATCCCTGCTACTGCGCCGCCCGGCATCTCGCCGAATGGGAGCGTGACGGTGCGTCCAAGGACACTCGGGTCGGCATTGAACGCAGCCACCGCAGCGTCGACAGCTTTGCCAAATGCGCCAACCGGATCGTCGCCGACGAAATCCTCGGTATGGGGCATAGGTTGTCCGCTGATCGCCGCAGCGACCATAAGCGCACCACCGGTCATGTGATTTGCGACGCCTCGGACGTCCCATTCTGAGCACGGGGACTGGTTTGTCCACTGATCCGGCCCGACGTTTGCAAGCACAGATTTTGCTTCGTTGCATGCTGCTGTGAAAGTCGCGATCGGATCCATGTGGTTCTCCTAGATTGTGTGTTGGGTGCTTTTGATCCTCGCATGTTCGCGCAGGACCGTCGAGTGGACCGTCGAGTGGCTCCTGAGCGACGTTCCGGAAGCCCCGAGGGCCAGGCAAGGAGTACCGTCTCCGCCATGGACCTTCTATACGCGATGCGAACGAACGGATCAGTGCGGGCATTTCGGAACGCTGCGGTGGCCGACGATGCGCTCGCCCGTGTGCTTGATGCCGCCCGGTTCGCACCGAGCGGCGGTAATCAGCAGGGCTGGCACGTCATCGTGCTGAAAGACCCTGCGGTGCGCCAGAAAATCGGATCGCTGGCGCGAATGGGATGGAACGAATATGCGGCGATGACGAAAGCGGGAGTGAGGCCGTTTGCCGCCGACGAAACTGGGAACTGGCCCGGTCCGCCGCCGGGTATGGACCTGGCCGTTGAAGCGCTGGAGAACCGGCCCTGGCCGTTCATGGATGGTATCGAGAACGCTCCGGTCCTTTTGGTGGTTGCCGTCGACCTGCGCGCGGTCGCTTCGGTCGATACCGAGCTCGATCGCATCGGCGTCGCCAGCGGCGCCAGCATCTATCCGTTCACTCAGAACATTTTGCTGGCGGCACGAACTGAAGGGCTGGGCGGCGTGATGACGACGTTCCTCGTTCGCCGTGAACCACAAGCTCAAGAGGTGCTCGGCCTTCCGAAGTACATGGCAATAGCGTCGCTTATCGCGCTCGGTGTACCCGAACACCAAAATAACAAGCTGACCCGCAGGTCCGTCGCGAGCTTCGCAACGGTCGACCGATTCGCCGGGCCCGCGTTGGCGTAAACCGCCTCCAACCCGCGACGTTCGGTCAAATCTCCTCGTGTGGCGAACCGATTCTTCCCAACGTCGGGTATTTACGGCAGCTGCGATGCCCGGACCCAGGTGCCATGGAAACCGAACGGTACGCGTCGAGGAACGGTGATGGTGGCCACGGGAGGCCCATCGAAATTGCTCGCGTCAAGGACGACCAACTCGCTGCGGTCGGTGGCCCGGTCGTAGACAAACGTCATGACCCAACCATCGTCTTCGGCGGGCTTGTCTGAACCAGAAGGAACCAGGGGCGCGAACACGCCTTCGCCAGGTTGACGGCCGGTGCCGAAGGAGTGGGGGACGCAGCTGCCGTCGGTGAGGTCGTACTTCAGGAGCTCGTTGTTGAACTCAGGTGGAATTCATTGCGTATGAAATGGGGTTTTCGTACGGATCGAACTGGGAATCGGAATCACACTATCGACAGTGACGCAGCTATCTCGTTTCGGAGCAGTACGGTCGTGCGATGGATTTGGGAGGACAGTGGCGGGCCGCGGTGGCCAACGACGAGTTACGTCGTGTCTTCGCAACCGCGGAGATCGACGACGCTGCTGACTCGGTCTGGCACGCCGTTACGGTTCCCGGGCATTGGCGCAACGAGTCCGCCTTCGCAGAAAACGACGACGCGCTCCTTTTGCGGACTTGGTTCCACACTCCGACCCCCACCGCCGGTCGTCGGGCCTGGCTGGGATTCGAAGGCATTTTCTATCAAGGCGACGTGTGGCTCGACGGTCGATATCTCGGTGACACCGAGGGTTACTACGTTCCTCATACCTTCGAGATTACCGAAGCGCTCCAGCAGGAGACCGAGCATCTCCTGGGCGTCGAGGTGACTTGTGCGCCGCAGCGGACTCGTACGGCGAAACGCAATCTCACCGGTGTCTTCCAGCACTGGGACTGCATCGAACCAGACTGGAACCCCGGTGGCATTTGGCGTCCGGTTTCGGTGTTTGAGACTGGACCCGTTCGGATCGTTCGTCTCAGGGTCGTGTGCCTGGAAGCGAACCGCGAACGGGCGGTTCTGGCAATCCGGGCAGTTCTCGATAGCACGACGGCTCGGTCTGTACGCATACGATCATCCGTTGGCGATACGCTCGACGAAGAAGAGCACCAACTGGCCAGCGGCTCGAATCGCGTCGAATGGCGAGTTACCATTGAGCGTCCGAGGCTCTGGTGGCCGTGGTCGCTCGGTGAAGCGCACCTGACGTCGCTAGCCGTGGAGATCATCGATCCCGAAACCGGTGAAGTGTCCGACGAACGCCGTCGACGCACCGGCCTCCGACAGGTACGCAGCCACGATTGGATCTTTGAGATCAATGGCGAACGAATGCACCTGAAGGGCGCAAACGTCGGCCCCACGCGGATGGCGATAGGCGATGCGACCTATGACGAACTGCACCGCGACCTTGCGCTGGCGAAAGACGCCGGGCTTGATTTCGTGCGAGTCCATGCACACGTGACGCATCCGGCGTTCTATGACGCCGCCGATGAGCTCGGGATGATGGTGTGGCAGGACATGCCGCTGCAGTGGGGCTATGCGCGAAGCGTGCGGAAACAGGCGATCCGTCAGGCCGGTGAGTTGGTTGATCTACACGGGCATCATCCCTCGATCATTCATTGGTGTGGTCACAACGAACCCCTCGCACTCGATGTCAATCCCGAAGCGGTGAACGGCTCGCCGAAAAAGGCGGCCGACATGATCGCCCGGTACCTGCTTCTTCAGCAGCTACCCACATGGAACAAATCGGTTCTCGACCTGGGAATACATCGTGCGCTTACTAAAGCCGATCCTTCCCGGCCGGTAACCGCCCATTCGGGTGTGCTACCCGGGCCGACGTCGGGTGGGACTGACACGCACGTCTATTTCGGTTGGTATCACGGGAGTGAACGTGATCTTCCAACGCTGCTGCGTTCCGTGCCTCGCATGGCGCGTTTCATCAGCGAGTTCGGATCGCAGTCGATTCCGGTGACCGATGACTTCATCGACGCGTCGCGTTGGCCCGAACTCGACTGGGACCATCTCGGGAAACACCACTCGCTCCAGAAGACGTTCTTCGAACGCAACGCCGATGTCAATCCATCGAACTTCGTGCACTACAGCGACTGGAAGCAGGCGACGCAGGAGTACCAGGCGAACCTGCTTCGGCGCCACATCGAAGAACTCCGCCGGATCAAGTACCGCCCGAACGGGGGCTTTGCGTTCTTCATGCTGAACGACCCCCTCGACCATTTCGCCATCACGTGGTCGGTGCTCGGTCACGACCGCCGCGCCAAACTCGGCTACGAGGCCGTCGCCGACGCGTGTCGTCGCGTCATCGTGACCGCCGATCGGTTGCCTTCCGTCGTTTCTGTGCACGACACACTGGCCCTCGATGTCCACGTCGTCTCCGACGTCCGACACGTTCTGCGAGATGCGGTTGTGCTTGCCGTGCTGCAGTGGCCCGGGGGCTTGCATCGCTGGGAGTGGACCGGCGACATTGCGGCCGATGCTGTGACGAGAATCGGGGCGGTCGACATCGTCCTCCCGTCACCCGCTCACCCGTCAGCCCAACACCGGCCCGGTGTGGTTGATCCGCACCTCCTCCTCGACCTGACGGTCACCCACCCCGAAGCTACGGCGACGAATCGGTATATGAGTCGTTTCGTTTGATTTTTTGCGGCGACCCGTCGCAGTTGAATCGAAACTTTTGACTCTTCGTTGTATCTGGCCGCAGCGACAGGACTCTGTGACACGACGGTTTGTGCTCAGTTCCTGTGACGAACCGCGAAGGTCCTACTACTGACATTCGAACGGAGATGCATCATGGACTTCAATCTGGAGAACTCAAACGTCGTTGATTTCGCTCGTCCCGCGCTCAACGAGCTATTGGTCAAGAAGTTTCGCTTTCGCCACTCAAAAATTCTCGTAGTTGTCGATGCGGGCATCAGCCTCTCTCCCGGACCGGACGAGTTCGGAATCGAACGCGTTATCCGACTGCTGCGAGAAAGCAACGTTGGCCTCTGGCACTTTCACGCCGACGTGGCCGTGCACAACGTAGGGCAATTCAGCATCGTTGCGAACCCGGCGGGCACTGCGGCAAAGTATGTGGGCTTTCGATTCAACAGTGTTCTGCCGGGCGGCGCCCAGGTGATCGATGGATACGACCAGATTTGGTGTTTCGGGGCGAGCGGCCCGATCACCCAGGACGACGAACTCGCTTCGCTGACAACGTGGATGAACAACGGCGGGGGACTCTTTGCCACCGGCGACCATGCGACGTTGGGCGAGGCGCTCTGTAGTCGTATGCCGCGAATCGGCACCATGCGGGCATGGAGCAACGCCCAAGGTGTGCCTCCGGTAGGCGGCGAGGCTCGCATCGACACCAATCGGCCGTTTACGGCAGCTGAGATCGCCGGTACCGACGTCATTGCCTTTGACCGCCAAGGCGACACCTTGCCGCAGAACATCGAGTGGGTAGCGTGGTACACGCATCGCCACTTTCCGTGGACGATCCATCGTCGACCCCACCCCGTGCTCTGTCATCCAGCGCTCGGACCAATCGATGTGATGCCGGATCATCCGCACGAAGGTGTCGTGTTCGACCACGTGGTTCAGCCGGACGTGAATCTTGCCGCCATAACTTTGGGCAACACCTATAACTTCAACGGCGTCGCAGGAGACGAGTATCCAACAGCTTTTGGAATTCGATCATTGCCGTTCGTGATTGCACGCGGACGAACTCTTGCCGACCCGCCATTGCAACACGCCAAGGGTGACTCGCCGGCGAAACGGTTTTCGATGATCAGTGTCTACGACGGACATCGCGTTGGGATCGGTCGTGTCGCCGCCGATTCGACGTGGCACCACTGGATGAACATCAACATCACACAGCTCGAAGCCACCGGAGGCCCAAACTGGGAGAAGATCAAGCGCTACTACCTCAACCTGGCGCTTTGGCTTGCTCCGGCGTCGCATATCTATCTTGGTTTCACGGCCACCCTCGTCGAGAGTTTTTTTGCCTACCCCGGGATCGAGGAGTATGCGTTCGAACAAAGCCGCTTCGAACTCGGGTTGACGCTTCGCCAGCACTTGCTCCGACATCTCGGGCCCTGCTGGGTAACGCTTTTCGTACTCGATCATCTCAAGGATCTGGACCGCAAACTCCTTGACCGCTTTATCGAGGAGTACCTTCGAGAAGCGCCACGAAAGCTCGAGTTTGCGCCGAAGCCGAACCCGTGCCTGAGTTGCCCGAGCCCGGAAGGTATCGAAATCATGGTGCTCGGGGGTATCGCCGATTCGATCCTGCGGAATGTGTTTGCAGGCGACACCTTCGAAGAGCGGGTGGGTGCACTCGAGAAACTCGATGAGGATTCCGCCGTTGCACTGATCCGACAGGGCGTCAGGGAGGGAATGGGTGAGTACGCGACGATTTATGCAGCTGAACTCGATCGGGGACGAGAATTCTTCGAAGGCGTAAAATAGGCAAGTCCGGAAACACTACGGGCGCGGTCCGCGGCGTTTCGCCGCGGACCGGTGGATCGGTTCGGACTCACGAAGACGTCTGACGACTTTGAACGCCAAATGACCTGACGGCAAAACGCGGTCAAAGAATCCGTCCGACGATTACGGATGTCTCCATCGACAGGAGTAGCTTTATCGCTGGAAACGAAGGAATTCTCCTACCGTTTCTTTCCGAAGATAAGCCCCATCGGTGGCGTCGATACGACGCCGGAGGATCCCATGGCAAACGTTTCAACGACAACCGGCGCGCCGAGGGTGAGAAAAACACCATTCCTCGTGGAGCTGTATCGATCAGCGGTCGGCAAGAAGTACGCCATGGCCATCACCGGGGTTTTCCTCATCCTCTTCGCTCTCGGTCACATGATCGGGAACCTGAAGATGTACCTCGGCGCCATGCCAGCGACAAGTGAGTACGCGTACCATATCGACGAATACGGAGAGTTTTTGCGCAGAATCGGTTCCCCGATTCTTCCAAATCACGTCTTGTTGTGGATTAGCCGCATCGGATTGATTGGAGCGTTCGCGCTGCATATGCACGCCGCGTTCAGCCTGACCATCATGAATAGGAAAGCCCGCACGGTGAACTACGCCTCCAAGCGTGACTACATCGCTGCAAACTATGCCGGCCGGACGATGCGAGTAAGCGGCGTCATCGTATTCCTCTATCTGATCTTCCACCTTGCCGATCTCACCTGGGGTGCGAGCCCGGCGGCATCGGACTCCTGGAGCCGGGGACGCGTCTACGCCAACATCGATCACAGTCTGAGTCGGCCATTCGTTGCGATCATCTACATCGTTGCGAACCTGGCGCTCGGCACGCACCTCTTCCACGGGGCGTGGAGCTTCTTTCAGAGCCTCGGCCTGAACAATCCGAAATTCAACAAACTCAAGCGAGCATTTGCCATGGGAATTTCCGGGCTCATTGTGGCCGGGAACGTCAGCTTCCCAGTCGCCGTCCTCGCTGGCATTGTAAAGATCTGACAAAGGGCACCGAGATGAGCACGAAGACGTACGACCTCAACGCCAAATCCCCCGCTGGCCCGATCAGCGAGAAGTGGGACAACCACAAGTTCAATGTCAAGCTGGTGAACCCAGCCAACAAACGCAAGTTCGACATCATCGTCGTGGGAAGCGGACTTGCGGGAGCTTCGGCCGCTGCGACTTTCGGCGGCCTCGGTTACAACGTAAAGATTTTTACCTTTCACGATTCGCCCCGTCGAGCTCACTCGATAGCAGCGCAGGGCGGTATCAACGCTGCGAAGAATTACCACGGCGACGGTGACTCGGTCCACCGGCTGTTCTACGACACGTTGAAGGGCGGCGATTTCCGTGCGCGTGAATCGAACGTCCATCGCCTCGCCCAGGTTTCGGTCGACATCATTGACCAGTGCGTTGCGCAAGGTGTGCCCTTTGCCCGGGAGTACGGCGGGTTGCTCGACAACCGTTCGTTCGGTGGTGCGCAAGTAAGCCGGACGTTCTACGCGAAGGGTCAGACCGGCCAGCAACTCTTGCTCGGGGCGTACTCTGCGCTCGCCCAGCAAATCCATCTCGGAACCGTCAAGCTCTACAACCGGACCGAAATGGTCGACGTTGTCACCGTCGACGGCAAGGCTGCCGGCATCATTGCCCGTGACCTTCGCACCGGTGAGGTAAGCGCACATAGTGCACATGCGGTCGTTCTGGCGACCGGTGGCTACGGGAACATCTTCTTCCTTTCCACCAACGCAATGCAGTGCAATGTGACAGCGACTTGGCGGGCCCATCGCCAGGGTGCGCTCTTCGCGAACCCCTGCTTCACACAGATTCATCCCACCTGCATTCCACAGAGTGACGAGTTCCAGTCCAAGCTCACGCTCATGTCGGAGTCGCTGCGCAACGACGGTCGCATCTGGGTGCCCAAAGCGGTCGGCGAGGAGCGTGCGCCGCAGAACATTCCCGAAGACGAGCGCGATTACTACCTGGAGCGGATGTATCCCAGCTTCGGCAACCTTGCGCCACGTGACATCGCGTCACGTGCCGCGAAACGACAGGTCGACTCGGGCCGTGGCGTTGGGCCGCTCAAGAACGGTGTGTATCTCGACTTCGGTGATTCGTTGCGCCGACTCGGACCTGAGAAGGTTACCGAGCGCTACGACAACCTCATGGAGATGTACGAGCGCATCACCGGCGAATCCCCCTACAACACTCCGATGCGTATCTACCCGGCATCGCACTACACAATGGGCGGGCTCTGGGTCGACTACAACCTCATGACCACCATTCCCGGTCTGTACGCCGCAGGTGAGGCGAACTTCTCCGACCACGGTGCAAATCGTTTGGGCGCGTCAGCCCTCATGCAGGGTCTGGCCGACGGTTACTTCGTGCTTCCGTACACGATCAGCGATTATCTCGCCCCCCAGCTCAACACGAAGCCGGTGCCGACGACTCACGACGCGTTTACCGCTGCGGTTAGTCATGCGAAGGGTCGGTTCTCGCAATACCTCGGGGTCAAAGGTCGAAAGTCGGTTGATCACTTTCACCGCGAACTGGGCCACATCATGTGGGATTACTGCGGGATGGAACGCAATAAGACGGGTCTCGAGAAAGCATTGTCTGAGATTCCGGCGCTCCACCAAGAGTTCAAAACCGACCTTCGAGTGCTCGGCGACGACAGATCCGTGAACCAGTCGCTTGAGCGGGCGGGTCGAGTCGACGACTTCTTTGGCCTTGGTTTGCTGATGTGCCAAGACGCCCTCGACCGTGAAGAGAGCTGCGGCGGCCACTTCCGTACCGAGCATCAGTACGAAGACGGAGAAGCAAAACGCGACGACGAGAACTTTGCCCACGTCTCGGCCTGGGAGTTCAACGGAGAAATGGCATTGGGAACCAAACACAAAGAGGAACTCACGTTTGAGTTCGTGAAGCCAGCAGTCAGGAGCTACAAGTGAACGCGCCACACGGAGAGACGATGACGATCAGCCTTCGGGTGTGGCGTCAAGACGGCCCAACTGCTCAGGGTCAATTCGAGGACTATGTCGTGGAGGGAGTGTTGCCCGACATGAGTTTTCTCGAAATGCTCGATGTTCTCAATGAGCGCTTGAACGACGAGGGCAAGCTGCCAATCACCTTCGATCACGATTGCCGGGAAGGCATTTGCGGCACATGTTCGTTGATGATCGACGGTCAGGCGCACGGGCCGCAGAAAGGCACTACGGCGTGTCAGTTGCACATGCGCCAGTACCGAAGCGGTGTCACTATCACGATCGAACCGTGGCGAGCCACAGCGTTTCCGGTGATTAAAGACCTGATGGTTGACCGTTCGTCCTTCGATCGGATCGTTGAAGCCGGCGGCTATATCACTGTGGCGTCAGGTGGTGCGCCGGACGGAAACCTCATTGCGATTCCGAAGCCGGTGGCCGACGCAGCCATGGATGCCGCGGCCTGTATCGGCTGTGGAGCTTGCGTCGCTGCGTGTCCCAACGGCGCGGCGAACCTGTTCACCAGTGCCAAGCTTGCCCATATGAACCTGCTCCCCCAGGGCCAGGCCGAGCGGTACAAGCGAACCGAAGCGATGGTGGAGACGATGGAGCAGTTCTTTGGCTCCTGCACGAACCATGGTGAGTGCCAGGAGGCGTGCCCGAAGTCGATCTCGATCGACTGGATTGCGATGATGAACAAGGACTACATCAAGTCGAAGTTCAAGAATCGGCGCATGCTCAGCCGCTCATAGATGAACATGTCCTCACCGCGAAATCGGTGGGGCTTTCGGTCCATTGTGGGCCAATACCGTCGACGACAATCAAGAAATAAACGGGTCTTGTCGATGTATTCCTGGTGAATTCGGAACGGGCGACGGAAGGCGGCGAGGCCACGAAGTCGTGGCGTCGGCGCCCCGTCCTTGCGTTCACGATCCGATTCGCCCTGTGGGCGATTCCGATCATTGTGGGACTCGTATCGACCGTTGCTGCCCGCAAGCTTGTGAACCCATCGTTCGGCTCGCGAATCATGCGATATGCATGGTACGCGGAGATGTTTGCCCTTGCGTCCGTCGTATCGTCCGTGGTCGCCAAAGTAACCCAGCGGTACCTCCCGCTGTCCACGCTGTGCCTGATCAACCTCTCGTTTCCGGAAGAGGCTCCGAACCGGATGAAGTTGGCGCTTCGGGTCGGGAACACGAAAACCGCTGATGTCGTCCGGGAGTTTCAGGAGTCGGGTGTTTCCAGCACACCCCAGGAAGCTGCCGTGCAAGTGCTTTCGCTCATCGAGGCGCTGAATCGCCACGATCGGCGGACCCGTGGACACTCCGAAAAAGTCCGCGCCTACGCAGAGGTCATTGCAGAGGAGATGGGACTTTCCGAGCACGATCGGAACCTGCTTCGGTGGGGCGCAATGCTTCACGACATCGGAAAGCTGACGGTCCCTCGGGAGATATTGAACAAGCCCGGTAGGCCTTCGGACGAAGAGTGGAAGGTCATTAAAGGACATCCCGATGCCGCGGTGGCACGTCTTGGACCGCTTCGAGCGTGGTTGGGTGACTGGGTGTTGGCGGCGTCACAACATCACGAAAAGTTTGACGGGTCCGGATACCCACTTGGCCTACGGGGGCAACAAATCTCGTTGGCCGGAAGAATTGTCGCGGTAGCCGATTCCTTCGAGGTTATGACGGCAACTCGTTCGTATAAGAAACCCATGAGCCATGAAGCCGCGCGCCAAGAACTCGTCCGCTGTTCAGGCACGCATTTCGACCCGGCCGTCGTCCGGGCCATGGTGAAGGTCGGTGTCAGTGCACGAGCCCGCGTTTCAACGGGAATATTTGGGACGATTCTCGATGGATTGATGAGTAGCCCGTCCGTCGGTCAGATCGTGAGCTCGACGGTACGCAGCGTGGCAGGGCCGGTGGCGAGCGCGGCCGCCCCGATCGCCATCTTGCCGGCGATGATCGTAGGGTCGAGCGCCAACCCCGAGCTTTTCACGCCCCAGGCCCCGGTGATTGTGGAAGCACCCCGGCCTGAGGCACTGGCCTTTGAAGCCCCCGTTGATTCCGTTCCGACCCCCACCCTTGAGGATCTGATCAAGGTTCTTGGTCCCGTTGACCCGACGAAGCGACCGCGAACGAAGTCAGGGGCACCCGCCGATCCCGTACCCGACGGTGACACGTTCCTGGTTGTCTCCGAAGCGGGTGGAACCAGCGAAGAGTTCACCGAGGCAATGACTTTCATGACCGTTGTTTCGGAACCATTGGGGTCTCCTGCGATCGAGGTGACGCTTCCGGCGACTGCGCCGGTGCCTTCCACGAACGTCACGGCTTCGACCGCGCCGCCGGCGACGGTGCCCGGCGTTGCACTGGAACCGGAGGAATTGTCGTTCGCCACGATCAAGCCAGTACCGGCGATCAAGCCGACCACGACACCCAAGGTGCCCACGACAGTGAAGCCGAGCACGACGGTAAAGCCGACACCATCCCCAACGGCTACAGCGTCGACAACATCGACAACATCGACAACCTTAAGTGAACCTACGACTACTGCGGTAACGACAACCACAAGCCCGTTGTTGGAGTTTCCGCCGACCGTTGCGCCGGTGGTGACGACACCCGCGACGACCACGTTGGCGCCGACCACGACAACGACGACGTTGCCGACGACCACCACCACCACGACGCTGCCGGCGACGACCACGACGACCACGTTGCCGACGACCACCACCACCACCACGATGGCGCCGACGACGACCACGACGACCACGCTGCTGACGACGACCACGCTGCCGACGACGACCACGACGACCACCGTTGTGCCGACCGGCTGCCCAGTGGACCAGTGGGCCGCTGCATATTACGCCGCCCCGGCAACGGGCAGTGCGCCCGAAGGCGTATACGACCCTCTCGCTACCGGGATACCACTGGCCAGCGAGTGTGTTTCAACCTTCTTCGATATCAGCCTGTTCGGCCCGGCTCCGGGGGTTGCGAATGACTTCGGGATGCGCGCGGTGCGTGACTTCAAATTCACGACCGGCCAGGCCGTGCTCCGGCTGCGCCATGATGATGGCGTTCGTGTGTACCTCAACGGTTTGCTGATCCACGAACAGTGGACGAACCATTCGAGCGGTGAAGTCGAGATTCCGATGTTCGCAGCAGCCGACGATTGGCATCGGATCACGATTGAGTATTTCGATCACGAGTTCCTTGCGTCTCTGTGGGCAGTCTTCGAAGATGGCTCCACGTTCTTGCCGGGACCGTGGGCTCCCACGGATTGTCCGGCGAAAGACCCCTGGCGATATCGGCTCTACGACCCGGTGCCCTACAACCTGTTCGCGGGTACCTACGGCGATATCGACATCACCACCCTCGATACCACCGGCTGCGAAAGGGGGCCCGAGTTCCTGAACGGCAGGAATGTTCGTGGGGGCGATGTGCTTTCGGCGCAGATCGAACGTGACGTCGTGTTTGCTGGCGGCATGACCACGTTCCTCGCCGAGGTCGACAACGGGATGCGGATCTACATTGACGGACGAAAGATCATGGACGATTGGACCTTGAACGCCGGGGTGCGAGTTCTTACGACCAACACTCCTGTCGGCTCGCATCGGCTGATGATCGAGTTCCGCAATAACAGCGGATCTCACAACTTGAAGTTGGAAATGAAGCCCTAAAGTCAGGCCGTGGCCAAACGACCGCGACCGGATGCAGTGATTGATGCCGCGCAGAGCACGCGGCAGGGGTTGCCTCTTTTTGCTCGGTTGGTGCTCGATACCGTTGATGCGATTCCTCCAGGACAGGTCATGGCCTATGGCGACATTGCGGAGTACATCGGACACGGCGGTCCCCGTCTGGTCGCCCGGATGATGTCGCTCTATGGCCACGAAGTTCCGTGGTGGAGGGTGTTGCGAGCCGATGGCTCGTGCGCGCCCGAGGTCGGGGACGAACAGCGGGCGAAACTCGCCGAGGAAGACACGCCCATGCGGGCGTCGGGGCGTGTGCAAATGGCTCTGGCTCGTTGGTCGGGGACCGACAATTGCGAATCGTCGGCGCGGCCTACGATGGAGTTGTGCCCGTCCGTGTTCTGACCTGGAACCTTTGGTGGCGTTTCGGTCCGTGGGAACAACGTGCGACGGCCATTCGTCAAACGCTGCTGAACGCAAACGCTGACGTCATCTGCCTTCAAGAAGTCTGGGCTTCCGAAGGAGGAGTCGATCAGGTTGGAGAACTCGCCGAAGCCCTCGGAATGTCCTATGGGCGAACACCGTCGCCATATTGGCAGGGCTATTCGTTCGGCAACGCCATCTTGAGCCGGTGGCCGATTCTTGGAATTGACAACTTTGCGCTGCCCGGAAAGTCCGGTGCACCCGGGCACCGATCATTGCTCCTCGCGTCGCTTGCAGCACCATTTGGAGTGATGCCCGTTGCATGCACGCATATTGACTACCTCTTCGATCAGTCCGAGCTCCGGTTGCGACAATTACGCGCTGTTGCCCAGCACTGCACGGACTCGCGACCCGATCCGGAAATTTCGTTCCCGATAGTCCTGTGTGGTGATCTCAATGCTGTCCCAGATAGTGATGAGATACGTGCACTTACTGGTCGGACAGCGCCCCTGGCGCCGGGGCTCGTCTTTCAGGACTGCTGGGAGTTGGCCGGCGATGGTTCGGGCTACACCTGGTCATCGCGAAACCCCTACCTCGCGGACGCAACCTGGCCAAACCGTCGGCTCGACTACATCCTCCTGTCGTGGCCGCGACCCAAAGGCCTTGGGAAACCCCTGGCTATTGAGTTGGTTGGAACGAATGACGTCAACGGCGTCACGCCATCGGACCACTACGGGGTTATGGTGACCCTACGCACCGAGGCAACGCCGGGCTAATTCATCCCCGCGGCGTGGAGTTCCAGCCGTTGCGATGGATCACATCGTGAAGAGGACGCCTCGGCCGAGATTTTGCTGAGGCCTCAATCTTCGTTGTCAAAGCGGCGTCCGTGGCATGCCCGAGTGCAATGGCCCCGATCGGCCGCACATCGGTCGGTACGCCGAGCTCACGCAGGAGGGCGTCCTCATTCGAGAAGATCCCAAAGAACAGCGCGCCAAGACCGTTGTCGACAGCAGCCTGGAGGACGACCATTGCGGCCATGCCGGTGTCGACGTGCCAGTACGGGACTGGCCAGGAATCGGCGGCGTCGCCGAGGCCAGCGTGACGCTTGTCGGGCTCAGAGTAGCGAGAAAGATATGCGCGCTGATCAGCCATCGGCAGGATCAATACGGGAGCGTTCAACAAACCGGGCCAGGGGAAACTCGGTCGCTTCTCTTCGGGAAGCGTGCAATTCCAGAACCGAGCAGTTTGTGTTTTGCCTTCGAGAACGATGAAATCGATCCCCTGGCTGAACCCCGCAGAGGGCACCCGGCGGCCGAGATCGAGAATGCGATCGACAAGCGCCGGTTCGACTGGATGTGGCCGAAAGTCTCGGACCATCCGACGGGATCGAACGACTTGTTCAAACTCCATGTGTACGTACTACTTTACGTGGACGAGTTGCACGTAGAAGACGATCGTGTCGGACGGAAGAATTGGCCCGTTGCCTTCCTTTCCGAAGGCCTCCGATGGCGGTAGTACCAGGCGGCGAAACCCTCCGACCCTCATTCCTGTCATTCCCTTGTCGATGCCGGGCAGGTTTCGCTTCTTTCCGAAACGAGCGAGGGCATACGGCTGCTCGGCTGCATTCCAAGACTCGGCCAGCGCTTCTCTGGTTCGCCAGTGATACATGACGTAACGCATATATGCGCGCTTACCCTTTGTAAGCTCTACCCCCTTGCCAATGATCAGATCCTTGCTCGTGAGGGTCAGCGGTGCGTCGCCGGATACGTCGAGGGCTGGCCGTTTGGGCAGTGAAGGGAGCGTCCCCAACACCTCCGACGGGAGATCCGGAAGCGGGAGATCGGCTGGCTCCACGAGTTCGTCAATCGATGGAGGTAGGGAGGGGATGGTTCCCTTCGGCGCGTGGACGAGCGCAATAGCTTGGCCGTCGGCCAATCGAATTGATCCGATGTCTTTGGTAACAACCACCGGTTGTCGATCCTTGACCGATCGCCAAACGACGGCGGTGATTTCGGTCTTCTTTCCTTTGCAGTCACTCCCGGCAAGCAGCGGAGCCTGCTTGGGAATCTCTATTCGCTTTGCGTCCACTGACAAAAACGTTGCTTCCAAGAACCGTCGAAGGATGGCTTTCGACCCTGCGGCGCGTTCGTCAAAGGGGTGAATGTGGATGAGCCCATCGCCATGAGTATGAATGCCAGCCGGATCTTCGCCCTCGGGGATCGGCGCCAGCCAGCGGTTGCAACTCCAGACCCCGAATGCTGCGTGCCAGTGGTCCTTCGTCGCAACGGGCCGCTCGTTGTTCGCCGACGCGAAACCGCCGACGTCCAAAAGGACGCCGGCGGTCAGGAGTGCCGCGACGAAACGGCGACGAATCTTCATGCCATTCACGCTACCCGCACGAGCTAGTTGGAACCACCGGCGGCATCTTCAACCTTCTGCTTGCCCGCAGAGATCCACGGCATCATTGCGCGAAGTTCTGCGCCCGTCTTCTCGATGGGGTGCGCCTTTCCAGCGGCGCGAAGTGCGTTGAAGTTCGGGGCCCCCTTCTTGTAATCCCCGATGAATTCGGCGGCGAACTCTCCACTGGTGATTTCGGCCAGGATCTTTTTCATCTCAGCCTTGGTGTCGTCGGTGATGATTCGGGGGCCGCGCGTGAGATCACCGTATTCCGCAGTGGTGGAGATGGAGTAGCGCATGCCGCTGATGCCCTGCTCGTACATCAGATCCACAATCAGCTTCACTTCGTGGAGACACTCGAAATAGGCCATTTCAGGCTGATATCCAGCCTCGACCAGTGTTTCGAAGCCGGCCTGCACGAGGCGGGTGAGTCCGCCGCACAACACGACCTGCTCGCCGAACAGGTCCGTTTCAGTCTCTTCGGCAAAGGTCGTTTCGATGACCCCGGCGCGTGCTCCGCCGATGCCATAGGCATATGACAGGGCTAGTTCCTTCGCTCGGCCGGACGCGTTCTGGTGGATCGCGATGAGCGCGGGGACACCGCCACCCTCGGTGTAGGTGCGGCGCACGAGGTGGCCCGGGCCCTTGGGGGCGATCATGATGACGTCGATGTCGGCGGCTGGCTTCACGAGTTCGAAGCGCACGTTGAGTCCGTGGGCGAAGGCCACAGCCTGTCCGGGCGTGAGGTTGGGGGCGACGTCGCGATCGAACACTTCGGCAATGTCCGTGTCGGGAAGGGTGATCATGACGAGGTCGGCATACGCAGAAGCGTCGCCCATCGACATGACCTTGAGTCCTGCCGCCTCGGCCTTTGCCTTTGATGAGGAGCCATCGCGAAGCCCGACAACGACATCGACACCGGACTCTTTCTGGTTGAGCGCATGTGCGTGGCCCTGGGAGCCGTAGCCAAGGATTGCGACCTTGGTGCCGAGGATGATGGATGGGTCAGCATCTTTTTCGTAATAGACGGTTGCCATGATGGGCTCCTTCGAATGCAGGTGTCACGCGAGTGGGTCGGGAAATGAAGATTCCAGTTTGCCTGATCCCGGCTCATTCGACTAGCGCAACTTTCGTCCGTCATTCATGCAAGAATCGCATCAATGGTTTCGATCGCTGACCTCGCCGTGGTCGTTGCAGCCGCTGATGTCCAGAATCTTGGGGCGGTAGCGCGAACTCGACACGTCAGCCAAAGCACGGTGTCGCGCTCTGTTCAGCGAATCGAATCGGAGCTGGGCCGTGCGCTGTTCATCCGAGAAGGGCGTTCCGTGCATCTCGCGAACGAAGCCATTCCCGTGGTCGACGAGATTCGTGACATCGTCGATCGATGGCGCGAGCTCGCCGGCACCGGCGCGGCAGCTGACGAGACTCTTTCCATCTATTGCACGGTTACGGCATCGCAGACGATTGTCCCGGAGTTGTTGGCGTCATTTCGTCGGCTCTATCCGTCGATGAGATTGCGACTTCAGACTGGTCCGGCCAGCGCGGCCATCGATGCCGTTCTCGACGGCTCGGTTGATGCGGCGATCGCCCCGCTGCCGAAAGGTCTGCCAAAAACACTCTGGGCCGCCGAGGTTGCCACGACGCCACTCATTGCGGTCTGCTCACCTGACAATCGTATGTGGGCAGATCAGCAGATCATCCTGCCGAAGCAGGGCCTCACCCGAGAACTCGCTGAGCGCTGGTGTCGAAGATCTCTGCCTAGTTTTGAGGTTCAGGAGACCGACTCGCACGAAGAAGTTGTCGCACTTGCGGCGCTCGGTTCAGGCATTGGGATTGTGCCGAGACTGGTCGTGGAAGCGTCGGCTCTGCGGCAGCGGCTTCGAGAACTTGCCCCACCGAAACGGCTTCCGTTTATGCGCATCGGGCTCGTCGTCCGAGCAAGCAATCGCCAACTGCCGCGGGTCGTCGCGCTGTGTTCGATGGTGCCCTCCTGAACGCGCTGCGATGACCAGCGATTCGTCTGCTGAGGCTATCCAGCGACGGAGAGCGCAGGCGCATCGGGCAGATGAACGGCCGCTGCCACCTGTTGCGCCACATCGATGAAAGCGCGCGCCGCCTGGGACAGCTGACGGTCGCGATGCCAGATGATGCCGATCCGACGCATCATCGCAGGGCGAACGGGAACGAGTTTCACGATGGCGTCGGCGACACCGAACTCTGCCGCCAACATGGGGATGACTGCGACACCCAACCCATTGGCAACCAGGCGTTGTGAAGTGAGGTTGTCGTCGCCGCGAAACACGAGGTTTGGTGACGCACCGGCCTTCCGCAACGCACTGTCAATTTCGATTGTGCACTTATCTTCGGTCGATGCCATGATCATCGGGAGGTCTTCGAGTTCGGCGAAGTCGATGAAATCGCTCGACGCAAGCGCGTGGTTCGGTGCCATCATGACGACATACGGATCGTTGATCAGATGGACGAAATGCAGGGGATCACCAACGTCGGAAGTATCGGCAAACGCGATGTCGATTTGACCGTTGCGAACCAGATCGTCGAGAAGAACACCCGGCGCTTCTTGGCGAAGGTCGATCGACACATGAGGCCAGTCGCGACGGAACCGTGACAGGGTTGGGGGCAAGAGACGGGTGCTGGCCGACTGGAACGTCCCCACCCGCAACACGCCGGCCTCGCCGGCGGCGAGTGCATCGAGATCTGCCTTGGCCGCCCCGAGCCGCGCGGTGATGTGTCTTGCGTGGCGCAGGAGGACCCGGCCCGCCTCGGTGAGCGAGACCGGGCGTGGGCCCCCCGGGCGTTCGACCAGTTGATGACCTATGGCCTTTTCGAGGGTGGCGATCTGTTGTGACACGGCACTCTGGGCGTAGCCCAGCTGCGCAGCGGCTTGGGAGAAGGAATTGGTCCGGGCGATTGCTTCCAGGGCGGCGAGGTGTCGAATTTCGACACCCAACGGAAGATCGATATTTGAGATAGAAGATCTCATTTTTATGTATTTCCCTTATCGATTGGAAAATGCGATGATCTTTGTAACATTAATCGAAAGAACTGATTCACATGACGCTGGTTTTCGCACTTCTCTTCCTGATTGCCCTCGCCCTCGCCGCTCCTCGCTACGGCGTTGACTCACGAGCCGAGTTCGCTGGCCTGCGCTCGTAGTCGGCTCACGCCGTGCGGCGCTCGCTCGCCAGCGTTCGAACTGCCGTAGGCCTTTAGAACTACCCGCCGTGTGTCGACAAAAGGACTGTGACCTCCGCATCGAATGGCGCACGCCGAGCCCCACTCCCCGAACGGCCCCGAATCTCGGCGATCATTGCGTGCTACCGCGATGCCCCGGCCGTGAATGAAATGCACGAGCGGCTCGTTGCGTCGATCAACGCAGCCGGTTGCGAACCCGAAGTCATTTTCGTCAACGACGCCAGTCCTGACAACGCGGACGACGTTCTTTCCGATCTCTGCGCACGGCACCGCGACGTGGTCGCCATCCGCCATGCCCGCAACTTCGGCTCGCAGAGCGCCTTTACCAGCGGCATGCGTATTGCTACCGGTGACGCCGTCGTCCTGCTCGACGGGGACCTGCAAGATCCTCCGGAAATCATCCCGGAGATGGTCAAGGAGTGGCGCAAGGGCTTTGACGTGGTGGTCGGCCAGCGGGTGCGCCGCGAAGCGCCGTGGTACATGAACGTGATGTACAAAACGTTCTACCGAATCTTCCGGCGGGCCAGCTACATCACCATTCCCCTCGACGCCGGGGACTTTTCGTTGATCGATCGCCGTGTCGTCGACACGATGAATGCAATGCCTGAGGTCCATCGATTCATGCGCGGACTTCGAGCATGGGTCGGCTACTCGCAAACCTCGGTCCCCTACGTGCGGCCGGAACGAAAGTACGGACGGACCACGAATTCCTTTGTGCGTAACCTCGGGTGGGCTCGGCGAGCAGTAATTTCGTTCTCGCACAAACCGCTCGACGTCATCTCCGTACTAGCGATGATTGTGGTCGGGGTCTCCTTCCTGCTGGCCGCTGCACAGTTTGTCGCATGGGGGCTTGGCATCTCGTCGGCTCCGCGAGGATTCACCATGATGCTGTTGGTCGTGTTGTTCCTTGGTGGAATCCAACTGCTCTGCCTTGGAATCGTGGCGTCGTATCTGGCCCACATCTACGACGAGGTGAAACGACGCCCGGCCTACGTGGTTCAAGAAATCACGAATCCACCGTCACGAACCCCGTACGTTGCTGGAACCCGAGAACGCGCGCTCGAGACCGAACGCCTCGATTCCGAACCACAGCTGATCCGAGGTTGACGTGAACTTCCTATCCGCGCTCACACCGAAACAGGGCACCCGGCAGGGCGCGTCCCGACGCGACGAACGAGGCTACAACCAACTCTGGCAGGACTCGCCCTCGACGGCGATTCGAACCAAGCGTCGTGCCGAACTTCTCGCCGAATCCCTCTGCGTGAAGCCGGGCGGTCGAATTCTGGAAATCGGAAGCGGCAGGGGAAACAAGGCAGCCACCGTCGCTGGCGCAACGAAATGCCATGTGACCGGGCTGGACCTTTCTCAGCTCTTCACGAAGCAAGCGAAGCTCGCGAACCTCGGAAACCGATCGGTTGACTTCGTGTGGTCATCGGTTTCGGACCTAGCTGAAACGTCAGCGGGATCGTACGACGCGATCTACGGTGACGGCATCGTGCATCACCTGGTCTACGACTTGGCGCGCACGATCGAACTCTTTCAGAAGCTTCTTGTGCCCGGCGGTTCGTTTGCGTTCATCGAGCCGAACAAGGCCAACCCGTATGTGTTCCTCGCGTTCAACGTCGAGAAACTACGTTCACTTACTCATCTTGAGCCAGACGAGAACGCGTTTACCAAGAGCTTTGCCAAATCCAAGTTCACGTCGGCAGGTTTCACCAATGTCGAAGTGTCGTACCGAGACTTTCTTCTTCCTGCGACACCGATGGCGCTGGTAGCGCCAGTCGTTCGGGTGGGCGCGAAACTGGAGCGGATGCGGGTATTACGCGCGCTGAGCCAGTCGCTCCTCATCACCGGACTACGAAAGCTGTAGACGCATCGCGACGCGGGGTCGCACTTCGATTCCCCCCTGACGTTCCATGGCTCGCAGTTCGAGCAGTTGTGGACCGCATTCGTTGTCGGCGAGAACCGAGAAGCCGAGCCTGGCGTAGTACGGCGCGTTCCAGGCCACATCGCGAAACGTTGTGAGGGTCAGCGACGTGCATCCAGATTCTTTTGACCATCGGATTACCTCCGATATAAGTCGAGCTCCGATTCCTTGCCCCGCCGCACCACGTTCGAGGCTCACCTGATCGAGATGGCCCTCTACGTCCACAATCGATGAAATGGCATATCCAACCACCCGACCATCGACCTCCGCGACCCACGCCGTTCGATCGTCGATGCTGCAGACATGATCAAAGCATTGCAGAAGCGTTCCCTGCGGAAACATTGAAACGAAGTCCGCTCTCCTAGTCGCCCGACGTGGGGCGCACGGAGATCGAGTAGCCACCGATTGATGTCAACTCTTGATCGAAGGTGTTGACGTAGTCGAGTAGGGGGCCGTTCGGAAGTGCCTGTTTTGTCCAGAACTTCAGAACGAAATCATTACGCACGATACAAAGCCGTTCGTGTTCGCTGAGCTGTTGGATTGCCCGCTTCTGGTCTGCGTCGGTGAACAACGACGTCCAAATTGTGGCGTTGTACCCGGTGGCAATCGGAAGGTTGGCCATTGCGTTGAAGGTGTACATGCCGGGAAGCGAGTAGACGGCGGAGCAGTTCGAAGCAAGCGCCGAACTTATTCGGCGCAGGACTTGGGCCCGGTCCTTCTCGAGTCGCACGAACGTGGCATGACGAGAATCCAACGGTGCGAGTGCGCGGTACGCCGCCCATCTCGCAGGACCATACGCAATGGGTCGACCAACAACGAGGAGTAAAGGTGCGAGAGTCAATCCGGCGTGGAGTTTTCGTGAGCGATTGCCACTCCCTCCCTCGGCGGAGCGAATCAGGGCGCTGAGGGTGTCAATGCCCTTTGCACCAAGTAACACCCCGCACATTGCGAGCAACATCGTCGCCCATGCCAACTGACTCTGTGCGACGGGATACGCGTGAAGAACCTGGAGAATCGCAAACAGCACACCGAAGAGCAATGGCGTCTGGTGCTCTTGCGATCGCGGTGTCGAGTTGTGGCGTGCGCCAGGCAAGTCTATGAACAACAAAGCGAGGACCGGAAGCAAGGCGATCCGAAAGGAAGGGGCGGCCACCAAACCCAAACCCCCGAGCGCTTGAGCGCCACTCAACAGGAATCGATCGGTGCGGTCCCCAGCTTGTGCTCGACCGCTGCCGCGTAGCCGGGAAACACAGAAACCAACGGTCGGCAGTACCGTCAGAAAAAGGGCGAGCCGCGGGGAATCGAATCGGGGCGCAGCCGAAAAGACTCCGCGCTGTCGGACTGCACGAAACAGCACGCCATCGAGAATGTCGCGGATCGTGCTCCCTCGAGCCATTGTGACACCGAGGGAGAATCCGGCGACGATTGCCCCACCAAGTGCGAACATCGGAAGTGTATGGAGGAAGCGTGTCGTTCGCTCCGCACCACTGCAACTGTGTGCAGCCAAGCAAGCCAACGCTACAGCTGAGGCAACGGAGGTGGCGAGAAGTACGGTTGGAACATCATGCGCTGAGGACACGATGATGAAGAAGGGGAACGTGCTCGCAACCAGGACCACCATGACCCTTCGATAGCCGGTTGCCCACTTCGGATCACGCAGTAGGCCCGTCGTCAGCCACGCCACAGCGAAGAACACGCCCACGTTCACTTTTGTGAACGAGAGCGCCGCGCATACGCCACCCTCCACGGCGAGACGTGCTTTCGGGTTTTGGATCCGAGTCTGCGCCCAGAAACCCACGGCCAGTAGCGCGCCGATCAAGGCACCGGGATGAAACGGCTCGGAGAAGTTGAGAATGAGCGTCGCACTGACAGCAAACGCTCCAATGACTGACCACGCGATGCTCGTTCGAACACGAAGAGCGTCGTACGTAAGCCACGACGCGAACACGAGGAGAATGAGGGCGAGGAGGCGGCCGACGAAGAGGTTGTCGTAGGCGAACCCGAACGGTCGCAAAATGGTCCACCAGAGAGCGAACGGAAACGGGCCGTAGTTCGAATAGGTCTTTGAGTAAAGACCTCCCCGCTCGGCGAAGGAACGAAAGGCGATGAGCATCGCACCTTCGTCGTCGTAGAAATTCCAACCTCCGAAGGCCGCGGGCCAGTAGACGATCGCGTTCACGACGGCGACACCGAGACCGAGGATCCCCGGCAGGCGGGTACGGGGTGTCGAGGAACCGCGGGGCAGGACTTCAGCTGAGGCGGTAGTAGGCGCCGCGAAGTTCATGGTGGCGTATCCAGTCGGCGAAGTACTTCAATCCGTCGGCGAGTGACGTTGTCGCCGACCATCCGATGCGGCGACTCGTGTGAGACGGATCTCCGCACCACTTGTTCGTATCCCAGGAACGAGCTTCGTAGCTGCCCCAGGTGGGTGGTGCGACGTTGGGAAAGACCATCTGGGCGAGCGCTGCAACATCTCGCAACGTCAATTCGACGCCGGAGCTCACGTTTACAACCTCACCGGTATCGGTTCCCGTGGCAAGTGCATCGGCAACGGCGCGAAGACAGCGCACAGCATCGTCGACGTAGACGAAGTCTCGTGCGATCTTGGGTGAGGCGAACGGCGGAAGCTTGCCGCCAAGGGCTTGAACCACAACCTGGGGAATGAGCCTCGATTGATCTTCGAATGGTCCGTAGATCGAAAACAAACGCGTGGTCACCGCCGCGAGCGCCTTCGTCCGACGCAGGTGCGCGAGATAGTTCGTTGCGGCGGCCTTCGTGACGGCGTACACGCTGTTGGGTTCGATACGGTCTGTTTCACGGTGGGGCTCGTTTTTGAAGCCGTACTCCGACGATGAACCCGTGTGTACGAACGCCTCGCAACAACCGGTACGTGCAAGTGTGTCGGCGAGTTGAATCGTTGCAGTCAAATTTGTGGCCACGATGTTCGGCGCATCGGTCTGCCAGGAATACGCACCGTGCGCAGCAAGATGAAACACACGAGTCGGCCGCAACTCCCGGACGAGGCCGAGAAACGATTCCGAACCGATGTCGGATCGAACGATGTCGAGACCGGCGAGTGACGGGTCTTTCAGACGCCATGACTCTTCGCCCGGTCGTACAACGCCGATGACGGGTAGCGATTCGGCAAGGAGAGATGCACAGAGTGCGGCGCCGACGAACCCACCGGCACCCGTGACCAACGTTGTCATCGAGTGGACTCGCCGACTTTCTCGGATACCATCGACTCGACGACGGCAACGATGCCGCTGGCATCAAAGCCCGAAGCACTTTCCAATGTCTTCTGTGTACCTACGAAATTCGGTATTGCCTGTATTCCCAGTCGCTTGAGCGTGCGTTCGCCACCAAGTTCGCCGAGAGACTCCGCCAACGCCGACCCCATTCCTCCGCGAACTGAGTGTGCCTCGACCGTTACCACCGATCGGTGTTTCGAAACATGTGCAGCCAGTCGTGCGATGGTGTCGTCGTTGATCAACTCGACACAGATCAGCTCCGCCACGATGTTGGAGCGAGAAAGCAAACGTCGTGCTTTCAACCCCTCCTCGATTGCCGATCCCAGACACACGATCGCCACGTGTGCAAAAGTGTCGCTTCGGCCGACGAGAGCGGAGAATCCGTGGCAGTCGATCGCCTCATCGAGTTCGGGCACCACGAGCTTGTCGTCTTTGCTGAGACGGAAGTAGAGCGGACGCGACGAATTCCATTCGCGTTCGAGAGTGGCCTTCGCCCGTCGGACGTCGGCTGGAACGTGAATGTCAATCCCGCCAAAGGAACGCAAGCACGCAATGTCCTCGACGCCATAGTGGGTCGGTCCATTTGATCCGTACTCAAATCCCGGTCCGACGCCCACGATGCGGACGGGCACCTGATGCGCGATGGGACCGTTGCGAATGAACTCTAAGGGCCGAAGAACGCTGAAGTTGATGATTGAGTAGGTGAACGGCACGAACCCGCGACTGGCGAGTCCGGTTGCGACGCCGACCATGTTCTGCTCGGCTGCGCCCATGTTCACAAACTGGTTCGGACAACGGTCCCGGAATTGTTCGACAACACCGAACCCCAGGTCCCCGGTGAGGAACATGATCTCAGGGTGATCGACGGCGAGTTCGGTCAGTGTCTGCAGGAAAGTGTTCCTCATCGTCCATCTCGTTCGCTGTCGATCATCGCGATGTCGTTCATTGCCACGTCGAATTGTTCGCGATTCATAGGTCGGTAGTGCCAGGGGAGCTCACGTTCCATATAGGAGACCCCGTACCCGAAAATCGTCTGTGCAATTATTACTTTTGGTTGCCCCGACTGCTGGGCCATCAGGTGACTGGTGAGCAGAGACACATCGTGGCCATCGCACACCTCGACGTGCCATCCGAATGAGCGCCACCGATCATCGAGCGTGGACTGATCAAGGATTGCTGATGTGGCACCGAGCGCCTGTTGCTTGTTGTCATCGACGAAGACGACGAGACCGTCGAGTCGGTGCTGGGAGGCGAACGCGGCCGACTCCCAAACGACGCCCTCGTTACATTCGGCGTCGCTCATGATGACGGCCGTCCGCGAGGACTCGCCCCGAAGCTTCGAAGCCAGGGCCGTTCCGACGGCGAAGCTCAAACCCATCCCGAGCGATCCGCTTCCGAAGTCGACGCCAGCGGTGTGCGGTTCGGGATGTACACCGAGGCGTGATCCGTCCCCGCAGAAGGAATCCATGACTTCGCGTGAAAGGACGCCGGCTGTTTCGAGCGCGGCGTACCACGCAAGACTTGCATGACCTTTGGAGAGGACGAAGCGGTCACGGGAGTGTTCGTCGGTGACACAGCTTGGGAATGCCTCGATGACGGCCGCCACGAGATCAACGATGGAAAGCGCCGACCCGATATGTCCTACACCGGCGCGAAAGGACTGCTCCAGTACCGTTCTGCGGATCTGCGTGGCGGTCGTTGATGCTTGGGTAATCATGCTTCGATCCTTGGCCTTGGCTCCTTCTAACGTCGACGACAGCGACCACCGGCTTGAGGGTCGATTCAGAGTTGCCGTCCGTCTTCCCGGAGATCGAAGCGTGCCCGGCAAATGCCGGCGGTCGCGCTACCTAGTTCGCGACCACCTTGAGGGCCGGGGTCGGTGTTCGACTGAGACGAGGCAGTGCCACTCGACCGCTGCGCTGCAACTCGACAATTCCATAGGGCTTCATGAGCTCTTCGAAATCGTCGAGTTTCTCCGGCGGATCGGCCAGCATGACGGTGACCTGGTCAAAGCCGACGTTTACGATCTTGGCGTCGAAGATGTTGACCAGTTCTGCGATCTCCGAACGGCGCGTCGCATCAGCGGCCACCGTCATGAGGAGCAGTTCACGCTCCACGGACTGATCAGGGGTGAGCTCGCGAATTTCCAACACGTTGATCAACTTGTTGAGTTGCTTCACGATCTGATCCATCGGCGTCGAATCAGCATCGACGACGATCGTGATGCGCGACACGGCGGGGTCGTCGGTGGGCGCGACGGCGAGCGAGAAGATGTTGTAGCCGCGGCGCGAGATCAGCGTCGTTACCCGGGCCAGTACACCGAAACGGTTCTCTACCAACACAGAAAGCGTGTGATGGGCGGGTCGGACGATGATGCGGGTCAGTTCTTTTGGTTCGGTCATTTCAATCACCATTTCCGGTTTGCGATGCGGGCGGCCTTGTCGGCCAGCAGACGTTCACGCTGTGACGGGTGCACCTGCACGTCGTCGTTGCCTATTCCGGCCGGGACCATTGGAAACACCTTCTCGCCTTCATCGGTACGGAAGTCGACGACTACCGGGCGGTCGTTGATCGAGTTGGCTTTGTCGATGGCCGGCTGCACCTCTTCGGGCGAGTCGACGCGGATACCGACGCATCCCATTGCTTCGGCAAGCTTCACGAAGTCGGGGAGCTCCGGGGAGAGATATACCTCGGAGTAACGCTCGTCGTAGAACATCTCCTGCCACTGACGGACCATGCCGAGGTAGGAGTTGTTCAGAATTGCCACCTTGATCGGGATCCGCTCGATGGACGCGGTCACGAGTTCCTGATTCGTCATCTGGAAGCACCCGTCGCCATCGATCGCCCACACGCGCTTGTCGGGGCAACCGACCTTGGCCCCGATCGCGGCCGGCACCGAAAAGCCCATGGTCCCGAGACCGCCCGAGTTCACCCAGGTGTACGGCTCGTTGAACTTCCAGTACTGCGATGCCCACATCTGATGTTGGCCGACGCCCGAAACGAGGATCGTGTCCTCTGAGGCCGACGCGTCACGGAGTTGTTCGAGCACGTATTGCGGCTTCAGGGCTCCGCCGGGTTGTGAGGGCTCGTAGGCAAGCGGGAAGTTTTCCTGCCATCCGGAAATGGTTTGCTTCCACATCTCGCGGTCAGAAAACTTTGCGCCCCCGGCCATAAGATCACGAAGCGCACGTATCAATTCTTCAATGGTGCGTTTGGCGTCGCCGATCAACGAGACGTCAGGCATCCGGACCTTGCCGAGTTCGGCTGGGTCGATGTCGGCGTGGATGATCTTTGCGTACGGCGCGAATCCACTGAGCTTGCCGGTGATGCGATCGTCGAATCGTGCGCCAAGGTTGATCAGCAGATCGCTTTGCTGCATCGAGGTGATAGCGGTGTAGTTGCCATGCATACCGGGCATGCCGAGACACAGTCGATGATCGTCGGGGAAGGCACCGCGGGCCATCAGGGTGGTCACGACGTGGATGTCGCACAGTTCCGCCAGTTCCTTCAGTGCAGCGGCAGCCCGTGCTTTGAGGACACCACCTCCCACATAGAGGATCGGTCGAGTGGAGCCGAGGATCAGTTCGGCGCCACGACGGATCGACACGGGGTCGGCTTCGACGTTTGGCCGGTAACCGGGGAGGTCCACCGACTCGGGCCAGTACCAAGACATCGTGTTCTGAAGCACGTCCTTCGGGACGTCGATCAACACGGGACCCGGGCGACCTGTCGTGGCGATATGGAAGGCCTCGGCCACGATGCGTGGCAGGTCCTGGGCATCCATTACGAGTTCGTTGTGCTTCGTGACCGATCGGGTGATCCCGACGGTGTCGCACTCCTGAAATGCGTCGGTACCGATCGCACCGGTCGGTACCTGGCCGGTGATCACGACCATCGGAATGGAATCCATGTAGGCATCGCAAAGCGGCGTGACCATGTTCGTTGCCGCAGGTCCACTCGTCACCATCGCGACGCCGGGGCGACCGGTTACGTGGGCATAGCCCTCGGCCATATGACCGGCGCCCTGTTCGTGGCGTTCGAGGATGTGTCGAATCGAGCTTTCGAGGAGTGGGTCATACGCCGGGAGGATGCAGCCTCCGGGGAGGCCGAACATCACCTCGGTGCCAACCATTTCGAGGCTCTTGATGAGGGCTTGGGCGCCGGTAATTTCCATGGTGTGTTCCTTGGTGTTTGGAGCTTTGAGGAAGTGACGTGTGTGGACGGGGGTGCTTCGGGTGTTGAACGGTGGGGCAAAAGTGGCGTAACAAACAAAAAACCCCTGGGCTCACCCAGAGGTTCGTGCGGCACGCAGCGTTGATCGCTGTGTGCGCTAGGGAAGTACTACGAGGCTGTCGACAAAGGAAGTTTGCGCAGTCATAGCCAAAGTCTGCCGGAAAATCGTGGCGAACGCAAGCCCGGAGGCACACGCGTCCAAAGTACCCTTCGATGATGGGCAAACCACGGTCACCAAAGGGACGAGCAACGGCGGTAGCGGGGCGACTCGCCGAACAATTCCCGGGGTCGGCCAAGGATCTCTGTGAGTTGGACCACGAATCGCCGTACCAACTGCTGGCCGCTACGATCCTAAGTGCACAGACAACCGACAAGCGTGTGAACGAGGTGACCCCGATCCTCTTCAAGCGCTACCCGACCCCGGCCGACCTGGCTGGTGCCGACCCCGAAGAGCTGGAGCAGATCGTGCACTCGACCGGGTTCTACCGGAACAAGGCCAAATCGCTGATCGGGATGGCCAGAGCGCTCGTTGAACGATTCGAGGGCGAGGTGCCCCCGGCGATGGCAGATCTGGTGACGATCCCCGGGACGGGCCGCAAGACGGCGAATGTCGTGCGAAGCGTGGCCATGGGTGAACCGGGCCTTCCGGTGGACACGCACGTGCTGCGTCTTTCGAAACGCCTCGGACTCGTTGGTGATGACCTCGGCGATGACCCGGTCAAGGTCGAGCACGCACTGGGTGCCCTCATCGCACCGTCGGAACGGGGAGTATTCAGCCTTCGGGTCATTCTTCACGGGCGTCGGACGTGCGACGCCCGCAAACCGCAGTGCGGCGACTGCGTGCTTGCCGACATCTGTCCGAGTGCCGGGAAGGTGTAGCCAGGGCTGAACGGTTCGAACGATTTCGTTCAGCGGACTCCGGCGATGACTCCGGCGATGACCTTCCCGTATCGCGACACGGCGTCGAGGTCGACCATGGGGAGTCGCACGATGATCTGGTCGACGCCTGCTGCCGCAAGTTCGCCCACGCGTGCGATGTGATCCTCGACTGTGCCGGGGTGATGGGTGTTGAGGGTGCGCTTCGTGAGTCGGAGCCGTTCGACGCAACCGGCGACATCGCCAGGTGTGTCGCCGACAAGTGCGGTGCTGAGGTGGGTCACGCAGATCTCCGCCCGGTCCCGGTCGACGTCGGAACAGTGTCGGTGGAGAACGTCGAGTTTGCGTCGGACCGTATCGGCGTCACCGAAAAGATTGCATGCGTTGGCGTATCTTGCGACAAGAGCGAGGGTCCGGCGCTCACCGGAACCGCCCACGAGGATTGGGAGCTTGGTCTGCAAAGGTCTCGGGTAGCAGATGGCCTCAGGTGCCGAGAATCGTTTGCCCACATACGATGGGCTTCCCTTCCCCCAGAGCAACGGAAGGAACTGCAGGGCGTCTTCGAGAAGTTCGTAACGTTGTGTCACGCTGGGAAAGTCGAGGCCGTACGCAGCGTGCTCCTTCTCGTGCCACCCAATACCAAGTCCACATATGGCCCGTCCGCCCGAGAGAACATCGAGCGTTGCCACCTCGCGACCCAGCACCGCAAGGTTGCGATGCGTGATGCAGTTCACGAGTGCGCCAAGGGAAACGCGGGTGGTGACGCCGGCCAAGAAGCCGAGTGTCGATGTTGCGCTGAGCATGTCGTCCCACTCCCGCCCGACCTGGGGAATCTGGCGGAAATGATCCATGACCCACAGAGCGTCGAAACCGGCCTGCTCGGCAGCCTCCGCGACCTCGCGCAGGTGCTCTCGGTGTTGTTCGGGTCGCGCGGGGAACTCACCAAGGTGGAGACCGAACTGGACGCCTCGGCCCTGCGCCAGCGGTGCCGCAGGGGAAGGTGCGGGTTTCGTGGTCTCGCGGATTTCGGGCACCGACGAACCGACCCGATAGACATTGATATGTACACGTTCGAATGGCTCCGACTCAACGAGAGGCCGCACCTGCTTCATCGTCGAGAACTGGCTTGTGAGAACGCTTGCCGGCACCACCCGCGATCGGGATCGATTTCGTTCTCGGCACACGTCGGGGGGCGTGTCGAACACGACGGCGTGACATTCGATGTTGTTGGCTGCCGCCATGGTTCGCATGGCGAGACGCAACGCCGTGTCGAACCCGAGTGTCTCGACCACTGTCGTGAGCCGACGACGGCATCGGGCTTCCACGATCTGATGCAGGATCACAAACGCATCAGCACTTGCGGCAAGGTCCGACTCGCCGAACCCGACGGTGGCCCGCAACGAATCCGACGACACGATCTGGTTTGGGGCGAAGTGCGTCGCCGCCCACGTACTCTTGCCTGACCCCGAAGGCCCTACGAGTACGACGAGGATCGGATCTTTTCGTCGAAGATCAGGTCCGGGATCGGTGTGGCTCACCCTCAAATCATGGACGATGGATTGTCCGACCTAGCGACGTTGAGCGACGCATCCTTCGCGTGACGTGTGCTCGCGGGCTCGTTTAGCGGCGTTTACGGCGTTTAGCGGGGCTTGTTCTCGAGCAACTCGATGCGGAGGCGAAGCTGCGCGACCTCGCGCCGGAGCGCTTCGAGGGGATCGTGCGGGGCAGCGATCGGGGCGCTGTGATGGCTGTCGGGATCGATGTCGCCACTGGCCGATTCCGAAAGACCGAGCGCAGCAACTTCGGTAGTCACCGCGGTTCGCGTGACGCCGAGTGCGGCGGCCAGCGGAATCCATGAGGCACCGGTGTCGTCGAGAATGCCGAGGAGTAGGTGGCCGGTTCCGACCACGGGATGTTCCATTTCTTTCGCCGCTCGAACCCCGGCCTCGACGGCCATTCGAGCTTCGTCGGACAACCCCGCGGGCGACGTCCCCGAACCGATCCCCGGACGCAGCACCGCTTCAAGGGCGCGTCGAAAGCTGGAGAGGTCGCCAAG
>JANOYY010000048.1:0-2477 GCA_031429095.1 Acidimicrobiia bacterium | reverse complement strand
CGACGTGACCGACGGCGAGCTGTTGGTCGGTGCCGCTCGTGAAGCCGCTGAACTGTTGGCCACGGTCGCCGGCCAAGACGTCGCCGAAGGCGACGATGGCCGGTTCCGGATCGTGCGTGCCGTGGCACGCGACCGGGTCATCTCCACTGTTGATCCCGAAGCCCGCCACGGGCACAAGAGCCGCAACCGCCGTTTCGATGGGTACAAGGGCCACGTCTCGGTCGATCCCGATTCCGAGATCATCGACGATGTCACCGTCACCCCGGCCAACACGCCAGACCAGGACGCGGCAGAGGATCTCCTCGCACCGTGTGCCGATCTTGATGTGAAACCTGTCGTGATGGGCGACTGCGCCTACGCCGGAGCTGAGATCCGTGAACGTCTCGACCGCAAAGGTTTCGGTGTGACCGCGAAAGTCCCGCCGGCATCGAACCGTGACGGCCTCTACTCCAAGGACGCCTTCGATATCGACCTCGACACAGGTGTCGTGTGGTGCCCAGCCGACATCGATACCCCGATCGTGCGCCGCGCTGATGGCTCCGGGATCGCATCGTTCGGTGACACGTGCCGCCGCTGTCCGCTCCGCCAACGCTGCACGACGTCGACCGCCGGTCGCACCATCGTTATCGCCCGCCACGAAGCCCGCATGCAACAAGCGAAAACCGACCAAGCTGCGCCTGAGTGGCAGGCCGCCTATCGGGCAACCCGTCCGAAAGTCGAACGCAAGATCGGCCACCTCACCCGGCGCAGCCACGGCGGCCGCAAAGCCCGAACCCGAGGCACCGCCCGCGTTCTCACCGACTTCGTCACCCGCGCCGCAGCCATCAACCTCGCACGACTCGCCACCCTAGGGGTTCGTCACGACTCCACCCGATGGAACACCCCAGCCACATCTTAAGCACACAGATGATCCAGTGAGACCCCCACAGATGCCGACAACGACCACCGAATCAGACACCGACAACGACCATCACCCGGCCGGCTCGCCCTCCGCCACGACGAAACAGACCCACCCAGCCCGCTCCTACGCTTGCCACGGCCCGAACTCGACCTACCGAAGCGGCTACATCAGCAGCCACCTAGGAGTCACTCGCAGTCCCGGAACTGACGCATACGCTGCCGCGTTCGTCGCTGCGGGCTTCGGCGTCCTGTCGGTCGATTTCCGGAGTTTCGGTGATAGCGGGGGATCGCCTCGCCAGGTGGCAGGCCTCGCCGACATGCGGACAGACCTGACCGCGGCGATCGAGTTCGCACGGTTGCTTCCCGACGTCTGCAGCGGCGGGATCATGTTGTGGGGCTTTTCGCTCGCTGGAGGCTTGGTAATCGAAACGGCGGCCCAAACCCCTGGCCTTGCCGCGGTGATCGCACAGTCGCCTCTCGTCGATGGCCGTGCCGCAGCACGACACGCCCAACGCCACCAATCCATCGGCGCGGGCGTTCGTCTCGGCATGCGATCTGTCATCGACGCGCTTGGCGCCAGGGCGCAGCGGCCACCGAGAATGGTCAAGCTCGCCGGTACTCGCGGAACTGTTGCGTTGTTGACCACTCCGGACGCACAAGACGCAGACCGTGCGCTCGGCCCACGGCATCGCTATCCCGAATGGCGTGACGAAGTAGCAGCCCGCATCGTTTTGTCGTTGACCAACTACCGGACTGGAAGGCTTGCCTCGTCCGTTCAGTGTCCGCTGCTGATCGTCGCGAGCACCGACGACGAGACCATCCCGATCGCCAGTACACGCGCTGTCGTGAAACGCGCCCCGTCAGTCGACCTTGTCGAAGTCGCTGGAGGTCACTACGCACCGTTCCTCGAATCGTTCGACGAATGCGTCACGGCCGAGATTGCGTTCCTTCGCACTGTTGCGCAGCTCGTTCCGGATCTCTCCAATTTGGCGAACGGTCGGGTGCGCGCATGAATCAGATCGTTATCGAAGGATGCCCGATTGAGTACGTCGCAACGGGCGCCACCGGTCCCGTGATCGTGTTCCTGCATGGGCTGCTCATGGACGAAACACTCTGGTCTGCGGTGGTCGAGAACCTCTGCACCGACCATCGCTGCATCGTCCCAACGCTGCCGATGGGAGCCCACCGCCAACCCGCTCCACCCGAACTCGGACTCTCCCTCGCCTCGCTGGCGGGACTCGTCGAAGGATTCATCGAACAGCTCGATCTTCGCGACGTCGTACTCGTCGGCAACGACAACCGGCGGCGCGCTCGCCCAACTCATCGCAGTTTCCGACGGCACACGAGTCGCTCGCCTCATCCTGGTCTCCTGCGAGGCTTTCGACAACATCCCCCCAGGACTCACCGGCAAGACCCTGTTTCTCACCGGTCGGCTCCCGCCGGCACTGTTTCGCATCGTCATAGAACAACTCCGCGTCAAACCGATTCGACGTCTCCCAATCACCTTCGGGTGGCTCACCAAACGAGGTGACCGCACGGTTCGACTGTGGCTGCGGCCCGTGCTCACCGACCGTGCC
>JANOYY010000047.1:0-69866 GCA_031429095.1 Acidimicrobiia bacterium | reverse complement strand
TCGTCGGTGCCGCCCTCCAGCTACCCGAGCGGGAGTCGAGCCATTCCGACCAGTCCGTCCACCAGCTTCCCGACCTACGCGTGGCGTTGGCGCGCCACTCCATTGGATCGGCTGGGAAATCGTCGCCGACGAAGTAGCTGGCCTTCGGATTGTCGGGCGGATTCACCAGCGCCTGGATGTGACCGCTGTTGGAGAGCGCAAAACGGTGCGCGCCGCCGAAGAGTTGCGTGGCCTGATAGCACGACTGCCACGGGACAATGTGATCGGTGACCGCACCGACGGAATAGTGGTCGACCGTGACCTTGCGGAGATCGATCGTTTGGCCGAGCACCGAAACGCCGCCGGGCGCCATCAATGCGTTGTCGCTCGAGATCTGGAGAAACTGCTCGTGGAGTTGGTTCGACAAGTTGGTGGCGTCGGAGTTCCACGCCAAGACATCGAAGGCCGGCGGGTTCTCCCCGAGAAGGTAGTTGTTCACCCAGTAGTTCCACACCAGATCGTTCGGCCGCATCCACGCGAACACCTTGGCCAAGTCCTCACCGGCCAGCATTCCCTTCTTTCGTGACTTCGTGATGGTCGCCGCTATTGTTCGCTTCGTAGCGAAGCTGTTGATGACGCTGTGGGTCTGGCTGTCGATCATCGTGACGGCCAGCGACGCTGCGTGGATGAGCGGACGGGACTGCGCCTTGAGATAGCCGAGCAGAATCGATTGCGTCATGCCACCAGCGCACAGCCCCAGCGAGTTGAGGTTCTTCACCTTGGAGATGCTCAGCACCGTCTCGATGGCGTCGATGCACGCCGAGATGTACGTGTCGAGGGACCAGTCGCGATGCTCCGGACCAGGGTTTCGCCACGACACGAGAAAGACCTGGTGGCCTTGCCCGACAGCATGCTCGACGAGGCTCCTACCGGGCGCCAGGTCAAGGAAGTAGTAGCGGTTGATCTGTGGCGGGAAGATGATCAGCGGCCGAGACCGAACCCGCTTCGTGGCGGGTGCGTACTGGATCAGCTCGTACTGCTCCGTGCGACGGACCACGGCTCCGGGAGTGGCGGCCATGTTCTTGCCGATCTCGAACGGACGGGTGTCGACCTGGCTGGGCAGGCCGCCGTTGTGGCGCACATCGTGAAGCAGGTGACGCGCCCCGGCGCGCAGCGATGAGCCACGGGTCTCGACCGCCCGCTTGAGTGCAGCGGGATTGGTCACGAGATTATTGGTGGGGGCGATCGCCTCGGTGAGCTGCATCAGACCGAATCGGGCGCGATCAGCACTCGCCTCGTCGAGACCAACTTCGTCGATCGTCGCCATGACCGAATCGCGGAATGCGAGATACGACTGGACGAGAGGCTTCCAGGGGCCTCCCTGCCATGCCGGATCGGCGAAGCGGCGATCCTTGGGATCAGGCGAGCGGTCAGATCTGCCCGTGAGGATGGTCAACTCTTCGGAAGCGAATCGGAGCGCATGCTCGGCCACCACCGAAGGGCGGCGAACCAACGCGCCGGCGAAGCGGCGAACGGCGTCGAGCTGTTGGCGTCGGTCGAGCCCAACGAAGCTGAAACCTCCCAGGCCGAGCACGTGCTCAACGACCTCGTCGGTCGGCGCGGTGTGGTTCGGACTCGACATTTTGGCTACCTCCTCGAAACCGTGCACGCATCATGCGAGCGCCGGAAAGCGAAAGCTTAGAGGGTCTCCTCACCAACTAACCCGTTCTCGTCACGCCTCACGGCGACCCCGCTAGATCAGGCGGACGGCGAATACGATCAGCGCGATCACCAGTGCCAGGATAGCCATGGCGGCGAAGCCATCGTTGGCGCCACCGTCGGGCCGCGACGCCGGTGGCTTCTCCTTCGGGTCGTCTGAGTTCTCGGGGCCGGACACAAAAGGAATTGTCCACCAACAAGGCGCCAGGAGCAAGTCGGCGATTCCGATGTCGAGGTACCTGGGACACCTGTCTGCCAACGCGAGATGTCGGGAATGGTCCCGTCGAGGAGAAAATTTTGGGCGGGTTCACCGCGGTAGCATCCATCTCGATGCTGGGTCGGTGGCACCTCAATCGGGCGGGCATCCTCAACGTCTATCAATACGGCGACGAAACGATCGAGCTCGCCGGAGGTCGGCTGCTGCTGCGAGGCGTGAACGGCTCCGGCAAGTCGACGGCCATGAACATGCTCCTGCCGTTCCTGCTTGAGGCCGACGTGCGTCGCATCGATGCTGCCGGCGAACAAACAGGCGTGCTGCGCTCCTGGATGCTTTCGGGACGCGACGAGCCAAACCCGGTGGGGTATCTCTGGATCGAGTTCGAGCGGGTCGACATGGTGACCGGCGAGATCAACCACATCGTATGTGGCTGCGGCATTCGGGCAAACGCGTCGACGGACCGGGTCACCACGTGGTGGTTCTTAACGGACCGTAGACCCGGGTTCGACTTCTCGCTGTTGGACCGACGAACCCCGCTCACCGTGGACTCGTTGCGAACCGTCCTCGGAACGTCTGCTGTGTTCGCCCATGACCGACGAGGCGACTACCGCAACGAAGTTCGCTCTCGACTCTTTGGCGGCGCGGATCTCGAACAGCACATACGGCTGTTGCACATCGTGCGGAGCCCAAGAGTGGGCGACCGTATCGACGTGGACCTCCCGTCGTACCTCGAGAGTGCGCTCCCCCAGTTGTCGGAGGCCGCCCTCGCCGACGCGGCCCAGCCCCTTGAAGATCTCGACGAGCATCGGGACAACGTCGCGTCGTTACGACGGACCACTGAAGCTTTGGCGGGTCTCTGCAACGTTTATGAAAGCTATGCGCGCTCTGAATTGCGTTCTCGCGCGTCGCATGCGGAAGAACTTCACCGCATCGTACGATCAGCCCGACGCGACCGGGAGGTGGCGACTGCAAACGCAGCAACGGCGACGGCTGCGGTGGTCGGCAGCGAAGCCGACGTATCGCGGCTCGAGAGCGACGACGCCCGGATCGAAAACGAGCTGCAAGCCCTTCGCGAGCGTCCCGCATACCGTGACGGTGCCGACCTCATGCATCTCCGCAATCACGTCGCCACACTGGCTCAGGCCGTGCAGACTGCCGAGAGCGACGCGGTCGAATGCAGACACCGACGCGCCGAGTTCGCTCGGCGCGTGTCCGAAATGCACGTCGCCTTCAAAGGCGCTGTCACGTCGCTACAAACCCATCTTGAGGAAGTGGGGGCCGTCGCCGTCCTCTGGCGCATCGATCCGCCGCCTCCGTTGCCCACGGTCACTGTGTCGAGCGAAACCGAACTGGACGTCGGTGATCTCCCCATTCCCTCGTCGTTGACGCTGGATCTTTCGGTTTTGAGAAGTGCGCTCTCACGATCTGTCGCTGATGCCGAAATCCGCCGTTGCGACATCGCGGACGTTGTTGCGCAACTCGACGCCGTTGACCGTCTGGAAGCCGATTTGCGAGCCGCCGAGAGACGACACGCCCAACTCGTTTCAGAAGAAGCGTCGGCCGAATTGGACGCCCGACGAGCGCGCGAAGAGCGACGACGTGGCGAACAGGAATGGCGATCTGCGACACAACGTTGGCTTGCAGCTCTGAGCCAACCAGGAGGAGATGAGATCAGCCTTCCGATGGCTGAACTGGCATCGGCCGTTGAACGACCCGATCTTCTCGACGGTCTCGACGATATTATATGTGCACTTATAGATGCTGTGCAGTCCATTGCCGATCACCACCGGGGGTTGATTGCGAAACTCGAGGCGTTGCTCGATCAGCTGCGTCTCGAAGAGGACCGGAGCCGTTCGGTGTGTGATGCGCTCGCCCAAGCCGTGCTACCCGATCCACCGGCGATGTCATGGCAGCGGTCCGATCGTCGGAGGGTGTTGGCCGAGGCGATCGACTTCGCCTCAGGTGTTGCTCCGGAGGATCAGCTCGGCATCGAGGCCGCGATGGAGGCGTCCGGTCTGTTGAGCGCCGAGCTTCTCCCAAGCGGTGCCGTCGCTTTGGCGAACGGAGAGCTGGTCGCCGTAGCGCGCTCCTCGGTCCGCGCATCGCTTTCAAGGTTCGTGAGCGCGCTCGATGGTGACGGGAACGTTGCGGCGATTCTGAACACGATCACGACCGAGCGCGACGTCGATGCGGAATCCTTCATTGGCGTCGACGGCGAGTTCCGGGTTGGCGCGTTGCGCGGCCGACATGCAAAAACCATGGTCGAGCACATCGGAGTGGCGAACCGCCGGGCGGCTCTTGTGCGCCGGCGCGAGGAAGCCGCCGAAGCCCTCGCCAAAGCGGAGGCGTCCGTTCGTGAAATGGAGAGTGCACTCGTCCTACGTCAACGCCAGCTGGACCTCGCCACGGCACACCGTAACGCCCTCCCTTCGATTCAGCCACTAACCACGGCGGTCGCGGCCTGCGACGCAGCAGCGCGGGTCGCCGATCGAGCGCAGGTGGCCTCGGCCGAGGCCGGCCGCGCCGTTGCACAGGCCGATGCAGCACACGCGGAAACCCTCGCCTTAGGTCATCGAATCGCCGCGAATCACCAGTTGCCTTTCGTCCGACTCCAATTGCGTGAGGGTGGCGACGCCATGTCTGCGTTGATCGCCGACTGCCGGGCGGCCGAGCCCCAAGCGTCGACCGTCGAGTCAACCCTCCGCAGTTGGACCACGTCGATAGACTCCTGGCGCAGCACGCTCGCTGACCACCTCGACCGGATCGGACGTGTGCAAGTTCGCACAGCTGAGCACAGCGAGCAGCGGGCCAGATTGGTCACGCTCGAAGACACCGTCGCCACAGCGTGGGCCGAAATCGTCGAGGTTATCGATGCCACCGAACGCGAGAGAAAACGTACCCGTGAGCAGTTGCAGCTCGCACGGACACGCTCGAAGCAGGCCGTGACGGAACAATCCCGGACCGAAGAGGTGGCCCGCACATCAGCCGGAGCCATGGCCGAACGAGAGCAACGCTGTGCAGCACTGCTGCCAGGCCTTCTCGCCACGTTGGCGGTCGGTGGACTCGTTGCGTCAGCGACCACCACCGGTGTCGTTGCCGAGTCGAATGCCGAGGGTGCTCGGCAGTTACGACCTCCCCCGAGGTGGCCGAACGTTACGGAATCAGCCGATGGTGTCCGGGACCTGGCGACCGCAATTCTGCGCGCCATCGCAGCGCCCGAACGCAGCGACGTCGGCGCGGAGAACGTCCGGTTGTCCCTGCGACAACGACGTGAGAATCTCGGCGCCGGTTGGGACGCCGAGGATCACCAGGCCGACCCGGCACTCCCCCTCGCTGTCGTGGTCACGGGACCGCTCGGCCGCATGCCGCTCGCCGATGCTTCCGCCGAAGTCGACACCCAGCTACGCGTGCAATCGAGCCTGCTCACCGCGAAACAAGACCATGCGCTTCGCAATCTGCTTCAGGGCGTGATCGCCACCGAGGTCGCCGCGAAGCTGTTTGCGGCCGGTGAGTTGGTGAAGCTGATGAACAAGCGGTTATCTACGGTGACGACTGCTCACGGCATCGGCGCATCGCTTCGATGGCAACGCCGCGACGACATCGACGGGGACCTGGCCGACATCATCGCCCTTTTGGCCAAGAGCCCCGATCACCGCGACGTCGAGGAGGATTCAAAGCTTGCGGCATCGCTTTCGTCTCGTATCGATGATGCGCGTCGAGACGAACCGGATGCGACCTACCGCGATCTCATTGCCCGAGTCCTGGATTACCGAACCTGGCATGAAATGTCGATCCTGGTCCATCGCCCTGGCGCGTCGCCGCGTCAACTCGCTCGTCACCCGAACCTGTCCGAGGGTGAGAAGAAGGTCGTTTCGTACCTTCCGTTGTTCGCTGCCGTCGCCGCATCATGCGACGCAGTGGCCGAACGCGAACCGACTGCGCCGAGGTTCCTTCTTCTTGACGACGCCTTCGCCAAAGTTTCCGAAGACAACCATGGCCCGCTGTTCGGCCTTCTCGTCGAGCTCGATCTCGACTTCATTGCGACAAGCGAACGTCTGTGGGGCACGCACGCAAGCGTGCCCGAACTGTCCATCTGCGAAGTGATTCGCGATGCGGAAATGAGCACAATCGTGCTCGAACACGCGCGCTGGAACGGCCGCTCGCTCGAACGAGGGTTCCCCGACAGTTCAGACCGAACGCCCTTGAACCCCGGTACGAATCAGACGTTGCTTCCATGAGTACAGCGGATCAAACGGCCGCCGAAAGTGATCTCACCGGACGCCAACTTTTCCGCTATGTCACCGCCGAAGAGTGGCGCGAGTACCGGGCGATCCTGGCCGTCTTTGCCAACACCTTCTTCGCCGAACTATCACCCGACGATGTTGTGTCGCGTCTCGGTGCTGTCGGTTCCGAGGTCATCTCCGATACGGTGCCCGAGCGCCTCGAGAGCCTACGTCGATGGGGCAACCTGACTGTGTCCTCGTCCATCGGGAACCCGTCGAGCCTCGCCGACTACTACCGGCGGCGCAACCGCTACCTCATCACCAGCGCCGGCCAGGAGGTACACGACCTCGTGGAGGGAGTGCTCGGGCGTGTCGAGGACGTACGCGACGTGTCAACCGGACGCCTCGGTGCCATTCGTGACGCCGCTGCACGGCTGGCGACGCTGGTCGGCCAGGAGCGTGCGTTCGCAGCAGCATCAGCGACTGAACTCGGGGATCTCGTCCGGGCGGTGTTCGACCCGCATATCGTGTTTACGGCGGAGATCACGCAGTTCTTCGCTGCGATCAACCAATGGCAGAGCCGCTATGACCTCGCACCCGACGAGTTGCGGTTCTTCGCCGAAGTACTCGTGGGTTACGTGAGCGACCGCCTCGACGAGATCGAGCGGGCGTCGCGCCCCATCGCCCGTCACCTCCAAACACTCGGGCCCCACATCGACGCGATCGTGCAACGCGTCGCTGGAGGCCTTGCCCTTCAGGTCGAACGGGCCGGACTGTCTGATTCAGTAGCGGTCCGCCGCGCAGCCGGAGAGCGTCGCGAAGACTGGATGAATCTTTCCGCCTGGTTCGTCCGCGGACCAAATCACCCCTCGCGCATCGAACAACTCCGCCGTGACGCAATCGCCGCGATTCGTACACTCACGCAAAACCTCGCCCGCCTTTCACGTTCAGGCATCGGAGCATCATCCAGGCGAGCCGACTTCCTGCGCCTCGCGTCGTTCTTCGGCAACGTAGGCGACGCCGATGTGGACCGTCTCGCGGCCGTGACGCTTGGCCTTTATCCATGTCGTCACCTCGGCACGCTGGCCAGCGATCACGACGATCCGGTCTCCTCGCTCACGCCCTGGACCAAGGCGCCCCGCGCCGAAGTCGCATTGTCGTTGCGCGAGCGCGGGACCACGTCAAATCGCGGTCAGCCATCGCCTCTCCGTGACCGCCGCCAGGAACGCGAGTTGATTCGTCGCCGACGTTATGCCGACGCCGAGCTTCGACGACACGCAGAGCTGGAACTGCTGTCCATTGGACGATTCGACGGTGACTCCATCCGTACACTTACGATGCCTGCTCTACGGCAATTGCAGGCGCTGATCGGACAGAGCCGTTTTCGCCAACCGGAGGGAACTGATCTGATCTGCACGGTTCACCGCACGCCCGGGGTCGTCACGCTGATCGACTGCCCCGAAGGGCAGCTTGGTCTCGTCGACATCGCGCTGGAAGTGCGCTCTCGTGGCTGAGGACAAAACGGAGTTGGGCGACCCGCAGGCCGCCCACGAACGGCGCGAGTGCGCGCGACATCTCCTGATGTACCCACTGACCTGTGCCGAATACCATCCCGACGTTTTCCGACTTATCCGTCGCCATCACCACGACCTCGACCAATGGTTCACCCAACGCCTCGGCTACCGTTTGCACCTCGACGCCGACACCGCCCGTCTGTTCAAGGCGGGTATCATCCCCGATAACCGGCCACTGCGCACCAAGACCGGGCGACCGCTTCATCGCCGCGAGCTGCAGCTTCTGGCGCTCGTCCTGGCCAGTACTGCCGCGGGTCCACTCGTGGTGAGCCTACGTGACCTCGTCGGTGACATCCGCTCGGCGGCAGCGGAAGCGAGTTCGCATCTGGGCACCGATGCGTCGGAGCGGCGATCTCTGGTCACCGTTTTGCGGTGGATGGTCGACCAGGGCCTCGCCTCGGAACTGCATGAGCAGGTCGATCGCTACGTCGATGATGCGGAAGCCGATGCAGTTCTACGGATCCGACCCGACCGCATTGCGCTTCTTCCGATTGGCGCGCTGCTCGGAGAGTCGGACGCCTCGGCGGTGCTGGAGCGGGCCGATCGTCGCGATTCCTTTCGACAGTGGGCCCGGTGTCATCTGGTCGAGGACTCCGTTGTGTATCGGGCCGACCTTGACGAGAGCGAGTGGACGGAATTGCGTCGACGCCAAGGGGAGGAGGCGCGCATGCTCGACGAAATGTTCGGCCTGTCCCTTGAGTCCCGGGCGGAGGGCATCGCGGCGATCGACCCGACGGGGGCATTGAGCGATCTCCGATTCCCGAGCAGCGGTACGGTCAGCCACTGCGCATTGCTCCTGATCGAGCGGCTCGAATCATCGACGGCGATGCACGAAGTCGAAGCTATCGTCGCTGACCTTGCGCACGAGCACGCATCGCATTGGTCCAAGGACCTCACGACATCACCGGACCGCCTTGCTCGTGACGTCGTTGTATTGCTTGCGGCGCATCGTCTCGCCCGCGTCGAGGAGGCACGACTGCACCTGCTCGCAGCGGGACGGCGATTCGCACCGGAAGTGACGGTGGTCGCCGTCGAACAGGAGTCGCTCTGGTGACGCCGCCTTCTTCGCTCACCGGTCCGGACCTTTCACCCTTGTGGGACGCTGTGCGTGACCGTCTGGAGCGCCTCGGCTCGATCCGGCGCGGTCGTTTGCGCATCCCGCCGCTTTCGACAGGCGGTCGACAGCACCTCACATCGCTGCTCGGCCGCTCGTTGACGGCAACCGTTGACCTCGTCGAGTTGGAACGCGCTCTCGAGCGTGTTGGCGCCGGCCCTGATCTGGTACGGGCGCTCGACAGCCTCGGTCATGCAATGTCGTTCGCGAACGAAGATCGGCGCACCGAGCGTAGGGTCCGCGCAGACGCACGCGAGGCCGTACGCGTCGAGGTCTCGGTTTGGCCCGAGCTGTGGGGCACAAGTTGGATCAACGACGTGATCCAGTCCGGTCTCCTACGCGGGCTCGACAATGACGGTGCAGTTGGCCTCGTGAGGGACGTCCGGCGATGTCTGGATGCACTTTCTTGCGCCGACCAGCCTCGCAGTCGCGTGGACCTCGCGGCACGTGTGCTCGGCGATTCCCATGCGCTCGACCCCGGAACGCGTCTCAGCGCATCAGTGATGCGCGGGTTGCGCCACCACTACGCGATTGAACTCTACGACGACACCGATCGCACTGTTTGGGACCGCGCTGGCGCACCGAACGACTCAGTCTCCGCCCCGGCACTCACCTGGAATCTTCCCATCGTGGCCGGTGATGGACTCGCACCGATCGCGTGGACGGCAACGTCGCTCGGCGTCGTTGCCCACCTAAGTCAGATGGCGTTGCGTTCCAATCCAGTGAAGGTGGAAGCGGGCACAGTCGTGCTGGTGACGGAAAACCCGCGTGTCGTCGAAGCAGCGGCCCAGCGCCGCTCCTCCTTGACTGTCATTTCCACGAATGGGAATCCGTCGGTCGCGGTTCGTCTGCTGCTGACCCAACTGCTGGAGTCAGGGGCCGAAGTTCGCTATCACGGTGACTTCGATGCGGCAGGGTTGTCGATCTGTCGGCGAATGGCGGCGATTGGACTGCGGCCGTGGAGGATGGACGCCAAGGACTACGAGTGCGCTGTTGCCGACGCGTTCGCCGCCGGCGTAGAACTGCCCCTCGACGACGCCGATCCCGGACCGACACCGTGGGACTTTCCTTTGCGCGAAATTTTCAGAGCCTTTGGACGAGTCGTCCATGAAGAACGCCTCCTTGAAGAATTGCTGGAGTACCCGAGTCTTCTTGAGTGACCCAGGATGCCTGCGACAAGAAGATAAGCGTACGAAGTAACACGGCGTCTGAATCCATCTCAGCCGTACGGCAGCCGACGCGGAACGCGACGGCTCGGTGGTGCCGTGGCGTGTCGCCACTCGGACTGGCGAGAGCTCGTTCGAGGCCGGTTAACAGGTCGACAACGTCCGCTGCTTCGAAGACCCGGTAGCGCTGTCTGCCGACATTGCGTTGACGCAAAATCCCGGCGGCTTCGAGGCGATTCATGGCTTCACCACTGCGTATCTCGGACCGGCCTATCAATCGCGCCGCACTTTCGACGGTGATCACCGGAACTCCGGGTAGAGGTCGAGGAGAAGCTCTACCGCCGAGTTGGCTCGCACCCGACCGAATTGTTCGCGCCATCGCGCATCGAGCGCGCCGATCTTGTCCGCGTAGACCGTGGCGTCGTTGCACGATCTGTGTGCAGCGGCGACAAACGTGCGCAACCATGTGGCGGCACCGGCGCCACGCTCGAGCCCGTCGGGCGTACCCACGGCTCCACGACCGGCTCGCCGTTGCCGTCCACGAGCTCAACCTTAGCCTGAGCAGTTCCGGAGGTGGCACCTGCGCGCCCAGCGACGCTCGCGATGCGAACCGTCGTCGGCACCACTGTGGTCGTGGTTGGAGTCGACGTGGTCGTGGTTGGTGCCGTCCTGGTTGAGGAAGTCGTCGTCGTTGGTGTGGTCGTCGTGGTGGTGGGTGCAGCGGTCGTGGAGGTCACAGGGGTCGTGGTACTCGTCGACGAAGAGCCCGATGACACCGTCAGGCGGTACCAGCCGAGACTGGCGAAGTCGGAGTAGCCCGTGTTGGACGGGTCCCCTGCGCCAACGCCGTCGATGCGCACGAAGTAGGTTCCCGCTGCGACGTTCAGGTTCAGGGCAGGAGCATCCACCCCGGCGGGTTCGAGCGCGCGAAGACTGAGCCGTCGGAGGCGAGCTCCTGGAGCTTGAGGTCGAGATTCGGGGACACGGCACTCGGCCGTGCGTCCAGGCTCACGTCGCCGGCGGGTAGGACGATGCGATGGGTGTCTACGTCGACTCGTGTCGAAACGAGGCCGACCGTGTCCGCCGGAAGCGGTAGCGCAACGGCTGCCGTGGTCGAGTCCGACACGTCGTCGACGCGTCCCGGAACGTAGCCCTGGATGATTGACATGTCGTCCTGCGTCGAGGTAGCACCTGTGTACTCGCCCTTGCTCCAGTGCACGAGCGGCTGGTAGTACCCGACGCCCATGATCGCGGCCCAACCGCTCGTCCCGGTGTAGTAGCTGGCCGTACCCTTGCCGTCATGTGCGAGCCCCAGGTTATGGCCCGTCTCGTGCGAAGCTGCCTCGGCGATGTACTTTGTGCCGTTGGAAGGTTGCTGGGTGAAGACCCACGCAGGGGTGTCCGAACCCCACGAGAACGATCCGATGTAGGCCATGCCGCCAGCACCGGCGTTGTACCAGTTCGTCGGCGAGATCATGACCCGTATGCCGTACGCGGCGTGCGAACTCGACGTCTTCCGCAGAGCTTCGATCCCCGGGTCCTGCGTCGTGACATCGACCTGGAAGGGTGCGAAGTCCTCGGCGACTGACCGCCAGATGCCTCTATGGCGAGAAGCTCGGTGTTTTTCCAGGTGCTCGGCGATCCGTCTAGATCAAACGGCGACGAGTTAAAGGTTGCAAGGCTGTAGGAGGAGTTTCCACTGGGTCCCCGACGTTTCCGCTCCGTCGACTTCGAGGTAGATCGTCAGCGTGGTACCGGGGAGCGAATGACGCGAAAAGACCTCGGCCTTGCGGTGACGGTGCCCGGAATGGTGAAGTGCAGCGACTCCGAGCCCGTCGCCGTAGCTGTTGGCTCGACGTAGAAGGCGAGGTCGGCTGCGTCGAGGCGAGCGTGGGGGTCGGCGCGCAGCACCCGGGTCAGCTGGGCACCATTCCAGCTACTCAACGCCGCCATCAAATTGATGCGCGAGCCGGAGCGCTGAATTGCTGCCTCACCAGCCACGGAGCCCGGATGAACTGGCTTGGGCACCAGCCGAGGCGAGGAACTCGACGCAGCAACTGCGACTCCAAGCCCTTCCAGGCTTGTCACAGCGGTAAGCGTACCTACGGAAGCAGATACGGCAATACACACAGCAAGAGATCGAGAGAGGCGCCCAGTTTGTCTTTCGAAATCGTCGCCACGCCACAACTCACCACTATTGGTGATTCCACATCCAATTTCTCACAAAGGGTGAGTTTGTACGACTCAGTCGGGGCGAATTTTCCGGTAGTGGGTCAGTTTGAGAACTGACCCACTACACCTTTTCCCGGGATCCGTGTTGGATGATACGTTGCAACTGCGGACGGTATGACAATTCCGCGTACGGAGGAAAATATGCGGCGAGTTCGGATCCTTTTGGCAACTGCAGTTGCTGCTGCAGGACTAAGTACGGCGGTACCAAGCGGTCCCGCGTCCGCCCATTCGCCGGGCTGTCATCCCCACGACTCGGGCGACGACATCAAGGATTGGGATCCGGTGTGTCGCGATTTCGTCGTCGATCCGGGTAAGGGCAATCTCGTGAGCCGGGCTGTCTTGCTCCAACACCAGACGTTGTATACGGAAAAGGCGATGTTCACGCCGAATTTCCTGTGGTATTCCGACGAGACCCAAGTCACGATCAAAAAGACCGAGATACCCGCCAACAACACACGCTGGACAGGTTGCAACGTTGTCCCTGGCGAGGGAAACGAATGTCCTAGGGACAAGATCGCAGCGGACTTCTACGGCGTGCCTCACCCGGTCGATCGCGGACCTGTTTTGCGTGCCTTCGGCTGGGCATCCGAGATCACATTGTCGGTCTTTTCCTACGGTGGTGTCTGGATCGCAAAAGGTTGTGGGAACTGGCTCGACGTGAACGAACGGCCGAAGCCCGTGCCGCGCCTCGAAGGTTACAAATTTCGCGACGACAACCGAGATGGCAACCAAGACAGCGGCGAGCCCATGCTTTCGGGTTGGTCCTTCCGGGTGAGTCGCTTGTCCAGCACCGTAGGGCAGAGCCTCGGTGAACTCGGCGTTGTGTCAACGGACGCGTCGGGTCGCTACGACTTCGCGCTCGACGGTCACGGACCAGGTGAGTACCGGGTCGAGGAGATCGCGCAAACTGGCTGGGCCAGCTACACGCCGGCCGCATACAACATCAACGTCGAATTTGGCGGCGGTGACCACAAATACCGTCACGATTTTGGCAACGCCCAAACAACTGCTGACGTGGCGAAGATTTCCATGGCCATCGTCAGCGCGCCGCCGAACTTCGTTGCGAATGTCCCCAGCGACGTCACCGTGGAGGTCACCGTGCAGAACAACGGTCCATCCGAACAAGTACCGGTCCAAGACGATCTCGACATCGTGTTGCTCAATACTGATTGCGTTTCTTTGCCCTCCCGAAGGTCGTTTGTCACGACCCTGCGGCGAGGTGTTCGCGTGACGCGGTCGCTCACGTACTCCGTGACCTGTAGTCGTCCGTCGAACCATTCTTTCCGTTTCGATGACGATCTCCGAATCACGCGAGGTGACATTTCGGACCCGAACCCATCGAACAACAAAAAATCCATTGGCCTCGATAGAGCGGTCCACGCAAAAACCAACTTTGGCGTGTCCGCAGCCGTGACGTGCGGCCCTCGCACCAACGTCGGTGTCCCAGTGGCGTGCACAGGTACGTTCGTTGTTTCGAACAGCCTGTTTCCGGAAGTCGGAGCAGACGTCGACGTGCGCCACACCGTTCCATCGGACTGCGTGGCGAGTGAACCGAAGCGGCGTCTCGTGACGGATCCGCTAGAGCCGGGTGGATCACTCACCTTGACCACACCGTTCACCGTGACGTGCTCGCATCGGTCGTTCCACGACGTGACAACTCATGCGACGGTGAAGCCTTCCGACCCGCACGTTTTCGACGACAATTCGACCGACGATCAGGCGACCTCAATCGCCGACACCGTCGAAGTTTTCCACGACGCTTCAATGGCGGTCGTGGATCTCCACCTGACGTGTAACGAGTCTGTCGGCGTCTCGACATTCACTTGCACGACGGACCTGAAGTACCAGAAGACCGGCCCCGCTCCCGAGGTTCTGTCGACCGTGTGGGCGGAAATCGACGGTCTCGGGGCGTGCACGACAGTCCCGTCGAATCGCCAATTTTCCGAAGTCACGTTGAACGACGCGCTGGTTCGAACGGCACGTTTCACCTGGCTGATGAACTGTCCCCCTGGCAGCACAACGTTGCACCCGTTCACGGCGTCAGCCGACGTGAATCCGATCCTTGACCGCGGCGACCCCCACCCCGCCGACGTACCGAAGATCGTCGTCGACCACTGGAGCGTGCCAACCTGCCTTCCGACCGTGAACCCGAAAGGACAGAAGCAGCCACAGGCGCCGGGAAACGGCGTTCAAGGTCAAAACCAGGACGGGTTCTACCAGTTCGCCATGCTTCCCGGGTACGCCGGCGAACTCGTCCGTATTCGTGATACCGGTTCGAGCGCAGTCTTTGGACCATTTGCGAACGGCACGCGGATCAAGTGGGTGGAAGCCAACGGCGCGACGCCGACGATCGCCCCGATGGCAGGTAACAACGGAAGCGGCGCGAACGCAACGGCCGTCGACTTCGAGATTCGTGCACGAGGAGACGCCAAAGCATTCTTTGTTGACGAAAAGGGAGTCGAGGTCTCCGTCACGTGCCTCGTCCCACCATTCCCAAAGTAGCCGGTAGACGCGCGTCGGGTCCAGTAGCCGATTGATAACGAACCAGATCTTCGCCACCTGTGACCATCCTAAGTCCCTGTGGCGGACCTGTTAATGCATCAGAAGTGCAATATTCGACGGCGCTTAGGTTCTAGCTCGTTCGATCGCGCGTCCGCCGATCGACAGAGGAGATCGTATGCGTATATCGCAATTGAAGCACGTCCCCCTTTCGGCTGCCGTCGTGCTGTCAAGCACCGCCACCGCATTCGCATTCGCGACGGTGAGCCCGGCGGGAGCGCAACAGCGCCTCCGTCCGACGACAACGACGACCACGACGACCACGACCACCCGCCCGCCCGTCACAACAACAACTGTCGTTCCGACTTCGGTGCCTACGCCGAGTTCCATCTCGGTGATCTCGAACGTTCCCGACAACTTCCAGATCAAGGTTTCCCCCGCCACGCAACTCGGTGACGCCGAACTGCTAAGTGGACAGACCGTCGGAGGGCCGGCGATCATCACCGTCGGCGATAACGGGACGCTCGCATTTCTCCGCCTGGTGGAGAACAGCGACTACACCATCCGATATCGCAACAAGATCTGGATCGCTTCGACATCGTCGTTCCTCACGTCACCATGGGTCCAGTTCAACTTCCACACGCCGACGTTCGATTCGCTGCGCCCTACGTCGCCTACGAATGTGCGCGTCGTGGCCTCGACCGCTTCAACGCTGACGGTCCGCTGGGACGCAGTACCGACAGCCGTCCGCTACGACTATTCGTTGAACGGAGGAACGCCCATCCAAACAGGCATCTGCAGCGGCGCGTACTGCACGACAACCGATCCGCTGACTGCCACCTTTGCCCGACCAGTTCCGGGCACAACCCTGGGCTTCAGCGTCACAGCAACCCGAACGCCCGAGCTTGGATGTGGCGCGTACTGCTTCCCCGACAACCGATTCATCACTTCGCTCCCGACCACACTCACCATCAACAGCTAACGCCCCAGTGTCCATCGCGCTTCGATGCGGCCGACAAACGAACGCTCAGCAGGTCGTAGTGGTTCGGTGAGGGAACCGTCGAAGTGGTCAGTTGAGATTGAGCCAGGTTGGGCTGATGGCTCTTCGTCGGCATTCCTCGCTGCCGCGATGAGCGCGGCTCGTTCGCCGACAGCGAGTTGCAGGGCGTCGCACAGGAGCCCGGCGGTGGTCAGACGTGGCGTTTTGCGACGTCCGGCCTCAAGCGCAGCGACGCCATTTGTACTGATTGTCGAACGTTCGGCGAGCCGTTCCTTGGTGAGCCCAGCCTTGGTTCGCAAGCGCCTGAGCATGGCGCCAAACGTTTCCGTCGTTTGCCCAGGGACAAGCTAGAACAACTTCGAACGGACAACGGTCGACGCCCAAACGTGGATCGATTGCGACATTTGCCAACGAGGCGTTGATCGGCCATCGTTGGGGAACCGAGAACTCGTCCACGTGACGACCGCCCCTGAGAAGAGAAACGATGACCAAAGCACCGCTCGCCCTGCGCCTTCATCACACGGCGTTTCTCACCAAGGATCAGGAAGCGACCCGGGCATTCTACGAAGACGTGCTCGGCTTCCCGTTGTTGGCCACCTGGGCAGAAGCTGACGAGCTCTTCGGTGCCGTGCGCGTGTATTGCCACACGTTCTTCGGCCTGGCCGACGGTGGCGCGCTGGCCTTCTTCCAGTTCGCCGACAAGGAGGACCAAGATCTTTTCGATCCCGCCCTCACACCCTCGCCGTTCCGTCACATCGCGTTGAAGGTCGATGCCGACGGCCAGGTCGAGTTGGAACGCCGTCTGAAGGTCGCCAACTGGAAGCCCGGGGGCACTTTCGTGCTCGAGCATGGATATTGCCGCTCGCTCTATACGGAAGACCCCAACGGCATGGTGCTCGAGTTCACTGTCGATGTCCCTGAGGTCGACGAGATCGCCGAACTGCGATCGTCTGATGCGCACGAGACGCTCAAGCGTTGGCTCGCCGGAGACCACACCAGCAACAACATGTACCGCTGAATTGCGGGCTCTAGCCCTGCAGGAGCGCGTCGAGGAAAGGCGTGCTTATGCCGCTATTGGTGGCGAGACAATCATCGGGAATCTCCTGAGTGAAGCGAACCGCCAGCGCCTCCAGACGATCGAGCAATTCCGGTAGTCGATCGACGCAGGCACCCGGCGTGTCGTGAAGCACCATGACCGTGTGCGGCGTCGACCTCACCTGCTCGATCGCAGTGTCGACCCACCCGATGGGGTCGTCCCAATCGTGAGGCACCGAATTCCACAGCACGGTCCGATAGCCGCCATCGTTGAGTCGCTGCACCGCATGGCGGCTCAGCAGCCGAGGATCGAGCGCACCGCCGTTGCCGAAGGGACGAAACAACGGCGGCGTGTTACGAAGACCATCGAGCAAACGTTCGCAGTCGTCGATTTCGGCGTCGATAGCTTTCGGGTCTTCGAGCTCGCCGAGGGCAATCGAATGGGTCGCACTGTGATTGCCGACAAGGTGGCCGCTGGAAATCATACGTTCACATAGGGCACGTGCCCCGGGACGGGCGAGCGATCGGCCGACCACAAAGAATGCGGCCAGGATTTTCCGCCGTTCGAGTTCGTCGAGAACTCGCTCGGTCACGCCGACAAAAGGTCCGTTGTCAAACGTCAGAGAAACAAGGGGTCGTGCCATTTCGACAACCTACCTCCCCGCTGGCGAGAGGGCACTCTCAGTTCCTCGATGAGGCCGAAGCCGGACCGTTCGTTCCTAAGTCGACGGGGTTGGACCCGGGCGTGGGCGCAACGGCGGTCGGCGTCGTATCGCTCCTTTCTGCGGCGATGCACTAGTGCGCGGCGTCGGCGAGGCTGGACTCCTTTTCGGATTCCTTCCCCGAGTCCTTTCCGATCGGAAGCCGTGCAACGATCGCAATGATTACGAAACCAACGATCAGACCGATGACCGCTGACGCAAGTGTGTTTGCGAACCACGCGAGGATCCCTCCGACGCCAGAGACGTCGTGCACCGAATCTTCGAGCGAATGCACAAGCCTGTAGGGACCATGCCACCCCAGTTCATCGGTACCCACCAATAAGATGTGGCCGCCGACCCAAATCATCGCTGCGGTGCCAACGGTCGAGAGCAACGCCAACAGTTTGGGCATGCCGAGCACCAAGCCTCTGCCGATCCTTCTCGCCGACGAACTTCGCGTCTGCGTCATGAGCAGACCCACGTCGTCCATCTTCACAATCAGTGCAACCAAGCCGTAGACAACTGCCGTGATGACGACGGCAACGACAGCTAAGACCGCTGCTCGGGAAACGAACCCTTCGTCGAGCACTTCTTTAAGGGCGATCACCATGATCTCCGCCGACAAAATGAAGTCGGTTCGGATCGCACCAGAGATTGTTGCCGCCTCTTCGTCTTCTCCGAGAGCGGCGGCCGGTAACTCGGGATCATCGTGGTGCTTCCCGAAGCGATGGTGCACCTTCTCCGCTCCTTCGAAGCAAAGGTATGCGCCGCCGATCATCAAGATTATTTCCACGAGAATCGCGACGAACTCGCTGAGCACAAGAGCAGCGGGGAGGATGAACACGAGCTTGTTCTTCAGTGAGCCGATCGCAATCCTGCGGATGATCGGAAGCTCGCGATCGGCCGTTAGGCCGTGCACGTAGGCAGGCGTGACCGCCGTGTCGTCGATGACGACCCCAGCCGCTTTGACGCCGGCCCGCCCGGCGGCTGCACCGACATCATCGATCGACGCCGCGGCCAATTTGGCCAGGGCCGCAATGTCGTCCAAGAGGCCAACCAGGCCACCAGTCATGTCTCGTCCTCCGGTGCTTTCACGCTGGTCCAAAGAATTGAAGCTTATCTGGCGGGCACGAGGGCTTCCCCCGCTCGTCGGCGTCCGTCAACGCTCCGTCGGCGTCCGTCATCGCGATGGTCATCGCGGTGGCGTCAAGGTGTACCCGGTACGCAGCTCGTCGGCAGAGTCGGCCACGCAGTAGCGGGTGAGCTGTTGGGCAAATGGAGACAACTTCTGACGATCAGCTTTGGTAATGCCGGAGATGATCGGCTCGCGGAACCATGGCGCGTAAAACTCCACGTTTGGAATCGCACGTACGTGGTCAGACACGTTTGGCGTGCCACCGTGCCATGCTCGAACGTCACGAATCTGCACTGAGCCGGCCGGCGCCGGGCAAACGGTGCTCAGCCGCATCCACTCCGGTTCTTCGGCCAAAGTCGGGAACGGTGCACGCGAATGTTGCGACCCGGGGATTTGACGGGTCGGACCATTCAACCTGGTGGAATCAACCGTAAGGAAGTTCACGCAAACGTATGGGCACGGAAGATCTCTAGTCGACAAGTGACCGCGCGGATCATGAAAGGAGCTGAACGGTGTCGCCGATCGCTCGCGATAGTCCCCCACATCGGAATGTAGAGGCTGGTACTTCGTTGCACCCGGCAAGCAGAAGTCGCCGCTGCCCGAGCGAAGTAGGTAGTCCGATGATTGGAAGATGGCTGTCACGATCGGTGTCACCGTCGGGAGATCTACCAGCATCTGCCATTCCGGACAGTGCAACATGCTTCGGGTCATGCTTGACCCTCCGAAGGAATAGCGGTGCGATCCGCGATTCCCGCTGCGGTCAGGATCGAGGGCGATGATGTCGCGCACCGCTTCGTCGACGCCAGCTTTGAGGAAGGATACCTGGTCGGCGGTGAGCGCGTCGCGTACGATGACGAAACCATCGCGGTGAAAGATCCGAACTGCGCGTTCCACTTCCGAGGGGTCAAGGATTTCGAGTCCTTTGATCCCGCTGTTCGCATTGAGATATGCGCGCTGAGCTTCTTGGTCGTGATCCATGACAGGGTCCACTCCTTCTTCTACGGGATCAGTTCGTGGGCGGGAGCGTGACGCGGGTTGTGCGCCCATGGAACCGGGCGATGAGCTGACCGGATTGGTTGCGTACTTCGACGTCGTGCAGGGCCGTTCGACCGCCACTCCACTGTGTTGTCGCGCGAGCTTCGAGCCGGTCCCCCAGACGGGCCGGAGCGGTGAAGTCGATCTGCGCGGCGGCCGCCAGCGCGGGCGATTCCGCCGTGTTGGAGGCAAACGCCATCGCCGAATCAGCAAGCATGAACACATACCCACCGTGACACACGTCGAGACCGTTCACCATGTCGGCGCGCACCATCATCGACAGGACCGAGCGGCCGAGTTCAACCTCATCGAGCGACATGCCCGCCGACCGTGAAGCCTCGTCGCCTTTCCACATCTCCTTCGGCGACGTGCGATCGTCAGATTGTTCCATTCCCGAAAACCTACTCGCCACGCCGGCCAGTCCCCTGCGCCTGTTCGACCTTACGGAACCGGCACGCCTGTTCCGGGCAGTGCAGCCAGACCCGACAAGAGCGTGATTCGCTCGTCGGCGCTCAGGCCCACCCACGGAGTTGCTGCCAACTCGTTCGTTCGCTCCTCGATCGCGTCTCGGGCATCTCCCGGGGCCATCAAGCGGATCTCCGGAGCCGTAAGCCCAGCTTCCTTCCACGCAATTGCGTGCGCATCGGCACGGTGCATGCGCAACACAACTGATGCATCCCATATGCGCGCCGCATCCGATGCGTCGTCGGGGAGCCATGCTCGCCCCATCAAACGTGACAACGGAGAATTGCCATCGGCGATAGCAGCACCACGCGCACGTAATATAAGCGCACATATTATAGGGAGGAGCGCCTGACGCGGCTCGAATAGCGCAGTCACCGTTTCCGACTGTAAGGCGACCACTCCTCGAGCGACCTCGATCGCGGATGCCGTGGCGCGGACCTGGCCATCGACCAGCTCAACGGCGCCACGATCGGCCAGGCCAGCAAGGAAGTCGGCGCTCGATCCGAAATGCTCGTAGCGAGTGAGTTCGTTGTATTCGACCTGCGACATTCCCCCACTCGCCAGAGGACCTGCGAAGAGTGCGAGTGCGCCGGGGTGAAACCGGTTCTCGCCGCGCAACGCCTGCAGCTTGGTCTTGTCGACGACGGTGTGCAGAGATATAGCCGTTCGGTCGATGGCCGGAGCAACGAGGGAAGAGAACGCGGCGGGGTTTTCGAGAAGAGGCATTGGCCTCTGTCTACTTCTCTCCGCGCCAGCGCGCCAACCACTGGGTTTGCTACACCTTCTGGCCGCGCTGACCGCACACACGACGAAGCGCCTTGGCATCGTGCGAACTTTCTCGACGGGCTTTCCTCCGCCGTGGTTGCTGGCCCGTCTTCGACCGTGGGAATACCCGTGCGCGGGGTAACGTTCACGCAATTCACGGAGGTGAGACGGTGAGAACAAACACAGTCGAAGTGCTCAATGACCGACATACAAATGCGGGTCGGGTCCCGTGAGCGACGAGAACGACAAGATCTATGTACAGATACCTTCCTTCTTAGACACGGAGCTGTGTCCGACAATTCGAAGTCTTTACGCAATGGCGACCAAACCGCATCGTCTCCGAGTGGCCGTATTGTGGCAGCACGATGATGGCGAGACGATCGACAACGATGTCCTCTCGCTCCCGAACCTGGACGTTGTTGCAGTCGACGCTCGGCTGAGCGAGGGCCCGAACTGGGCGCGTCGACAGCTGCGGGCTCGGTGGACCGACGAACAGTTCACGTTGTTGCTTGACTCACACCATCGGTTTCTTCCCGGTTGGGACGAACAGCTGGTCGCCATGCATCGCTCGGCCGGCCTGCAGACCCGACGGCCCGAAAAGGTTGTCCTGACGTCGTACTTGTCGCCGTATCGTCCGGGCGTACCGCTCTGGAACTTTACCCCGCGAGCACTTCGGTTGATCCCGCACGAGCGCGAGGATGGGATCCTCACGCGCCTCGCCGGCTGGCCAATTCCGTTTGCGTCGTCTCTCATCTGCCCCGTCCCGGCCGAGTTCGTTTCGCTGCACCTTCTGTTCGGGGCGGGAACTCTCAACGCGATCGAGGAACTCTCCGTTCTCGACGATATCTACTTCTTCGGCGACGAGGTTCTGTTGTCGCTGCTCTTGATCTCGTTGGGCTTCGACTTGTTTCATCCCCATATCCCGATTGGCTGGCATGCCTACGATCGCACCCAACGCCAACCGCATTGGACGCGGTCCTCAAACTGGTCGGATCAGCACAGGGCATCGCTGAACCTGGTCCGGTCTTACATTCTGGACGCAGGCAGTGATCGTTCAGCCATTTCGCGCTCGGCGGTGGAGTTCGTCGAGCGCAATTCGATGACCCACCTCGTCACGACGAGAGCACCATGAGCATCGAGGTGTGGCCCGGCCTGATCACGACCGATCTCTGCACACGAGTTCTGAACGAGCTGGAATTTGCCTACTGGCGCAGGAGCACGGTGATCGACGACGCCAACGGTGTCTCTGTCTCGCCTGCTCGCACAAGCGAAACAGCTTTTCCCGACACGTTTACGGCACAGTTGACATGTGCGGTGCGCGAGGTTGAGGAGGCTGTTCTCACCGCAACCTCAATCCCTGCAAGATCGCTGGCGGGTTGGCAGGCGCTCCGGTACGGTGTCGGCGCGAGGTTCGATGCACACCACGATGATCCTTATGGAGTTCTGGGACGGATTCGTTCCATCATGGTCGTTCTGCGAGGTCCCGAGTCCGGTGGCGAGCTGGAGTTTCCGGATGCAGATTTGGTCGTCCAACCGGTCGCCGGTACGGTTGTGTCGTGGGTGAACCGATGGCCCGATGGCATCGGCAGTCGACTTGGAATTCACCGGGTCCACCCAGTACTCCGAGGACAGAGGGTCTCGCTGGTCTCCTGGTCCTCGCACCCGATTCTTCAAAGCCACACCCAAAACCATAGAGATGGGGACGAACATGAGTGCACTTGATGATCGTGACAACGAAATCGTCGAAGCAGTGCGGAAGAAGTACGGCGATGTGATCGATATCGCGAAAAACCCCCGAGCGCTGATCGAAATCCTGCAGCGATTCGGCGCAGTGCTTACTAACGACGGAGGCACTCCCGGAGGCGCACCTGTGCCACCGCCGCCACCGAATCCCTGCGCAGCTTTCGATCTCGGACCGAACCTCGATGACGTCATGCGGGAGCTCTTGCAGTTGCGCCGTGACATGGCCGATCTCGGCGCCCGGATGCCGAGAAGCCCGAGTCTTTGACCGACGACTCGAAATCACCGATCGTTGTCATTGTCGGCGGTGGTCCGACTGGGCTCGCAGCCGCGATGACATTTGAGGCCTACGGCGCCGACTGGCGACTCTTCGAAAGTGGCGCGCAGTGCGGCGGCCTTTCACAATCGATCGTCCAAGACGGCTTTACATGGGACCTCGGGGGCCACGTTGGGTTCTCCCGAAGTCGGGCGTACAACCTCCTCATGGATGACCTTCTCGGCGCCGAATCCTGGATCTGGCACGACCGGCGCGCCGCCGCTCTTGTGGGAGGACAGACTGTTGCGTATCCGGTGCAGCACAATGAGGATCAGTTGCCAGATCAGGCCGCCACCGAGGGCGACCAACCGCACGCAGACCCGGCGTCGTTTGAAGGCTGGATGCGCCGCCAGTTCAGCGCCCGGGTAATCGAACAGTTCCTTCTGCCTTACAATCGCAAACTTTGGAACATCGAGCCAGCCGCGATGTCGAGTGTGTGGGTTGGGGACCGTGTTGCAAAGTCCAACGACGGATCGGACGAATCGTGGGGACCGAACCGCCGATTCCGCTATCCTGCGCGAGGGGGAACCGGCGCACCCTGGTCTGCACTCGCAAGTCGACTTCCTTCAGCACGCATATCAAATGGGGTTGCGTTCGAAGAATTGGACACTCGTCTTCGAACAGTCAAGATGTCTGACGGGTCAGCTTGTTCCTACGATGTCTTGATTTCTACGATCCCCCTAACGACCCTGATCGATCGGACGCCGTCGTTGGCCTCCCTATCACTGGGGGGTGCGATCGAGAACACCTCGGTAGGTCTTTGTGGATTTGGATTTCGGGGCTCCCCGCCACCCGTACTCTCCGACTTGGACTGGCTGTATTGCGCCGAGCCTGAGCTTGACTGCTACCGACTTACGGTTCTCAGCAGATACTCTCCACATAATGCGCCCCCGGGGCACTGGTCGCTGCTTTGCGAGTCAGGCGGAGCTGACGGATTCGTACCGCAACCGGCAGAGGGTCTTCTGAGGGCGCTCGGCGAACGGGGTCTCTGCGATCCATCCGTCCTTGCCACTACCTGGACGCACTACCTTCGCCACGGCTATCCGATCCCGACTCTCCAGCGAGATGCCGTACTCCGAGACGTACATACCCGGCTTGAGCATGAACATGTGTTTTCGCGCGGCCGATTCGGCGGGTGGCGATATGAAGTTTCGAATCAGGATCACTCGTTTCTTCAAGGCAGCGAGGTCGCTCACCGTATTATGCGGGGCTTGCCTGAGACGACTCTGTGGGCGGCCGGATAACCATATGCGTACTGACTATCTCTACGCCGACCAGCCACTCCAGAAGGCGGCGGACGACGGATCAAGGCCGAGCAACACGCGACCGGAACTCCTGCCGCACTCCACCGGAAGGCCAGCGAACGATACGTGCGGAGCGATTGCATCGCGAAGTTGGTAGTTTTGGTCAATGATCAGCGGAATCAAGCCAACAGTCAGTGCACTTAGCGAAGATTTCATCGACCGCATGGCCGAACTCGACCCGGTCACGGCGACGAGTTGGGGCGTGTCCGGCGGCGAACACCGTCTGACCGACCACTCTCCAGAGGGAACCGCGGCACGAGCAGAACTCCAACGTTCGACGTTACAGACGCTCGAATCGATCGAGTCGATCGAGTACGGCACCGATCGTGATCGCATCGCCGCGGAGGTGTTGCGCGAACGGCTTCAATCCGCCGTCGATCTGTACGACGCCGGTGAGTACTTGCGTCCGATCCGCGTACTGGGCAGCCCACAATCGTCTCTACGGTCCGCCTTCGATCTTATGCAGTTCGACACAGACGAGGACTGGGATGTAGCTCGGCAACGAATCGGTGCCATCCCTGATGCCATGGCGCAGGTGACGTCGTTGTACGAGGAGGGTCGATCCGCAGGGGTAGTTGCATCACGTCGACAGGCACTGGCGTGCGCCGCACAATGCGATGCGTGGGGTGATCCGGCCAACGGATTCTGGGCATCACTCGCCAGGCGCAGCCCGCACGTGAACGTCGATGAGGAGGCCGGTGCCGCAGCCTGGGCGTACCGACGCCTTGGCGACTGGCTGCGCGACGTCTACGCAGTCGACGCCAGCGATCGTGATCCGGTTGGCCGCGAGCGATACCAACTTCACGCGCGGGTCATGAACGGATCCGTGCTTGATCTCGACGAGACCTATGCGTGGGGCTGGGAAGAGCTCCGTCGGATCGAAGCGCGGATGATGGAACTTTCCGAATATATGGGTGCCGATTCGATCGCTGCTGCGATCGAAAAAGTCGAGGCGGACCCGCGTTACGTGATTGAGGGCGTCGACGAATTCCAGCGTTGGAACCAGGATCTCATCGACGCCACCATCGCCGAACTCAACGGCGTCCATTTCGAAATTCCCGAGGCGATCCGTCGATGCGAAGCGATGATCGCTCCTCCCGGTGGTGCCGCTGCGATGTACTACACGGGGCCGTCAGAGGATCTGCGCCGACCCGGTCGCACATGGTATCCAACGCTCGGCAAGACACGTTTTCCGCTGTGGCGTGAAGTGTCGATCTGCTATCACGAAGGCGTCCCCGGCCATCATCTGCAGATCGCGCAGGTTCGCTATCTCGCCGACACCCTGACGCGTTTCCAGCGACTCGCCGGCTTCGTATCGGGTCACGGAGAGGGCTGGGCACTGTACGCCGAGCGGCTCATGCAGGAGCTCGGCTACCTCGATGATCCGGTGTACGAGTTCGGGCAGCTGTCGTGTCAGGCCATGCGGGCGGTGCGGGTGATCGTGGACATCGGGATGCATCTCGAGCTCGCCATTCCGACCGACGGGTCCTACCATCCGGGCGAAACGTGGACGCCGGAACTGGCCCTCCCCTTCGTCATCGAACGGGCCCGTTTCCCCGAATCGTTCATGGCGTCGGAGGTCGATCGGTACCTTGGCATGCCCGGCCAGGCGATCTCCTACAAAGTGGGGGAGCGGGTCTGGCTCGAGGGACGCGAGGCCGCACGTGTCCGACACGGTTCGAGCTTCAATCTGAAGGAGTTCCATCGCGCGGCACTCGACCTCGGCGGCATGGGTCTCGATCAGCTCCGCGACGAGCTAGCCCGCCTTTAAATTCCGTCGTGCAGCCAGCGTGTCACTTCGCGTTCACCTCGCCCGTGGTTCAGGGGGTGATCGCTAGTTGCACCGCTCGCCGCATTAGCCCTTCGCCGCCGCGGAGGCGAGCAGCAGGGGCACACACATGGCAACGTGGGCGAGCGCGATCACGCACCACACGATCCGCGCGGGGCCGAGCATCGCGGGCCCTTTCGCTTCACCCAGAATCGCGAGAGCCATGGCGACGCCCGCCAAACCAGAGATTCGGCGGAACACCTGATGCGCGCCGTTCGCCGAGCCCAACACAGAATCGGGCAATTGATTGAGTGCACCACCAGTCGTGAGCATGCCGCAGATGCCACCGCCGGCGCCCATCAACAGTGTCGCAGGAAGGAACACAGTCACGAACTGTGGGCGTGTACTGGCCGCGATTGCGAGCCAGAGGGGTCCGAGGAGCGTAACGAACGCCGATAGAACGATGGGTCGCGTCGTGCCAGCCCGATCAGCCCAGATCCCACCGAGTGGCCCACTGATACTCGATGCGACCTGACCGAGCGCCATGGCGGCACCGGCTTCGAAGATGGACCAGCGCCAGATGTTCACCAGTATCAGCGGGGTCGTAAGGAACCAGGTGAAGAAGCCGATCTGCTGGAGGCCTGCCGCCAGTGTGTTGCTGGTCCATGCTCGGTATCGAAACAGACGATGATCGAGCAGCGAGAACTCGTCCGACTTTGCTCGAACGAAGAACGTCACGACAAGGACGATCCCGATGCTGCCGCCGACGATCGACCGGGCCGAAGCCCACCCCCACCGTCGGCCCTGTGAAAGAAACGCAGCACTGACACCGAGGCCGATCGATCCACTAAGTGCACTGATGATATCGATCCGTGACTTCGTCGACGCCACCGCGTCAGGCAGGGAAAGCACACCGGCGAGAAACGTGATGAGCCCCAGTGGAATTTCGAGGGCGAACGCGGCCCTCCAGCTCACATTCTCGACGGCCCATGCTCCGGCGGTTGGCGCAAGGACGGCGGCCAGCGAACCCACACCACCCCAGATGCCAATCACGCGGCCGCGCCGCTCGGACGGGAACAACGGCAGCACCATTGCCAACGCGCTCGACGTCAGGAAGGCACCTCCCGCACCTTGCAAAATGCGTGCGCCGATCAGAAGCGCCGGATTCGGAGCAGCCACGGTCGCAAGGGCGCCCAACGTGAAGAGCCCCACCCCAAACAAATACGTTGGCTTACGACCTCGTGAGTCGCTGATCCGCCCGCTTACCAGCAGCAGGCTGGCCAGCGCGGCCAGATAACCGGTCGCAGCCCATGAGAGCGTCGAACGCGAGGTTTCGGGGAAATCCTTCTCGATCGCCGGGATGGATACTGAAAGTAGACCGGAGTCGAGAACGAAGAGGAAGATGCTCGCCGTCCCCACGAGGAGGGCAACCCACGAGCGGCGTGGGACTTTCGCAGGAGAGCTCCCGAGCATTGGAGCTTTCTAGCGCAATAGCACTTGGGTGCGAAATCGTGCGCTGCGTCGATCGGCTTCTTCGCGGTGGTCAACTTCTCGAGCGGACTCCAGAACTTTGCCCCACCGTCCAACCTGTCGAACGGCTGGGGGAACCGTATTTATCTCTATCCGGCCATTGTGAGTCCACCGGACACACTGATTACCTGCCCGGTAACAAAGGCGGCATCGTCGGAAGCCAGGAAGAGAACGGCGCCGACAACGTCCTCCGGCTGCCCGAGTCGGCCGAACGGAATTGACCGGGTCAGCGCAGCGCGCAGCTTGTCGCCCGCTTCCCCTTCACCGGCGAAGTCTCGGAACAACGCGGTGTCGGTGGGGCCGGGGCACACCACGTTCACGTTGATCTGCTTTCGTGCCAGCTCGCGAGCCATCGTTTTCGAGAACGAGATGATCCCACCCTTGCATGCGGAGTACACCGACTCTCCCGACGAGCCCACTCGACCAGCGTCGGAGGAGATATTCACGATACGACCGCGACCGCGCGATGTCATCCCTTGCAGCACCGCATGATGCATGTTCAGCGGGCCGGTGAGGTTGACCGCAATGATCTTCGACCACAGTTCGGGATCGCTGTCGACGAACGGACCAGCGAGATCCCACCCCGCGTTGTTCACCAAGACATCGATAGGTCCGAGTTCGTCCTCGACCGAGGCCACGACCCCGTAGACGGCTGCGATGTCACTGATGTCGAGTCCATAGGCTCGGGCCGCGACACCATCGGAGGAAAGGGCGGCAGCAAGTTCGACAGCTCGGACGTGGTTCAAATCCAAAACGGCCACGCGGGCCCCCTCGGCGACGAACCTTCGACACAGGGCACTCCCAATTCCCCCTGCCGCGCCGGTGACGATAACGACACGATTGTTAAGTACACCCATTTGTTTGCCCTTCCCGGCTCAGCACCCGACGTTGTGCATTACGACGTTGTGCATTACGACGTTGTGCATTACGACGCTGTGCATTACGACGCTGTGCATTACGACGCTGTGCATTACGACGCTGTGCATTACGACGCTGTGCATACAGGGCACAAGGTACCAGGCGGCCTCTGCGAAAGAGAAGCCACGAAGCCGGCCGGGCTGAATGGCGACTCAGTTGAGCCGGTAGGAAACGGGCAGGGATTTCGTGCCCCCGACGAACGTCGTCTTCATATTCTGTGGTGTGCCGGCAAGCTCGATGTGCTCGAAGCGCGGCAGCAGATCACGAAACAGGGTGCGCAGCTCCATCCGGGCCAGCTGCGCTCCAAGGCAAAAGTGAGCACCAAAGCCAAACGCCAAGTGACGGTCGGCGTTTGTACGGCCGACGTCGAAGGTATGCGGGTTTTCAAAGAGTGCAGGGTCCCGATTCGCCGCAAGATAGGAAAGGTATAGCCAGTCACCCTTCTTGATCTGTGCGCCGCCGACGTCAGCGTCGGCCTGTGCGGTCCTCATGAAGTGCCGTACTGGCGATGTGTACCGAATCATTTCGTCGACCGCGGAATTGAGCAGTGTGGGGTCGGTCGCGAGACGGGCGAGCTGATCAGGGTTCTCGAGCAAGGCCTGCAGGCCGCCGGTCATCGCGCTCGACGTCGTGTCGTGGCCGGCGGTGGCGACGATGATGTAGTAGCTGATCGTTTCGATATCGGGCATCGGCTCACCGTCGATGCGGCCGTTGGCGATCAACGATGCAAGGTCGTCTCCAGGGTTGGTTCGACGCTCGGCCGTTACGCCCATGAAGTATTGAAAGAAGTCCATGATCACCGCGATGAGATCATCGATACCGTGCTCTCCTCGGCCGAGATCATCATCGCTGGCCCCGAAGAGTTCCTGCGTGAGCTTCAGCATCCGCGCGTAGTCCGATTCGGGCAGCCCAAGGATCGCGAGGATCACCTGCAAGGGATACCAGACGGCGACATCTTGGGCGAAGTCGCACCGCCCACCAAACGATTCCAGCTTGGATATAGTCTGCGCGCTTAACTCATCCAGACGTTGCTGCAGGCGACCGAGGCTTCCCGGCTTGAACCAGTCTGCCGTCAGCTTTCGGTACTTGGGATGATCGGGCGCATCCATCTGCACAAGCGAGCGGATTACCGCTCCTGACGAGCGCTGCCGCTCGATGTCAGCGATGCGACCGAGAACCGCGTTCGGTTCATTGGCGAACAGCTCGGGCTGACGCTCGACCTGCATGACCTCTTCGTGACCGATCACCGCCCAAAAGGGCGTGAAGCCATCGAGGCTTCGGTCTACTCGAAGGACCGGCCCGATCGCCCGAAGAGTGTCGACTTCACGATGCCAGTCTTCGAGGTCACCAAATCGGAGATGGTTGGTGAAAAGGTCGGTTGTCGAATCACGCATGTCAACTCCAGGTCCTTCGGGCCGCACACGCGGTTGGCCGATAATAGAAGGGCACCGTCCGAAGAAGCCACTGGCCGCCGTTCGAACGGAAAGCAGTCGGTGTGGCAGGCTGAACAACCGATGAAACCAACACCCGACGGTCAGAGAAGTCTTCGGCAGCCAACGCTCGTCATGGGTCTGCTTATCGCGGTGCTGTCGTTGGTAGGTGTGCATAGTTCTCGGGCGCAGACCTCGGCTCCCGCGCCCCTGAAGAAGTTGACACTGCAGACCGTCGCAACCGGTCTGGTTGAACCCGTCGACGTCGCTGCGCCCCTTGACGATGGCCTGCTCGTAGTGGCGCAGCGGGCAGGAACGGCCCGACTGGTCGAGAACGGACGACCAGCAAAAGAGCCGTTCCTCAACCTGAAGGGCTTCGTGAAGTCCAACAGCATCGAACAAGGATTACTCGGCATCGCGTTCCATCCGAAGTATCCCGTCGATCGACGGGTGTTCGTCTTTCACACCCGCAAAGACAACGACAATCTCCTTGTGTCCTACACCGTCGCTCCCGACGGTCGGCGGGTCGACCCGACCAGCAGAACCGAACTGCTCCGTATCGACAAAGGCGCCGACGCCATACGACACAACGGAGGAGCACTCCGATTCGGACCCGACGGGCTTCTCTACATCTCCGTGGGCGACGGCGCACGGCCGAAGGAGAACCCTCAGAACACGAAGACCCTGCTCGGCAAAATTCTTCGCATCGACATCGACACGCCCCCGTATGCCATCCCGGCGGGCAACCCCTTCGCCGACGGGCAAACCGGTCGAGCCGAGGTCTGGTGGTACGGGTTTCGCAACCCGTGGCGATTCAGCATCGACGCCAAATCCAATCTCGCATACATCGGCGACGTGGGTCAGGAGTCGATCGAGGAGATCGATGTCGTGAAGCTCGACTCCCCCGGTCTGAACTTTGGCTGGCCGCTCATGCAGGGGTCAAAGAAGTATCTCAAGGGCACAGCCGCCACGCCGCTTGTCGCCCCGGTTCTCGAGGTCCGTCACGACGACAACGGCTGCTCGATCGTCGGCGGCGAGGTCTATCGCGGCAACGCGATTCCCGAACTCGATGGTCACTACTTCTACGCTGACTGGTGTTTCGGGTGGATACAGAGCTTCCGTTACGACGGCGCGTCGGCCGTTGATCGCAAGGACTGGAGCAAACAGCTCCCCGTGGCGATGGTTTCTTCACTCGGTCATGACGCGAAAGGTGAGCTCCTTGTCCTCGACTACGAGGCGGGAAGCGTCTCGCGGATCGTGCCGGTTCGCTGATCCCGATTCGGCCAACATGAGTGACCAGCGCTAGAAAACACCCATGTCGAACACCGCACACCCGCAACCCCGCACCGATCCTGGGCCAGTCATAGTCACCGGAGCAGGCCGAGGAATCGGAGCCGAGATCGCCCGAGCGGCCGCCCGCCAAGGCACGCCCGTTGGTGTGCTCGACATCGACGACGTCGGCGCCGACAGTGTCGTACGCGAAATCATCGCAGCCGGTGGACAAGCGATTGCCTTGATCGCAAGCACCAACGACGAGGACGCGGTACGTGCATCGTTCGAAGAGTTCCGAGCCGCCTTCGGCGTTCCGAAGCTGCTCGTGAACAACGCGGGCGTCGTGCGGTTCGGACCGCTTCTTGACCTTTCTGTCGAAGACTGGCGACTCGTCGTCGACATCAACCTTACGGGAACTTTTCTATGCGCACGTATAATGGCATCGATGATGCAGGCGGCGGGTGGAGGCGCCATCGTCAACATCACCTCGATGAACGGTGTGGCACCCGGTCCCAACGGTGGCGCGTATGGATCAACCAAAGCGGGGATTGCCCTTCTTACCCAGCAGATGGCGATCGAGTGGGGACCACTCGGCATCCGGGTGAATGCGGTCGCGCCCGGCCTCATCGATGGAGGCATGTCAGAGCCGATCTACGCCGATCCGGTTATCCGCCATGCTCGCGAATCGAAGGTGCCGCTCGGTCGCCTCGGCCTTTCGGAAGACATCGCCCGGGTCGTGTTGTTCCTCGGTTCGGAGGATGCCAGCTACATCACGGGACAGAACATTCTCGTCGACGGCGGCGTGACCATGTCGATGATTGCAAACCTTCCCCGCCCAAAGTCCGTCGACAAAGTTGGCATGGCCGACGACTGACCGAGAGCGGTACTACCGTCGCTCCGGAGCGACCCAGTGCACACGATTCGCGTAAACACCCTTAACCCAAGAGTACGGGATAACGCTTGAAATAACCGCGGCTGGTGAGCACATCGAGCTCGGGCGGGTTTTGCGGGTCCATGCCGACTCCCATCGAAAGCACGGCTTGAATGGCAACCGGGACGAGACCAAAGAGCTGGGCCGCCGTCGACGCATCAGGGTCCGGGAGCGTACCCGCAGCCATGTCCTGCCCGATACAGGCATGCATGCCGGTGCCAAAGCTGGTGCCCCACGGCGCTACGTCCGACGGGAGCAGCCGATGGGGATCGAACTCGTCTGCGGTCGCGCCGAACACATCGCGGTCGCGGTTGGCTGACACCAAATCGAGATCGACCATGTCATCAACGTCAACCGTCATGGCGTCGCCCACGATGGTCGAAGCTACCGCGCGCCGACGACGCAGGGGGCTCGGTGGTTCGAGGCGCAATACTTCGTGCACCGCCTGTTGGAGGAAGCGGCGATCGGAGCGGGCGCGCTCACGATCTTCGGGATGGGAGGTGAAGTGAAGAAGGAGACGGTGCATGGTTCTCGTGAAGCTCGTCGCAGTCGTGTGCGCACCCGACAGCAGGAAGAAGGCCGTCTCACGAAGAATCACGTCATCGGGGAGTGCCAGCTGATCGACGTTGCGGAGCAACACCGTGAGCACGTCTTTGGGAAGCTCTGATTCGGATATCTCGTTGCGTTCAAGTGCGGACAGCAGTCTTAGCCGCCGTTGTTTTGAGGGTCGAACAAACTGCACGTCGAAGTCGACGAGCGCCGCCCGGACTCGATCTTCCAGGGCTTCTCTGTCGCCGAGGTAATCGGCGATCGTCGCACCCTCGATGAAGGTCATCATGAACTCGTAGAGTCGAAACGTTTCTTCTGGCGTACCCTCGGGCCGGTCGAGCCCAGCGCTCAGTGCGCCAAGGTTCATCATCAACTGATGGCCGAGCGATACGAGCTCCGCCCGCCCAGCGCTGCGATGCGGCTCCAGCGTCTCCATGATGATTGAGGGAAACAGTTCGCGCTCGTAATGCTCAAACGTGTCACGTCGGAACAATCGGTTCTCGAGGCGGCGGCGAGCCCGATGCGCCTCACCATGAAGGTTGATCAGGACGTCTTGCATCACAACACCGTCGTCGAAGAGCGCCTGACGAAGCTCTCGATTCCGGTACGCAGACATTACGTGTGCATATGTCTTTAGGATTACTGTCCGGCTCATGCAGTACCTCTATACACAGGGTCATTCCGATCTCGTCGGCCCTGGGTAAAGCCTTCCATCGGAAGCGGGAAGCTGGTCGCGGCGTCGAATCGCGTCGACGTCGACCAGTCGTGAACAACAACTCGCTGCGCTATTCGCCACGCCTGATCGCGTCGCTCGAACCGGTCGAGATAACGCCCTGCGAACAGGTCAAGCCATTCAGCGCCGGCTTCATCGGTCCGACGCAAATACGCCAGTGCATACGACTCCACCTGCGCAGCGTTGGGATCGCCGGGATCAAATTCGATGAGGACGTTTGCCACGGAATGAGTGGTGTGGTGTGCCCTCGTCCGGATAGACCCGACGATGAACTCGGCGAAGTCGTGGCCGTTGCCCTTCCAATGCCCGTGATCATCGGTGGCGTCTGGGTGGTAGCAACTCTTCAACAACTCGGAATCACATCGGTCGACACCGCGGCAATACCGCATGAGGACGTCGCGGACGGAATCTTTCGCCAGCAAAGAATCTAGGTTAGAAGTCATGAATCTCTTCCGTTTCGTCCGAGGTTCCTACGAGGGTGATGCGAGCGTGCTGGGCCGGGGCAAACATCGTCATGGGCTCCGTCACGATGCCTCTTCCTTGTGGTGCATAAAACGGTTCTCACGTTCAGGGGCGACGGAAGCGTCGCAATAGTGGGCGCTTCGGGAACAACAGCGTTCACCTGTTGGTGGCGTCGCGTCCAATCCGAGCGTGGCATGGTTTGCTATGCGCAATTTGCTCCTTACCGGCGGAGTCGGCCATCGCTTTGCTGAGTCGTCGTCGACCCTCGCCGAACTTTTCCGCGAACTAGGGGTGGACACGACCGTTGTCGAGGTCGACAACTGGGAGGGTGCGTTACAAGATGTTGCCCAATACGACGTTCTGTCGTTCAACGCTCTGCGGTGGCGGATGCAGGCCGAGCGGTACGATCATCTGCGAGCTCATTATTTCTACGAAGCAACCGAACCTCTTCGCAGAGCGGTAGAACAGCACGTTGGAAACGGCCGCCCGCTTTTTGCGCTCCACACCAGCTGCATCTGTTTCGACGACTGGGCGCGCTGGGGAGATATCCTCGGGGCGTGCTGGGATTGGGACCGTTCGTTTCATCCCGTCCACGCCGATGTCCACTTCCGCGTAGGCGACACCGAGACGACGTTTGCCGACGAGGTCTACCACGGTTTGCGAGTCGTCGACCACGACCTTGTACCGTGGGCCTACGGCCGGGTGGACCCGACAGCGACTGCGCAAAACGCGCCTCCCCTTGGCGCTGGTGGCGTCGGCGACGAGCAGGTCGTGATGTGGGGTAGGAACGAGGGCTCAGCTCGAGTCGGAGTCGACACCATGGGCCACGACGCCCGCTCGCTCAACACTGCGTCGCACCGTAAGCGCTTGGTCGAACTCCTTTCGTGGCTTATCGACACCGGGGTGTGAGACGCCACCCTGGCGCGCACACTTCGGCCACAGGCGGACCCGAACGACTGGTCAGGCGACGTCGCACGTTCACGATCACCGTCGTGAAGGCTGGCCACAACATTGGGCGGTATCTGGCGCAACGGCCCTTTGGGAAGCGGAATCACAACGATGCGAACCTCGGTACGCTTCTTTCGTGACCGAATCGTCGACAGAAGCCGTCCGTGACTCGTCGAATCCCAAGACGAACGCGACGATGCGATTTGTGGGGTTAGGCGACAGTCTCACGCAGGGGGTCGGCGACCCTAGCTCCGGTCGCGCCGGATTCGCGGGAGAACTCGATGGCTGGGTATCCTATTTGGCGAGCGCAATACGAGCCTCAGGTCAGCCCGTAGAGGTTTGCAACGTCGCCGTCGCCGGAGCCCGCCTTGAACACGTTATCGACGAACAACTGCAGCGTGCACTTTATGATTCGGCCGACGTGATGTCATGCTTTATCGGGATCAATGACCTGTGGGACGCCAACCTCGACCTTCACCAATTCGACCAGCGGTTCCGCAAATTGTTCGGCGCGCTTACATCTCACTCACCGATCGTTATCACCGCAACGATTCATGACGTCTTCGCTCCCCTGCCGGTGCGCGCTCCGCTGCGCGAGAAACTCGCCCGCAACATTGCAACGATGAACGACACAATCCGCGCTGCTGTCGCTGACTACGGACTGGTTCTTGTGGATTTGGCCGCTCAACCGGAGACGTTCACGTCCGCGGTTCGCGCGGTCGATCGACTCCACCCCAATAGGTACGGTCACCAACTCATCGCCGCTGAAGTCGTGAGGGAATTGCACAACCGAGGTCTTTTCCTCGGGATCGAGCCCCCGATAGCCGCTCCCATTCGCCGCGGTGCCCATGACCTCGCGCACATCGCCTGGATCAGCACATACGTTCGCCGGAACTGGCGGCGCTGGCGCGCCGAAATGGAGGCGCAGAGGCAGCAGCCGATGACGACCGAGACCGACGATTCAACTCGGGAACAACGCGATCAGGTGCACTGAACGCTGCGCATGAAGAATCAGTCGCCGCGAGCACGGGCCGAAGCGGGCCGCTTTTTGGGTATCCAGGGTTCGAAATCGCCCGAGTCGCAGTGAATCAGTACGAAGTTGGAGTTGGCTTTGGCGTTGGAGTCGACGACTTCGCTCCGGTTGCGCGGGCCTGCCAGCATGGTAGCCATGCGCAACATTGAAGGAATGTCTGTAGTCGTGACCGGTGCTGGATCGGGGATCGGGGAGGCCACCGCCCGCTGGTTCGCCGAGCGCGGGGCCCAGGTCACCATTTGTGGACGCCGCCCCGACAAGATCGCCGCCGTCGCCGAGTCGATCGGGCCACGCTGCAAGGCCGTCGTCGCCGACGTCGCGGTCGCCGACGACCGCGACCGCTTGATCGCCGCAGCACTCGCCCACGGCGGGGGCATCGACGTCCTCGTGAACAACGCCGCGAACATGTACCGCGGTCCGCTCGAGACACTGGAGGAGTCGGCGCTGCAGGAGGTCTTCCATACCAACGTGATCGGGCCAATGATGCTGACTCAAGCCGCCTACGGACCGCTGGCCCAACGCCGTGGGGCAGTGATCTTCATCGGATCCGTTCACACGAAGCGAGCGTTTCCCGGTGTCTCGCCGTACGCGGCAACGAAGGGTGCCCTGGAGACGCTCACCGGTGTCCTCGCAGCGGAACTCGGCCCGAAGGGAATTCGGGTGAGCTGCCTACGACCCGGTGCGGTGTTCACGGAGCTCAACCAGCGTGCCGGCCTCTTCGACGACGAGACCGCATTGGCCCGCCTGCAAAGCCTCGGCAGTTCCCATGCACTGGGCCGAATCGGCACCGGTGAAGAGATCGCAGAAGCGATCGGCTACCTCGCCTGCGCGGAATGGACCACCGGGGAAGTGCTCGTGGTCGACGGTGGGCTCGGGCTGGGCGTCACCAACGCCTGAAACGCGCCTCGCTCCTGTTGATCGCCTCGCAACCTTTTGACTCGTTGGACTAGAAATACGACGGGGGTTCACATGTCCGAGCAAATTTTCACCATCGCAACCTACGACGATGCGAAAGACGCGTATCGCCACAAAGACCTGCGTCAAGCCCTTTACGACGAGGGTGATGTCGTGATGGGCGACGTGCTCGTCAACCTTCACGGCGACGAGCATCGAAGTCGCCGGCGTCTTGAGAACCGGCTCTTTCGTAGAGACACGTTCCAGACCTATGAGCGTGACATGTTCCCGTCGATCATCGAGGACACACTGAAGCCCTACGTGGCCGACGGACACGCCGAGCTGGTCCACCTCGGACACGCGATGAACATGAACCTCGCCGCGTTCACCGCAGGTGTAGACAGGCCCCTCGGGACTCCCGCCGAGACCGATCATCTGTATACCTACCTCATGACCTTCATCGAGGGTGCGACCCTTGCGCATTACGCCGGCCACAAAGAGGAAATGAAGGCCAAGGTCCAGGCTGCCTTGGAAGCTTGGGACACCGAGTTCCTCGCACCATCCATCGAACGTCGTAAGACGCTCCTCGCGCAGTTCGCGGCCGGCGAAATCACGGAGAGCGATCTCCCCCGCGACGTCCTCACCGTGCTGCTTCGAAACCAAGACAACCTTTCGCTGCCCCACCACGTGCTTCGCCGCGAAGTCGCGTTCTATCTGCTCGCCGGAGCACACACCAGCGCAACCGCGATGGTTCGAGCATCGCATCACATTTTCGATTGGATCGCGAAGCACCCGGAGGATGTCGACAAGGTCGAGTGCGATCGCTTCTTCGTGCAGCGCTGCGTTTGGGAAACGATTCGCATGGAGCCATCAAGCCCGGTTGGCATGCGCTGGGCGCTCGAAGACGTCGTACTTCGCGACGGGACAACCGTACCGAAAGGTTCGAAAGTCATCATTGACCTGATGGCAGTCAATCGCGATATCTCGGTGTTTGGTCTCGATGCGGCCGACTTCAACCCGTATCGAGCGCTGCCCGACGGCGTGTTTCCCTACGGCCTTTCCTTCGGCTCGGGAATGCACGCGTGCATCGGCCAGGACCTCGCGGGCGGCGTCCTTCCGCACGAAGACACGATCGAAAACGAGCACCTTTTCGGTCTGGTATCGGGGGTCGTGCAGGCGCTCGTGAACCACGGCGCACGCCCGGACCCGAACGATCCGCCGGAGATGTCGAAGACGTCCAGGCGCCCGTACTGGGGTCGCTACCCGGTCCTGTTCACTCGACCCGGCTGAACGGCGCGACGCATGATCGACGTTCACGCCCACGCAGTGTTCGACATGGTGATGGGCGCGGCAGGCGTCCACGGACCGGAGCTCTACGAAGTTGATGGTCAGCCCCGCTTTCGAGTGGGCGGCTACGAGCTGTGCAACGTTGCGTATCGTGGATCGGCATTCATGGAGCCCTCGGTGCGTTTGGCATCGATGGATGCGGCCGGCATCGATCTTCAGGTGATTTCGCCGAACCCCCTCACCTACTTTCATTTCATCGACGCCCCGAGTGCCATCTCGTTCTGCCGCAAACACAATGACGTGATGGCCGACGTAGTACGTGCACATAGCGGTCGTCTCGAAGGGTTCGCAACTCTTCCCATGCAAGACATTGGGGCAGCGATCGTCGAACTACGACGCGCCGTGACCGAGCTCGGCCTGCTCGGTGCGTACATCGGCACAGACCTCAACGGGCGCTGCCTCGACGACCCGGCACTCGATGCATTCTACGAGACTTGCCAGGGGCTCAACGTCCCCCTGTTCATCCACCCTCAGCCCGCGGGCATCGACGGCCCTCCCGGCGATCAGCGTCTTCGTCGCTTCGACCTTGACCTGATGCTGGGGTTCGCCTACGAAGAAACCCTTGCCGCGGCAACCCTCGTCTTTGGCGGAGTCCTTCACCGTCATCCCAACCTCGATGTCTGCCTCAGCCATGGTGGCGGCGCGGCACCGTTCCTGTTCGGCCGGTTTCAACGAGCGTCGCTCACTCGCCCCTGGAGTGAGCCGTGGCTACGCGAGGACGGCGCGTTCGAGCGGTACTTCAAACGCCTTTGGTTCGACGTCCACGTCCACGACGAGGGTTCGCTCAGATTGCTGACCGAAAAGGTCGGACCGGAACACCTCGTGTTCGGCACGAACTTTGCGGGGTGGGATTCGGGAGCAAGCGCAGGCGGTGGACACGTTGATCTCGGACCGCTTCGCGATTTCGTCGACGCCAACGCAAGGACGCTGCTTCGGTTGCGCTGAATAGGAATGCATCTGGTCCCTTGGTATCTTCTGCCACGGTCAATATCGACCGAATTTCTAAGGGGACACATGAACGCACTTCGAAAAGGTGCGATCGGGGCAGCAATTTGCCTGTCGGTCGCTACCACCGCCGTCGTACACACTCCTGCGAGCGCCGCGGCTGCGAAGGCAGGTGGCGCATGTAAGTCCAAGCAGGTCGGAAAAACGATTGCCGGCCCAAATGGCTCGACATTGATTTGCAACAAGCGCGGCAAGGCGGGCAGGTGGGCCACCGTTCGCGCCACCACAATCGCACCGACAACAGCCGCTCCCGCGACGACCGCTCCCGCGACGACCGCTGCGCCCGCAAAGACTGCCAGCGTGCCTGGCATCACCGACTCCACGATCAAGATCGGCCTCACCGGTCCGTACACCGGTTCGGCTGCTGTGGCTGGTCAGGGACTGCGCGCTGGCGCACAGATTGCCGTTGACGAGGTGAATGCGGCGGGGGGAGTCGGCGGACGCAAGGTTGAACTCGTCGCGCTCGACGACGGCTTCGACATCCCGAAGCTGGTCGCCAACGTCCGTCGCCTCGTCGATGAGGAGAAGGTGTATGCCATCGTGACGCCCGCCGGTTCGCAGGCGATTCCCGGCACCTGGGACTTCATCAAGGACAAGGGAACCATCATGTGGGCACCAGTCACCCCACCGGACCCGAAACTCCCGAATGTGTTCATCCTGGGAGCAAGCCGTGCCGAACAGACCCGTATCGGTGTCGACTTCCTCTGCGAAAAGGGCATCAAGAAAGTTGCCCTCATCGGTCAGGACAACAACCTCGGCGCGGAGGGTCAGGCTGGTATGACCATCCAGGTACCGAAGTGCAACGGTATGGAAATCGTGGCCAGCGAACGCCTCCAGCCGCTATCGCGAGAAGTTGATACGGCGGTCAACAAGATCGTTGCTGCCAAAGCCGACGGCGTGTACCTCACGACCGACAACACGCAGGCGGCGCTCATCCTCAAGAGACTCCGCGACCTCGGAAGCGCCATGATCGTGGTTGGCGAGAACGGTGCAGCCGGCCCGGGTTCGCAAAACACCGTGGGCCAAGCCGGTGCCGCCGCCGACGGCTTCTACGCCACGATGCAACAGGATCTGCCGGGATCCGAAGTCACCCCAGGCGTCATCAAGTGGCGGGTCCTGGCCAAGAAGTCCGGATACCCCGGCGCCGAATCCAACTTTTCTCTGCAGACGTACGGTTTCACGAAGATCTTCCTCGAGGTGATGGCGAAGACGTCGGCCACGAAGGACCTGTCCTACGCGAATTTCCAGAGGATCGCGGAAACCACCCGCGTAGATCTCGATTTCCTCCCGCCGGTCATCTGCGGTCCGCTCCCCGATGGTCATGCCTGCGCCAAGGGTGCCGGTGTCGCTCAGTACAAGAACGGCCGCTGGGATCAGGTTCGAGACTTCAAGTCCCCGAAGTAGTTCCAACTCTCAATGCTTCAGCAGATAGTGAGCGGTCTGGAGGCCGGAAGTTGGTACGGCATGATCGCGTTGGCGGTCGTGGTCGTGATGAAGGCCACCGACGTTCCTAACTTCGCCATGGCCGATATGGGCCTCGTCTCGGCCTACATCGCGTGGGGCCTCCACAATCGCGGCCTCAACCTCTGGCTCGCTGCAATCATCGCAATGGCGTTCGGTTTCGTCTTCGGAGCCGCCACGCTTCGATTCGTGGTGTATCCGGCCGCGGCGGCGATCGCCGCCGCGGTCGCGATCATCGTCGGTTTTACCCCGCTCAACTACGCCATGGCGGCCTTGGTTGGGGTCGTGACCGGTGTCGCGTTCACGTTCTATGCCGAACGTCGAGGATTTCGCACCCTCGCCGGTGGAAGCCACTTTCCCCTGTTGCTTTCGACGATCGGTATCGGGGCAATTCTGGTGAACAGTATTCCTCCGATCTGGGGCGTCGAAAGCCACGACTTCGAAAAGCTCTGGCGCGGAAAGCCGATCATCGTGAACGCCACGTTCATCACACGAACTCAGATTCTGACGATGATCTCCGGCGTCACGCTCGCACTCATTCTCGCCGTGTTCTTCCGATCGCCGTGGGGAGTGCGCATGCGCGCAATCGCAGAGAACCGCGAGAACGCGAGCCTGCTGGGAATATCACCGAGCAAGGTCTCGATGCTGGCGTGGGGCGTCGCAACCGTAATGGCATCGGCGGCGATGATTTTGCAGACCCAAGCCACGGTGCTCGACTCGTTGAATGGTGAGGCAATCATCTTCTCCGGTTTCGTCGCCGCGGTTATCGGTGGGTTCGCGTCGTTGCCCGCCGCATTCCTGGGCGGTCTTTTGATCGGTGTGCTCGAAGGGCTTGCCGGTCAATACATCTCCACCGGGATGAAGCAGGCCGTTGCACTGATCGTTGTGCTCGTGGTGCTGCTCGCCCGACCGCAAGGACTCGGCGCCAAGTTCAAAGCCCGAGAGGTGTAGCGATGCCCGACGTCAGGAAGTCCTTGCGTTGGGACACGCTTCCGTCAATGGTTCGCCTCGCCGCAGGGGCCATGGCGATCGGCGCCGCCATCGGCCTGCCGCATCTTCTCAACGGCTATTGGCGTTATCTCATGGCCCTCATCCTTGTGTATGCAATCGCGTGCGTCGGGTTCCAGGTGGTCGTTGGCTGGTCCGGCCAGTTGGCAATGGCCCACTCCGCGTTTCTCGGTCTGGGTGCCTACCTGTCGACCATACTTGCAAAGCGCACATATAAAATCGACGGGTACGACGAAGCGGGCGTCGAGATTCGCAAGCTCGTATGGTCGGGGAAGGTTCCATTCCTTCTCTCGCTGATATTGATCCCGATCGTCTGTGCCGCAATCGGATACCTCCTCGGACTTCCCGCTGCGCGACTCAAGGGGTTCTTTCTCGCCATTGCGACGCTGGCCTTCGGCGGCATGATTCAACGTCTGTTCTTCGAACTCAAGGACTACACCGCAGGTGGCGAAGGGCTGCGCGTCGACGTCTTTCAAATCGCCGGTTGGGACAAGACGATCTCCGCCTATTACCTCTGTCTCGCGGTGGCCGTTCCTATTTTCTTCGTCGTTGGACGACTCACGCGGGGACGTTTCGGACGCACACTGCTATCGGTCCGAGATGTCGACATTGCGTCGTCTTCCCTCGGCGTGAACGTAGTCCGATACCGACTCGCCTCGTTCGGAATTTCTGCTGCGATTGCGTCGATGGCTGGTGCCCTCTACGCGCAGGTCCTCACCTTCATTGCACCCAATGAGTTCGGAACCGCCCGCCTTACCGCTCTCCTCACGATGATCATCGTCGGCAGTGTTGTGCTTCGGGCCGGCGCGCTCATTGGAGCAGCATTCATCGTGCTCGTCGATCAGTTCTTCGTGAAGTTCCCCAGCTTCAAAGACAGCCCGCTCTCCGGCTCGTATCGCAACGTCGCCTTCGGCCTCGCGTTGCTTGTCTGCATCGGCGTCTTGCCCGGAGGCATTGCCTCTATTCCGGAGCGCCTGCGCGGTTTCGGAAAACGTTCCGCGGAGAAGACGGCGGAGGACTACACATGAGCGCCGACATGCCTCTTGCGTTGAACAACATCGCCGTAGCTTTTGGCGGTAACGTCGTGCTCGAAGATCTCACCATGTCGTTTGGTCCCGGGTTCAACGGCCTCGTTGGTCCCAACGGTGCTGGCAAAACAACCGCGTTCAATGTGATCTGCGGTTACGTGACGGCACAGACCGGCACTATCGCAATGAACGGAAAAGTAGTCGAGCAGCCGTCTCCGGCCGCCATGTCTCGAGCGGGAGTTGGTCGTACGTTTCAGTCCCCTCGGTTGGTGCTGGAGATGACCGTTCTTGAAAACGTGATGCTCGGACGCCACAACCGTGTCGGGTCGTCCCACGTCGCCGAAGTGCTCAATCTGTCGTCGGCGCGCCGCACCGAAGACAATGCCCGAGAGGAAGCACGAGCGCTGCTGACCCGATTCGGTCTCGCCCATCGCGCGGAGCAAACCGCACACTCGGTACCTCTGGGCAGCCAGAAACTCGTCGAGATCGCCCGGGCCCTCGCCAGCGAACCGTCGGTGCTGTTGCTCGACGAACCGGCCGCTGGTCTTGGCGTCGCCGACGTGGACCGAATGGTGGAAGGGCTGCAAAAGGTACAACGAGAACGGGACCTTTGCATCGTGATGATCGAACACGACATGCATCTGGTCCAACGGCTCTGCCCGCATATCGGAGTGCTCCATTTCGGTCGCATCATTGCCGATGGCGCACCGGCCGACGTCGTACGTGATCGCGTGGTTGTCGAGGCATATCTGGGGGCCGGCGTTGCTACTGCAGGTTGAAGAACTCGTCAGCGGCTACGGCCGCATCCAAGTGCTGCACGGAGTGAGCTTCGAAGTCGCCGAGGGCGAAGTCGTCGCTCTTCTCGGTGCCAACGGAGCAGGAAAGACGACCATGTTGCGAGCAGTGTCGGGATTGCTCCCGACATGGAGCGGGCGCGTGCTCTTCAACGGAAAGGATCTCCGTGGCCTACCACCCGAAAAGCGATGCGCACTCGGCCTTGGTCACCTTCCTGAAGGGCGTGGGATCTTCGCCTCGTTGAGCGTGCGGGAGAACCTCGACCTTGGAACGCTCGTGCGGCGCGACGGGAGCGCAGCTATACGCCGCGACCGCGATCGCATGCTGGACCTCTTCGCGATTCTCGGCGAAAAGATCGATCAGCCCGCCGGGTCGCTTTCGGGCGGTCAACAGCAAATGCTCGCCGTTGCCCGAGCAATGATGGCCCGACCAAAGCTTCTGATGATCGATGAACTGTCCTTCGGACTCGCTCCGGTGTTGGTTACCCAGTTGTTCAACATGGTTGGCGAACTTCGAAAGACCGGGACCACATTTCTCCTCAACGAACAACACGCTGGATCTCTCGACGTCGCCGATCGGGCCTATGTCTTCCGACTTGGCCGCAATGAGCTCTCGGGGACTTCGGCGGAACTCAAGACGTCAGGCAATCTCGTACGCTCTTACATGGGAAGCTGACAAACGCTCGCTCCTATCCGCCACCCCACGTTCCCTCAGGAGAAGGTCCAAATGTTTCGACACACGGTCTTGTTCAGATTCAAAGACGGCACTACGAGCGAGCAGATCGAGGCCATCAGCTTGGCCCTCGGGCAGCTCCCTTCGATAATAGGCCAGATCCGCAGTTACTCATTTGGCCCCGACGCTGCTGTCAACCCGGGAAACTTCGACTTTGCAGTGACTGGCACGTTTGATTCAGTGGACGATTACCTGGTGTACCGGGACCATCCTGAGCATCAGCGTTTCGTCAAAGAACTCGTTGTGCCGGTTCTCGAGTCAAGGGCCGCGGTGCAGTTCTCCGAGGGAGACGCGTAATGCTACGTGTGCGTATTGATAAGGATATGTGCGTCAGTGCAGGCAAGTGCGTTGCCGATGCGCCCAGTGCCTTCGGCTACGACGACGATGAGCTCGGCACTGTTCTGCCCGGTGCCGCCGAACTGACCGAGGAGCGTCTGATCCGTCTCGCTCGTCAATGCCCGGGACGGGCCATCATTCTCATCGACTCCGACGAAAACGCGGTCGGCATCTGACGAGCTCGAACGGGCGACGAGCAGCAATACTCGCTCAGAATCTCTTGCGGGGGTCGGACTCCAGCACGATCCGCCCAGTAACGGCGACGTGCCGCGGGCGCCTGAAGGCGCTTAGGACTACACGAACACGACCGGATAGCTGCCCCAGTTCGGTCGGATCGATGCCCGATCGCGCTGCGCAGGGGTTGCGGGGTCCACCCGTGTCCCGTGAAGAAGCAACGTCCGAGCAAGCACGCAGATTGCCCCGAAGAGGTGCGTCTCGGGGGTCGAGTCCGGGTCCGGTCCAAGACCGCCGGCCAACTCCTGCCCAAGGCAGGCATGGAATCCGGTGCCAAACGTGAGACCCCACGGCGTCGTATCGTTGGCAAGTTCGCGCTCTGGTCGGAACTCGTTGGCATCACTGCCGAACACCCGCGGGTCACGGTTCGCCGCCACGAGATCCACAATCACGATGTGATCGGCCGGGACTTCGCGACCACTCGCCAGACTTGTTGCAACTGTAGCGCGGCGCTTCGTGATTGGACTGGCGGGATGCAGGCGAAGTGATTCGTGTACAAAGCGTTGCAGCAAAAAGGGATCGTCGAGGAGCCGTTGACGAAGTGCGCTGTCGGCAGCAATCGAGTCGAACACGTGATGCATCGCGTGCGCGAACGCGTTCGAGGTGGAATGCGACCCAACCCAGGGGTAATACGCGACCTCTCGAATAATCACTTCGGGGGAGAGTTCCAACCGATCCTGGTTTCCGAGGAGCGTGGTCAGCACATCGCGAGGCAAGTCGTCTTCGAGAATCTCCTGGGCGCGAAAGCGGCGGAGGAGTTCCTCACGACGTTCTCGGGAGCGGCGAAAGAACCGCGCGTCGAATTCGTCGAGAGCAACATTGCCTCGCTCGATCACTTCCGCCGGTGGCGCTGACGCCGACGCGACGTTGGAGGCCTGCGCCAGCTTACCCATCAGGGCATAAAGGGCCTCAAACTCTTCGTCGGAACCAGTTTCGAGGTCTACGCCTGCGACGTCAACAGCGAGGCGCATCATGGCCTTCCGGGCAAACGGCACCAGGTCCATAGCGCCCTGTTTGAGATGGGGGCCGAGCAAATCATTGATGATCGTCGGAATCGTGTCGCGTTCCCAACGCTGAAACGTGTCTCGTCGAAAGAGTCGGTTCTCGAGGCGGCGTCGGGCCGTGTGGGGCTGACCGTGCAGGTTCACGATGACGTGCTCCATGAGCGCTTTGCCCTCGTCGTACAAACCCTGACGAAGATCGCGGTGACGAAACACCTGCTGGGACTCGTTCCAACCCGTAACCACGATCCACGGCTCGCCGTGTGTGGCCTTGTCGATCACATCAGAAACGATCGCCCGGAGATCAGGAGGAACAATCGACGCATCAACCTGATCGCTTCCCGGTTGCGGGGGAGATTCACTTGTCATATGCGTACGTCGCCTCCATGGTCTTAATAAGCGAACAAATAGTATTGTGCACTGGTGTTTGAACCCCAAGAATCGCACCTCGGCGCGCGACCTCTCCCGCCATCGAGTCGATCTCCGTACGTCGATGCAACAGCACATCCGTGCACATCGAGGTCGTGTGGTCGCCCGTACCGGCATAGGTCTGAACGCTGTGAGCCCAGGCGGCATCTGCGTCGAGTCCTATGCCTTCGGCCGCCGACACTGCGATCACCTCGTCGAACATCGCGCGGATCAGTGCTCGGCCTTCGGCTTGATCCCACACGCGTACGACCGAACGCCGCAGCACGGCGCTTGCCGGGCCCATGACGGCGAGGGCGAGCTTTGTCCAAATGTCTTGCTCCACGTCGTCCGACACCGTCATCGGAAGGGCGGCCCGAGAACACCGCCTGGCGAACTCGCGCGGGTCCGAAAGACTCGCATCCACCAGCCGCGGAAGGCCGATCTGTGTTTTCGAGGTCGCCGAACCAGTAGTCTGCGTGATCGTGATCCGCCCCGGTTTGTGCAGGTGTGCGCCTACCGTTGTGACCCCAATCAAAGAACGCGACGGCCCGAATCGAGCGGTCAGGGGAGCCTCGTTGCCGAGCCCGTTCTGTAACGAAACAGCGAAACCGGACTGGGCCAGCGTGTGCTCGGTGGCACTCAGGGCTCCAGCAGAATCGAACGTTTTGGTGAGGAGGACCAGAACATCGAGCGAGCCAGCTTCCAGCTCCGAAGGATTGGATGTCGCCTTCGGCCTCTCGACCGAGAATGATCCGTCCGGTCGCTCCACGCGAAGTCCGCGCTGTCGCACAGCCCCCGCGTGGGCCGGCGAGCGTCCGATCAACACCACGTCCTCTCCTGCCGCGGCAAGGAACGCCGCGAACGCGGACCCCATTCCTCCCGCGCCAACCACTCCGATTCGCATTCCCGTATCGTACGGCGTCGGACTTTGTCAGAGCCATCTGAGCGCGTTAAACAAGGCAGTAGACCATATCGAAGTCGGAGGAGACCGTGAGCGAACAACGTCGACGAGCAATCGTGACCGGCGCGGCATCGGGTATCGGAGCGGCCACGTGTGCCACTCTCCGCAGCGCCGGATGGGACGTGATCGCGGCCGACCGAAGTAAGGGCGTTGGGGTTGTACCCCTCGAAGTCACCGACGAATCGCAATGGACCCGGGCGGTCGACGACGCCTGGCCGGTCCACGGGCTGGTGAACTGTGCCGGTGTTCGAACCCGGGCCGACATTCCCGATCTCACTCGGGACGAGTTCGATCGCCTAATGCAGATCCTCGTTACCGGCACGTTCCTGGGGATCCGAGTGGTCTCAACGAGATGGCAAAACGAAGGGCTGCCCGGCTCGATCGTGAACATTGCATCGGTCGTGTCGACTCACGCCGTAGCGGGACAGGCGCATTACGTCGCCGCGAAAGCTGGGGTCGCGGGGCTTACTCGGGCTGCCGCGGTCGAACTGGCACCGAAGGGAATTCGCGTCAACGCGATTGCCCCCGGGGTAATACGTACACCTATGACTGCTGATCGCCTCGGCGACCCGGCTCAGGTCGCAGCACTCAGTGCACGCGTGCCGCTCGGTCGCATCGGTGATCCATCGAACATCGCCGACGCAGTGGAGTTCTTGCTCTCGGAGCGCTCGTCGTATATCACGGGGGTACTCCTGCCGGTCGATGGGGGCTGGACTGCATCGTGATTCCCGCTATCGCACCACGGGTGCTTTCGTTGAGCCCAGGCACCATCGTGGCTGCCGGTCCAGCGGCAACCGTCGACTACGCCGCCGACGCCGGGTTCACCCACGTCGGTCTTCGATTCGATCCCGATGAGCCGGCGGATACTGTTGCCAAGGCGACAAACCGGCTCGCCGCTCGCAACATGACCCTTTTCGACGTCGAGGTGATTCGACTCGGCGTCACCCCGACCACACATGCGCACCGACTCGTGAACATCGCCGCCGAACTCGGAGCATCGTGGATTGTGGTCACCAGCCACCTGCCGACACCCGCAGAAACACTACGTGCACTTCGTGATCTCGTGACCCGCTGTGAGAACGAACGGCCGGGGTTACTGCTTGGATTCGAGGCGATGGGGTTCACCGAAGTGAAGACCGTATACGACGCTGCCTCACTCGTCCGAGAGGCCGGCGCCGGGCTCATCTTCGATCCGCTCCACATGTATCGAACCGGCCATGGACCAGTCGATGCCGAACGGGTACTCGACAACGAGTCGCTTCCCTGTTACCTCCAGCTGTGCGACACGCTCCGCCCGCGCGTCACGGCACAGCCGATGGGCGAGGATGAGTTGATCGCTGAGGCACGTCACGGGCGTCACCTCCCCGGAACTGGAATCCTGCAGCTCGCCGAGTTCGTGGCCGCGATGCCTGCGCACACATCGGTCACGGCGGAGGTTCAATCCGATGTGTTGTACGCCGAGTTGGGGCCGGGCGAGCTGGCCCGAAGATGCTTCACGACATCGCAGGGTGTGCTGCGGCGATGACGAATACCGAGGCAGCCCGAATCCGCACGCGGGAGGTGATCCATGCCGTGCTCGCCGCCATCGAGTCACGGGACCTCATAATGATCGAGTCGCGGCTGGCAGGCGGAGTCACCTGGCAGAACGTGCCGAATGCACCAGCGACAGGTCGCGACGAAGTGATGATGATGTTTGACCGCATACTGCCGCTGTGCGACGACGTGAAATGGGACGTCGTGTCAGAGACCTACGAGGGCAATCGCGGCTGGCTCGAGCGTGTCGATCGCTTTCTCATTGACGGGGAATGGCATGAGGTCCTGTGCAACGGCGTGTTCGAAGTCGATGCCGACGCCGGACTCCTTGTGTCCGTGCGCGACTACGTCGATCTCGGCGAATGGCGGGCCAGGATACTTCCGGTTTATGCACGTCGCGCCGCCCAGCGTGGCGTTGCTGTTGTGGAGCGTCACATCGCAGCAGTTCGTCGGCGCGATGTTGTCGCCATGGCCGCCGACTACGCGAGCAACGCAGTCCTCGTACGCGACGGCGTAGAGCATCGCGGACGACGTGCGATCGCAGACTATTTCGGTACCGTGCCCGGCCGCCTTGGTTCTGCGGCTCTGGAGCTGACAGCCCCCGACGAGGAGCTTCACGTCGGGTGGTCGATCGTCGATGGTGGCACGACAGTTGCCTCAGGAACCGACGCCTACGAGGTCGTCGACGGTAGGATCGTTCGTCAGATCGTCCACCTCGACGGCGAGGACTTCTAGCCGAAGTTCTCGCCAGCCAGCGTCGCCCAGAGATCAGGGTCGCTGCGCTTGGTACGCCGATAGTTGGCGTCCCACATGTGAGTTCGAAATCCGTACGTGAGGTAGGCGTTGCGATAGCTCCGAGCCGATGGTTCATCGAGCGGCGTTCCGTTCACCTGCATGGCCGCCACCTGAAACTTGCAACACAGCTCAAACACCATCGCCTCGGCGACCGTGTTCTCAAGGGTGTCGCCGGCGTGGATCGCCCCATGATGGCCCATAAGCATTGCGCGCTTACTACCTAATGTTTGCGCAATGAGTTCGCCCTCAACGTCCGGTGTGAGCGACGGATCGTCTTTCCAATACGCCACGTCGTCGAGAAACAACGACGCGTAGTCGTAGTACACCGCAAACGGTTTTCCCGTCGTGGTGAGGACTGACTGGTAGAACCCGTGGGTGTGGATCACGCAGTTGACGTCGGGCCGCGCCTGGAACACGTTGGCGTGAAAGTTGATTCCGGGCGACGCCGGAAGCGTCGCTGGCTCAATGACCTTGAGGTCGAAACCCACCTTGCTGACGTGCTCAGGCAGGGTTTCGTCGAAGTATTGGTAGGGGGTCACGTAGAAGGCGTCCTCACCGGGAACCCGCAGGCTCACGTGACCGCCGATCTGGCTGTCGAGACCTTCTCGGTACAGCATTCGCCGTGCGACGGCGATTCGAAACCGAGGGTCTGCTTCGGTTAGCGAGGAGAGGTCCACAGGAACCTTTGCGGGGTCGAGCACGTCGGTCATGGCATCACCATTTTCCCTTCAATACGGAGGCACTTACGTTGAGGCCATAGAGGTCCGCAGCATTTTTCCAGGTCACCTTTTCGATGACGTCCTTGGGAAGGTGACCGAGCTGTTTGTCGAGATACAGCTGGGTGTCTGGCCAGGTTGAATCGGTGTGCGGATAGTCGCACTCCACCATGATGTGGTCGACGTTGAGACGGTCCATCATTTGAAAGCCGGCTGCATCGTCGAGGGCGCAAAACCAGAAGCTCTGGGCAAGAACTTCGTTCGGGTGTAGTGTTTCATTGGTCCACCCGCCGGTGAAGTCCTTGTAACGGAAGCAGTGCTCAATGCGATCCTGCAGCGCTGGCAACCAGCCAATGCCGCCTTCTGACATCACGATCTTCAACTCTGGATAGCGCAGTGGGATCTTCGAGAAGAGCCAGTCAGCGGTCGCGATCGCCGCACCGGCGAAGAACAGCGAGGTGATGATCTCCGCAGGCCCGTCGCTCGACGCCGAGCAGATCCATGACGACGAACCGACGTGCAGGTTCAGCGACGTACCGGTCTCGACACACGCCTCGAAGATCGGTGCCCAGTATCCGGTGTGAATGCTCGGGAGTCCGAGCTTTTCGGGTTGGTCGGGGAACGACAGCACTCGACAACCTCGAGTCGAATTGCGGCGAACTTCGGCTGCTGCGATGTGCGGGTCGCCGAGCCACGTGATCGCAAGCGGTACGAAGCGATCCGGGTATGCGCCCGCCCACTCCTCGATCGCCCAGTCGTTCCAGGCGCGCACCGCTGCCTGACCCAATTCGGGATCCTTCGCCTCAACGAATCGCGCGCCGCCAAAACCGGCAACCATAGACGGAAAGCACACCGAGGCGTAGAGCCCAGCCAGGTCCATGTCTTTGACCCGGGAATGGACGTCCCAGCACCCGCGTCGCATATGTTCCAAGCGCGATGAGTCCATCGAGTACTCAGACGGCGGTCGACCCGACACGGCATTTGTACCGGCGATCGGAATGAGTCGATCCTCAAAGCGCCAGTACTGCGCACCGTCGTTGTGTTCGACGATCGTGGGACCAAGTCCGGCGAACTTAGCCGGCATCCGGTTGTCGAAGGTTTCGGGCGGTTCGACGAGATGATCGTCGACAGAGATCACCGTGTACGTCCGGGCACGTGGCTCGGGCTCGGGGAGAAAGGTCACCTTTGACTTGTCGCGTCCAGCACCAATGGTAAGAGCCTCAAGTGTCTGAGCCATGTGTTCCTCGCTAGTTTTCGGGTCCCGTGCCGGGTCGGTTGCAGCCATGTTCTCGCCATTTTCCCCTCGGCACCAAGTCGGCGGTCTGGCCAGCGATCGGTCAGGGGTTCACGAGGTCCCAGGTCAACGCGACGGTCGAATAGTTGCTGACCTTTTCCTCAGGTCGCACACTTCGTTCGGGCCAGGGTCGATTCAGGTCGACGCGTCGACCCCGGCTGATCACTTCGCGAATCCGGGCTCGATCCTGCAGAATGCGAATTTCGGCCAGGGGATCCCCGTCGACCACGAGCACATCAGGAAGCATGGTCGCTTCAAGGGTTCCGACACGGCCGTCGAGTTTCATGGCAACAGCGCCGTTTCTCGTGCCGCACGTGATTGCTTCGAGCGCAGTCATACCGAGATACTTCACGAACAGCTCCATCTCACGGGCATGCCAGTGGCCAACCGGAGTGATTGAGAAGCCGGTTTCTGAGCCGGTTGTGAACGTGATCCCCGCGTCGTATGCCTCTCGGAGGCGTGCCGCGGTTCCCGTGATCTCGTCACGAAACAGATCCATGGCTGCTGAACTTGCGCCCACCTTGTGACCAAAATCGGAGAGATTGGCGAGGAACGTCCACGTGGGACAAATCGGAACACGACGCTCGAGCAGTGCCTCCATTGCTTCGTCGAACACGCGAAGGGTCGCAGGGTCTTCGCGACCCATCATCTGGGCACCAGTCCCTTCGCCCAGAAAGCTCGCATGGAGCACCAGGTCGACGCCGGCACGCACCGCATCGCGCGTCGAACGCGCCGTGCGGCAGTGTGCCGTCACCGGGATGCCGAGATCGTGCGCGGTATCGCACACAGTTTTCATTTCCTCAAGCGTCCATACCTGCAGTTCCCCAGGGCGACCCGGGATGCGACCGGTCGCGTGAATCTTGATCCAGTCGGCGCCAAATTTAATCTGTCTACGTACGGTTTGGACCATCTCGTCACGGGTGCGGACCACCTCTGCATAGGCGGCGGTCCCGGACTCGGGGATCATCCGGCCGGCGGTACCCCCAACGGCCGTTAGCAGCGCGTGCTGGCCCGCGACCATGCGCGGACCCTCGACTAAACCGCTTTCGATGGCATCTCGCATCGCCGGACCGATGTGGTGAATGCCGTCGATATCAAACGCGCTCGTGACACCAGCGCGGAGGAGTTTCTGGGCCTGCCAACCGGCCAGGATCGCGGAGTAGGCGGGGTCGCGGTGGAAGAACAATTCGTCGTTGCTCTGTGGCTCCCCGAGCGTGATGTGGGTGTGTGTGTCGATAAGACCGGGCATCACCGTCATTCCGGTTGCATCGATGCGAACTGCGTCGGCCGGTGCGGATCGGTCGACGTCGACAGTCGGACCAACCGCCATGATCTGTTCGGTGGATAACAACACCGATTGGTTCACCCGCGGCGCGGCACCGGTGCCATCGATGATTGTTGCGTTGCTGATGAGAATCTGCGAGCTGCTCACCGCCGAAGGATACCGCCGACCCTTTCGGAACGCGGAATTTCCGCTTCAGGATCCGGCGAGGCGCGCAACTACGGGGGCAAATGCGTCGATAGCGTCGGCCATCACGATCATGTAGGAGCCATCCCAACGTTCGCGCCGGGATTGGATTTCCTCCACGAGCGAATCGACGGAACCAACCAGTGTGTTCGGAGAGGCGAGCACCGCCTCTGGCGCGACGCCGCCCATGTATCCGCCGACCGTTGTTGCCGCGGTCATGGTGTCGTTGGTGACATTCGTGAAGAAGTTGAGGAAGGCTATCTCTATGTCCGCATATCGTTCACCAGCGGCATTCTTCACGATCGCCATCTTGGAATCTGTCTCCGCGGCAGCAATGCTTGCCCAGGCTGCGGTATCGAACTTGCCAGCACCCACGTTGGGATTGACCGACACGATGTCGCTGAGCCGAGCCGCTGTTTCGAGAATTCGCTTCCCGCCACCGCCAGAAAGAATCGGCGGACCGCCTGCCTGAATAGGTCGTGGCGTCCCGACCATCTTGTTGATCGTCCACGTCGCTCCGGAATGCTCGACGGGCGACCCGGACCAGAGGCCTCGGATGATCTCGATCGCTTCGGCCATTCTGTCGATACGCACTCCGGGTCTATCCCGGGCGATGCCGGTCCAGTCGTAGTCCTGGTCCATCCATCCCGCCCCGATTCCCAACTCGAAACGTCCGTCGGACAGAAGGTCCAGCGTCGCAGCCTCCTTCGCCAAAGCAGCGGGATGTCGAAAGTCGACGCCGTAGACAAGCGACCCGATGCGAAGGTTCGTCGTAACCGCGGCCGCAGCAGCCAGTGCCGGCGTCGGTGCGAGGCCATCGGTGAAATGATCAGCGACGCAAAGTGTGGAATACCCGAGGTCTTCTGCTTTGCGGGCCAGTTCGGTCCACGCCGCCCCCGACTTCGCCCTACCACCCATGACGGCGAATCGGAACCTTCGTGCGTGAGCCATGGCCATGACTCTACGGGAAACGACGCCCGCTAGGTATTCGGGATGAGCACGTTGGCAAAGACCTGCCAGGCAAGTGCGCTCTTTGCCGTAAGTGAGAGCACTATGTAAACGGTCTCTCCGCGCAAATAATCGGCCCACTTACCTTTTGCTGCGTGCTGAAGGACCTGCGTGATCGCAAAGCAGTTGAAGAAAAGAAAGAGTGACACAAGGATCCCGTAGACAAATCCAGGAATGCCGTCTCCGCCACTTCTGTCCGATGTCGCCGCTCCAACACCACCATTGCCTGGACAAGGTGAAGCATTCCCGCCGCCACGTTGATAGTCCGAAGGCGACCGATTTTCGGATCAGAGGTCATCGAACATGTCTACCCGTACTTCTGCGCTATGTCGCTGCCGCCGTCCATCGAAAAGTCAGCGCCCAACGCGAAGTAGTCACCGTGGACCTCCCACCGCTATCGTTCGCTGCGCTGACCCTTCAACTCGCCTACATCGCCAGCCGTCTCGGCTGCTCTTCGACAAGGACACCTCATGACTGACACAGTGCTCGATCGATTTGCCTTAGCCGATGGCGTTGCCGTCGTTACCGGCGCGGGTCGCGGAATCGGCGAAGGAATCGCAGTGGCATTGGCACAAGCGGGGTGCGACGTCGTGCTCACGGCTCGACGAGAACACGAGATAAACAACGTCGCTGAGGCCGTCCGCAAGCTCGGAAAGCGAGCGATTGCGATTCCCGGCGATATCACCGACGGTGCGTTCGTCGACAGCTTGGCCGAACGTGCGAAAGCGGAAATGGGTCGAGTCACGCTTTGGGTGAGCAACGCGGGAGGCGCCGACGATCGAACACCGCGTCATCTTGCCGATATGCCCGATGCTCAATGGGACTATCAGCTCAATGTCAACCTACGAGCGGTGTTCACGGGTGCGCGTGCCGCCGTCCGCGTGATTGAAGACGGCGGATCGATCATCAACATCTCATCGGGAGCAGCGCTGAAGGGCTCGCCGAACAACGGGCCCTATGCGGTGGCGAAAGCAGGCGTCGACAGCCTGACGCGCACGCTCTCACTCGAACTCGCGCCACGGGGCATTCGAGTCAACGGCGTCGCTCCAGGTCCGGTGCCAACCGAAGTCTTCATGGAGTTCTTCGGAGCAACCGAGGAAGATCTGCCGAAGCTGGCAACTCGATTCGGTGTGCCCCTCGGCCGACTCGGTACACCGGAGGACGTCGCGAACGCCGTCGTGTTCCTCGCTTCGCCTGCCGCATCGTGGATCACCGGCCAGACGCTTCTCGTCAACGGTGGCCGCTAGTCGTCTCGTCCTCGCTGTCTCGGCGCGCGTCAAATGTGAAGTTGGCACCACAGCGCCAGGGTGTGCGCTCCAACGCCGCACTGTGACGCCAACCGGGCACGATGGTGCCAATCTCGCGTGAAAGTCGCGCGAGGCGGCGATAGTGTCGACATCATGGGTACAGCTCATGTTTCGCGCCGAATCGCCACTGCGGCCATGCTCAGCGGCTGCCTCGCGGCGCACTCAAGCGGGGCATACGCAAAACCAACGTGCGCACCGAGTCCGTTTCGCCAGCTCAAGCCGCTCGTGGTCGCGCACGCAAGCAGCACCCATTTCGGTCCCGGCAACACAGTGGAAATGCTCCGAGCGGCAGTGAAAGCAGGAGCAGATGTTGTGGATGTCGACGTTCGGGTCACCGCTGACGGAATCCTTGTTGCAGCACACGACGACAATCTCGATACCATCACGAAGAAGGGTGGCTCGATATCCAACTCGATATCCAAGTTGACATATTCGGAGCTTCTGCGTTTCGATCTCGGCGATTCGTGGTCGGGCCCGAAGGGAGACTTTCCGCTGAAGGGAAGAAAGGTGCGCATTCCAACTGTCGAGCAGGTGCTGACCGTCTTCCCCAACCGCTTGACTTCACTCGAATTCAAGGTGACGGGTGGTGAGCAAACTATGTGCACATTGCTTCGCCGACTCAACCGCACGAAGAGCGTCTACGTAAGCTCGGCCGGCGACGCCGCTATCGACAATTTCAAGCCTCTCTGTCCCGAAGTCGTCACCACCGTGACCGACGCAATGGTCGTCGAGATGCGTGCAGCGAGAAACAACCCCGAAAGCACCTGGTGCTCGTCGGCACCTATTGGACAGCCGCCGTATCGCGCGGCTCGGCCCACCAGAGACTTCGTCACCTGGAACCACGATCACGGTCTCGCCGTCTTCACGTGGACGGTCGACGACCCCAAGACCCTCAAGAAGCTCGCCGCGTCGGGCGTCGACGCTGTCTACACGGGACGCGCCGACCTCGCTCGAAAGATTTTCGACCGCGCGTTCGCGGCGAAGGAGTAGTGCTGTGCGCACGATGCACAAACTCGGCGTCGTCACCATCGCCTGGCTGACAGTCGTTGGCGTCGTCCGCGCACCGGCCCAGGTGGTGCCAAGTGCTGCAGAGGTCCGGGCCTACCGTGGCCTTTTCGCAGCGGCAGCCAGCGGAAACAACCGAACAGCGCAAAAGCTTCTCGCAAATGGTGCCAATCCGAACGCCATTGATGGCTACGGGAGAACACCGGCCCATGTTGCGGCGCACTTTCGGCGTCGCACGACACTCGCCACCCTCCTGCGCAACGGCACCAAACCCAACGCACTCGAACGCGATGGCTATGACATCATCACGATCGCTGCCGTTGCGAACGATCCAGAGACAATTCGCGTCGCTCTCAGGTACGGCGCAAAAGCGACCAACATCACGAGTCGCTACGACGGAACCGCGCTGATCGCAGCCGCCCATCTCGGCAATGTCGAATCAGTACGTGTACTGGTGGCAGCGCATGCACCGCTGAACCACGTCAACAACCTTCATTGGACAGCGCTTCTTGAAGCCGTCATTCTCGGCGACGGCGGACCCCGTCACCTAGCCATCGTCAAGATCCTCGTGGACGCAGGCGCCGACGTGAACCTCGGGGATGCCTCGGGAGTTACTGCGCTCGGCCACGCGACGTCGAGGGGATACACCGACATGGCCGAACTGCTCCGAAATGCCGGAGCACGACCTGTTGGTTAGCGCCCTCGCCCAGCGTGGCCACCGCGACCACCCTGGCCACCATGGCCACCGCGACCACCGCCGTGGCCACCAAAGCCGTGTCCGCCGACAAGGCCCTGGTCAATTGCCGTCTTGAGGGTCGCTGCTTGCTCGGCAGTGATGCGCCCGGCGGTGACCTGCGCATCGATTCGCGCCTTTGCGTGGGCAGTCCGTGCCGCTTTGAGCGCATCGGCAGTTACACCGATTCGCGCAGCAAGGTCCGCTTCACGAGCGGTGGCTGCTGCCTGGCGTTCGACGTCGGTCGGACGAGTGGTCGAACTGGACCGAGGTACTCGAAGCCCGTGCTTTCCACCGATACCCTGATCAATTGCCGTCTTGAGCGTTGTCGCCTGGGCCGCCGTGATGGTGCCAGCAGCGAGAGCCTTGTCGACGTCGGCCTTGGCCTGCTCCTTCTCAGCCGTCTGGATCTTTTCCACCGAAACTCCGAGACGACTCGCCAGGTCAGCGAGGTCAGCGGCGCGTGCATCGGAGTGCGAGGTTGCGGATTTTGCCGTTGTGGTTGTCGTCGCCGTTTGGGCGGACGCAGGATTTGCACCTACGGCAAGGCTTCCAACGATCGCCGTTGCGACGAGTCCGGCGGCAGCAATTCGGGTCTTGATCTTTGTCTTCATAACGATGTCCTTTTGGGGAGTAGGCGACACAGTCGTGCCGATGCAGACCACAATGGGGACGCGAGGTTAGAAACGGCGCGGATTTCGGTAAGTCCTCGGTGGGAATTTGGTAAGGCTGGACTTGGCGACATCCCCACCCGATCGACAATGATCACGGGGAGAGCTGAAGCACAGCCCTCAAGGAGGAACCGTGGAGAAGGTACAGGCACGGCCAACTCACGCGGCTTTGATACTGCGCGGTTGTGCGACGATGAGGTCCGATTGCAGCACTACCACGACTGGCTCGACTACATCATGAAGACCGGCTGAGTACAACTATGGCTTACTCGCTCCAACAACTATCGGACCGTGAACAGATCCGCGACTCCGCGTTGCGGTACTGCCACGGTGTCGATCGGCTCGATCCCCATTGGATGAAGTCGGCCTATTGGCCCGAAGCCATTGATGAGCACGGTCCCTTCTCCGGCAATGCTCACGAATTCGTCGAATACTGCATGCCAGCGCACCGGCGCTGGAGCTGGACAATGCATTCGATCTACAACCACCAGATCGAGCTCGACGGGGACGGGATCAGCGCATGCGGCGAGTTGTACAACGTCACGCACCTTTGCCGGGTCGAGAACGGGGCGATCGACACGTGGTACGGCCGCTACCTCGACCGCTACGAAAAACGCAATGACGAGTGGAAGATCATCCACCGGGTGTGCGTACACCACGGCAACGTAACTTGCCTTCTCGACGCAATGGCGATCGATGTATCGAAATACCGCGACGGCTCCTTCGATCGCCCGTCAGAAGGGCGACCGCTCGGCCCATAACCAGTTTCACCGCACGTTGGGTCAGAGCTGGTCGCCTCCCAACGAGATTTGACCCAACGTCCGGGGGGACGGCACCGAATCGCGAGCAACCCGAAACCCGACGTTGCTCGAGGAACTATCGGCCGCAGAACCCATACGCGCCGCACTTCGGTAGCGACGGCAATACGACGCATGACACAAGTACGAACCCCCCTTCATCAACACCGGTAGATCGGCTTGCGCGACGAGGTGGCGAACCGATGGCACAAACGCATCGGCCGTCCACTCCCACACATTCCCCACCATGTTCCACATACCAAACGGGTTCGGCGCGAATGCGCGCACCGGACAGGTAGCAATCCACCCATCGGCCACCGAGTTGTGATGCGGAAACGTTCCCTGAAACACGTTCATGTTGTGTTGACCCCCCGGTTCCAATTCGTCGCCCCACGCCCACGTCGTGGTCGTACCGGCGCGCGCCGCGTACTCCCACTCCGCCTCGGTAGGTAGCCGTGTCCCGCTCCACTGAGCGAATGCCAACGCATCGTGGTGCGTCACATGCACCACGGGATGGTCCCGACGATCATTGATGGAACTGTTCGGCCCCTCCGGATGCGACCACGTTGCACCAAAGACCTGCCGCCACCACTGCGCCCCGACAACACCACGGGTGTCGACAAAGTCGTCGGGCAACAACCCCCCGAACACGAAGGACCACTCGAATCGCTCTGCATCGGTAATGTATTGCGACGCATCAACAAACGTGGCGAACTGTTCGTTGGTCACGCAGGTCGACGCCATTTCGAAACTGGCGACGGTTGCGTCGACGGCGGCCTCACCGTCGGCGGAGTACCCGATGGCGCTGCTTTCGCCGAGGGTGAACGTTGCGGCGAGAAGCGAGATGAGTTCGAGTCCCATCTCCGGGTCGGGGCCCCGTACGCTTCGCACCGAACCGGGCACTCGCGTCGCATCATCTTTTTGGTCGGGTTCGCGCGAAGGCGAACAACACGAAGTCATTCCCGTATGTTCGCACTTTCTCGCAACGGCAACCGTCTCGCTGGACCACGTTTCGAGCGTAGAAGGCATTACCGAAATCGGCCAGAAGACGATGCCACGCGATATGGTCCGCTCGTGTCGAAGCTTTTCGCGACAATTCGCCCTGAGCAACGTCGTTCTCTGCGGTTCTGAGGTGCTTGATCCGTCGCTAGCACCTCGGAACCACACTTCCCCTGATGCGGTTGCCTACTCCCCTGACGCGGTTGGCTACGCTTTGCGAAACCGCCCCTGCGCGGGCAGACTGCGGCCTTGACATCGAGTCTCCCCCCTTTGCCACCGGAGCGTCCAGACAGCATCGAGGGCCACCCCAACGATGGTGGATTCTTGTCGTGCTCTGCACGAGCCTGATGACGGTGATCGTGGGCAACACCTCGCTCAACGTCGCGCTTCCTACGCTCTCGAGGGCCCTCGGAGCCCCAACGAGCCAGCTCCAATGGATCGTCGACGCCTATTCGCTCGTGTTCGCCGGAATACTCCTATCGGCGGGTGCAATCGGCGACCGTTTCGGGCGCAAGGGCGCATTGCAGTTCGGATTGGTCGTGTTCCTCGGAGCGATTCTGGTCGCCGCGTTTACCCCGAACGCGTCCGCCACCATTGCGGCCCGCGCCGTTATGGGGTTCGGGGCCGCCTTCGTGATGTCGGCCAAACTTTCGATTGTCACTGATGTGTTTCCTCCCGCCGAACGCCCAAAGGCGATCGCCATGTGGTCGGCGATCGCGTTCGCGGGCGGCGCATTTGGGCCGGTAATCAGTGGATTCCTGTTAGAGCACTTCTGGTGGGGATCGGTCTACTTGATCAACATTCCCGTCATCGCATTCGCATTGATCGCGGGGTACATGATCTTGCCGAAGACTCGCGATCCGGTGCAGGGAAAGCTCGACCCATTCGGTGCTGTCCTGTCGATTGTTGGTTTGAGTTCGAGCGTGGCGCAACGCATGGCCGGCGTTGGCTCGGCCATGAACGACACGACACGGGAGCTTGGCGGCGCACTCGGCGTTGCCGTACTCGGGAGCATCGTTGCATCTCGATACTCCTCACAGCTCCGCCCGTCACTGAACTCGCTTTCCTCGGCCACTCGCGATGTCGCATCTCGTAGTGTGTCGGCGGCCGTCAACGCGTCGAGAACTCTGAGCGGACCCGACGGGGCGGCGCTCGCCAAGCAGGCCAGGAAGGCGTACCTTTCCGGAATGTCACTTGCGTTGCTTCTCGCGGCGGTCATCGTGTTCACCGCCTCCGTCTTCGTGTATCGACTGCTCCCGCACGACGCCCGATGAGCGCAAAGGCGGACCGGCTCAGTGCGCTTGGTGGCGTGATTGGACCCGCCGGGTTTGCAGGAGCATGGCTCATTGGCTCGTTGACAACCGATGGCTACTCGATGGTGAACGATGCAATCAGTCGCTTAGCTGCGGTGGACGCTGACACCCGCGTTCTCATGTCCACGGGATTCGTTACCTTCACCGTCGGAGTTCTTGCCTTCGCGAAGGCGCTCCGTAGTGCCGTACCCGGAGCAGCGTGGATCAGCGCAACCGCCACCGCTATCGCAACGCTCGGCGTCGCCGTTTTCCCACTTGATCACTCCTCGACTGTCGACGCCATGCATGGAGTGGCAGCAACGACCGGCTACATCACGCTCGCGGCGACCAGCCTCCTGGCCGCACCCCAGTTGCGCGAGCTCGGTCGACCTCGGGCCGCCGCGGTGTCTCGCGTCGCCGGCCTGTCAACGGCCTTCTGCCTCGGCGCGACCATTTTCGGCCCGACCCATGGCCTGTTCCAGCGTCTCGGTGTCAGTATCGGCGATCTCTGGATCATCGTCGCGTCGTTCGAACTGCTTCGCACATCGACGGGCGTCGACCAATCCGAACAGTAATATGTATACATATTAGTCTTGACTCCTCAGCTCAACTTCCCTCCCAAAACGTGTTCCTGATAGGTTGAAGGCATGGTCATCGTTATCGGCACAATGCACCTCCTTCCTCAAGATCGCGACGCCTTCATTGCTTCTCGCGTAGCCGGCATGAAGCACTCTCGGGCGGAGAACGGATGTATCACGTACACCATGACTGCTGACCCAATCGACGACACGCTCGTTGTACTCACCGAACGGTGGGTTGATCGGGCGGCACTCAATGCTCATATCGCTGAGATAGCGAATGCACCGAAGCCGGATCGGAAGTTCGAACTCGTGAGTCGAATAATCCACGTGTACGAAGCCGACGACGGCACCCTTCTGTAACGTCATGAAAGCGGCAGTGCTTCGGCACGGAAACATCGTGGTCGACGACGTCGGCGAAGTACCGGTACTGCCCGGACACGTACTGCTCGAAACGATTGCGTGCGGAATCTGCGGATCCGACCTACACGCCCGAAAGTTCGGGCACGACTTGGTCGAGGCCGCAAAGGCAACCGACTTCAAGCTGTTCATGTTCGACCCCGACGCCGACATTGTGATGGGCCACGAGTTCTCGGGGCGGATCGTTGAAGTGGGTGCAGGGGTCGAACACCTCTCGGTTGGAACCGAGGTCGTCGCTCACCCGGTGGCACTTCCGGGTGGCTCACTCGCAGCCGTTGGATACTCCAACCGCTTTCCCGGAGCGTTTGCGCAACGCCTTCTCGTCCATGGCAGTGGCGTGATCCCGATCCCCTCCGGTGTCGACGCTTGCACCGCGGCGCTGACCGAGCCAATCGCTGTTGGCATTCATGCCGTAGATCGGTCTCGCGCCGCCGAGTTCCGTTCCGCAGTCGTGCTTGGTTGCGGACCAGTTGGGCTCGCCGTGATTGCTGCGCTGAAGCTTCGAGGGGTGCCCTTGATCGTGGCCTCGGACTTCTCACCGGCTCGACGCACTCGAGCGCTGGCCCTAGGTGCACATATTGTTGTCGATCCCTCGTCAGCGGAGCCAATACAGGCGTGGCGTTCGGGCGGCGGTTCCGGACGCACCACGCTCTTCGATGCGGTCGGCGTGCCCGGCATGCTCGAACAGGCGATAATCGCTGCTCCGTCACACTCCGAAATTCTCATCGTCGGACTCTGCATGCAGCCCGACACGTTCCGGCCAGCAATTGCGATCAACAAAGAACTCCAGCTGACCTTCGTGCTCGGGTGGACTCCCGCTGAGTTCAAAGTGGCACTCGACGCCATTGCGGACGGAAGCATCGACGCCGCATCACTAATCACCGGTGAAGTCGGTCTCGACGGCGTCGCCAAGGCGTTCGACGACTTGGCAAGCCCGCAGGATCACGTGAAGATCCTCGTGCGTCCGAATCAATGACCGGAGGCGACTGCTACGACAGGAACGTGGTGAACTCCTCCACCGCGGCCCGGTCGGTTCGAAGTTTGTTGATCGGGTGTTCCGTATCCGCGTACCCGATGGCGATGCCACAGTAGAACTGGAGTTCGTCGGGGACCGCGAAGAACGACCGAACCATCTGATGTCGAGTCATCCAGAACTCTTGCATGCAAGACGCAAGCCCGTGCTCTTGGGCGACGAGTGCAACGGTCTGCATGAACATCCCGAGGTGGGCCCACTGTCCCTGTCCCATCGTCTTGTCGATAGCGAAGAACAACGCGGCTGGTGCGCCGAAAAAATCGAGATTCTTCGCCATCTGGTTGAGCCTTGCTGGTTTGTCCTCACGGGGAATTCCTATGGTCGCATAGAGATCTTCACCACATTTGAAGCGGCGGCTGCGGTAGGGCTCCTTCAGCTCCGGCGGGTACATGTGGAAGTCGGGTCGGTCCCCGGCTGGTTTGGCCGTCCTGTCACTCTGGAGGACCTCGCGAAAGGCCGTCATTGACGCGCCACTCAACGCGTAGACGTGCCACGGTTGTACATTGCCTCCCGAAGGCGACCATCGAGCGGTCTCCAGAATGGCCCTGAGATCGTCGGCACCCACGGGGGTGTCGAGGAAGGCACGGGTCGAGATCCGCTTGGTTACGGCTTCAGTCACGTTCATGGTCTCATCTTGGCGCGGGCGCCTACGCTGGTCACATTGGAGTTCCCGTCACGATCGTTCCGTGAAACAGTGCCGACCGATAGACTTGCTCCATGATGATTGCGGACTTCGCGATGGATTACTTCAGCCTTGCTGGCAAAAACGCCATCGTGACCGGGGGGAACACCGGGCTCGGACAAGCCTTCACCCTGGCTCTGGCGAAGGGCGGTGCGAACGTGTTTGTTCCGAGCATTCTCGACGACGACGGAACAACGGGGCCCCTCGTTGCAGCCGAGGGAGTCGCCTATCAATTCATGACGGCCGACATCACCGGTGCTGGCGTGCCGAAAGCCGTTGTCAATGAATGCGTGACTCGTTTCGGTAGCGTCGACATCTTGATCAACAGCGCCGGCGTCTGCCCGATGGCCGAGGTGCTTGCCTTCGACCGTGGTCCATGGGACGCCACCATTCAGGTGAACCTCACGGCAGCCTTCGAAATGAGCTTTGAAGTGGCCCAGCACATGGTCCCCCAGCGCAGCGGCAAGATCATCAACATTTGCTCGATGTTCAGCTTTCTCGGTGGTCGCATGTCTTCGGCGTACTCCGCCACCAAACACGGCATCGCCGGTCTCACGAAGGCGTATTGCGACGAACTCGCCGAACACAACATTCAGGTCAACGGGATCGCACCGGGGTACTACGCCACTGCGATCACGCAGAACACGAGGAGCAATCCCGTGACGAACCAGCGGGTTCTCGATCACATCCCTGCCGGGCGATGGGGCGAAACGCTTGACCTCATGGGTACGGTCGTGTTCCTCGCCAGCCGGGCCTCCGCCTACGTCAACGGCCACGTCCTCGCCGTTGACGGCGGCTACCTAGTTCGCTAGCGCAACCTCGAAACTACCGGACGACTCCCGACCGCAGACGATGGACGGACCTTTCCTCATAGGCGTGGACTGTGGCACCCAAAGCGCAAAGGTGGTTGTCTTTGACAAGGCTGGCCACGCACTGGCCACGGGCCACCAAGCCCTCCGGCCGATGAGCCGCCCGCGCCACGGTGTCGTCGTGCACCCCGACGATGACCTTTGGGACGCGATCGTGGGGGCCAGCCGCGACGCCATGGCGAACTTCACGGGTGATCGCTCCGCCATCGTGGGGGTCGGTATTTGCCCGATTCGTTGCAATAAAGCATTCATGAGGGCCGACGGTTCGCTCGTCGAACCGGTCATCAGTTGGATGGACGACCGCGCGTATGAGCCGTACCTTCCAGACGATCCATCTGTTGCCTACGCCACGACGTCATCGGGTTACGTCGCACATCGTTTCACCGGCGTCTTCAAAGACACTGCTGCCAACAACATAGCCATGCAGTGGCCGATCGACAGTGACACCTGGCAATGGAGCACAGACAAGTCGATCTATCCGCAATTCGGCGTGCCACGCGAGATGTTGTTCGACCTGCAGATGCCCGGAGAGATCATTGGACCGATCGCCGCGGCGGCCGCGGAGGCTACGGGTTTCCCGGTTGGTATCCCCGTGGTGGCCACGGCCAACGACAAAGCAGTGGAAATGCTGGGCGCAGGTTCTCTTGGTCCAACGACCGCCCTCGTGTCGCTTGGAACCTACATCTGCGCCATGGTGGAGGGAACGCAGAATCACCGGTCTCCCGCCAACTTCTGGACCAACTTTGCGTGCGCCCCAAAGCAATATCTGTACGAAAGCAGCGGAGTCCGTCGCGGCATGTGGACCCTGACATGGTTCCTCGATCTTCTCGGGGTTGAGGTCGCAGACCGAGCGTCATCGCTCGAACTCTCGCGGGAGGAGTACATCGAGCGAGAAGCTCGCCAGGTTCGGGCCGGGAGCGACGGTCTCATGACGGTGCTCGACTGGCTTGCGCCAACCGACCAGCCGTATCGCAAAGGCATCATGATCGGCTTCGATGCCCGGCATACGCGCGGTCACATGTATCGTTCGATTCTTGAGGCGATCGCTCTTACGATGAAGCAACACGTCGATGCTATGTGTACAGAACTTGGCATCAGCCTTGAGGGGATTGTTGTCTCGGGCGGTGGATCAAGCAGTCCCCTCTTTCTGCAGATTTTCGCCGACGTGTTCGGGATACCCGCCGCTCGCAGTCTCGGGTCAGGTGGTGCCAGCCTCGGATCAGCAATCTGCGTGGCTGCAGCAACCGGGGTGTATCCCGACATCAAGACTGCGGCCGCGAACATGACCGGTGCCCGCGAAACGTTCACACCAAATGCGCAACACCACGCCATCTATTCGCAGATGAACGAAACCGTGTACCGAGACATTCGTTCCGCCACTGACCCGCTCCTCACCCGCGCTTTTCCGATCTTCCACTGACCCTCCTAAGGAACTCCGATGCCCCTCTCTCGTGAATCAATCGTTGAACATCTCCAGAAGATCCTCGGGCCTGAACAGGTCATCACCGACGAACACACGCTGCGTCAGCGGAGCATCGACAACTTCCGCAAACTGCAGAACATCTTCGAGGTGTACACGATGCCCGTGCCGGCGGCTGTTGCGGTCGTCCACAGCACCGAACAGGCATCGGCTGTTCTCGCGTTCGCCAACGAGCATAGGGTGAACGTCGTCGCGCGGACCGGAGGCACAGCCACCGAAGGCGGACTTGAAACACCGGTCGAAAACTCGATTGTCCTCGATGGCTCGGGCATGAACAAGATCATCAAGATCGACGCCTACAACATGCAGGCCACCGTCCAATGCGGTGTTCCGCTCCAGCAACTCGAAGACGAGGCTCGCACCATGGGCCTCACCACCGGTCACTCACCGCAATCGAAACCGATCGCCCATCTCGGTGGGCTTGTTGCGACACGAAGCATCGGCCAGTTTTCGACGCTCTACGGTGGTATCGAAGACATGGTTGTCGGTTGCGAAGTGGTGTTCCCCGGAGGACAGGTCTCCCGTATCAAGAACGTACCCCGACGCGCTGCGGGCCCCGACATCCGCCACATCGTCATCGGCAACGAAGGGGCGCTGTGCTTCATTGCCGAGGTGACGGTGAAGCTGTTCCCGTACATGCCGGAGAACAACACATTCCTTGGTTGGACTCTCAAGGATATGAAGGTCGGCTTCGAAGCATTGCGCGAAGTCATGGTTGCTGGCTACAAACCTTCTGTCGCCCGTCTCTACGACCCCGAAGACGGTCAGTTGCACTTCTCGAACTTCGCAGCCGCCGACGACTGTGTCTTGCTGTTTATGGCTGAAGGCAACCCGGGAATCGCGAAAGCAACTGCCGAAGGGATCGCCGAGATTGTGGCTCGCTTCACGGAATGCAAGCCCGTGGAGAGCAAGTTGATCGGGGACTGGTTCGACGATCTTGTATGGGGACCTGACAAAGTGACACGCGAAGATGAGCGAATTCGCACCACGCGCAACGTGAACCGGACCACGGAAATTTCGTCCGGGTGGAGTTCGATCAACGACATCTACGTCAGCGCACTTGCTCGCATTCGAGAAGAGATTCGTGGCATCACGCTGCTCGGCGGTCATTCGTCGCATAGCTACATCAATGGCACGAACATGTACTTCAACTACTTCTACGACCTCATCGACTGTGAGCCCGAAGAAGAGAACGACAAGTACTACTTCCCCATCATCAAAATCATTTGTGAAGAGACACTTCGCTTCGGTGGATCGATCGTTCATCACCACGGGATCGGGAAGGCCCGCTCGCGTTGGGTAAAAGAGGAATACGGCTCTTCCTACCCCATGCTCGAAGCTCTTAAGCGCGCCTATGATCCCAATGGAATCATGAACATGGGTACGATCATCCCGTTGAATCCCTAGTTCGCGACGTTCCCCGGCGACGCGTTCCCGCCAGGCCGTCGGGGAACAGTGACACCGCAAGGATGAGCAGTGCCCCAAACACGATGCTCGAATCGATCTCAACGCCAGCCCTCCGAAGGATGAAGGGCACAGCGATGAGCGCAATCCCGCCGATCAGCGCGCCCCGAATCGACGCAATGCCACCAAACGTGGCAACGGCGAACAGCTGTAACGACAGTGTTGTCTCGAAGGAGAGATACGACGCAAACGGTTGTCGGATCATCAGCAGAGAACCGGCGATCGCGGCGACGGCCGCCGACACTCCGAACATCGCAACGGTGTAGCGCCGAACAGCAACGCCACTGGTCTTGGCTGCAAGCTCATTGTCGCGCAACGCGACAAGTGCCCGGCCGACTCGTCCCTCGGTGAGGTTGCGTATAAGTACAAACACGATCGTGGCGGTCACCACAACGGCGAGAAACCACCACCGCATGTCTGCGTCGCGCCCCTCGCCCAGCCACGTTGGCGCAACCCAAGACGCGGTCGACCCTTTGCCGTTCGCTCCATTGGTCAGGGTCTCCAGGCGTTTCACGGCCGGACCAAATGCCGCGCCAAAGGCGAGCGACACCAGCGCGAGATGAAGCCCGCGAATTCGTAGAGCTGGGATCGCGATGACCGTGCCGAGCGCGAACCCGAACACCGCTGCTGCAAGGACGGTTGCGAGGATCGGCCAGTGATGATCGGCGGACAAGATCACGGTGACGTATGCGCCCGTCCCCACAAACGCGCCGTGCCCGAGCGCGACTCTTCCTACAAAGCCCGCCATCAGGTTTACCCCCAGGACGGCGACAGACATGATCACTGCGTTTGTGAGGTACGCCAATGCCAGCGCCGGCAGAAACAGGGGCGGGATCGCAAGAGCCACGATTGCCACGAGCACAAAGAATTGGCGCCGACCCGAACGCCCGAACGCGGTATCGAATTCAATGGGGCTGTCCATCGAATCGTGCGCGGTCGCGCTGATGCTCAGCCTCATACGCGCACAACGCGTTGACGACCGAAGAGCCCGGTCGGTCGCACAACCAAAACGATGAGCAGTAGAGCGATGGCAACGAGCACACTGATGTCGCCACCGATAGCGGGAATGTAGCCCGCCGCCATTGTCTGTACGAGGGCAAGCGCAATACCCCCGACCGCGGCACCAGCGGGGCTGTCGAGCCCCCCGATTGTTGCCGAGGCCAACGAGAACAAAAACAGCCGTGACATCATTCCCGGCTCGACGAGGGTGCTGTTGGCAACGAGTAACCCGGCAATTGCGCCAATTGCACCGGCGAGTCCCCACCCGAAGGCAAGGGTCCGTTCGACGGCCACCCCCACCAGTCGTGAGCTCTCCGGGTTCGACGTCACGGCGCGAAACGCTAACCCGATTCTTGTTCTCGTAAGAATCAATCCAAGAAGGCCGAGTACGACAACAAGGGTCACGATAATTCCTACGTTCTCGTACCAGAGGCGTGCACCTCCAATTGATACGTACGCTTTCGGTCCTTGGGGGAAGGGCGTTGGAAAGGCCCAGAACGCATTTCCCATCGTCTGGCGCGCCAGTCCGAGCAGAAGCAAGCTCACGCCGATGGTTGCACCGACGACGCTCGCCACGGAGCCTCCGGAAGTCCGCCGAAGGAAGAGCCGGTGCGTCAGCCAACAAATAGAGAAACCGACCGCTACAGCAGCCACAAAGGCTATCGGGAGTGGCCACGGAGTCCCGAGGTGCTCCGCCGCCCACAGCGTGGGGCGAAGCCGGGGGGTTGGCTCCATGCGGAGGATCAGGGCCGTGTACACCGAGAACATGGAGGCCTCGCCGAGCGAAAAGTTGAGATGCCCACTCGAGCGATAAACCAGCGCCAATGCGACAGCCAGCGCTGCGTACACTGCGCCGTTCCCGAGAGCGTCGAAGAGGCGCTGAAGGAAAAGGGTCATCGGGAAAGTATGTCAACGAATGACCTGCGAATGCGATTCGACGCAGGAAAGGAAAGCAAAAACGGAGGGCCGAAGCCCTCCGTTCTCGTCATTGCATGAACTCGAAATGGCTCAGCCCGTTGCGTCCTTGAACTTCTTGTACGTACCGAGGGAACCCTCTTTGTTGATGACGGCACCCTGGGGGAACCATGTCCCGATAACTTTCGGGTCGGAGATCTTGTAGCGGGCAACGCGGGCGGCCTCGTTGTAGTAGGCGTCTTTCATGCCGTCTACCTTGTTCGTCACGCCTGGGAGAGTCAGTGGCATGGACTTGTCCATCGCACGGGCGGCCAACATGATGTTGGCCCGGTTCATACCACCTTCGTACGTCGCAGCGATCTTGAGGATCTCTACGTAGTACCAGGCAAAGACCCACCCGGTGGCGTAGGTCGACTGCGAGGGATCGAGGCCCTGCGCCTTCAGGGTTGCCTTTACCAGCTTGACGAAGGAGTCATCTTGCCACTCGGCGTCGTTGATGTCCTTCAGATAGTTCAGGATGTAGGTGTCTTTGCCGGTGAGTCGCTGATCGATGAGTGGCTTGAAGAACTGGGAGAGCGATCCACACGTACCCGACATCATGACCTTGCCGTTGAAGTTCCGCTTCTCGATTTCCGCCATTGCCTGGGTGCAAAAGGTTCCGGTGGTCTGAAGCAGGATGACATCGGGAAGTGCAGCTTCGATGTTGGTGAACTGATTCGTGAGGTTCGGAGTCGAGGCCTCGTGCAGCTCCTCCTTCACGACCGAAATGTTCGTCCCCTTGATCGCAATTTTGAAGCCACGGCTG
>JANOYY010000046.1:0-16784 GCA_031429095.1 Acidimicrobiia bacterium | reverse complement strand
GGAGAGGCTTGACAGGCTTTCGTATTCCGCCTCATCGAGGTACATGGTGGTGATCGTGCCCCGTCGGCCGCCGACCGGAAGGACGTCCGGAAGCTTCTGCGTCAGCTTGCGTACGACTTCGACTTGGCCATCAACGATTCCGACGCTTTGCCGCAATCGGATACGGGTCCCCTCGAGGTACAGATCCGTGATCGCTCGGCGTGCCCAAGGCTCGGCACGAGGAACCTCCCGAACCAAGAATCGACGTTCACGTTCAACTTGCGCGTACTTGGAGGCGGACACGGGAACAGTTTCGCCTGAATCAGCGTGTCGATCCGCCCAATCAGGCCCGATTGTGTGCGTGGTTTCGGCGTGGCATGGCAGTCGGTCAGCCGCGCTGCGGTGGTTGTCGATCGAGCCAGGCTTGGAGCGTTGTGGTGGTCCACGTGGCGACGCCTGTGCCCAGGAAGTCGTTGTCGTTGGTCCAGATTGAGGCGGACAGCGCCAGGGCGGTCGCGACGACGGGCCAATCGTTCGGGTCACGCAGCGATCGCGCCCGAGCTTCGGCCTCGAAACCGGCGTAGACCGCTTCGTCCAACACAACAATGTTGGCCTCGACCGCTTCCCGGCATGCCGACGCGAGTTCTGCACCCACCCTGTCAGGCAGCCCTCGACGACGAACGAACGCGCTGATTCTGCGAGGCAGTTCGACGGACAACTCGCCGGCCATGCGCTCGGGCATGAACAACTCGATTCGCCCGTCGCCGAGCCGGGCGCGTCCAGCGCTGCGCAACAGCTCGCCGACGAGCACGCTGGTGTCGACCGCCAGCCGCATCAACGAGAGCGTCGCGTCGGGACGAACTCTCGGATCAACTCCTCCTCATCGAGCCCACTGCGCTGCAGCACGTCGTCGACGAGGCTGCCAAGTCGTCCGAGCGCATCACGACCCCGACGACGATCCACTGCCTGAATCGGCACGTAGAAACCGATCGCCTCACCGTGCCGTTCGATCACCAACGTCTCGCCAGCGGCCAACAGCGATGTCGCTTGGTCTCTGAACTCTCGTACTCCGATCGCTCGCATGTGCGACTCCTCTCATTGTGACCACCACTGTAGCCACAATGCTCCGACGGCATCAACGGTCGACGATTCGGTGCCCGCTGCGTCGCCGGATCCCCGCTAAGGGGCGAAGGCAGAACGACCACGCACTGCCCCCACCCCGGGCCGCGCACTGACGCCGATCGAGGCGGCTGCGTTTGCTCAGGCGCTAGCCGACGTTTAGAAACGTATGCGCGCATGTGAGAACAAAATTGAGATCATCCGCCCGGTTCTCAAAAGTCCACGGACCGTCAATCCCGCCCCGAATCGGGCGGCGTGAAGTGACCGGAACAGTCCGTTGGGGTCCGGGAGTCTGCCGAGACTTGCGCCTCGGTATCCACCGACGCATATTCAAGCGCGCGCCGACCGCGCCCACGGGCTCGGGCCCCAAGCGGACGCATGGCGCAACTCGTGACGTCAGTGGCTCACGCTCGCCTGACCCGGCCGCCGACAAGCCAAGGCCTCACCCGTCGCCTGCGTTGCACTTCGCAAGATAGACGGGTGTTCCAATCCTGTTTCTGCGACGCTCGGTGGATGTCGAAACCCGGTGCGCGATGAGGTGAATGCCGACGAGGGCGTGCTGAGCGAAGTTGCGCGCCGCGGATACACCGGCGACGTGGGCTGCAGTCACGACGCTGGGACTGACCACTCGATCGCGGGAAGGTCCACCCTCGCGCACCGAGGTCCGCCGTCATCGCCGGTCAGATCAACTCTGGCGAGCAGGCGATCGGCATCAATCGCCGATCCCACCACGCTCGCATCGATCCGGTTCAGCATCAGCTTGGCTCGTCGGAACATCTCGAACTCGTTGTCTCCTCTCACCTCTCCCCACGTGAGGTAGATGAAACGCTCGCCACGCTTGCCTTGGACCGCCGGCCCGCGGAAGTCGACCTGCCCGTCGCGGACGATCGCGTCGATGTCGAGTTCCCAGTGGACCTCGGACGCGTCCGCCTTCACGGGCTGAGCAGGTTCGCGTCCCACCTGGACCCCGACGTGCACGTTGGTCATCAGTGAGCCGTCGGGCCGACAGAACACACAGCCGGGAAGGTTGGAGCCGAAGATCGAAAGTCGCATGCGACCATCCTCCCGCGTCCCTCCTCGACGACCCGCACCCCGGGCGGAGCGGGGCATCTTGACGTGGATCTCGTGTCGGGAAAGGTGTCGATCGCCGTGCAGCGCACGACCGATGGCTACCGGGTTGTGGTGGTTGAGCCGAAGGCTGGACTGCTGCGAGTTCTCCGGCGCCGAGAGAACCCATGGGCGACGTCACAGGAAGGAGTACTGGCCGGTGTCGAGCCCAAGGGTGGTGGCGGAGACGATAAAAGCAATCGGTTCGGCCTCGACTTCCTAGTTGCCTCAACAGACGGGCTCGGTAAGGATCTCGGGTGCGTGGGCGAGGACGTGTCCGGCTTCTTCTCTGCACTTGTCAAAGGGCTGCTTGATGTCTGCCGCCCGTCGCGTCCGACGGGCGGTATCGGGATTGCTGATCGAGGAATGAAGTTCGTCTCCTTGCCACATCGGCGTGGCCCGGTTAGCATCGCCGACGTCTATCGGGGGAACTATGAGCGAAGCTGCAGACCGCTGGCACGAATCCGCTGGGGCGTTCGCGCTCCGCCTTGGCGCTGTTGGTGATGATCAGTGGGAGGGCGCGACACCTTGCGACGCGTGGACGGTGCGACAACTGGTCGATCATGCAGTCGGCACGCAGGTGCGATTTGGCGGACTACTTGGTCTTCGATCGGAGTCGGTTGACTGGCCCGCTGTTTGTGAGTCGATGACGGAATTGCTTTCCGGGGAGGGCGTCCTCGATGGAACAGTAAATGTTGGGCCGCTCGGTGAGATGTCGAAGATCCAAGCCTTGATGTTTGCACGAATGATTTGCTCATTCACACGTGGGATCTTGCTCGGGCGATTGGCTATAGCGAAGCGCTTCCGGTCGATGCCGTCGCCTCGTGCTATCAGTGGTTGCAGGACCTGCCGGTTGAACTTGTCCGGTCGGCGGGCCGATACGTGGACGCAGTGGGTGTCGATGCGGACGCCGACTTGCAGACGAAGATGCTTGCTTTCGCGGGTCGTAAACCCTGACGAGTTCGAAAGCGTCGGAGTCCGGTTCTACTTCGTTCTGCGTTCCGTCAAAGGGGGGCCGTTGAGTCTCATGTGGTGGCGTAGCAGGCGATGATGCGAGGTCGAGTTCGGTGCGGAGCCGTTCGATGTAGTGGTAGGCGAATGTGGTCGATCACCTCCGAGGTCTCGGCATCAGCCCGGTGGCTCAAACCTGAAGTCCGGTGGATCGACCACTTCGCACACGAGCTCACCAAGATCGTCTCGACGATCGGCGACCGGTCGCGGCGGGCGGAATGGCCGGGCGATGGAGGAGCGTCAGTTCGTGGTCTTCGAGCTTTCAGACGGGCTGATCAAAGAGGCTCGATTTGTGTACGAGAACCCGAGCGCCTACGACGAATTTTGGAGCTAATCGAGTCGTTCAAGAAACGGCAGTACGAATGCGAGCACGTCCGCTGACTTGCGAAAGGATTCAGCGTGGTTCGCGTTCGCAACGACGTGTGTCTCGATGTTGAGCTGTCGAGCTAGGTCGAGGGCCGCTTCGGGAAACCGGTCACTGTCGTTTTCACCCCAGTACCAAAGGCTTGGCACGCGTACGTCGGCGGCGTCGGCGAAGTACTCGGCTGCGCCAGTGCACGATGCTCCGAGGGCGGCCGCGTCGTTGCGCTCCATGGTGGCCGCGAGGATGTCCTCGGCCATGCCAAGTTGACGGAGGTAACCGGCTACCGCTTCGGGCGTGCTCAGTTTTAGGCCGAACTCGATCCATCCCTGTCGGACAGCCTCACCGCCCGGATGTGGGTAGTGGCCGCCCACGACGACTGCGGAAATCCGGGTAGGTTCCAACGTTGCAAACGAGTAGGCGGCTTTGCCGCCCATCGAGAATCCCCAAACAATGGTGCGCTCAATGCCCTCTGCGTCGATCACGGCGGTGAAGTCGGCCACGAGTCCCTTGTCCTGGTAGAGCGACGGGTCGTGGGGCTTGTCGCTGAGTCCGTGTCCGAGCCGGTCGATCGCCACAATTTTGAATTGACCGGCGAGATCGTCGATGTATCCGGCATCCCACCAATCGTCCGCGCACTGTGACCAGCCCGCCAATAGGAGAAGCGGCTTTCCGGAACCGGCCGTCCTATAGCTGATTGATGATCCGCGGCTCTCGATTGACTTGCGCATGGTTCACCGTAGTTCGTTCTGTGTCTGCGGGGCTGGACGTCCTTCATCGCTTCGAAGTCTGCGGGGGAGTTCATGGTCGGGGTCACGCCACCGTTTCAACAACTCGTTCGCGTCGAGGACAGGTCGGTGTTGTTCGACCAGTGCACGTTCAACTCGTCGATCCGCATGGGTGTTGATCTTGTGGACCAGCCCGACCCGGAGGACGTTCCCCTGACACGGTGTTTCGAGACAGGGTTAGTAGATGATGTCGAGTGCGTAACGAAGCGCTCGGTCGAGTTGCGAGCGTTTGATCTCGTCGAGATGACCTATAGCGCGTTCATCGAGGTTATCAAGGGGGACGGTGAGCACGCTGTCGCAGCTGATCACGCAAGTTTCCGGAAGCCCCTCTTCGGGTCCGATTTCGACTTCCGACTGAATCCCGCGAATCGTTCGCGTAATCGGCGCGCAGGTCACTGCGGTCAGCACCGAGATCGCGGCATCGCGGGTGAGCACGCAGACCGGCCGCCGTCCGGCCGGTTCGCCAAGATCCGCCCAGAAAATGTCGTTGCGAGCTACCACGTTGGCGCGGTTTTTGCTGCGAGCCGAGCTGCGGACCGGACCAGGGCTGCATCGGGCGGTTGGCGTTTGTAGGCTGCGATGAGTTCGATGTCGTTGGCTCGTTCGGTTTCCGCATCAATCACAGCCTGCGCACCGCGGCGCAGCAGTTCCGAGCGGTTGGTGTCGAGGGCTTTGGCAAGTCGGTCGAGACGGTCGACTAGGGCATCATCAAGTTGGACCAGGACTTCTCGCCGAGACATACCATATGCTATCCCATATGGTCAACGGCGAGAACTGCTTGGTTCAGTCGGAAAGGTGGTCCATGCCCTAAACCATCTTCGTGAACTTAGCGATCGCGCACACGAGCCCGACCCGCACGAAAATCAGATGGTGAATTCGGCGTCCCTTGGGATTGGTATGCCCCCATGCATTCCTTGCAAATAGCGTCGACCTACGTACTGATCGCGACGCGGGTCGAAGTCGAGCAGGGGATAGAGCGCGGTTTCCATCGGCGTGCTTTTCGGTGAACAAGATTTGGTCGCGGCCGATGAGCCGACGATCGCTTGTTGATGCAACCCACGAGGTTGAGGTCGTGCGAGTGGCAAATCATCTGTGCTTGATTCGGGTTGGCGGCTGGGGTCTGAATCGACCGGTGTTTTGCCCACACTGAGGTGTTCTTGCGGGAGACACACGCGGGCACGAATTGCGACGCAACTTCAAGCGTCCCCGTCAGTTGGTGACAACTTCCGTTGGTTTGCACGTCACGTGCGATCCGGATGTTGGATCAGTTCTGCGTTGAGTCGTTCGATGGTTTGTTGAAGGGGGTGTCTCGCCTTCATCTTTGATCGGACGGCATCGTCGTTCTCGACAAGGACCATTAGGATGCGTATTCGAACTACCCACCGAAGCAGTTCCGCCGCCCAATGTCTGAGTACGTAGTTCGGTGAACCTGCGCCCGGATGCGCAACCCGCGCTCGTAGCTTGGACGCGATTTCTCCCAGCGTGGTCTCGTTCAACAGATCGGCCAGGCCGACGTGAGCCGCCATCTCGTCGACACCAGTCTTCAGAGGCTTGTCGTTGCGGCTCCTGAGCAGCCGCCGGGCCCATTCGCGGTTCGCGGCGCCAACACCATCGCTCTCCAGCGCTCGGATGATCTCATTGACGCGATCGGTGTGCTCCTTCTTAGGAAGCTCCTTCGTTCCGTGCAGCAGCTTCGAAGTGCCCTCGGCGGCCTGGAACGCGAACAGGAAGGACGACTCTTGGAACATGAAAGGCGCGGAGGACTGAGCATTTAGCATGCTCACCGCAGTCTTCAACTTGGGCCACCACTCGAACCATCGTCTGATCAGCGTTTCGGGCGAGATCGACGAAGCTCACGCGGACGTCCATTATGCGGACCGGCTCTCCAAGACAGAACATCAACAACTCCTGCATCGGCCGGGCGTAGTCGCCGACCAGCGTCGCCATGACCTGTGGTTCCTCGACAACGACGCACACCGAGAACCATCGCTGAAGATCGACCCGACCTTCGCCGCGGGTGCCTGCGACCCCTGCCACAACCCTCAGAGTCGCGGACGCGAGCGACATCGAGGCCAGCTCGACTTCGGACACAGCGACCGTGACGGTGTGCTTGTCATCGCCGAGATCGACGATCGACGGCGGGTCCCACCAGGCCTCGAGCTGGTCGAGGTCGAACCACACTTCCTTGAACGAGTCTTGGGTGACGATACCGCCCCGAAGCGCGCCCTTGACCGTCAGAGTCGAAACGCCTTCGAGATCCGGATGACGCGAAGCCAAGCCCTGAACGTCGAAAAGTGTGAAGGATGTGCCTGTGCGAGTTCTGCCATGAACGACTTGCGCGGTGCGGCTTTGCGGGAACCGAACTCGATCGCACCCGCAGTGCTAGGAGTAACTGCTTCCGTCCAGAACCAACCGTCGATCTCGAGTGAGATGGCGTCCGCGTCGAACGGCAGTTTGCCCCAAAGCTTCCGGTCGGGAGTGCTGGGTAGCCACCATCGACCTTCCTCGGTGAAATAGTCCATCGGGAAATATTGCTCCATCTCGTAATGGGAGAACCGCGTGGCGTTCGTCGTTGGTCGTCGGGGCCAAATCGCGCTCGCGAGTTCAGTTCGTGCGCTGGCGGTTACGGCGTCGCCGAGGAGCGTGGGGTTGCGTTGGCGAGAGAACACGACGCTCGATAATGGAGTGTTATGTCGTGGCTTCGCGCGAGTGGTCGGTTGAGTTCCACCCATCTTGCGACGCTTGGGCGGACTCACTTGATCAGTCTGACGCGCAAGCGTTGCTTGCTGCCGTGCGAATCCTTCGTTCTGAGGGTCCGACATTGGGTCGGCCGTTGGTCGACACGGTCGTAGCGAGTCGTCATCCGAACATGAACGAATGCGACCGGGCGCACCGAAATGCGAGTGCTGTTCGCGTTCGATCGTCAACGAAAGGCAATCTTTGTTGATCGGTGGAGATAAGAGCCGGGATTGGCGTGGCTGGTACCGGACAAATATTCCGATAGCCGATGACTTGTTTGACGAACACCAACATGACATAGCAGCCGCTACTGAGAAACCGACACGAAAGGGAAAGCGATCATGAGTTTGAAAAGTTGGGAAGAAAAAGTCCTCAGCGTCGAGGGTGCAGAGAAACGCGTTGCCGAGATCGAGGATGAACTCCGTCTTGCCGCCGGTCTCACCGCGTTACGCGAACGCGCCGGTGTAACGCAACGCGAACTTGCCGAGCAGATGGGCGTCTCGCAACCACGGATCGTCGCGATCGAGAAACCGAGAAATCGAGAAACGTCACGATCGATGTGCTCGACGCGTATGTAAGCGCGCTTGGTGGTCGTCTCGAAGTGTCTGTTGTGCGAGCAGGCCGTCGCACCCGCTTGCTCGGTGAGTCGACTACCACTCGGGATGACTCTGCGAAACCTGGTTCGTTTAACGCGTTAAACCATCGTTCCAGGAAACAGGCCGACTCTGCGGAATCAGGGGAAAAGCCGACGGGAAAGACCCTGCTCAGCGGAACCAGAGGACGCAAACCTACCGATGTCATAGCCTTGCCAAAGTGAGGGTCGCGGGTTCGAATCCCGTCTTCCGCTCCAAGAAGAACCTCCGGCTGCGACGCTGGGGTTCCTTTGCATCGCGGGCCCTGGTCATAGCGGGTGATGTTGCGGGCTTTGTGTCGGCGTTAAGTCCTAGGTGAGGCGCTCGATGGGCTGTGCGGTGATGCGGCGATGAGGTCGTAGTCCTTGTCCATGTGAAGGACAATGAGTTGCGCAAGTTCGGCTGTTGCGGCGATTAGCAGATCAGGTATTGATGGAGCGCGATGCTGCCCGCGGTCGGCCAGCGCCGTCTGCACCTCGATGGCGCGATCTTCGATTGCTGGTGTGAGGTACTCGACCGGCATGGATTTCAGTGGAGGGCGTGCGATTGCCTTTCGGAGGTCCTCGCCGGACCGTGCGGAGTAGCCAACTTCGAGCCTGGTTAAGGTGCTTACATGTACGAGGCCCCGTTGGATGCGCGAGGCCCATTCTTCTGCGTCGGGGCAGGTGGAGAGCCTGACAAGTGCAGACTTGTCAATCAACCAGCCGGTCATTGCCAGGCGCTGCCCATGACGTCCGGGTCGTCAAGGTCGGCGAAGGTGTCGGCAAAGCTGGCGAGGTCGGAGACCGAGACTTCCGATGATTGGGCGTCACGTTCGCGAGCCAACGTGCGTCGGAGGTATTCGCTTCGCGAAAGGCCGAGGCGCTGCGCTCTTTCGTCGATTGCTGCGATCACGTCTTCGGGTACTTCTCGGATGAGGATATCTGCCATTTTGCCTCCTTCGGATATCACAGGATATCACTATTGCCTTGTCGGATCGCGACCGTGACGCGCGCCCGGGCCCGAGAAGGGCGAACCTGACCAGGTTAAACGGTGGAGGTGGGGGAATCGAAAACGTTTGCGTCGATTCGTGGAAACGCCAGAACTAGACGTCCAAGTCCGGTAATCGACGAAGCCGCCAAGACCATGTAGAAAGAGTAGAAATGGTGCAGCGTGTCGACAGATGATTCGCCCGGAGGAAACATGGCCAACAAGAACACGATCTGTTTGTGGTTCGACGGTACAGCCGAGGAAGCGGCGACGTTCTATGCGACGACGTTTCCTGACAGCGAGGTCACCGCGGTGCATCGGGCTCCGGGGGATTTTCCAGGTGGGTCCGAAGGTGATGTGCTCACGGTTGAGTTCACGGTGTTTGGCACGGCGTGTCTTGGGTTGAACGGCGGCCCCGTGTTTCCGCAGACTGAGGCGTTCTCGTTTCAGATCGCGACGGACGACCAGGCGGAGACCGACCGGTACTGGGACGCAATCGTCGGCTCCGGCGGGCAGGAGAGCGAGTGTGGATGGTGCAAGGACAAGTGGGGTGTGTCCTGGCAGATCACGCCGAGCATTTTGATCGACGCGTTCGCGAGCGCTGACCGGAGTGTGGCGAAGCGAGCCTTTGAGGCCATGATGACGATGAGAAAAATCGACGTGTCGGTGATTGAGGCGGCGATAGCAGACCGATGAGTGCCGTGGTGACGGCATGAGCCGCAAGAGGGCCTGTCGTCACTGGTGCCTTGGCCCGGAGCGTGCGAGTCCGCTGACGAGTTGAACTACGGGGGTCGGGCCAGGATGACACGGACCGTCGGTTTCGGTTCATGGAGGCCTACGGAGAGGCCCGCTCCCTGGGCGCGGATGAGGCGGCGGGCGAGGGCAAGTCCGAGTCCGTTCACGTTGTCGGAATCCTGCACCCCAGCCTGGATATTCGCGAGTCCCGAGCCTGAATCCGTGACGTGGATCGTTACGGTCGTGGCTTCGGCCGTGACGGTGATGCTGGTAGCCCCGCCGCCGTGTTTGACTGCGTTGTCGACAATTGCGTCGAGCGCTTGGCCCAGGAGGAGACTGTTGCCGACGGCGATACACGATGGGATCGGGCAATTGAGGGCGAGGATGCGGTCGGCACTGTCGAATACGGCGAGCCATCGGCGATGAACGGACTGCACGAGTTGGGTGACGTCGACCGTGGTTGCGTGAGCACTGCGCTCGTTGCGCGCAAACGCAAGAATGCCATTCACCGTTTGTTCGAACCGCTCGATGTCGGCGAGCGACTCGCGAACAATGGTCTGGTGATCGTCGCGTGGGAAGGCAAGTTCGGTCTCGAGTGCCGTGCGAAGGCCGGCGATCGGGGTTCGCAGCTGGTGGGAGACATCGGCGCTGAAGGCCTGCTCACGATCGACGAGTTCGCCGAGTTGACTGGCCGTTGACGTGATCGCTGCGCCGACTTCATCGAGTTCGACAATTCCGGTGGCCGGGGCGGTGGTGGTGAAGTCACCGCTTCCGAGTCGAAGCGCGGCATCGCGCAAGGTTTGCGTCGAGATGGCGATTGTCCGGGCCAGTCGGCGGGCGATCACCCATCCGATGACGAGCACGCCGGTCGCTCCGGTCACGAGCAGAGCGAGCGCACGATTCGTCGTCGCGTTGATTGCGGCGAGCGAACGTTGTGCGCGTACGAAACCCAGAACGGTTTCACCTGACATGACAGGAAGCGTCGTGACGAGGTTCGCACCCACTTCCCTGGTGCGGTCGCCGGTCGACATGGCACCGGGGTCGGAGTTCTTGATGTTCTTCGGGCCGTCGCCGGTGATACGAGCGCCCCGGGAGTCGTAGAGTGCGAACCGTGTCAGACCGTTCGGGAATTCGGACGCGTCAGGGGGATCGGTTTTATCCGTGAGATCGACATTCCTGGCGACGAGATCAGCGCTGTGTTCAAGCGCGAAGACTGCACGTTCGTCAAGGAGACGTTCCACCACGAATCCAAGCGGTACGGCGAAGAGGAGCACCACGATCGTGGTCACACTCATGATGGCCACAAGAACACGGCGGCGCACGAGACGACCCTCGCTACTTTTCGAGGCGGAAACCGACACCGCGTATGGTCGTGATGACGGAAGGGCCGCTTGCGACGTCGAGTTTGGCGCGTAGTGCGGCGATGTGAAAGTCGAGTGTCTTGGTGGATCCGAACCACTCGGTGTCCCACACGTCATCCATCAGTGTCTCCCGTGTGACGGCCGCTCCGACATCGAGAGCGAGGCGCACGAGAAGATCGAATTCCTTGGGTCGCAGGAGGATTTCATCACTGTTTCTGGTTACTCGTCGGGCGACCCGATCAATGATAAGTGTACCTATCATCATGACTCTGTGGGCTCGGACGTGGTTCGTATTCTCAGCATCAGTTCGGCGGAGTTGTGCGCGGATCCGGGCGAGAAGCGCAGAGAGGCTGAATGGCTTTGTGACATAGTCGACGGCGCCAGCATCGAGGCCGACCACAGAGTCGATTTCGTTGTCTCGTGCGGTGAGCATGATGACCGGAATGTGTGGGTCCGCCCTGACGAGAGCCCGGCACACGTCGAGGCCGTCGGCATCGGGGAGGCCAAGATCGAGCAGGACTAGCCGGAATGGCGTGTTCTGAGCGAGCGCCCGGATGAATGCATCTATGCCTTCACATGCCGAAGGTGACCAGCACACGATGTAACCGGACCCTTCGAGCGCTCGGGTCAGCGACGAGCCGATTCTCGCGTCATCTTCGATCACGAGCAGGCGGGACCCTTCCATGGATTCAGATCGTAGATCTGTTGCCGCTCGGCGGTGCCCCCCGTCGACCGGGCCGTGCGTCCGGTCGGTGGAGCTTTCGGATACGGCGGTCATGGCGTTCGTCCTCGCATTGGTCTGGGTGTTCGTGCTCGCATTGGTATGGGCGATCGTGCTCGCATTGGTCTGGGCGTTCGTCCTCGCATTGGTCTGGGCGTTGGTCATGTCGTGGAGTCAGTCGGCCGCTTCGGCTCCGCCAGCGTCCTTTTTCAGGTCGAACGTTTGAACTACGGCGTCCTTGGCGCTCACGATGACTCGTACGTCCAGGGCGTTCGTGCTGGTGTAGTACAGGCTGAACTTGTTGACCGGGAAGTGATCCGGAGCGCCTGTGTCATCGAAGTGCGCAAGGCGCCGGCCGCCGGCGGGCACGGTGAAGTCGTCCGGAAGTTTGGCGTAATAGTTTTCCTGAGATCCGGCCGTGGGGTCGCTGAAGGTGTAGAAGATCTCGACGTTTGTGGCGTCAGTTGTCCCGGTGTTACCGAGCACGATTTCCAGGTGGTCGGCCACTGTTTTGCCCGCCGCATCCTCGTTGTTTTCGACGAGCGCTGACACGATCTTCAGTGTCTGAGCGGTCGCGGTGTTTGTGATCGGGTTGCTTGGAACGGGAAGGACCACACCGGTGAAATCGGCGGCTGCGGTATCAACGGCGAGTGTGTTGAGATTCTGCACAACGGGTGTTGCGGCGGTTGTGCGCGGTGCCGTACTGGCGGAGGTCGTCGGTGACGAAGACGAGGCGCACGCGCCGAGCGCGGCGCTCAAGATTGCAAGGGCTCCGATGAGAACGGCAGTTCGGCCCCGAAAGGGCGACGATGAGCGATGGGATGCGTGGTGTGGCTGGTTCGTGGTTGAGGCGATCATTATGAGGCTCCTTCGGGGATGGTCGGTTGATTCCGTAGAGCGCGGCGTTGGGCGGCGATGAGCACGGCCGGCCAGGCGAGAACCCATGCGAGGTCGGTCCACACCCGGGCCATGAGCCCACCAAGACCGAACGGTCGATATCGTTCCTTGACGTCGGCCATGGCGAACGCAAAGCGTTGGTAGTGCTGGGCGAAGGAGACATATTCGATACGTGTACGTAGTGTTTCGAAGATCGTGAAGTGCGACAGCACCGTTGTTTCGTCGGCACGGTTCAATCCGAGGGCTTTGAACAGGCCGCCGGGAACCTGGTTGTCGGAGTCGAGCGTGTCGCCGATCTGGGGAAAGACCAACACGATCATCAGCCAGATGCACAGGGCGATGAAAAGCCCATTGGTCGAGTTCTTCGCTGCTGCCGTTGTACAGACACCGAGGGCGTAGAACCCGGTCATGTACGTCACCGACGCCCCGTAGGCAAGCGCGAGTTGCAGGTACTCAGGAGGGCTCAACCAGTCGTTTCCGATCAGCCCGATGCAGGCCACTCCGACAGCGGCCGTTACCGCCACCAGCGTAACGATGATCGCGACGGCTCCCAAAAGGGTTCCGGAGGCAAGCTCACCGGCGCGCAACGGTCGCGACCGCAGCAAGGTCAGGGTGCGGTTGGCACGTTCGCGTGAAACACTCAAGAATCCGAGCGCGATGGCGATGACCGCCCCGACTATCTGGAGGTATTCGAACCCTCCTCGCAGGAGTGACATCGGGGCGAGCGGAGACGGAGCGATCCTCGCAAGACCACTCGCTTCGGCTGCCGCCTTGTACGCCTGATAGTCGGCGACCTGGCTGCGATAGGCGACCGACGCGATGTAGACCGATGCAACCGTGACAACGATCAGGATTGTGAGCAACGCAAGGAGGATACGGCTGCGAACGGCCGCTCGGTACTCGTGCTTCACGAGGGTGAGTATTCGTTGCCTATTCACCGGAGTTGCTCCTTGAGAAGTCGTGTTGCTGCACGAGGTGAAACGCGATGGCGCACAGCACCAGAAATGCGGCTGCAATCGGAAGTACACGGATGATCGTGTCGGTGGTTGGCTCCGCCGGCGCAGTACGAATCAAGCGGGTGCTCACCTCTTTGAACTGTTCGGTTATCGAGAACGCCCGGGTTCGGCGGGTGAGCTTGAAGAATGTCTGCGACGTGCTGATCGGATCCACAATCGGGTTGAGCGACTGCGACGGGCGGAGACCGGATGTGAACTGCGGAACCGCGAACGTGACCACCAGCCACACACCCATTGCGCTCAGCAGGCCAAGAGAACGGCGACCGGTCACCAGCAGTGTGACCATGCCCACCAGGACGAACACCATCAGGTACAGCCACGAGAGCCCGAAGAGCAATCCCAGTCTGGCGACGTCGCCCGCCGATGGGAACACCCGGTTCACAATCACCAACGCAGCGACGCTCACCATTGCACAGGCAAGCATCGAAACCCCGAGAACAAAACCCGATGCGGCGATCTTGCCAGCCGCGTACTGTGAACGGCTGAGTCGGCGGGAAAACACGAGCCGGCCAATCCCGGTCGTCTCGTCGTCGGCCACCGTGAGATGACCGAGGACCACGGCGACCAACGCGCCGATCAACGTGATGTAGATCACCATGTTGGAAAGCATTGAGAGCACCGGCTTCAGCAGGAACGGGTTCGGTGGTGCGCCGAGCCCACGCGTTGCGAGGAGCTTCACCGACTCCTCGTAGACACCGACGATCGTCTGGTGACTCGCCCACCCCAGGATTCCGGCCAGCATCGTGATAGCGATCAGCGTCGCGACCAGTACCCCGAGGACTCGTCGACGGTGCAACGAGAGCACTTGATGGGCCGCAATTGTTGTGATCATCGTGCGCCGGCCTGCGACGTTGCCATCCGCACGTAGATGTCTTCGAGTGATGCTTCATCGGGGAACCGCGACGTTGTTGCTTCGATCGAGTCCTTGTAGATGAGCTCGCCCCGGTTCAAGACGCCGATCGTGGTGCAGACCTTCGCCACCTCCCCCAGGAGGTGGGTGTTCATGAACACCGTCATGCCACGCTCGCGATTGAGGGACACGATGGTTTCGCGCAGCTGTCGCACACCGGCGGGGTCCAGGCCCGTGGTCGGTTCGTCCAGAAAAAGCACCATCGGTGAGTGCATGATCGCTTGGGCAATCCCGACCCGCTGTCGCATGCCCGACGAGAACGTCGCGACCCGGCGGTCGCCGAGGTCCGACGCATCCAAAAATCTCAAGGTGTCCTTCGCGGCGTGTTTCGGTTTTGAGAGCCCGGAGAGTCGACCGAAGAACTCAAGGTTCTCCAACGCCGTGAGGTGTCCGTACATCCGAACCTCCGATGGCAGATAGCCAATGCACTCCGTCACCTCTCGACGCTGTCGAACAACGTCGAAACCGCACACATTCGCCTCGCCGCCGGTCGGTGTGATCAGTGTGGTCAAAATGTTGACCGTCGTCGTCTTTCCTGCACCGTTGTGCCCGAGGAATCCGAACACCTCACCGTGGACTATCTGCAGATCAATTCCCTGCAACACCGCAACGTTGTCGTAGCAATGTCGCAGGCCCTTCAACTCGATAGCTGGGCTTCCCATCGATCACCTCCGGGTCGCGCCGCCGATCCCGGCAGCGACCGGTCCTCGCAACCGGTGACATGGACGGTACGAAACGGTGCTCCATGGTGCGGCCAGGGCTCGGCCAGAATTCGGCCAGAATCCAGCGATCCCTGAAGCCGAAGCGATCTTGTTATCCCCGCGTTGAGGCAGGCAGATCGGAGGAGTAGTTTCCATTCAAAGGTGTCGCTGGTCGTCGTGCCCCTGGTACCGGATCTACGAAGTCAAGTAGGGCGGCAAGGACCTGGAGAATTCGCCATGATGTCGTTGCGAAGCCTTGAGCACAACGCTCTGGGTATCGATGAGATGACCGCTTGGTCAAACATGGTCACCTACAACCCATTCACCGTCCACAGATTGCGAGACCTTATGAAATTACTGCACATTGTCGCTACGCCGCGTGACAAACAATCAAACACACTGCAGATCTCAAGCCTCTTTCTCGATACCCTGCGGGCGAAATATCCTGACCTGACGACCGATGTGATCAACCTGTTCAGCCAGGACCTGCCCTCGATGGCCGGAGACAACATCGAGTCCAAGTACACGCTCACAATCGGCCAGGTCATCGACAAGAAGCACAAGGAGTCGTGGGAGAGGATCGAGGAACTGATCGAGCATTTTCTATCGGCTGACATCTACTTGATCACGACCCCGATGTGGAATTTCAGCATCCCCTACGTGCTCAAGTACTACATTGATGCCGTCATACAGCCCGGCTACCTGTATCGCTACAACGAACAGGGGCAACCGGTTGGCATGACCGTTGGCAAGAAAATGGTCTGCGTTACATCGCGTGGCGGCGACTATGCGGAAGGAAGCCCATTCCACGCCTTCGATTTCCAAGAGCCCTATTTACGCGCAATTTTCGGATTTGTGGGAATCACCGATATGCAGTTCATCAATGCGCAACCCATGGACATTTCTCCGGCCATGCGCGAAGGTGCCATGACGGAGGCGGCTGAGATCGCACGCAGGATCGTTGCCGAAACGGATTGGACATCGGCCCTAAGCAGCTAGGCCGACGCACGTCCTGCAGAGCTCAGGCTCCGGATCCACCGGCATTGTCACCTTCCGGGGGCTTCAGTTGGGGGTCTGGTCAGACGATACTGGGCCAATGGGTTTGACCTTCATTGTCTTTGGCCTGTTCGGCCTATGCATTGGGTCGTTTCTCAACGTGGTGGTTTGGCGAGTGCCCCAAGGCATCTCGATCGTGACTCCGGGATCGGCTTGCCCGTCGTGTCGTCGTGAACTCGAGGTATGGGAGAACGTACCCGTGGTTGCGTGGGTGGCGCTGCGCGGGAAATGCCGTACCTGCCATGCCCAGATTCCCGCTCGATATCCGGGCGTCGAGTTGGCCACAGGGATTGGCTTCGCAATCTTCGGTGTCTCATTCGCGGGAGTAATCGCGCCGGCTGTCTGTGTCGCTGTGGCCGGCCTCCTTGCGTTGGCGCTCGTCGGGTTCGATACCCGCACGTTCAACGTTCCGATAGCCGTGGTCGCCGTCGGGCTGACGGTCGGTGTGGCCGCTGCTGGTGTCACATTGAATCGTATGCTTTTTTAGCAATTGTCGAACGACACATAATTCGCAGTCTCAGGCAAGGAACAGACATGGATATTCACGACGGAACAATCGACCGTTTTCTCGCCGTCCTCTGGGATCGAAAGGGTAGCGACCTTCTCCTCACGGTCGACAGTCCGCCGAGAATTCGCGTGGACGGCAACCTCAGGCCGATTGAAGGAGAGGCGGTCCTTGGAG
>JANOYY010000045.1:0-4116 GCA_031429095.1 Acidimicrobiia bacterium | reverse complement strand
TGGTCGCCGCGCCATTGCTTGATCGCGCAGGCGAACTACGGTGGCCCAAGGTTCGGGAAACATTGCGAACCCGGCTGGCGGAAAACCCGCCAGACCTACGGGACACGCGCTCCATCGATATGCTCGTTAAGCAGTAAAACTGGCCACCGCTGGCCGGTGTCGGCGACTGCCAGTCAAGAGGCTGCAAGGGTCGTTTGCTGAACAATGGTCTGGTCGACCAGATTCGGCCGTGCTGCGAGGGCAGGCGTATCGGCGCAGCGCCTCCTGCGATTGCGATGAGTCGCGAGCCTTATCGGGCCTTCCTTTCATTGGCACGACGCTGCTGGCGGTTGATTGGGACTGACGGTCCTTGCTGAGGCAGTTGTGACGGCTGGCCAGGATTCGGCGCGGTTGGTCCGACCGGAACTGGCATCGCTATCGTACTCACTCGCCTTAGGAAGGTCTTCCCCATGTGGTTTTCCACAATTTTGATGACACCGGTACTCGCCATCGCATGATTAATAGCGTGATGGACACTTAGAACCAGGTCTTGGAGTACTGGATCTTTCTCTAAATCGACAACATTCACCGAGAGATCACGCAGAAACTCTCGACTTACCCGCCGTGCATGGCTGAGAAAGGAATCGAAATTGGTGAGCTCCTCCCCGACCTTCTCTGCCAATTTGGTGGCGCCGTCGCGACCGGCGAACATGTACTTGACAAGCCAGGCTTGAACCATCGACTTCGAGAGTGCTTCCGCGGAGTCGCACATCTCCAGTAGCGCCGGAGCAAAGCTACGAAGAATCGGGAGCCATGCGGCAGTGTTCTCGGGATGCTGCGCAAGGTCCTCCTTCGCCTTCCGAAACTGCTCCCGGATCGCAGCCGCTGGAGCTGATCGCGGACCTTCCGGGGTATGGAGCGTGAACTGCGGATCGATCGGACCAAGCTGCGAATGCGCGCCCATGATGATCTCGTCGGCGGCAAGAGCGATCATGGTCGCCGCAGACATGGCGGCCACCGGGACAATTACGCGCAGACCCGGGAAGCGTCCACGCAAATACTCGACGATGGCCTCTGCCGCTTCGGCGGTGCCGCCGGGGCTGTGAAGGATCAGATCGATTCCGACGTTCGTCGGGAGACCGTGAACGACCTCCATAAATGCGCCGATGTCCGGATCAAGCGAAATTGAGAGTGAATCAGGGGTGGCTCCCTGAGGAGGCGCGAATCCAGCAGTCTCGTACACGATGCACGATCGACCGGTATGACTTGCGAGCTTCGCTAAGTAGCCGCGCCGAACACCATCAAAGTCGGGATATCCGAGCTTCTTCTGGCTCGAAATCAGTTCCGCCTCTACTTCACCCCAGGTAGCCACACGCTCAGACTACAAGGGGCATGTGACAGAAGAGCGGCTTCTGTCCTGCCTAGTTCACCGAAGACGACGAGACTGTCACGGTCACGGAGTAGTGGCTCACGGCGGAGGCGTAGGCCGCGATGGCTGCGTCGTAGTACTCCATCGACGTAGCAATCTCGGGAACAAGACGCTCGACATCCGCTAGCCACTGTGCATCGTCTTCGTGTTTCTTCAAGTCGCTCACGTTCCCCATTGTTCGAACCTACAACACTCATCGGCACTTTGGTCGGTCAACCGAAGGACCCTTCGTGCAGGACCTTACGCAGCCAACGATGACAAATTGCTGACAAATGGCCCGTCCGCCGACTTATCCACACCCGCCGCAAGTCGCTGACCTGCAGGAATACCGCTCAAAACTGGTGTCGAAGGGGGGACTTGAACCCCCACGCCCTTTCGAGCGCCAGCCCCTCAAGCTGGTGCGTCTGCCTATTTCGCCACTTCGACGTGGTCCCGAAGGAGGCAATTACGTTACCGCATCTCGAACCCTCACGGAGTGCGTTTCGGCCAACAACCCGACCACGAGCGAATCGGTGACATATCACAGGTGGTCACCACTCCACCGCAGAGTTACCTAAGCTTCTGCCATGACGCCCGCCACAATTGCCAGCTGCCACGCTGCTGGGGCGCGTTGAGCGCAACAGCTTGGATAGACGACGGGTCGCTGGCGACCGTCGCAGCACGGAGTCCGTGGCAGATCGCCCGCTCACGGCTCTCGAAGGATCGAATCGCCATCGTTTCGGGCGTCTTCATCTTCCTCCTCGTGCTCTTCGCTCTCTTCGCCCCGCTGACGCAGAACCTGACGTCGCACGAACAGGGAAAGAAGAACTTTAAGTACGGCGTCGTGAAATCACAGCCCGCCCATCCCTTCACCGGATGCAAGAACGGCATCTTCAGTGTGGGCGACGAATCGTGCATGGTGTTTGGAGCAGCCAACACCCGGGGTAACGACATGTTGGTGGAACTTGCATATGGTGCCCGGACGTCGCTTCAGGTCGGGGTGATCTCAACTGTGCTCACGATGATCGCTGCTGTGTTGATCGGCCTCGTCGCCGGGTTCTTCGGAGGTCTTACCGACCTCTTGCTGTCACGTCTCATGGACCTCGTCGCCGCATTCCCGTATCTGCTCTTCGCGATTGCGATGTCGGTTGCATTTGGCGCATCGATGACAACCGTCATCGCAGTCATCGTCTTTTTCTCCTGGTTCTACCCTGCGCGCATCTTTCGCTCCGACGTCCTGTCGTTACGCGAACGCGAATACGTATCGGCCGCTCGAATGTTGGGCGCCGGGAACTGGCGCATCATGCGTAAGCACCTGCTCCCCCATTTGCTCGGCCCCATCATTGTGTACGGCTCGTTAACCGTCGGTGCCGCAATCGGCTTCGAAGCGGCGCTGTCGTTCCTCGGCTTCGGCCTGCCGCCAGATCAGCCCTCATGGGGTCGGATGGTCGCCGACGCTGCCGTCGGCGGGAACTACCGAAACCATCCCCACCTGATGTTGTTTCCCGGCTCGCTCCTCTTCCTCACCGTGCTCGCCTTCAACTTGCTCGGTGACGCACTCCGAGACACCTTCGATCCACACACCAACGACTAACGACCACCACCAAAGTAGTACGTATACATAACAAGAGCCACACCACCACCCCCGAAGAAAGGAACAACATGAAAAAACGACTAGCGCTGATTTCCCTCGCTGCCGTAACCGCACTGACCCTCACTGCCTGCTCCAAGTCGAGCAGCGACAGTACCGAGGCAGCGACCGAAACCTCAGCGGCCGAAGGCACCGAAGCCGCAGCAACCGACCCTGTACCTACCGAAGCTGCTGATACCGGAGCAGCGACCGAGGCCACAGCAACAGAAGCCGTCGCGGCCACCGAGGCAGCCGCACCAGCCGAAGGAGACGCCGTCAAGGGCGGACGTCTCAAAGTAGGCCTCGAAGAAGACTTCGACTATTGGGATGGCTCCTCCTATTACGGCGACCAGTGGTCATGGAACTGGACGATGTTCCGACCACTGCTTTCCTACGCCAGCACCGCCGATGCGGTGAAGCAGAACGAGATGATGCCCGCCGTGGCCGAAAGCTTCGAAGCATCCGCCGACCAAACAAAGTTCACGTTCAAGATCCGCCCGGGCCTCAAGTTCGGCGATGGAAGCCCGGTTACAGCCGCCGATGTCAAGGCAACGTATGAGTACATACTTGATCCGGCCTCGGGCTTCTACGACGGCCCGCTCGGCTCTGGCTACTACAACGTGCTTGTCGGCTTCGACGCGTACACTAAGACCGAAACGAAGGGTGAGGACAAAGTTCCCGCCGCTGACCGCGCCAAGGAAATCTCGGGTATCAAGGTCATCGACGACCTGACCGTCGAGTTCTCCACCACGAAGCCGAACCCTGCTTTCGTACGGGCCACCGCAATGGGATGGGCGTACATCCGCAAGGCTGGCGTACCCCACCGTCACCTCAAGCCCGAAGAGCTCCTGACCATCCAGGCCGTTGGACCGTACAAGTTCACCGGTTACACCCCGAAGAAGTCCGTGAAGATCGACCGTGAACCCATGTGGAAAGACAACATGGCTGCCGGCATGACGGAGGACAAGAACGAGAACAACCTCGACGGCTTCGACATCTCGATCGGTCTTCCCAGTGACGTGCAGTTGCAGGACGTGAAGAGCGGCAAGCTCGACATCTCCTACGACGCACCGAAGGGCTCAGACATCGAGACCGTCGC
>JANOYY010000044.1:0-3475 GCA_031429095.1 Acidimicrobiia bacterium | reverse complement strand
AGGACCGTTCCTGCAGGTGCGGATTGCCGAAGTTGCAGTTGTTCAGCGACGATCAACGTCCCGGCCGGGATCGGCACCGCAGCCACTTTCCCGACCAGTGCTGCCAGGTTCGCGATCCGGGTGGCTCGGAACCCGATCTGCCCGGACACTGCCACGCCTTTCACGTCGGCTGCAGTGAGCACGGTTCCGGCGTCGATCGGGTGCGAGGCGACGATCACCTGCTGGCTGTCACGGCCGGAGCCGAACATCAGCGCGCCTATCAACCCGCCCGCCACAACTATCCCGGCGCCGGCACCGATCAGCTTCGGTTTCGGCTTCCGGGCAGCGAGGCCGGACGAGGCGATGATCGCGTCGAACCGGTCACCCAACTCACCACCCGACGAGTTCGTTGTCGGCTTCGGTTTTGGTTTCGTGGATTTCATCAGTACACCTACCTTGTTCCTGAACGATCGGCCGGACACGACGACGGGGAACCACCGACACACGTGACCAGTGCTTGCAACTCCTCAACCCGAAACGCCGCCTGACCATCCGTCACGACCGTCGCCGTATCAGCCGCCTCGCCATCGATCACCGCGTTGACTTCCCACACCACCGTCGCCGTCGCCCGGTACACACCGCCCGCCTCATCCAGCGAGGACTTCATGTACCAAAGCCCGCACGATTCCTGATCCCAAAACCGGCGGGCCCGGTCATAGGGAAATGCTGCCTCGACCGTGCAATCCACACTCGTCTCGGACCCGCCCCATCCAGGGTTGAACAGCACCTGCACCGCTCGTGCTGTCGCCCCTCCCGGTCGCAGTTCGCCGGTCGAGGACCGCAGGTCCACGGTGATGCCACGGAAGTATTCGGGAGGGAGCCACACCCACGCCGTTCGCTGCGTCACGAACCGCACACCGTTCTCCCGCTGGATCACCGGATCAGGAACCACCGCCGTCCACACCTCCTCCACCGCAGGAGCCCCACCCCCGCCCGGGTCATACTCACGAGCCGGACCTGTCGGACGGCCCGTGGTCGTCGAGAAACACTGCTTCCAATAGTGCGTGACCGTCGTCGTGACAGGCTTCTCCGGAGGGCCGCTCACGACCGTCTCCGTCGTTGTCCACCGCCGACACGTCACCGACCCCGGATTCACCCGCACCCGACCCGGCGTCCGAGGCTTCCCCGCCCGGTTCACCGTGTACCGCACCGTGCTCCCCGATGTCGTCACCCGAACACCGCGAGTCGGGGTCCTCGGAACGCGTTGACCAGCTTCTGCTGGAGCGACGGTCAACAGGAGGGCCGTGGCGGTCATGGCAAAGATGCGGGAGCGCATGTGCCCTTCCCTTCCAAAGCGTTCGTCCGATCCGTACGCGTGACGACCCAACGCCCGCCGATCTTCACCAGATCGACGATGAGGTCATCGACGTCGGGCTCTGTGGACCCAGGCACGACTTCGTTCGTGGTGCGCTTACGGAGCACGCCGCCGACGGTCTGACAATCTCGGAGCGTTGCCCGGCTTTCGCCGATCGACTGAACTCGAGGCGTCGAGACAATATTCGTGCGCGTACCATCCCAGTACTGCCCTTCTGCGACGTTGAAGCGGGCGATGTCGATGAGTCGGGCCAGCGAATCGCCCGTCACACCTTTCGGAAGAATCGACCCTGCTCGCTCAGGCTCCCGCGCCGCCGCAGCGAACACGACGAGATACGACTCGTAACCGGCAAGGACCGCCTGTGCTTCCGCCGACAGGTTCGGATCCAATGAGGTGGCCGGACGCGTTGTCGGCAGCACCGTTGACGTCGGCCGTTTGACCGTCGTCGTCGGCCGAGACGGCGTCTTGCGTTTCGCTGTCGTCTTCGACTTGACCGTTGCTTTCGTGGTCTTGGTCGATGCGACCGCGTCGCTACACCCCGACGCAAGCACAAAGAATCCTATGAATGCGATCGCTGCGCGTGCATGCACAGCCGACCGGCTACTCGTCCTGGACCCGGTCGACGCCGAGCCCGTCAGACCTCGACGCAACAACGTCCGCACCGATCGACCGCCCACAACGGAACCACCAACCGACCGCAAGCTTCCCGCCCCAACATTTGGTATCCGCACATACGACCACTTTAGGTGGTCGCTTTCAGAGTTGAAAAGGGGCTCACCCTCCAACGGCTGGAAATAGTCAATTTGAACTACAGGGCTGTTCGTCATCGTCGGTTCCTCCATCTCTCATTCGCCACGCGAAAGCGTGATGCGACAACAGAAATTCAAAAAGTTCGCAGCGACCACTCGCACGACGAGTACCTGTTCATGCGAAACCGGACCGCAGCACTCCTCATCCTGTCTCTCGCCACCGGTTGCAGCCACACCCCGCAACGCAACCAGCGGTCAACGACACCGACGCGCACACACCCAACGGCCGCCACGACGCCAGCGCCGGCACCGGAAGCATCGACGGCCACCCGGCAAGCCACCTCGACGCCCACAGTCACACCGCCGTCCGCCTCAACAGCTACGACCGGATCATTACCGTCTGCGCCGACCGGAAACGACTCTGCATCGGCAGCAACACGATTCGTCGAGCAACTCATTCGGGGCTCAGCCACGGAGACGATTCCCGACATCGGAATCTGGTCCGCCGTCGTCGACGGCGGCCGAATCATCCAAACCACTCCCCTCGCCCAGTCCGCCGCCCGAGCCACGGTCGCCGTCTCGCTCGCGTTCGACACACCACCCGACGGGACGATCACCGAACCCATCGCCCTACGCGTCGAACTCCTCCACACCGGCGACCGCTGGACCGTCCTCGCCGTCGGCTACCTATGAAACGCACTGCCGCGCTCATCGGCCTCGCCGCCGTACTCCCACTGCTCCTCCTGATCGGAACCGCGCAACTCGTCGTGCTGTTCCTCCGAGCCACCGTCGCCGGAGCCAACACCGGAGACGCCAACTGCATCGTCATCCCTACCGCCCCCGACACCACCACACCCGGGACCGACACAACCGTCGACACGACGCTCCCCGCTGACGACCCCACACCCGAAGGCACCGGGGCCGTATCGGTCGAACTGGTCCTCGCCACGATCCGCCACGTCGAGTCCGCCAACAGCTACACCGCTCACGCCGCCAAAGGCTCAGCATCCGGCGCATACCAATTCGTCGACGGTACGTGGAACCACTACGGCGGCTACCCATCCGCGTGGATGGCCCCGCCCGCCATCCAGGACGAACGAGCTCGCATCCTGGCCGAACCGATCCTGCGTCGATGGGGACTATCTGGCGTACCCATCGGCTGGTACTACCCCGCAGCCCTCGGCGACCCGTCCTGGCTCGACCGGGTGCCCCACCCCGAATACGGAAACACGCTCACCGTCCGCCAATACCAAACGAAATGGCTCGACGCCTACCGCCAACTCGCCGGCGGTGTCCTCCCCATCGACGGATGCAACCTCCCGGGAGGCGGAGGAGTGGTCGGCATCGGAGGCGAATTACCCGCCGACATTGC
>JANOYY010000043.1:0-21026 GCA_031429095.1 Acidimicrobiia bacterium | reverse complement strand
GTTTCGACGACGAAGCAACAAGCTCACACGCACGAGCACGAAACTCGGCATCAAAAATCGACGGTCTAGACATGAAAATCTCCTTCAAAAGAGACTCCAAAATCAGGGGTGTGTTTCACAGCATCGACGGGTGGTGCCGGGTATCAGACTGGCCGTTGGATCACGGTCATGGGTGGCAGTACCGGGGTGCCATCGTCGGGTGTTTCTGCGGTCGCGGTTTCGGTTACAGCAACGAACCGTGATGTTGCGAATGTGGGCGCGGTGAAGGTGTATCCGGGCGGCCCGTCACAGCCTGCAGCTACCGAAACGATCTGGTCGGCAGGCGCGTCGGTCGGATCAAATCAGGCGATCGTCCCGATTGGTCAAGGCAACCAGATTGTGGCTGAAGTTTTTGCAGGCAGGGCCGACGTGCAACTCGACATCGTCGGCTGGTTCGACGATGGAACACCAGCTTCTGCGGCGGGTGGTCTGCGCTATCAGCCACAAGTAGGTGAACGTATCGCTGATACTAGATACGGCTTCGGTGGCCCACTCGTTGCGGGTGTGACACGGCAATTCGGCGTATTGGGACGGGGCGGTATTCCAACTACTGGCGTGGGTGCAGTGGCGGTTCAACTACACGCGATTGAGTCTGGTCCAGCAAGGTTCAAAGTCTGGGCGACTGGCGACCCCGAACCTGCCGACACGGCAGCGCTAGTACTCGCGTCGGGTGCCGATCAACGTTCTGCGTTGATGTTCGTCAAAGTCGGTACGGGCGGCACGATCAACGTGAAATCGACTGGGGCGTCGAACCTCATTCTCGACGCAATGGGCTACTTCGTCACCTCAACAACAGCCGGTGCAGGATTTCAACCCCTAACCCCGCAACGTATCTACGACTCGCGTCTCCCCGCCAACGGTGGGGCAAAGATCAATGATGTCGATATTCGTGTGACTGACGGCCCGGGAGTCGGTGCCGTTCTTGTGAACGTGATCGCTGTTGACGCAGGCGGACCCGCAATTGTTGACACGTACCCCTCAGGTGAACCAACAAACAATTTCGACACCCTCCTCGTGAATGGTGCCGCACATTTCGCAACGTCATCACTTGCATTCGTGAGACCGTCAGCTGATGGACGAATACATATCAACGTGTGGCCAGTAAGTGCACATATTGTCGTAGACCTAGTCGGATACACCGGCTCCGCAGCAACCACAGGCTTTTCAACCGACAACGTCTTAACGAACGGGTCGTTCGAAGTCGGCACAAACCCATGGGGAACAAACACAGCGTGCGGCGACGCAGCTGGCGCAATCTCGTTCACTACCGTGACCGGCTCCGCCACAAATTTGGCTGATCAAGGCACCGCATATGCGCGCATAGCAAGCACATCAGCAACAGCCGCCGGATCCGTCTGTCAAAACGTGAACCGATCAGCCGTTCCCCCCAAAGCCGGTGAACGTTACACCCTGAAATTCAAAGTCCGATCCGATCCCGGGCAACCCGCCGGGCGAGGCATGCTCGAACTCTGGGAACTCGGCAACGCTCCAACGTCCGTCAACGTCCAGCAACCATTCATCACCAGCAGCACATGGACGGAACAGACGCTCACGATGTGTGCATCGAACAGTGCCAACTTCACACTAAGAACCAAGATCTATCCCTACGGCACGGTCCCTGTCGACATCGACAACGTCTGGCTCACCATCATCAACGACCCTGCATGCCAACTCTTCAACGGCGTACCCACCGTCGCGGACCTCAACAACGTCGCGGCTGCGCCCCCCAGCAACATGAACGAAGGCAACTTCTCCGACGTCGCGTTAATCGAACGGTGGGGGAACTGTCGTGCCCCCGCAGCTCGTTACCAAAATGCTCTGCCGGTTGGTTTAGCGAACTTTGCGTGGTATCCGGGCCCGGCATTTGGGTCGCGTAGTGGTTACATGGCAACTAACGTTTCCGTTGTTGGCGGTAACCGGGCGTGTCGTGACTGGCAGGGGGCGCCGCTAAATGGGGCCACACCGCATGTGTTCACTGTTTGGGTAAAATCACAAGACGGAACGCAAGTGCCATCAGTGCTGGAAATGGTCGGACACGTTCGACAATTCGACCCAACATGCGCTGGTGGCACCGATGTCCCGGGCTGCGGCACCAACTATCCCGCAATCACAACGACTTCGTTCGTGGCCAACGCCCAATGGCAACAGATCACTGTGAGATGGTGGCCCCCCAACCTCACCCAGGGGGCCGGAACCTACCCCGACACCTTCTCAGTTGCAGTCGTTCCACAACTCGCCGGCAAAACACTCCTCTTCGACGAAGCCACCGAGACCGGCCCGATCGGCGTAGCATCCTGCAGCACCTGGTCCTACGTCGGATGTGGATCTGCAGGAGGTGGCGGCGGCGGGGTCGTTCAGGAGCCAATCTACCCGCCGCTGGAGGATGGAATTCCCGGACGAATTCACGACCCCAGTTTCACGAAGTGTTTGACCGGCACCGGGTCCGCGGTAATCCTGACGTCAACGTCACCCGAGACCAATTGTGATTTCTTCATTCCGCACCTTGTAGCGGGTGGACTCATGCTTAAAGACTCAGTTGACGGATGTGTTACCCGTTTCGGGAATAGCCTTGCTATCAATCCCTGTTCGGGCGTTTCGAGCCAAGTATTCCAAGACCGGCTGGAGGCGTGGAGCGGGAACCTGTTCAGTCTGCGACATGGCACAGACTGTTTACAGCACTCACCGCAGCTCGCATTCTTGCCGTGCGTCGAAGGGCAGGCGGGGCAAATTTGGGCTGACGGTCGTAAGTTACCAAATAACGTGTTCGCGTATGTCTACGCCTCTGCGCCCTATGGCAAAGGGGGCGGTCCTGTTCCAACCGACCCTTTAGTAATGCATCCGTCGCCCGCACTACCGCTTGCTATTGGGATGGGCGGGAGGACCTCTCGTGGGTTTATCGAACCATACTGTCTGTTCGTAGGTGGTTATTGTGAAGTAAAGACGATAGCAAACCCGAAACCGCGCAATGAAGCCGCCGTTCAAGTCTTGGCAATCAGGGCACTGGCGCACGATACCCCACTGGGAAAACTTGCCTGGGGATCAGGGGCGTCGGCGGGAATAATTGCGACCGGAGTTGAATGGGAAACGACGGTTCCGGCTTCAAGCGGCATACCGCAACGAAGAGCAGATATAACTCGTTCTTTGAACGTTGATACCTCGACCCTCCTTATCCAATACACTCCGTTTGACGTGTATGAAGTGAAGTACATCGATGAGGGTTCGCTGGTGGCGGAGTATCGCAATGCGATTGGGCAATTGGAAGACTATACGGTTTCGGGGCCATTCAGTTCGGTTTCCGGGTTACAACCAATTATGCCAGGAGCTAGGCGAGGAACTCAGCTGAGCGGGTGGGTTGGTATTGTTCGCCGGCCCTCATTGTCGTCGATTTGCGTGTGGGCGGCCAAAGGTGGAGTGGCTGAATCCTGGTCGCGGAGTTGGCCGTCGACCGGTCAGAGCTTCACGGGACAGGCTGATGGAAAAGGCGTGATTCTTGGTACTCCGCTACGAAACGTGTCGAAATCGAATTGGGATCAAGTGCGGTCCCCGACGGATATAACTGAAGCTCAAATATTGCAAAAGTGTTCGGTGTGAAATGAAGAAAGTTGGCCGGTTTTTAGTTTTCTTGTGCGTGATAGTTCTCATCTCAGGGTGTTCATCGAGGAGCGCTGAAATGCCGAATGACAGATATCGTGACTACTACTTGGTGGGGCAGTGGGTTTCCGGTCGGCAAGGAGATGTCCGCCCTACAAACGACTTTATCCAATGGAGTATGACTCAGTATGACGACCCCGATGAAGTGTTGCTGAAAGCAGGTGAGTTCCAAACCGGAATGGTGAACATCCTGAGTGACCCGTCCGACGACGTTAGTCAGGAATCGTCACCCATGTTTGCTCTATATCTTCGAGTCGGGACAGATCGCTTTAAACGGTTAGCTAACGAAGTGATCTCGATCGATCCATCAGTAACTGCCCGAGCCAAATATAAGGCTAAACTTCCCAAACTCGTTGACTTCTTCGAGAAGTTCATCGCTGCAGAGGAGCGAAGTTTCGAGAGCGGCCTACAGAGCTCCTAACACTCCAAGAACACTGCTGGTTAGTGCTCACCCCACCGGCTACGGTAACGTCCGGCCCGCCGTACAACCCACAAAAACCAGCTTCCAGGACGACGGCTCAACAACTCGCACTGTGGGAAGTGAAAAATCTTTCCAAGTTCAATACTTATGATAACCCTTATCGGCAATTAAATTCGTACGTGGATTTTTCGATAAAGCAATAAATAAATCAACCTCCAAAGGCGACATTGGATTCTTTGCAGTATTCACTCATAAAACCAAAGTCTATATGGCATATAATGTCAATTCGGTGTTTGAAGGACCCGGACTGGAGGGGGTCATTGCGGTTGAGAGGATTAATCTTAATAAGTGCAAGGATTCAGCTCAGGCCGCAGCGATTGCTATGCGTGGCCTTGGTAAGAAGTTCCAGGAGAGGGCTGATGCCGGACAGGTCGTGTCGATGGTCGCAAACGTCGGCGCGGGTTCCGCTGGCCTCAAGCTTCGGGCAGAACCGCCAGTTGGTGGCGGCGGACAGGTTCTCGAATTTCCGGTAAAGGACATCGTGAGGGAAATTGGTGCCGGGGAGGCTGCCTGAATGCGGCGAATTGGTATCGTTACGAAAGCCGGAATGATCTTCTCTGCTTACCTGTTTTTGGGAGGATGTGCCATGTCCGAACCTGTTGGCACCACAAGAGACACGCCGTTTGTTAGAAGCCTCGCCGCCCTCAAGACCAAAGTAGCCCTGCCGGAAGGTCGTCGGCTGGTGTTCGATCGGAAAACTGGGGAACGCCTCGATGCGGCTACGGACCAGGCCGAGATCTTCGAAGTTTGGGCAGCCAAAGCGTCCGTGGAAGACACACGCGCAAAACAGTTCATTTTCGAGTCGATCAAGTTCTATCCGGAGACAGGCTTATGGCCAGTGACCATTCGGGACCTCTCCAACGGTGAACTTGATCTGGACTGGGTTCATCTATTTCCTCACATGGAGGAGTATTTCGGTAACCGCAAGGAACTGTATGAAGATCAGACCTGGACCCTGGCCGAGACGGAAATAGCGAAGTTGATGAGAGAAGACGGGCGACTTAACCGATTTCAGCTTTACCTGATTCCCACCACGTCGCCTTTAGCAGGAGCTTCAGGATTCATGACGATGGATCACTACCGACTTCTTCCTTTCGCAAGCTATCCCATGGGACCTGTGTTCATTGACGGTGGGTTACCCTTTTTCATCGTTCCCGACCGAACGGACGCAGTAATTCCACAAAAAATAATAGAGGAAGTCTCGCTCGCTATCGGCGACGAGCCAGAACCCGATGATATCTTGACGACTCGAGTCTTTCCCTTCTACTACACGAACTGACGACATTCAGAAAACCAAGGTCCCGGAAGCATCCTCGCTCGGACTTAAGGCAAACCATCGGAGCAGGTCCGGCGATCAAGCTGAGATGCCATTTCAGACGACATGCGGGTACGCTCAACCTCCTCGTCCCTCACCACACAAACCCCACTCCTGCATCAGGCATAACGAGCCCCGAGAACCCCGATGGAAGCTTCTAAGGACGAAGTTTCTACGCAAGATGTGCGCAGCGGACTGCTCAGTCACACCGACCTCCCCGTAAAGCAGCGATGCCGGACACGTGGCCATCGGCGAGACAGAATGCCAAGAGGTTCGGCGATTCGAAACAGATACCCGGTGACGTGAAATCGAGATGCCCTGAAGGTCCTGGCTCGTTCAACTTACTACCCCCGCTTTGGTTGCCCTTCCATCCGGTACCAGTCCGCAATCTGAAGCCAATCCGCATCAATCAGCTCGATGTACTCGCAGCAAGCCTTCACGACCTGGTGCAGGGCGCACTCCTGACTGATGCCGTCGTCGGTGTCAGCCGTCGCAAAGTGGCTCGTCTGCGCATCGCTGCGTTCCCGTCCAAGGTCGCCCTGGTCCGCACCTTTTCGTTCCGGACTCGCACTCCGACTTTCAGTCTCTCTCACTTCCTCACCCTCCTTCTTCGCATCATCCCAAGTACACCTACATTCCGCCGCCCACTCCTGCCACTCCTGGTGAGTTGCGGCACCAATTGTGGTTCGCATCATCAGGTCGTTGAAGACATGGAGTTCACCTCCTGCTTGCGTCATCGTCACGCGCATCCATGAGTCATCACGCTCGTTGTTGGGTGTGTGCCAACCAATTCGGTAGAGCGCATCGCTGACCTTGAGCTCGGTCTCGTTGTCGCTTAAGAGCCAAAAGCCACCTCGCTTGACTTGGAAGCGGTGCATCTCGGCCAGGAAAGTTGCGTAGCGATAGATCGCAAAGCGTACGTAGCCTTCGGCTTGGTATTCCTGCGTGTACCCCTCAGTCTCTGTACTCAGTGGAGCGAGTAGTCGTCCCGGCTCAGCAAGGTTGTCATAGGGACGGTCGGCTTCGAGCATCGTCAAGCGGTATGCCACGAGATCGGCGGCTAAGGCGTAGACACAGGTCCAGATGCGGTAGTAATCCTCAAAGCGCTCCGACCAGTTGATGGCTAGCCTGGAATCCGCAGGATGGCGTTTGTCGAGCATGGCGATTCGTTCTGTACGCATAGCTTGATCACGACAGTTGGCCAGGATGGCTTCAGCAAGTTCGGCAATTGCTACCTTCTCGTGGTCTTTACGGAACGTCTCGGTGGCGATGCCCAGTCTCTCCGCAGCTTCGCGCCGCAGATCAGTTGGATTTCCACCACGCGTTCCCTGGGCGAGACCAAAGATCGTTTCGGCCGAGTCTGCATGTCGTCCACCGTCCATACGGTCAACCGCGTTTCGCAGCATCGATTCGATCGCCTGCGGCAGGTAGTTCCGATCGAAGCGGGAGTCTTCAAGCACCATTGCGGCTGCGCTGAGCGCGTTCAGCTTCAAGCCCCGGAGAGCGACTATTCCTTTTTGCCGCAGCGTTCCAAGGTCGCGGACTAACGCATCATGACTTGGCGGCCTAAGCGCGGACTTTTTGCCGACCGATGTCGTTTTCTTCTCCGCCACCACCAGATCTTCCCCGGAATTTGGCCTGGATTGCAACCGGAACTGCCCCCAGCCGACCGTGAATGGTGGAGGCAGTCCGGAAGACAGTCTTCTGAACTCGAACACCAGAAAGTTTGAGGACCGTATATGTCTCAATCTCTTACCCCCTTCAGTCAGACGGCGGAAGTCACGCCGTCTCGTGCGACTCGCCTTGAGCGCTCGGTCGGCAATGCCCTCCAAACCATGGGCGCACATCACTTGCTTGACGTTGCTCGCGTTCGCGCTGCGGAGGATCTGCAAATCGAACGCATTCATGCGGTCGAGTCCATTGCTTCAGAAGGTGTCATGTCAGCCTCGATGCTGATGAACAAAGCCCGTTTGCTCATGGACATGAATCCTGTTGACGCAGGCGTCATCCAGTCCATCGCTCAGATCGGTGCCGTCGGGATCGCCGAAATTGTCAGCCGAAGCGGAAGGAAGCTGTCGTGATCGAACCTGTCATTCTGGTTATCGGGGGTGGGATGGTGGTGGCTACTGCCGCCGTTCGCACTGCTCGTTCGGTTGCACTTCGCCGTGAGGAACAACGGCGTGTCGCACAGCAGATCCAGCTTCGCAGTGAAGCAGCGGAGGCTCGGAGACAGATTCGAGACCATGCTCGCTCGACCATTCACGAGATGTTGAGCGTCAGCCAGCGGCGGCAGTGGTGAACGGCGTCCCCCTACCTGTCTTGCTCGGATCTTTGGTCACCGTGTGCTTGATGACCGACGATCGACTTCGTCGGCTACTTCGTCGGCTGCGACGAGCTCGTCAGCACCTAAGCAAGTGTCGCACGGAGCGGCCTCGAAGTGTCCGCATGACCAACGGCCACAACATCGATCCAGAAGTTCTCAGGCGCTCCAGTCGTGGTGCTGATGAGGTCCTTCGCCGTTCTGGCCTGACGCCTCCTGACGAGTCGATGACGCCGAACTTGTAGCCCGATCCTGGCCAATCCAGCGTGAACCATCCCGGTGATGCGGCCATCGATGCCGCGTCGCCGGAGATGGAGCGCCTTTCTCCTCGCTTCCAACCTCTCCCTAAGGAAACCACATGTCCGCACGTCCCCGTGTGGCCTTGGACGAACGCGTCCTGGCCACCGCTCAAATTGCTCTTAGTACCTACATATTCTCGGCTGCTTCCCAGAAAGCAGAGGCCGTCGGCTTCGGCTGGCGGGCCACCGCCGACGCCCCGTCAACCTTCGAGGCTGTGCTCGATGCCTATGAGCACAGTCGGATGACCGGCGAGCGCCTCCCGGTGTTCGACGGTGCTTCCGACTTGACCATTTTCCTCGGGCCTCAAGTCAACCATGCTCTGCGCTTCCTGCACGACCTCACGCATGTCGAGCTGAAGCTGGACTTCTCAGCGGACTCGGAGCTGCGAGTCGCGGTCGAGCACCTGACGCGTCTACGTCAGGCCGGCTTCGCCGTCGGCAGCCTGGAATGGCATCTGTTTCATGCCGAGACCGTTGGCCAGATCGTGGCCAGCTGCGTGCTCGGCCGTTCCCCGATCGACCAGAAGGCCTTCGTCATCGACGTCGTAACCGTTGGTCTCAAGGTCGCTATCGAGCGCGAGGGTCTTCGGAAGGTTCCGGCCGACGACGCAGGTGCAAAGGATGCCTGACGCACCGAAGCCATCTTCGTGGCCATCGAAGTTCCTCGGATGGGCCACCTCCATCTCGCTCGGTGCTGGTCTGCTGTACCTGGCGGTGCAGCTGCTGTGCAGCATCGCCTGGGTGCTCGTCATCGCTGTTGCCGTGCTGCTCGTGGTGTGGACATTGGTGCAGCTTCGGCGAGTTCGACGCAGCCGGGACTGGTGAGTCATGACGCTGTTCTCCAAAGGTCAGAGCTACCCGATCGGCGTTGTGGAATGCACACCCGCCATTGACTCTATGCATATGTGCATAGTTAACTATCTGTATCATTATGCACGTACGCATAGATTGAGCAATCGGCTCCCTTTCGTACGTGAAAACAGGCGGAAGGAGGGACAAATCACATGAGCACGAACAAAAGAACCGAGAGCGATCGAAACCCGGGAGGACGAGGGCGGCGCTACAGACAGGGTACCCGAGTGACGCGGATTTCTGTACGAGGCGTGCGCCGCAGCCAGCCCGACTACCGGCGCTATGCACAGGTCGTTATCGAATTGGCGCAGGCTAAGGCAGAGGCCGAGGCGCAGGCTCACCATGAGACGCGCATAATCGACGTCCCGACTACCAAACATCCGAGTAAGGACTCCACCGAGTCGAAGGGGGTGGCATGAGTGATGAGCGCATTGTCTTACTCAGCGCGCTTACGGCTACTGCCGCGCTTGGAAGCTGGGCTCTGATGAAGCAGCCAGTTGACCTTCCGGACACCTGGTACGAGATCGTCTGGCCGAGAGATGTCGATGCGAAGGGGGTCACATCGTTTCTTCGTGCTGTCGCCAGCGAGCGCAGCCGAAGCGTCGTGGCCTTCGAAGTCATTGGCCATTCGGGCACGCTTCACTACCGGATTGGGCTGTCGAAGCAGAAGACCGACGCCATACTCACGCTCCTCGGATCGTTTGTCCCAGGCGTTGTCACGACACTGGTTACTCACGACGTGACGGCTGCTCCAACATTTGCCTGGGAGATCAGGATCAGAAGTCATGGTCGGCTACTACGAACGACCGAGCCTGACCAGATTGCACGTGCGCTTATCACGGGGATGGCGACGACAAAGGGCGAGACCGTGGTTCTGCAGTGGCTAGTCGGACCACGTCTGGCGCCGTCTCGCGTCAGTGCGGCACCGACTCGGCCGACCGAGTCGTGGGGCGATGCTCTGCGGCTCATCGCGTCTGGCACCGAAAAGTTCAGCGCCGAAGATCGTAAAGCGCTCCAGGCCAAGGTAGGCGAAGCCGGTTTTCGGACCATCGGCCGAGTCGGCGTGGCAGGCGCAAATGAGGCCGGAGTGCGCGCCGTGGCGGTCGGATGCTGAATGCACTTCGTCTCGCCGAGGCGCCAGGCGTACAGATCACGCTGGAGCGCTCACGACCGGCAGCTATCGCAGCGGCCACACCGGGACGAAACTGGCCGACAGCTCTGTCCTGTGTCGAGTTGACAGGACTCACGGCGTGGCCGCTTGGAGCTGACAGCTACCCAGGTATCGACAGGACGGGATCGAAGCCGCTACGTGCACCCGAGAGACTTGGCCGTATCAGCCGCAGCGCACGGGTGGTGATGCTGAGCGCCTACCCAGGCGACGATCGCCCACTCGAACTCTCGGCCCAAGACGCGCTTCAGCACCTGCACATCCTCGGACCAACCGGTGTTGGCAAGTCCACCTTGATGCTGAACCTGATCCTTCAGGACATCGAGGCTGGGCGCGGTGTCGTGGTGATCGATCCGAAGGGCGACCTTGCCACTGACGTATTGGCCCGCATCCCCGCTTCGAGAGTCGACGACGTAGTGGTGATCGACCCGGCAGACGACTCCTGTCCGGTCGGTCTGAACGTGCTGCGTAGTGGTGGCCGCTCACCTGAGCTCATCGCCGACCAAGTGCTGGCCGTCTTCCATGGTCTTTACAAAGACAACTGGGGGCCGAGGCTGCAAGACATCCTGCACGCGTCGCTGCTCACGCTGGCTGGTCGTCCAGGTGCGACTCTCTGCTCGGTTCCGCTGCTGCTGAGTAACGAGCGTTACCGCTCGTCGATGACCGCCGGCCTCACTGACGAGATTGCTCTGAAGCCGTTCTGGCATTGGTTCAATTCGCTGTCCGAAGGTGAGCGCTCAGCGGCGATCGCACCAGTGATGAACAAGCTGCGAGCATTCCTTCTTCGTCCCCGGATGAGGGGCGTCATCGGGCAGGCGGAACCTCGGTTCGAGATGAGCGAGGTGTTTGCGAAACGCAAGGTCGTGATCGTCTCGCTGGCCAAGGGACTGCTTGGGCCGGAAGCGGCGGCGCTGCTTGGCAGTCTCGTCGTCTCGCAGGTCTGGCAGGCGGCACTTGGCCAAGTGCGGATCCCAGTCGACAAGCGCCCGACTGTCATGCTCTACGCCGACGAGTTCCAGGAGTTTCTGAACCTTCCGACCGACATCGCCGACGTGCTTGCGCAGTCGAGAGGTCTTGGTCTCGGCATGACGTTGGCTCATCAGCATCTTGGGCAGCTTAGTAGCGCAATGCGTTCGGCGGTGCTTGCCAACGCTCGTTCACGGGTGTGCTTCCAGCTCAGTCACGAGGACGCGAAAGCAATTGCAGCCATGTCGCACGAACTGACGACCGAGGACCTTCAGGCACTGCCACGCTTCCAGGCTTATGCATCCTTGGTGTACGAAGGAGCATCGCAGCCTTTTGCAAGTGGAGTGACAACGCCACCTCATGCCAGGAGTATCGATCCGGAAATTGCGCGAGCAGAGAGTCGCGAGTCCTACGGACGACCGACTACTGAAGTTGAAGCTGCACTCGACACGCTGATGAATGGCGAGCTTGATGCTCCCACGAAGGCTTCCGGACGAAGGAGGCGACCATGAACGGCACTACATCACGCTCGACAGGGCTACCCGGAGACCTACCCGGTCGCGTCGAGTCAGCAGATGCCAACCACCTGGCAGACGCTACTGATGCGGCCTTCGTCCGCGACGACTCCTATGCAGTGGTCCCCTCACTTCATACTGCTCCTACGCCCGTCGGCCCCATCGCACTTCAGCGTCTACGCCGACTCTTGACCGAACGAGAACTGGCAGTCCTCGCCTCCGTCGACCGCTTCCGACTACTGACCGCAGCACAGATCGAGCAGCTGCATTTCTTCGGGCACGCCAGCAGCGAGACCGCTGCACGCATTCGCCGTCGGGTACTTGAACGACTGGTTGCCGCGGGCATGCTCCAACGGCTCGATCGACGAATCGGCGGCGTTCGGGCAGGTTCCGTTGGATACGTCTACCGCATTGCACCACTTGGCTACCGACTGGTACACGACGAAGCACGGATCAGTGGACGAGCCAAGGAACCCGGCGCTGTCTTTCTGGAACACACGCTCGAAGTGGCTAAGATTGCGATCGACCTCGTGGTTGCCGAGCGAAAGCTTCATCAGGAAAGCACTGAAGACTGGCGCTTCGAGATGACCACCCTTCAGCCCGAACCCGAGTGCTGGAGACAGTTTCAAAAGGGGCTGTCAGGTATCGAAGTTCTGAAGCCAGATCTGTTCGTCGCTATCGGTCTTGGTGACTACGAAGACCGCTGGTTCTGCGAAGTCGATCGTGGCACCGAAAGCACGATGGCCGTCCTGCGTAAGTGTCAGGTTTACGCCGACTACTTCCGCACGGATATCGAGCAGCAGAAGTTCGAGGTCTTCCCAAAGGTGCTGTGGATCGTACTGACGGAGCACCGACGCTCACTCATCGAGAATGCCATCGCAAAGCAACCAAAGTTTCGCGCACTTGAGCTCTTCGTAGTCGTCACCGCAGGCGACGCGCTCAGCACGCTGATCGGGGGTGCGTTATGAGCGTCAAGACTTCAACGAAGCTGACGACCAACCGCATCCTCATCGGCGACGTGCGGGAGAAGCTGCAAGAACTCCCGGCGGAAAGTATCGACATGGTCATCACCTCGCCGCCGTACTTCCGGCTGCGAAACTACGGGAGCAAGGAGCAGATCGGGCTAGAGAGTCACGTCGATCAATGGGTCGAGGAACTGAGAACAGTTTTCCGTGGCCTACATCGTGTGCTCAAGTCCACCGGCTCGGTTTGGCTAAACCTCGGAGATACGTACTCGGGCGGCGTGAAGGATGGAGCAGTGGCCAAGAGCTTGTTGCTTGCCCCGGAGCGTCTGGCTCTGGCACTGCAGGAGGACGGATGGATTCTTCGGAACAAGGTCATCTGGTCGAAGCCGAACCCGATGCCGACAAGCGTGAAAGATCGACTGTCTTGCACTTACGAAGTCGTCTACTTCCTGGCGAAGTCCAGCCGCTACTTCTTCGATCTGGATGCCATCCGTGTTCCGCACGCAGGCTCTATTGGAAAATCCAACGGCCAAGGGTCATCGTGGTCAGTGCCAATTTCCTGGCGTGGGCCATCAGCGGGCAGCAACAGCGGACTCGACCGCCTCAAGGCTCAAGGTATGGCTGGCCATCCGCTCGGCAAGAACCCGGGCGATGTGTGGAGTATCGCTACGGCCGGCTTCCGAGGAGCACATCATGCCGTCTTTCCGCAGAAGCTAGTTGAGCGACCACTGCTGGCGACGTGTCCAGAAAAGGTCTGTTCGGCCTGTGGCAGCCCTTGGAGGCGAGGGCCACCAGACAAAACCGCCTCGGCGCAGGCCATAGGTGCGCTTACAAAGCACTGCAACTGCCAAAACGACTCGACCGAGCCCGGAGTCGTGCTCGATCCATTCATGGGATCAGGCACGACGGCAGTCGCGGCCGAGCAACACGAACGAGAGTGGATTGGAGTGGAGATGAATCCGGAGTTTGCTGGGTTGGCGATGGAACGAATCAAGGCGGCTCGCCGCTAAGGACTCGTCGGAATGTAGAACCAGTAGGGCTCACCTATGCGGACAGGATCGAAGTTTCTGAAAGCAAAACGCAGAACCGACGGCCGAGCAGGAGAAAAGATGACGCCTGTTATCAGCCCAAGGTCGGTCAGCCGTCTCGCTTCGCGCTCAAGAAACTTTACGACCGCAAGGATCGGGCGCATGGAGCCACGCCGCTCGTGTGCGATCTCTACCGACTGGATAACAAGGACATCTTTAAGCTCAGTCCCAGTATAAGGAGATGCAAATCGAACAACGTCGAGCCAAATCCACCCGATCGCGATTTCGTCGTCCCTCAGGATGTAAGCCCGGGGTCCGTACCAGTCGTCATCACCTTCGTGCGCGACTCGACGAGCCCGATCAATCCTCAAGATCGGTATGTCGGTCGATGAACTCCATCAGTTTAGAGCGTTTCGCGTCGTTTGGTTCGGCCGACTCGATCGCAACCTTGGCGGCATGAAGAGCCGCTTCACTCAGAAGCACACGAGTTCGACCATCCCGACTCTCAAGCTGCAACTGCGGCTTGGATACCGGAGGTCTCATCTCGTCGAATTCATACTCGACTCTTGTGTTTGCGTCTTCCATCTCAATCCCATTGTCGCATATCGTAGGCGTGCTTAGCAACAGTGAGTGCCCAGTCGCCCGCTGCACCGTTCACAGTACTCGTCTCATATGTGTGCGTACGAATGCCAAGCTTGGAATTACACGCATGTGAACATTCTGTCAGCCGCATCGCTCCAAACCGTGGCAATCCGCTCGTCGGCACCACGCAGCCGTGTCCAAGAGTCCCATTCCGGGGCTCCACGGCTGCCAGTACCGAGGAGGTATGAACAAAATGAGTTCATCTACAGGCAAAGGCGAATCTGGCGTGAAGACGTTGGCCATTCGCCTTGAAGAGGACACGCACGCTCAATTGAGTGTGCTGGCCCAACTGCGGCAGTCCACGATCACCGACGAGATTCGTCAAGCCATCGTGAGCCACCTGCAGGCAACCAAAGCTGATCCTGCGCTTTCAGCACGAGCACAAGACGTGCTCGACGAGATCGAGAGGGAAAGTCGGGCCCGGCAGGCTGCCATTGCAACGTTGTTCAGCACAAGCGAACAACCGAGTGGTGCGCCCGCAGGACGGAAGTCGAAGTAGGAGCAGGGCGAGAAGTTGGAGGGCCGACTTCCAGCTCCTCGCCGCTCCCTCCACGGAACAACGCCGGGAGCATCTGGGTCGAGTCGTTCATGAACGTCGTGTTTGTGAGTGATTCTCCAGATGCGTCGGCGTCAACCAAGCACGAGCTATCAACTAACTAAGCATGCAGATGATCTGTGTGCAGACCAAAGGAGGTGATGATGAATGAGCGAGCGAACAAACAAGAACGAGAACCGGACGGGCGTGAATCGGAACACGAGCGCCGCGGCGAGCTATTGCAACAGGGTGGCCCGCGCATCTACGTGGCCTCGCTACCCGACTGCAACAACGGCGTACTGCACGGGCGATGGATCGAAGCGACGAGCGACGCCGAGGACATGCAGTCACAGATTGCCGAGATGCTGGCTGAATCCTCGACGGCGTTGCACTTCGGCGACCCGGCTGAGGAGTGGGCGATCCACGACTACGAAGGCTTCGGCGATCTTCGACTTGGCGAGTACGAGTCGCTCGACAAGGTTGCGAAGATTGCCAGCGGCATCGAGAAACATGGGCTCGCCTTCAGCGCGTGGATATCTCACGTGGGAGAACAGAGCACTGACCTCATCGAGCAGTTCGGAGATCGCTTTCAGGGGCGATGGGAATCACGGCATGCTTACGCCGAGTACATGCTCGATGAGCTTGGTGCGAACCGCGTTGTTGACGAAGCACCCGATTGGTTGCGGGACTATCTGTCGCTCGATGTGGCGGGCTTCGCCCGTGACCTTGAACTCGGTGGCGACATCGAAGTCGTTGACGCAAGTGACGACGAAGGCGGCGTTTGGGTGTGGAGCGGGCATTGATCTGAAGAATTCGATTCTCTCCTGATCGGGAAAACCCCGCGTTGTGGAATCGTCGACAAAGTCTATGCATACGCGCATAGTTCCTGGTAGAATTGCATATAGAAGATTCTTGAGAGGAGGTCTTCCCCAATATGGAACCAAAACGAGCACATGCCCTGGGATCAGTTCTCTTGGAGGCCCGAAAGGCGCTCGGTCTGTCATCGACCAAGATCGCTGAACTGACTGACATCGATCAAGCAACTGTTATTCGACTGGAGCGAGGATCGATCGCCAAGCCCGATCCCGAGAAGCTCGCCCGCGTTGCTGAAGCCCTCGGTCTTAACGTCGCAGACGTCTTCGAGATGGCGAACTACACGATTCCGTCGACGCTGCCGAGCTTCAAGCCGTACCTGCGCACCAAGTACGGACAGTTGCCGCCGGAAGACATCGAGGCCATCGAAAAGTACGCCGCTCGACTGGCGAAGAAGCACGGCATCGCACTGAGCGGACCGTCTCCGGGCGAAGACGAGCACTAACCAAAACGGTACATCAATAAGCGCACATGACGAAAGGAGGAACATCATGACCAACCACATACAAACCACAAGCACACTGGAGACATCAGTCCTGAAGTCCCTCCGTTCACTCATGCCAGTCAGAGAGCTGACCTACGACGAGGCTCTAACGAGGGCCGAGCTGCAAGCGACTCGTCTGCTAGAGCTGCATCAGACGTACAAGGCACCAGTACCAATTGAGATGGTGACCGAGCTTCCACGCATTCGTGTTGAGCGCATCTATGACCTCCCGACTTCTGGGTCAGCTCACTGGGACGGCGGAAACTGGGTGTTGTCAATCAACGCGGGCGAGTACTCGCTTCGCCAGAAGTTCTCGGTGATGCACGAGTTCAAGCATGTGCTTGATCATCCAACGAAGCACCTGCTGAAAGTCGAGAAGGGACAGAAACTGACTGTCGATGAGATGCACGAGAAGATTGCCGACTACTTCGCAGCCTGCGTGCTCATGCCCCGGAAACTCGTCAAGGACGCCTACTGCAACCAGAGAATCCAAGGTATCGAGGCGCTGGCCGACATGTTCCAGGTCAGCCAGAAGGCTATGAGTTTTCGCCTTGGCCAGCTCGGGCTAAGCATGCCAGTCGAGCGATGCCTACCAAGCCTTTCTACGCGCACATACCAACCGAGTACAGACCGTCGGGCTCGCTCGTCGTTAGGCGTGCAGCGCTACTACCGATCATTGCCAACGCCAGAAGGAGTACTCATTTGAGCCGGACACCGAAACGTCGAGCGGACCTCGACACAGAGTCATCAACGCCACCAACGGCCCGCGCAGCGCGGGCCGTTGTGTATCTGCGGGTCAGCACACCGAGCCAGGTGAACACTGACTTCAACCCAGAAGGCATCTCCATCCCGGCGCAGCGTGAAGCGGTGCAGCGCAAGGCAGCTGAGCTTGGCGCAGAGATCGTCCGCGAGTTCGTCGAGCCAGGCAAGACAGCTACCAGCATCGAGCGGCGACCAGTCTTCCAAGAGATGGTGTCGTGGATCAAGGATCAGGGAGATATCGACTACCTGGTGGTGTATCACTTCAACCGAGTGTTCCGAAACAGCGTCGATGCAGGCATCACCAAGCGAGACCTATCGAAGGTCAACACCCGTATTGTCTCGACCATCCTCGACATGGGTGAAGGCCCAGAGAGCGCCATGGTTGAGACGATCATGCACGCTGTTGATCAGTACCAATCTGAGGCTTCAGCGGCCGACATTCGTTATAAGATGAGTCAGAAGGTCAAGAACGGCGGATCGGTCGGCAAGGCACCGCTCGGGTATCTCAACGTTCGTGAACAGAAGCCTGGTGGTGGCGAGGTCCGCACGGTGGCTGTCGATCCTGAACGTGGGCACTTTATCAAGCTGGCTTTCGAGCTGTATTCAACAGGGGAGTACACACTGCAGGGCCTGGTCGACGAACTGACCAATCGAGGACTGAAGGGTCGGGGCGGGCGCTACCCGGCCGGACCGATCACTGACACAAAGATGGCGACGATCCTTCGGGATCGGTACTACCTCGGGTATGTCAAGTACAAGGGCGAGGAGTACCAGGGACGACACACTCCGCTGATCGAGTTGCCTCTGTTCCAAAAGGTCCAAGAAGTACTCAAGGAGCGCAGCAACGTCGACGAGCGTCGGCGAACCCACCAGAACTACTTGCGCGGCATGCTCTGGTGCGGTGCTTGTCATTCCAAGGGGCATGAATACCGCATGGTGTTCAGCAAGGCCAACGGCAACGGTGGGACGTACCTCTACTACTTCTGTACCGGGAAGCAGGCCGAAGTGTACATCGAGCGGCACGCGCCGGTCGATGTGCTGGAGACGGCGGTCGAGGAGTACCTCCGCAAGTGCCGATTCGAGCCGAACTTCATCGAGACTGTCAGCAAGATCGTCGAGGGCATCTTGACGGACGGACAGCGCAGCATCCGCATGCGTCACGACCAGCTGAAGGGCGAGCTACGCAAGCTTGAGGTTCAGGAAGAGAACCTGCTCGACCTCGCAGCCGACGGCCAGCTCCCTACCGGCAAGATTAGAGAACGCCTTCACGACCTTGGACTGAAGCGTGATCTACTGACGGCGGAGCTGGAGAAGGTCGAAGTTGATCTACGACCTGGAGCGAAGTTGATCGCCCTCGCTCTTGAGTTGATGGCCGAGCCGGACGCGCTCTACCACCGAGTCGACGATCCACACAGGCGGCTGATCCTCCAGACGTTCTTTGAACGCCTCTATGTCCAGAACGACGAAATCACAGGAGGAGTGCCCATAGAACCGTTCTCAGACCTCCTGGCCCTCCGGGACCAGTTCAGGGCTGACCAAGGTGCAGAAACGACAAACCCCCGGGACCTTGCGGTACCGGGGATCGATTCTGGCTCCTTGGTAGCCTCTCAAAACGCCGACCGAGTGGTCCTTGGTTTGAATAGTGCCACCATGGTGGAGCTTAGGGGATTCGAACCCCTGGCCTCTTCCATGCCATGGAAGCGCTCTACCAACTGAGCTAAAGCCCCGAATGCGGAGCCAAAAGCTAGCACGACTATGCGTGGGTCTGGTTCGTACATCGGATTACGATCTGGCGAACTATCGCTGCGTTGGACCAAGTTGTGCGCGTAGAACCGTTTTAGGGCAACATTGCATCCGTCGCCGCAGCCGCCGATCACCAACTATGTATGTCAAGCCCTGAGGAGGGTGTATGTCACGGATTGAACAACAACTCGATTACTTGGGAAACGTGCCACTGTTTTCGGGGTGTTCGAAGAAGGAATTGAAAGCGATCCAATCATTGTGTGATCGGATTGATGTTCCGGCGGGGAAAGAACTGGTGCGCCAGGGGGCTACCGGGTATGAGTGCTTCGTGTTGCTGGCCGGCGATGCCGATGTGTCGATCAACGGACGTTTTGTGACGAACCTCGGACCCGGCGCGTATTTCGGCGAACTCGCCCTGCTCGACAAACAACCTCGATCGGCAACGGTCACGGCCTCGTCGGCCAGCAGTCTTTTGGTGCTGGGACCACGGCAGTTCTCGACTGCGTTGGAGTCGTTCCCCGGCCTGGCTCAGAAAATGCTGGCTGGTCTGGCTGTCCGCCTACGCGAGGCGAATTCACGGGTTGCTGTTTAGATCGTCTCCACCAAATTCGGCTCGGGTGTTTCGAACGTCAGGAAATACCTATGTGCACATAGGAACGCACAACGTATTGCCTGGGTTTACTTCCGAAGTTGGGTGAGGACTTCAACACCGTTCTCGGTGACGAGAACGGTGTGTTCCCACTGTGCCGTGCGCGACAGATCGCTCGTGACTGCCGTCCAACCGTCATCCCAGAGGTCGTAGTCGTAGCGACCAGACAGCGTAATCATGGGTTCGATCGTGAAGGTCATACCCGGTTGCAGGATTGTTCGCGCGTTGCGGTCGTAGTAGTGCGGCACGTTTGGTGCCATGTGGAAGACCTCACCGATGCCATGTCCGACGAAGGCGTGGACGACGCCGTATCCGAATTTCTTGGCGTGCGTTTCGATTGCCCGGCCGACTTCGTTGATTGGGGCTCCGGGTCGGACCGCAGCGACTCCGAGATCGAGACATTGCTTGGTGACTTCGATGAGTTGGCGGCTCGATTCGTCGACGTCTCCAACGCCGAACATCACCGAGTAATCACCGTGGTAGCCATCAAGGAAGATGGTGACGTCGACGTTCAAAATGTCGCCATCGGCGAGTGGCCGATCGTCGGGTATCCCGTGGCAGATCACTTCGTTCACCGACGTGCACACGCTCTTCAGAAAGCCGCCGTAGCCGACACAACTCGGGTACCCGCCCAATTCGATATACGCGTCGTGGGTGACGCGATCGAGTTCATCGGTTGTGACACCGACCTGAACGTAGGGCCGAACCTTCTCGACGACGTCCACTGCGGCCTGGCACGCCCGACGCATCTTTTGGATTGCCTCGGGACTCTTGATGGGGGCAGCATTGTTCCGTCGGGGGCGACCGTTGTTTTCGACGTAATCGGGCCGGACGATATTGGCCGGCACCGGACGCACGGGCGAGACGTGACCTTTCACGACGCTTGGCGCCGGAACGCTAAAAGGCCCGCCGCCGTCCTTATGACAGCGCTTGAACTTCTTGCCGCTACCGCACCAGCACGGGTCGTTGCTCTTGATCGTACCGACGTTCATTGCACCGCTAACGATAGGCGAAAGCGGTTGAATCGGACGCACGGTCGCCTTGGGTCGAATCAGCGGGTCGCCGCGGTTTCGGCGAAGTAGCGTTGTGACCCATGTCCGATCCCGTTGTACCGGCCCAGTCCCGATCGTCAGAAACGCCCGCCCATCGCTACGGCGCGGCCCTTGCCGCGGAAATCGAATCGCGATGGCAGGCCCGATGGGACCGCGAGGGGACGTTTCATACGCCGAACCCGTCGGGGCCGCTCAGCGATGGTTTCGAGGCGGTCAAGGACGCGAAGAAGCTTTTCGTTATGGACATGTTCCCGTATCCCTCGGGCGCCGGGCTTCACGTGGGTCATCCCCTTGGTTATATCGCCACCGACGTGTTCGCTCGATTCAAGCGAATGACCGGTCACAACGTCCTCCACACCATGGGGTACGACGCGTATGGTTTGCCGGCTGAGCAGCACGCCGTGGCGACCGGGCAGCATCCTCGGATCAATACGGAGAACAACATCGAAATCATGGCTCGCCAGCTCCGTCGGCTGGGCCTGGGTCATGATCAGCGGCGATCGGTCAAAACGACCGATCGTGACTTCCTCGAATTCACGCAGCGAATCTTCTTGCGTATCTTCAATGCGTGGTTCGACCCCGAGGCGGCGAACCCACTGGGGGGTCGAGGCGCGGCGCGCCATATCGATGAACTGGTCGCAGAGTTTGCTGATGGCACTCGCCCAGCACCCGACGGTCAACCGTGGG
>JANOYY010000042.1:0-4299 GCA_031429095.1 Acidimicrobiia bacterium | reverse complement strand
CCGGTCCGGATCGCGGCGGGCGTGACCGAGGTGACCGATCTCGGTGTGCGGTCGTTGCGTGACGTCGCTGAGCCGCTGCGTCTGTTCCAACTCGGCGCCGACACTTTCGCTCCGCTGCGGGTGGTCGATCCGTTGATGTCGAACCTTCCGGTTCGTCCGACGCGGTTGATCGGCCGTGAGGTCGAGCTCGGGCGGATCCGTGGTCTGCTGGCTGAGAGCCGACTGGTCACCGTCACCGCGGTGGGTGGTTCGGGGAAGACCCGGCTGGCGATTGCGGTCGGTGAGGCCGAGTTGCCTCACCGTCGCGGCGGTGTGTGGTTCGTCGATCTCACGGCGGTGAGCAGTGGTGCCGAGGTGCCCTCGGCGATCGCCAATGGGCTCGGGCTCAGCCTCGCCAGTGGCGACCAGACGCAGCAGATCCTCACGTTCCTCGCTGACAAGGAGGCGCTCGTGATCCTCGACAACTGCGAGCACGTGATCGAGGAATCGGCGGCCTTCGTCGAAGCATTCCTGGCGACGAACGGGCCCACCAAGATCCTGGCCACGAGTCGGGAGGCCTTCGACATCGACGGTGAACGCGTGGTGGTGCTCGGGTCGCTGGCGACGGACACCGGCGACTCGCCCGGTGTTCGGTTGTTCGTCGATCGTGCTTCTGCGGTGCATCCCGAGTTCACGCTCACGGAGAGCAACTCGGCGACGGTGAGTGCGATCTGTGGCCGGCTTGATGGCATGCCGCTCGCCATCGAACTGGCCGCGGCCCGCGTGACGGTGATGAGCCCTGACGAGTTACTCGCCGGGCTCGATGACCGCTTCCAGCTGCTATCTGGTGGTCGTCGACGCAGCCGTCAACGCACGCTCGAAGCAACCTTGGATTGGTCGTATGACCTTCTCGACCCCGACGAGCAGCGGGTGTTCCGTGCTCTGGGTGTGTTCGTCGACGGGTTCGACCTCGATGCCGTCGCCGCCGTCACCGGGCTGGATCGCCGACGTGCGACCGGTCACGTCGAAACTCTCCAGGCGAAATCGCTCGTGGTGCGCGCCGACAAGCGAAAGTCCACCCGGTTCCGGCTGCTCGAAACGGTGAAGGCCTACGCCGAGGACCGTCTCGTCGACACCGGCGAAGCCGAGGCCGTTCGTGACGGGCACCTTGCCCACTTCCACCGACTTGCCATGACCGAAGGCCGCAAAGTGTACGGATCACTCGACGTCGGCCTCCGCCTCCGTCATGACTGCCCCAACATCACTTCGGCGTTCGAATGGGCCGCCGACCATGACAACTGGATCATCGCCGGGGAACTACTCACCGCAAGTTGGGGCGCGTACTACCTCGACGTCAGATTCTCGGAAATCAACACCGCGCTCGGACGAACCGCGGTGCACGTCGTCGATGTCGACGCCGACCTCCACGGCTGCATCACCGGTCAACTCGTCATATTGGCCCTCTACTCCACCGACTACGCACTCGCCGGCACCGTTGCCGATGAACTGACACGGTCACCGCTCAACACCTTCCGCTCCATCGGGTGGGCCATCCTCGCATGGCAGATCACGTTTATTGCGCCCGAGAACGTCGACGGGCTTCTGGCCAACGCTGCGAACGAGCTCAGCACGCAGACCGCACCCGACACCCGATTGTCCGACTCACCCTCCGCGGCCGAGATTTGGGCCCTCATCGCACAGGCCAATGTTGCGTTGCTCGGCGGCGACTTCGAACGGTCCCGAGACCTGACCCACGAGATGGTCGAGCGCGCTTCGTTTGCCGACTCCTCCAACTTCGTCGTGACTGCGGCGATGTCGGAAGTGTTGCTCGGACAACCGAAGGCTGCTCTCGTCACGGTGGCCGAACTCGACCAGTTCGACCTTCCCTTCGTGGACGGAACCGAAGTGTGCGCCTTCGCCCACCTCGCGCTCGGCGACACCGAAACCGCGACCACCTTCATCCGACGACATGCGAAGCGCGCCTCCCTCGGTTTCCTACGGGGCGAGTCGAACGACACCATGATGCTGCTCGCCGCGCTGGCCCACCAGCAGGGCGACGACCCCGCGGCCCGACGCTTCCTCTTGGATGCCTTTGGCGGCCGCTCGCCCGGCACGATTGCCTATGGACGTCACCTCGCCCGACAGCTCGGCATCTTCGACGTGTACATGGGCCAGGTCGAAGACCCCGACGATTCCTACGGCGCAAACCGATCCCTTCGTGCCGTGCAGGCAGAACTGTCCCGGCGCGGCTGGGACTAAGCCGCACTTCGCCCGAACGGACGAGCTTCGTTCACGGCTTTGCGAAGGACTGGTCGTCGCCGACCCACACCCGAGAGCGGCCCAATGCAGGTCCCGCGATTGCGGTCGCCGAGCGAACCGCCGTGACCGAACGTGACCCGAAAGCGCGGAAATGACTCACTTCTCCGGAAGCCGAGGGTATCCAGGGGCGCCGAGGGGAGCGGCGAAAGAGCCTTCTGAACTGGGCAAATTCCACCCGACCGGATGCGCGAAGACACACCCAACGAGAAGTCGCTCGAAACGTGATCGAGATCACAGACCGACTGCCAGGAACGTGTTCCACTGAAGATCCACTACGGAAGACTGAGGTCTGACATGAACACCATCGTCGTCGGAGTCGACAGGAGCCCACAGGCCCTCAAGGCCGCTCGAAAGGCGGCGGACATCGCGAAGGCGCTCGGCGCCGGGCTCCACGTCGTTACCGCGGTGATGAAGAACGAGGTCCATCAAGTCGGAATCAGTTCGGACCACGCGGCCCTGTCCGACGTCGACTTGGCCGAACAGGACCTGCACGCCATTGCCGCCGAGTTTCGCAGCAGCATCGCCGTCTCCACGAAGGCCGTGAGGTCGAACCCGGCTGAAGCGCTCTGCTCCGAGGCCGAGCGCCTGAACGCGTCGCTGATTGTTGTCGGCAACAAACGAGTGCAGGGCGTGGCGCGCGTCTTGGGATCAGTGGCAGGCGCCGTCGCTAAAGCAGCACCATGCGACGTCTACGTCGTCCACACCTACGACTGAGACGCAAAGCGACAGCAGTCCGCAGCCTTCGTTGCTCTCGGAGCAACAGATCCCGGGCTGGGACTGAGGTCTCAAGGCTGTTCCGAGTCGACGGTCGATGCGGTTCCGAGACCCTGCGAGGATCATCACTGTCATGTCGACCGAATCGTCGGCGGCTCAGAATCGTTTTCGCGATAGGCACACTCGAAAGTGGGCAGCCGAAGTCGAGCGAACCATACGAGGGACCCCACCCGAAGCCCCCGGACGGGATCAATCATCACAAGAGGCCGGGAATGTGCAGCGACGGCTTCCTCCCTGTTGAGCGAGTGTGAACGCCCCTGGGGACTCAGCGGGCCTGGCGACCGTCGATCAGTGGCAAGTCGGGCGAGGACGAATCAGGGGGCGACGCGTCGACGACGCCGAACACCTCGGCGCCGGCTTCGATGGCCATCCTCATCGGTCTCGGTGTTGTTGGATCGCGAGTGGCCTCCTTGGCTTCGATGCCCTGTCTCAGCGGTTCGAAGAGGGCCAGGGACGCCTCGGAACGATCGATGCAGCGTACGGTCCAGTGGGATTCGGTCCGTCCGTCTCCGAGATCCTCCATGGCCCAGGTCTCGATCCATTGGACTTTGAACAGCGGGTTCGGTTCGATCGGCGTGAATCGACACGTGAAGTACTCGAAGGGCCGCCAGTCGAGGTACTCCCGAAACGCGTCACCAAGGTCGCCGTGCGCGCAATGGCTGGATGCTCCGGGACCGAGACGGCCCTGCTCGTTCGGAGTGAAGACGTTCCCTGTCTCCAATGCGTCGAACGACCATTCCGAACGTCGGCCCGGCTGGACGCAGTATTGCCACACCACCGACGGACGTGCGTTCACGATGAAGTGGGTGTGGACGTCGGCTTCGTCGACGGAAACCCTGACCCGCTGCGCATCGCGACGCCGCTCCGCGACATCAGCAAGGTCCTGGACGAACCCCGGGACCTCTCCGAAGGACTCGTAGGACTCGGCGTGAACAGGGAGCTTGAACTGCTTCGGTTCCCGAAAGCACTTCGCCGACATGAACGCGTAGGCCTTCGGCCCGCCCGATTCGATCACGGTGTTCTTCAACAATCGGTGAGCGAGGATCACGTCGGGCCCGGCCAGGTCGACTCGAACGTCTTCGTCGCGGTCGACCATGAACTCGCCGAAGTGGACGATGAACTTCAGGCCGAGACCACCGATCGCGCGACACGCATCGCAGGTGCACGTCGTCGACCTCGTCATGTCGAGGAGACGACTGGTGAAGTCGAAGTAGCACGACTCCACGA
>JANOYY010000041.1:0-12782 GCA_031429095.1 Acidimicrobiia bacterium | reverse complement strand
CCACACAACGGGTGCTCGCGATAGACTGACCGCCAGCGGAGGGACGCATGCACATCAACCGACTCACAATCGAGAACCTGCGTTCGCTCGAAACAGCAGAGCTCGACCTGAACACCCCGGGCACCAACCCACACGCGATGTTCGCCAACGTCAACGTGGTACTCGGTGCCAACGGGTTCGGCAAAACCACTGTCCTGCGCGCGGCTGTCCTCGCAGTGCTCGGTCCCCTGCTCAGTAGTTCGTCCGGGTTCGTGGCAGAAAGCCTCATTCGACGTCGACCAGGCACGCGACCAGGCAAGGCGCTGCTACCCCCGGCCGTCATACACGCCGACGTCGAACTGGACAGCGCAGAGCTGCCGACTTATGCGCGACCGCTCGTCGGCGGACCACTCGGCATGAACAGCCAGATCGTGTCGCTCGGCACGTCCGAGATCCTCAAGTCGGACGTTTCCCCCGGCGGACCCATTGTTGAACGCCTGCAACACGACGATTCGGCAACGGCGTTCTTTATGGTCGCGTATGGCGCGACCCGACGCGTCGAAGCATCGTCACGAGTCGACGAAAGCGCTCGTCTCAAACAGCGCCTTCGACGTTACGAACGAGTAGCTGGACTGTTTGAGGATCACGTGACGTTGGTTCCACTCTCCTACTGGCTCCCTGACTACGAGACACGAAACAAAGGCCGCTACTCGCAGGTCATCAGCCTCATCAACGAACTCCTGCCCGAAGCATGCCGAATTCGCCAGAAGTCCGTCGCGACACCAGGAGGACGGGAACACCTCTTCGACATGAACGGTGTGACGTTGCCATTCAGAGCATTATCCGATGGTTACCGGGCCTACATCGGGTGGATCGGCGACATGCTGTTCCATGTCTGTATGGGTGCAGCGAGCGGAGCGAAACTTGTCGACACCCGCGGGGTCGTGCTCGTCGATGAGATCGACCTTCATCTGCACCCCGAATGGCAACGCGTCGTGCTACCGACCCTTTCACGGGCGCTTCCGAATGTGCAGTTCATCGTCACCACGCACAGCCCGCTCGTTGTCGGATCTCTCGAAGCGACGAACCTGTTCACGCTCGTGGAGCAAGACGGTGCGGTCACTGTGAAACGCCTGCCCGAAGACGTCTACGGGCGGAGCGCGGAACAGATCCTTCTCTCGCCGTACTTCGGGCTCGACACCACTCGTGCCGCTGGCGTTTCAACCGAACTCGAGACACTTGCCCAAGCTGCTGTGAACGGCGACGCCGACGCGTCAATGCGTTACCTCCGTCTGCTGTCGTCGGGAGAATCTGCACCACCTACAGCGAGTAAGGCACCGCTAAAGAAGTCCGCGCCAAAGAAGTCCGCTACGCCACCAACCTCCGGCAAGGCCAAGAAGGCTCGCCAACAACACGCCGGGTAGGCAACCGTGATCCGCTATTCGATCGCACGTGACGTACTCATCGAACGGATCGCTTCGGCAAACCCGAACTGGAGTACAAAGGCGACTGACCGTACAGCGGTCTATTCGCGAGCACAAAAGTACACTGGCGGCACCGAATTTTGGGGCGACATCAAGCAGGTATACATCGACCTGCAGCACGAGAAATGCGCGTACTGCGAAACGAAACTGCAAGGTGCCGCACTCGCAAGCAAGGTGCACGAAGTCGAACATTTCCGACCCAAGTCAAGCGTCGCAGCCTGGCCAAATAGGAAAAAGAAGCATTGGAAGTCGTTCCCCGCAACGATTCCAACCGGCGACGCCAGCACCAACGGCTACTACCTCCTCGCCTACAACCCGTTCAACTACGCGATCGCTTGTACACGTTGCAACTCGACGCTCAAGTCGAACCACTTCCCGATCCGCGGCGCACGAAACGTCGCCCTTAAAGATCCGGCCGACGCCGGCGCAGAGGACGCTTTACTGATCTATCCGCTGTCCGACCTCGACGTTGACCCGCTCGAATTACTGACATTCGAAAGCGTGCTCGCAGTGCCGAGAGCCACGAGCGGACCGAACCACGAGCGGGCCGTCACGACCATCACGTTCTTTCAACTCAACCACCAGGACCTCACCACCCGCCGCGCCAATCTCCTGCAATCTCTGTGGATTGCCCTTGAGCAGGCGCGGACAGCGCGGGCGGCGAGGGACCGGTTGTTCGCTTCCCAATTGGTGGAACGGCTGTGCGCCGAAGCTGCTGAATTCTCTGCCTGCATGACTGCGTTTCGGACGCTCTACGCGACGGACCGTGCCCGAGCTCGCGAGACAGCGCACGAGGCGTCCTCGGTGGCGCAGACGTTGTAGGTCTCGCAAGTCGGCAGACGCTGCTGTTGCGCTTCCCGAGGCGGTAGGGACGATACGTAGACATGCGACCCTCCGCGCTCATCGTCACCGCCGCCCTCACTTTCGAGTGGACGCAGAATTCGGATCCCAACGTGGTTTGGCGGTAACCGTGCTGTCATAGTCGGCCACTGTGGTTCGGGATGTGTCGTTTCCGCTGGTCGGGATGGTTGCTGTCGGGTTGGGTGGAGAGCGTTACAAATCGGGGGAGGTTTGGTGTCAAAGGTCGTGAACGCTACCCATACCTGAACCCATCGACACCCAAACGGCAGACCCTTGAGCCCACGACCCGAATCAGGCAAAATGCCCATGGACACGTCGTGGGCATCCCATGGGCACATACATGCGTCCTGCGAACAAATCAGGTGCCCGAAAAGGGCACCTGACCTGCGGTTATACTTGGAGCGGAAGACGGGATTCGAACCCACGACCCTCACCTTGGCAAAAACGTGAGGATGACCGTCCAGCCAGTCCATGAGCTGCGGTTACGTACGTCTGCGTCCACGTTTTGTCCACCAAATACGCCCAAGTCCAGGCAGTTCTTAGAGCGGTCTACGTACGCGCGCTTATTATCATCGGCGCCGACGCCCGGCGCTTGCTGAAGCTCCAATTCAGCTTCCGGCGTCGTCGCGGCAGCACGAACCCGTCGGACGCACGGTTCGCATTCTCGTCCCGCCGAGCGGCCACGTGCGGCGTCACGCGCCTCGATGGGCGGTCGTGGCTTGACACCTGATTCGGACCTACCGCTCGCTGAGCGTCGTCAGCCACTCGCCATCACGCAGCTACTCGGCAGTACTCGGCACGATTCCTGTGCCGAGTAGAAAGGCGGCACCGGCCATGATCACGGCACCAACAGCGTCGCGCCGAGACATCCAACCACCGAGTCCAGCCATCGGCGTCGCATCGGAAACGGTGAGACCTTGGAAGCCGAGTCAATTTCGCAGCAGATCGATCGTCAGTTCCGAGCACATACTTGCGGGCCGCCCGGGTCGTTCGCGCTGCCATGCCGGCAACGCGATGTGAGCGGGCATCACGCTCATCACGCGCTGCTCGATGAGGGATCCGTAGAGATGGCCGTAGGTGGCGTCCCACTCGGCCATCGTCTGCGGGTTCGTGGTTGTCACGAGGTGCTGGTCGCGGTCGTCTTGCCCCTCCCCGGGCCAGTGCTTCGCGGTGCAGGCGAGGCCCTCGGACTGCATCGCACGCAGGTACGCCGACGCATGTGCAAGCACACGCGCCACGTCACTTCCGAACGACCGCGTACCCGCGATTGCACTGCGAAACGCCGTGTTGATATCGACGACGGGAGCGAACGTCCAGTTGATGCCGGCGTGTCGTGCCTCGCGTGCCATTGCTAGATACATCGCCTCGGACCAGTTCGGGATCGTTGGCCGCGGCGACGGCAAGTGCGGTCGGTGCTTTGCTCAGGCACGCGGGGTGCAAGTACCCGCCCTCAACGTCGGCGGCGATGAGCATCGGAATCGCGCTGCTCTCCTGCAGCGCCACCGAACCCGCCCGCGCCGCATCGCGGTCGGGGCCGAAGATCCGGCACAGGCCACCCGCTCCGAAGCTCGCCTGGCGTTGCGATTCGGCCGGGTCGTCGCCGAACTGCAGCATGCTTCGTGAACGTGGCCGTGACCCACTGTTGCGCATCGGCGTTGAGCCCGTAGTAGTTGGCTGCGGCAGCGAGGGTGACCGTGTTCGTCCATGTCCAGCTACTCCATTCCAAGACGATGCCCAACGATGGGCCTCGTCGATTTCAGGAACAGATCGTAGGCATTCGCTACCGACGCCGCGGGGAAACGATCTGTCCGGACGTTCACCGCCGGCCACCCCACCCGGGGGAACCGTGCAACACGCTGGACAACCCTGTTCGGAGTTGCTAGACGTTAGGCATGGCGCGCCGCGCCGCGTGGCGTGCGCCAGTCGGACGGACGGACGGATTTCATATGACCACATCAGACCTCGAGTGCGACATCGTCATGAAGGGCGGCATCACCTCGGGTGTCGTGTACCCCATGGCAGCAGCCAAACTCGCCGAGACCTACCGATTCCGGCGAGTGGGCGGTGCCTCTGCCGGGGCCATCGCTGCGGCAATTGTTGCTGCCGCCCAATTTGGCGAGAACAACACCCCAACCAAACCCGCTTCGGTGCGCGGATTTGCGGCCGTGAAGGCAATATCTGCGGACCTCGGTACAAACCTGGCCGGGCTGTTCCAACCTCAACCGAAAACGAAACCTGTCTTTGACATGTTGATGTGTACCATCGAGCCCAACACAACCACGGGCAAAACGATTCGCCGGATCCTCACCCGGGGCACGCTCGGCAAGCCCGTCGTTTCGCTGGCCGGAGTCATTTTGACTTCTGGCCCGGTGTTCGCGCTCTGGATGGGACGACGACCGGACCTCAACTCACTGCCGTGGTGGGCATGCGTGGTCCTGTCGGTGATGTGGGTGGCTATTGGTGTAGCCGTTACCTCATTGGCCGCAACGCTGTTGAGCGTCAGCACTGTGATGCGCGAGCTCCCGAGTAATGGCTTCGGTTTGGTAACCGGCAATAACACGGGGAAAGCCCAACCGGCCTTGACCCCGTGGATCTCCGAACAAATCCAGCGGGCCGCCGGGCGCGAGCCCAACAGCCCACTACTGACTTTCGGTGACCTTTGGGGCGCCGACGCAACCGCGGCGTACCGACGCGCGCTTGGCGATCCAACCAGCGATCCAATCAGCGATCCGACCGCGTTTACCAACGGCCAGTGGTCGCCGAATCGCAAAGCACTTGAAGCCGAAACGTCGCTCAATCCCGTTGCGATCGGACACCTCATTGCCGCGCGAGACATCGACTTGGTCATCATGACCACTGACCTGACCCATCGACGATCGTTTCAGTTTCCTTTCGCGAAACACGAGACGTACTGGTGCAACCTCTGCCTGAAGCCGTTCTTTCACGAACCGATCATGGACCACCTCGACCGAACGTCTCCCCAACCCGAGTCCGAATGGACGTGCCCTCAGCATCCCGGGGGGAGGGTCCGGTTGCTTCCCGATAACCCTGATCTGCCCGTCGTGTTGGCCGCTCGATTGTCCTTGTCGTTTCCGGGTCTGTTGTCGGCCATACCGCTGCTGACCGTGGACCGCTCGCGCATCGCGGGACGCCATAAAGTCGTATCGACATGGTTTTCCGACGGCGGAATCGCATCCAACTTTCCGATGCACCTGTTCGACGAGGCACTTCCCACCCGCCCCACGTTCGGTATCACGCTCGTCGGACAACATCCTGACTACACCGACGCGGTGTGGAAGCCGAGTCCCACCACCTCGGCTTCCGGAATTCACCTGCCAGCAGTTGAGATGACTTCCGTTGGGGGATTCATATCTGCGCTGCTTGACACGATGCAGAACTGGTCCGACAACTCGCAGATGATCATGCCGGGCTTTCGCGACCGGATCGTGCGAGTCAGGCTCCAACCGAACGAAGGTGGCATGAACTTGTTGATGCCGCCCGAAACCATCAGTCTCCTGGCGTCGCGAGGTGAGCTTGCCGGTGAGAAGCTCACCCAATCGTGGGATCTTCGGCGCCACCAGCGAATCCGGTTTCGTTCCGCGCTTGCGTCTCTGAATGGCGTGTTCCAAGGCGCACACAACGCTCATGACCCTGCCTACGTGCAACTTCTCGCCGACTCCGCCTGGTTCCAACAGATGGCCAGTAAAGACATCGACGGTGAACGGCTCGCGGTCGACGAACTCATGAAATTGGCCAAGGCATGGTCTGACCCGGCGCACGCCACTATCAAGGGAGACATTCCGAGACCTACGTCGCAGTTTCGATCGGTGCCGCGTCAATGATCACAACACGTCAATGATTACAACAACAATGACCACAACAACAGTCTTCGCATCGTTGGGCGACATCACCGACTGGCGCCTGTTTCTGGAATCATCGCCCAGAACAACCCAGGCGCTCTGGGTCGCGGCCGGGGCAATCCTCGTCCTCGTGGGCACGTTGCTTCAACGGCCGGACGCCCGGATCTTGGCCGAAACTGGAGGGCCGAGCATTGTTGGATTCGAATTCGCAGCAACTCAGACGAAGGCATACAAGGCGCTCAACCAATGGGGACCAAAAGGGCAACGAGCCGCCAGAACCATGCTGATTTCCGATTCCGTCTTGATCGTCGGTTACGTCACCTTTCTCGGAGCGATCTTGATGACCTTCGCCAGCGCTGCCGCGGAGGCATCGCAGCCATGGGTCGGCGTGTTGTGTCGCGTAATGAGCGTTGGCGTCGTCGTAGCGGGCATACTCGATCTGTTCGAGAATGGAGCGCTCTTACAAACCATTGCCAAATACCGCCGACTGAGCGGCACCCAACGGGCCAAGACCGCTACGTTGCCGAAGTCCGGTCTGGCGCCAGGCCTTGCAAAGATATGTGCACAAATCAAATTTGCATTGCTTGGGTTGACGATCGGCGCGCTTATCTTTTTCGTGTTTCCCGTTGTCGCGTTGGGCAACAGCACAGGGCCAAATTTGCGTTCCGGTGACTCGGCCCAAACAAGTTCCGGTACACACAGCAAACCTCAACATCACAGGCGTCATCATCACGAGCGACGGCACGAGAAAGGCTCAGGCTAATGGGAGTTTTGGAGAAGTTCGCTCAGAAAGAACGTTACCGAGACCTCGACGGAGAAAAGGCCAAGCTTCGGGCCTTACCCGGCGGCGACGATGCCCTCGGTTACGAATCCACGATTGCCACCGAGGATCTGAACATTGATGCCCTGTGGGGACTGTTCCATCAAGCAAAGCGCCGCTACGACCTCGACCATGCTGTCACTGGCGAGGCGCTTGATTGTCTCGCCATCAACCTCCGAAGGGAAAACCGGTCCGGGAAAATTGTCGGCTGGCGAAAAGACACGATTGAGGTTTTGCTCCGCAAGTACTTCGACAAGCAAAGCACCCCCACTGGTCGAAGGGCGTACCTTCTCGAAGCGATGAAAGTCCGAGACGAGGCCACTACGAACACGTACCGGGTTTTGGGGCTCCGACGCCGCTACCAGCGATGGCTAATATCGGCGCTGGCCGTCGTTGGTCTGGCCTTCATCGTCATGCTCGCCCAAAACAGCAACGTCGCAGGCCAACAGTCACGGCGCAAATCGCATGCGCGAGGACCGACCCGGTCGGTGTGCAATCCAGCAACCGACGTCGCACTCTCATCGGACACAGCCGACGTAACTACCGGTCAAGAAAGTACAACCTCGATGCCGGTGGTGGCATTGAGTGTTGCGCAGGAAAGGCAGTGCTTACGATCGGCACTGGGGCACGGCTGGGTCGTGTGGGCCAGCGCGTTCGCGGGAGCTGTTGGGGCTATTGCGAGTGCATTGCGGCGAACGTCACCCGACAAGGACGACACAAAACGAATCCCCGAAGTACTCGCGTCGTATCTGGCCACGTTTTCCCGAGTGTTGCTTGGTGCGTTTGCCGGAATCACGTTCTACCTTGCCTATCGCAGTGGTGCCATCATTTTGGCGAACCTTGAGCCGACCACCGTTGCGATTCTGGGATCGTTCGGATTCGGGTTCACGGAACGCTTCTTCGTGATCGGTGAAAAGTCGGAGAAGCCGGTTGCCGACCCAAAGCCCGATGCGAGCTCTAATGAAGACGCAGACACGAGCGATGAGAGCACGACCGCGACCAACCCGAGCCCTCAAACGCCTCAGCCCGCACCGACCGGAAATGCGGGTACTGGGGGCGCCGCTGGCGAAGACTCACCATGACTCAAGAATCCTCCGCGTTTCGTGCAGGGGTGGGTGCGATCATCGTTGACCCGATCGGTCAAGTCCTCGCCTTCCAACGAGCCGGACGCGACGGTGCCTGGCAACTACCCCAAGGCGGAATCAATCCAGACGAGGCCACCGTCGATTCGTTGTGGCGTGAACTGCGCGAAGAGACAGGGCTCACACCACACGATCTTCAGATCGTTGACGAGATACCCGTGTGGTTGGGCTACGAACTTCCCCACGACGCTCGCTCGGCGAAAACCGGCCGCGGGCAAACGCACCGATGGTTCATCCTTTCCCCAAAGCGACCGGATCTCGCACAAGCGATCGACTTCGATGCCACCGAAAATGAATTGATCGCTTGCGAGTGGATGGAATGGGACACCTTGGTCGAACGTGCCATGGCCTTTCGTAAACCGGTCTACGCACTCCTTGCCAAGTTACTACGTGAACATACGATGTAGGCCTCGGTGTGGGCGACGATCAAGGTCGGCCGCTACGCGATGCGCGAAGTCCTGCACGCCGAAGGTGTGGCGGCCGCCGGGCGATAATGGAGCTGTGAACAGCGAAGACGCAGCGATTGTGCCACGTCCGATTGGGGAGGGGGTTCTGGTCGTCGTGGAGCGGGTCTTCCAAGGTTCAGACGCGCAACGAGTGGTGCTGTTTGGATCGGTGGGGCGGGGCGATGAGCGAGCGGACTCCGATATCGATTTGCTCGTTGTCCTCCCACACGTGACACGCGCGCATGAGGAACTCGGCCTGCTTCAAGGTTGTCGATGTGCGTGAAGTGATATGCGAGTCGCCGATTCATGCGTCTCCCTTCAGTGTCGCACCCACCAAGTCGGAAAGTGCGCGGTTGGACTTTGCGAAGGCGTGCGAGTAGACACGCAGCGTCATCGTCGCATTCGCATGGCCGAGCCGCCACCGGTGCCACGCTCAAAGGTCCATCCTTCGCGCAGGGCGACGCGGATGACGCCGAGCATCTTCGATTGAATCGCGAGGCGACGTCGTCAGTCGCGATCACATTGACACCGCAGGGGATGTCGCGAAGCAGCCGCATGATGCGCACGGCATCCTCGTACTCGGGCAGCTTCCGTTGAAGGATTGCCTCGGCTTCGCCGTTCGCACCGAGGTAATGAAACGGACCGTGACCGGGAAGCTAACTGCCGTCGCACCCATTCCTGTGCTTGTCAGACCAGGCTTCTATTATGAGGACAAGCCATGATCACCGACGTCCGAGGGGACTTGCTGAGCGACGCCGCTGAGGCGATCGTCAACACCGTCAACACCGAGGGTGTGATGGGCAAAGGGATCGCGCTCCAGTTCAAGCAGCGGTATCGGGCGAACTATGACGCGTACCGTGCCGCCTGCAAAAGGGGCGAAGTTCGACTCGGGCTTATGTTCGTCGTGCCGACCGGTGCAATCGACGGTCCCAGGTACATCGTGAACTTCCCCACCAAGAGGCACTGGCGAGAGCGGTCGCGGGTGGTCGATGTGGAAGCCGGTCTGAGGGACCTGGTGACGGTGATCCGCAACCTCGGCATCCGCTCCATCGCCTTGCCGCCGTTGGGCTGCGGCAACGGTGGTCTCCAGTGGTCTCAGATTCGGCCGCTGATCGTCGGAGCGCTCGAGCAGCTCCCCGAGGTCGACGTGCGGCTCTACGGGCCGGAAGGTGCTCCTGCACCCGCCGCGATGGTGACCAACACTGCCAAGCCAAAGATGACCCTGGCACGCGCTGTCGTGATGACCGTGCTCGATCGGTATTTGCGGGGCCAACGAGGTGCCAGTCGGCTTGAGGTGCAGAAGCTGGCGTACTTCGCCGAGGCCGCGGGTGTGCCGTTGCACCTCCACTACGTCAGAGCTTCGTACGGGCCATACGCGGAGAAGTTGAACCATGTTCTAGAGGCGATGGAGGGGCACTACACGGTCGGCTTCGGCGACCGGTCAACCGCGTCAGAACTCCGAGTGGTCGGCGAAGAATTGGTGGCCGCGAGCGAGTTCCTGGCTGATCGGCCGGGGGTGGGCGCTGCGATCGACCGAGTCGCAGCGCTCGTGGCAGACTTCGACTCGCCCTACGGGTTGGAGCTTCTCAGCACGGTGCACTTCGTTGTCGAGAACGATGGTGTCGATGCGTTCGATGACGCGGCGATCAACTCAGCGGTGCGCGCGTGGAGCGAACGCAAGAAGTTCTTGTTCACCGGTTACCACATCACGGTCGCACGCGATCAGCTCGCGCAGCTGGGATGGATACGGCAGCGAACCACTGCGTGACACCGTCGTCGAGGCCGGGCCGGATGAGCCTCTCCGTCGCTGACCCGTGTGGCCCGACGCGCAGACCCGGGTCCCCGACCAGAAGGATTGGCAGCCGGGTCGCCGCTGGTCACGACGATCGCCATGGTCGCTCAGCCAGCAATACGTCAATAATGATTGAGTGAAAAGGAGTTTGCGGGCACCTCGAAGCCGCTTCGGTTCCAGTATTGAAAAACACGCTTGAGCGCGTCGAAGGCAATAGGGTCAGAGGGCGTCTGCGGTCTTCCTGCTGGAGTGTGCGAATCACCAGCCTGGAGGACCCCAGATCCTCAAGCAGGGATCCTGCCGCGCTAATCGCGAAGACCCGGTAATGCCCATTATTGCTTCTCCTTTGTCGTGGCCCGCACGGTGCGGCCCTAGTCATCGGAAGAAATATCCCACGTCCTCGAGGGTGAAACCCTCCGAGTGGAATTGAGTCGATTGGCCCATTAGGCGCAGTGGCGAATACGCCGGGTAGCAGCTGATATGGCCGCATTCCGGTGTGGCTACGCCGGGGCGCCAGGTCGCCAGCGTCGACGAAGTACCGCGGCCGTCCGACCGGTACGCCGAACCACATCTCAGCTGAACACGACAAGTCACTCGCACCGCCTAACCAACTATTTCCGCTGAAACGTGAATGTCCGGGCTAGAGACCGAATAACAGCTCAACAATGAGCGGTGCTTCGCGTATTACCCACAGTATCGCCACAGCTTTTGAATTTAATACTTCCCCATGACAACCTCATAACAACTGCGGGGCAACAGTGCAGCGGTCGACACTTCTCAGAAAGAACAGATCGTTCGACTGGCCAGTATCCAAAATACGGCAGATAACACATAAACCAATTCCTCACAGGAGACACTCATGAACCGAAACGCAACCCACCCAACCCCCCGCCTACCCGTCCGTTGGCAGCGCTACGCAACGCCAGCGTTCGTCATGCTCCTCGGTCTCACCGCCGCCGTCCCAGCTACCGCCGCATCGAACAAGCCGGTCAGGAACGCTGCCGCAAAAGCGAAGGCGAAAACCAAGATCGTCCCGGCGAACTTCTCCATCAAGTTCCTCGGCAACGAACGCAGCGTCACCGCCGGTGCACCGACCTCCTACACCTTCACCGTGTCCTCAGCCGGCGGGCAAAGCAGCAAGATCACCTACGACATCCCCGACCTGCCAAGCGACGTGACTACAAAGATCACCAACACCACCGGACGGACCTACCGCCTCGATGTCACCACGGCCACCAACACCCGCGCCGGAACTGCGGTCTACGCCATCCGCGGTCGTCTCGGAAGGCGCACACAAACCGCCCCCTTCCGTCTCACCGTCCTCGCGTCAACGTCTGCCACGCTCCCGTCCACAACCACGCCCACGTCGCCCCCCGTCGTGGGGGACTACTCGGTCATCCTGGAGTCCCCAACGTTGACCCTCTCACCAGGAAACACCGGTGCACTCATCGTCAACGTCACCCGTCGTGAAGGATTCGCTGCGCCGGTCACTTTCAAAGTCGACGGCCTCCCAGCGAATATTGATGCCGCGTTCGGTCCCAATCCCACCCAGAACAGCACGAAGCTGATAATCACCCCGCAGTCGAATGCCAGCTCAGCTACACACCTGCTCGTCATCACCGGCACGTCCGGAACACTGTCGCGCGCTGTCGCCGCTCGGCTCAATGTGCGACGTGTCGGTCCGTTCACGATGAGCGTTGCGCCTGCGGCACTCAGCACGCCTCAAGGCATAGACGCCTCGACGACCGTGTCGATCAGCGCTCCAGCCGGGCAAACGATACCGGACGTGGGCATCGAACTCAGCGGAGCCCCGTCAGGTGTCTCCGTACTCACGCCGACGACCAGCGGCCCGACCACCACGCTGATCCTCTCGACCAACAGCACAACTCCGCCAGGCGTCTACAACCTCAACCTGACCGGCCGCAGCGGACCCCACACCCAAACAGCTGTGCTCCAACTTACCGTCACCAGCAACGCGCCGGGGTTTGGCCTTTCCGCGCAACCAGCTACCCAGACCACGGCTCGTGGTTCCACGGCTACCTACACCGTCACGACCTCCAGCACCGGTGGCTTCAACGGTCAAATCGTGTACAGCGTCAACGGGCTTCCCGTCAACAGCACCGCGACCTTTGAACCGTCCCCCACAGGCGTCACAGTCAAAATCGCCACCACCGCTGCCACGACACCAACCACCTACACCGTGCAAATCACCGGCAAAAACGCGAACCTCACCGCAACAATCCCCGTCGAACTCATCATCACTGCACCCGCAGTGTGACCACGACGCAACGCCTAAGCCACCAGCCATTGAAGGAGCGGAGCACGGCGACTTAGGGAGTCAACAAAGCGCAAGTAGACGTCGGCCCCGGTCTACACCAGGGGCGGCACCCACTCCGAC
>JANOYY010000040.1:0-7408 GCA_031429095.1 Acidimicrobiia bacterium | reverse complement strand
GCTCACTGGGGGTCAAGAGGTCGTGGGTTCAAATCCCGCCAGCCCGACCACAAAACCGCAGGTCAGAATCAGTATCTGACAAGCGGGGATTTTGAGTGTCCACGGAGTGTCCACCAGGTTCGGTGGACAGTTTGTACTTCTCCGCCTCATCGCAGAAGCCGGATCTTGAAGGCGAGCAGGAACACCCCAGGTCCGTGATGCCCCCGAATGCCGCGTTTCCGGCCTCGTCGTCGATGTGAAACGGCTGCGGATCCCAGCGTTTGGTAACCTCGACCATCTCGTCGCGGTCGATCGTGAATGTCGGACCGTGTACAACTTCGCCCGGCTGTATGTCCTCGAAGTACATCATCTCCCCGTCGACTTCCATGTACGGGCGGGCCCGTCGTTCAGGCTTCACGAAAACATCGTGACACGCCGACCCGAACGAATGCCCTGTGAAAGCGAGAACGCGCGTGAAGCGACTTTCGCGGGCCCCCTTGTACGCGGACGAGAGCGGCCGTTGTTCGAAGGCGTGCCGTGCAAGGATCGCCTTGATCGCACGTCCGCCTTTGGAGTCCTGCTGTCGCACGATGCTAGACATATCTGAACTAGTTCAGATATGATCATCGGCATGCGAGTCGTCGAGCGTTCGTTCTCTGATCTTCTGCGCCATCCGAACGACGTGGCGGCTGACCTCGACGCGGGCGATGTGCTATTGCGCCGACGGGACGAGCCAGATCTGCTGCTCGGCCTCGCCGAGCGTGACGCGGAGCGGTCCGATGTGTTCCGGGCGCTGGCTGTGACCTTCCGCACCCTTGCGACGCGCACACCATCGGCCCTTGAGGATGCGGTGCTGGACGCGTTTGCGTGGACGGAGTTCCTGCCCGTCAAGGATCGCCGAGCGTTCCTTGAAGAGTTCTCCCGCACACTCACCGCGTCGGCCGAGATGGATACCTACGAGCGACTCGTGCAGGTTGTGCGGGAATGGCGTGCCACTGCGGAGGTGCATGCTCAGCCGTCGTTGGCGAGACGCCTCCGACGGTCGGTTGCCATGGTCGATCGGGGAGCGGTCCGCGTCCCGGCGAAGGCGTGAGCGGTGCCAAAGCGACGAGAGCGCGTCGCTCCGCCACCCGCTTCGACAGGGTGGGACTTCCGGTATGGGACGAGCGCAGCGGTGGAAGGGTGGGAGCAGATCTGCTCTGCTGCTTCTGCGAATGCGAGGGTCGCGTGGGAGAGGCTGACTGAAGATCCCCGCACCCGTACCGAACGTCAGCATCCCCTCCGAGGCGATCTCGGTGCCCGCGACGTGTCGGGCCAGACGATGGAGCAGTGGCAGTACGAAGTCACTGCTGGCGGCCGGCTCTGGTACTGCATCGACGACGACCGACGAACGGTCTGGCTCATGGATGCCATGGTTGGCCATCCCAAGGCCACCGAATGAATCGTCGACTGATAGTAAGCGCGCATGTGAGAACAAAAGTGAGAACATCCGCCTGGTTCTCAAGGGACACCAGCGGACACTCATGGTCACTAGGTGTTCGTCGTCCTCTCGTGAACGTGCAGGTCATGGGTCACTTCCGGACACCAACGGTCACTTCCGGATTCCTCTGCGCACATACGACCGGCTGACTGGGGGTCAGGAGGTCGTGGGTTCAAATCCCGCCAGCCCGACCACAAAACCGCAGGTAGAGCCGGTCTTTCGAGGCCGGCTTTTCGGCTTCCGGGCTCCGGAACTGAGTCTGCCTGCGACGCAGTGGTTTTCGAAGTTGACGCCGATCCGGCGACCGCCGCAGGCGCACAGTGTCGGGCGGGACATTCCGGACGAAGCGCAAGGCGCAAGAGGAGCTCGCAGCGGGAATCATCGAGGGGCCGACGGTGAAGGCCAAAGGGACCTTGGCTGAGCTTCTGGCAGACGAGTGGTCGCCGTCGAAGAACCGTCTAGCGCCGGCGACCCGGCTCCAATACGAGGTGGGCTTGCGAACACATCACGACACGAGTTGGCCGTTCGATTGGCCGCCCTCACTCCGCGCCACGTGCAGGAGTTCAACGAGCAACTTCGTCTCGCGGGGCTCAGTTCTCGATTCCAGCAGATCATGGGGAAATCGCTTCGCAGAGCGTTGTCCATGGCGGTTCAGCGCGGCTACCAGCAACGAAGCCCTGCTGACGGGGTCCCAATCGCCAGTGGGGAGCGAATTTCGGAGATCAACTTCTGGTCGGCCAAAGAGTCTCAGAAGTTCCTCGCATCGAACGATGTCCTTGCGGACCGGCTCAGGCCGTGCTGGTTCTTTGCGCTGTCGACGGGGCTTCGGCGTGGCGAGCTGTGCGCCCTGCGTTGGCAAGGTGTCGACCTCTCGGCGAAGCGGATCACAGTTCGCCAGGCGTCCCGAATCGACGGTTACACGGCGACGATTGCTACCCCGAAGATGAAGGCGGCCGTTCGCACAGTTGGGCTAAACGCCGAGACCGTACGTGTACTGGGTGAGTGGCGTGACGTTCAATCAGCCGAATTGTCTCGGGTCGGCGTGAAGGGCACGCTCGTTTTCAGCGAAGTCGATGGCACGATGATTCATCCCCAGACCTTGGCTCTTCGGTTCGCAGCGATCGCCGAGCGAGCTGATGTGACGGTCATTGGTTTGCACGGCTTGCGGCATACGCATGCGACGTTGGCTCTCGAGGCCGGTGTTCCGCTCAAGGTGCTTTTCGAACGACTCGGACATGCGTCAATCCAGATAACTGCCGACACGCCTTCGATGATCGCGACAGGTCGAAAGCCCCGCTGTGGGTAGCGCCGCCATTGAACCGAGCTTGGACGAATATGTCCTGGGCCGGAAGATCCATGACATACGTGGCGCGGGCCACGCCGTCGGCGTCCGTCGTCGCTGTGATGTCGGTGCCGGCGACGGTGAAGCTCACCGTCCCACCAGCCATGGGGCTCCCGTCGCCTGATCGGTGAGCACTGCGGACAACGCGGCGCGCCGGGTGAGCAAAGTCCGGAAGAGGCGTGGGATACGCGCTCGCAGGAACGCCAGAGGCCGGGGTGTCACCGACAGCTGTCGAATCGGCCATCGTCACGGCGACAACCGTTAGCACAGTGGCGAAGCGACCCAATCTGCGAGTGGTGGGCGACGATCGCCCGGGTCACAGATGCCTTCAGACCGTCGCTCCGACTGGTTCGACCGGTGATCGCCATGGTTCCTCCGAGCTCGCGTTATGGGTAGATATGCCGGTGGACCCTCGGTCAGAAGCGAACTTTATGCGGGAAGCCACCAGATTTCGCCGTGAGATTCATCTCTATGGCATGTCTGGGTCGGGAGAACCGGCTCAGAGCGGTCCTGAGGTCTCACGGTTCTGTGAAGCCACCCAGATCGAAGCCCGTGGAATGTGGTTAGGAGCGGCCGCTCATCGAGGCTAAACCATCGAGGCGCGCATACAGGACACCGAACGCAGCCTTGCGCGTGCGACGCACTCTGACGCGCTCGTCGGGTTCATCGGAACACCAGGGTTGCGGCAACGGTGGATAGGCACCCCCGAGTCTCCTGGAATTCCGGTACATCCTGATAGGGTCCGCGAATGATCTCAGACGACCAGAAAAGTGGACTTCTTCGAACACGGACCGTCATCCTGGCTGTACTCACCCTGGCCTTGTTCGCGACGCCAGCGGCTGCCAGCAATCTCTCGCTCTGCATCAAGGCGTCCGACAAGGCCGCTGCCGCCCGCTACGAGGCGGCGAAAGCAGTTTGCAAGACAGAGACTGCGACAAACGCAAGACAACTTTCGAAGGGGGCCTTGGCCGCTGCGAACAAGTCCTGTCTGCAGAAGGCGCAGACTGCTAAAACTCGCGAATCTGCGTCGGGGTCCGCCGCATGCAAGCGACTGCACCCCGTTGGCTCATCGTCTGGGAACAACACCGCAACCTTCTGCAAACTGACGAAGGCATGGCTCGCTGCCGAGGAAGCGGGGTTGGCCAGCCCGAACTTCGACCTTGCATGGGTCCATTCCACCACGGACCCCCTTCAGGCCATGTTCGAAATCGCACCTGCGGCGGTCCGAGCCGACGTTGCGTTCATCGCGACCTCGGTATACAACTCCCGCAGAAATGTGGTGGACGTCCAGGATGCGCAACGCGAGAGCGAAGCAAAGTACGCGGAGGCGTTCACCCGGCTAGTCGGCAGCGTTGATGTCGGGATCGCTTCAGCCGAGTTCCCGGCACGAATTCGGCGCCTCTCGGAGTTCACCAAGGCCAACTGCGGCATCGATCTCGAGACCACGCTGAAGGCTCTGCAAGAAAAGTACCTGGCGGACACCCCGACTGAAGACTTGCCCTAGGTAGCCAACAACCGATCACTCCGGGTCCCAGCTGCTTCGCCACAATGGCCCTTCGCCTGAGCCTCGGTCAGGCGTGCCCTACAAGTTTGGGTTAGCGGGCGGCCCAAGGTTGGCGTGACACCGACGAACGTGCCGAACTGGTCCGTCTGCGTCGCGAGGTCCGGACCCTGGTCCTCGAGAACGAATCTTGAAGCGTGCGGCGGCGTATTTCGCTCGGGAGAACGTCCTCCCAAAATGAGGTACCTCTTCATCGCGGAGCGCTGCGGCGATCCCCTACCCGGGCGGCGTGCCGTGCGATGAAGCTGTCCCCGTCAGCGTTCTATGCCTTGGCAGAAGTGCCCGATCACCGACAAGACGATCGCTGATGCTGAGCTGACGAATCGGATCTTCGTCATCAACCGGACGGCCCGCCGGGCCTATGGCTCGGACCGGGTCCTCCTTACGGAGGATTCGGTCACTTCGGAGGCCTGCGCCCGTAGCTCCTCGATCGCAAGGACTGGAACCAGAACGCGGCGACCTACTCGGATTGTTCGTAAGTCTCCCCGTCTGGCGGCTTCGTACGCCAGCGTGCGTCCGATAGCGAGTAGATGCGCAGCCTCAACTATGGACACCGTGAGGCGGTGGCCGTCGCTTCGGTTCGTAAGTGGTTTCATGCGATCCATTCGGAAGCCTGTGACGAGCAGCGAAACTCGTTTTGACACTCCCGTTTGAGTTTCGCCGTCGGATCCGGATCGCCAGGGCCATCTCCGCAGGCGTCGGCGTTCGGTGTACGTGGCGTCGTCAACTGGTAAGGGTTCGATCGCCTGGCAGTCCGGGAGCGACACGTAGTCGTCCAACGCCCAAGGTTCATCGTGTAACTCCGTCACTCCGTAGCTCTAACTCCTCCACACTTGACCTTGCACCCGGGTGAAGCGTTTACGGTGGGGCCATGGATGGGTTGAAGATCTCGGAGTTGGCGGAACGGGCGGGTGTGAACGTGTCAACGGTGCGCTACTACGAGCGGGTTGGTCTCGTTCCTGACCCAGCTCGATCACATTCGGGGTACCGGCTGTACGACACCGGTCATCAGACCCGGCTGTTGTTCATCACTCGTGCCCGGCGCCTCGGGATGACACTGGAGCAGGTTGCTGAGCTTCTCGGGGTTTGGGACGGCGCGAACTGCGGCACGACACGTGCCGGTGTCGTGCGGATGCTTGAGCTGTCTGGTGTGGTGTGGGTTCGTGCACAGCCGTGTCGAAGGGCGCCGGACCCTGTACCGAGTTACGAACCGCGAGGTTGCCTCGCTGGTGGATCAGGCCAAGCGTTTCCTCGATGCCAACGAAGCCCAGACGCATGTTGTCGAGTCATTGACGACGCACCTAAGGAAAATTGTGCCTGATCACAGCCCCATCGAAACCGCCGTTGAGACCCCCGTCGAGATTCGCGCAATGGATTACGACCTTGCGATCATCGGCTCCGGCGGGGCTGCGTTCGGTGCTGCTATCCGTGCCGCGAACCTCGGCGCTCGGGTTGCCTTGGTAGAGATGGGCGTTGTCGGCGGGACGTGCGTGAACATCGGCTGCATCCCGTCCAAAACCCTGCTGGCTGGGGCCGACGCGTTTCACTCGGCCGCCTCGCACCCTCACGCCGGTCTCCCAACCCACACCGGGACGGTTGACATGCACGCGTTGATCGCACAGAAAGACGAGCTGGTTGGTCAACTTCGCGGGTCCAAATATTTCGACGTCGCCGCGGCCTACGGCTTCGAGGTGATCCACGGCACCGCCAGATTCATCGACCCCGACACGCTCGATGTCGACGGACAACTGTTGCGGGCTACGTCGTACATCGTGGCCACCGGAGCCGAGCCCACCGTGCCGAATGTGGCGGGCCTTGCCGACGCGGGCTACTTGACGTCCACCACCGCCATGGAGCTGAGCGTGCTGCCGGCCCGGGTCGTTACCATCGGCGGTGGCTTCGTAGGTATGGAGCAAAGCCAACTCCTACGTCGCCTCGGCGCCCACGTGAGCATCGTTGGCCGTCTCGCCCCTCGCGCCGAACCCGAGTTGGCCGCATGGATCGCACAGGTTTTCGTCGACGAAGGGATCGACGTCGTGGCCGAACGAGTCGTCGCCGTCGAAGTCGAAGGCGACGAGAAGGTGGTTATCACTGACGCCGGTACACGACTTCATGCTGACGCCATTCTGGTAGCGGTAGGGCGCAGCCCCCGGGTCGAAGCGCTCGACCTCGACGCCGCCGGAGTCAAGCGCGGCGCCGCTGGTTTCATTGCCGTCGACGAGGAGCTGCGCACGTCCAACCCGCGGATCTTTGCCGCTGGGGATGTCACCGGGGGCGCGCAGTATGTGTACGTTGCCGCAGCTCAGGGCAACCTGGCCGCCGAGAATGCGCTCACTGACGCGCATCGCCGTATGGACTACACCGGCCTTCCCTCGGTGATCTTCACCGATCCCGCTCTGGCCAGCGCAGGCATGACTGAGGGCGAGGCCCGCTCCGCTGGCCACGAGGTCGATTGTCGCGTGTTGGAGTTAGAGAACGTTCCACGAGCCATCGCCAACCGTGACATGCGAGGGGCGATCAAGCTTGTGGCCGAAGCCAATACCGGCAAGATCCTCGGCGTGCACGCCTTGGCGGAAGGGGCTGGCGATCTGATCCTGGCTGGCGTCTACGCCATCAAGTTCGGCCTCACCGTCGACGACCTGGCCACCACGTGGGCGCCGTATCTCACGATGAGCGAGGCGCTGAAACTCGTCGCCCAATCGTTCAAGGGCGACGTGAAGAAACTGTCGTGCTGCGCAGTGTGAGTGAGGCACGAGACATTACGGACCTACGGGTTTGGATCGACTTGCAGGTCCGGCTTGAGCCAGCGAGCACCATGTCGACAGCGCCACGTAGAAGGTATGGACCGGACAGGAACCGTGGCCAGCGCACGTCGTCGACAAAGCGTTGGAGAACGAGTGGGGCGTTCTGCAACCGGAATCGGTTATCCCCGACGATCGGCCCGGTGACGAGGACGTATCCACCGGTATTTCCAGAGATCGTCTGCAGTGCGGGCACGCTAATGTTCTCGGGCCGACCGATTCCAATGGCATAGGTGGTCGCATCG
>JANOYY010000039.1:0-11889 GCA_031429095.1 Acidimicrobiia bacterium | reverse complement strand
TAACCAACGTGCACATACAAGTCTCGGGTTACGCACCCCGAACCAAGCACACCAAGACCACTACCGTCGCATCGCCGCATAACCAACCAACCCGATTCCAAAATCAGGGGTTTGCACCAGTCTTCTGCCGATGCGAGTACCCGGTCCGCTCCGAAGCGGCGAACGAGTTCGTAGACATCAATGAAGTCGCGTGGCTGCGCTCGGTCGAACAGTGCAAAAAGTTTTCGTCCAACTAATTCCAAAGGAGCGAGGGTTGGCCCGATTAGTGACGAGATTATTGGTAAGCGTGCAGCTGAATCGAGTGCCAGATCCACTCGAACCAACTCGTCATCGCAAGCAATTTCGAGTCGTTGAAACGAATCCGTGTCGCGCAATACAACTACCGACACTGGTTGCTGTTATTGGGTGGGCACATGCCATTCCGGCTCGCCGTTGATGGCGTCGGTCATGGTTGATGGGTTGCATCCAGCGCAAGGTAGTGGACGAAGCCGTCGGTCGCTTCGTGCTTTTGATCCCTCACCGCTTCTTTCGGTCACATTTCTGGTTTCGGTTCGTCCAAGGTTGGTGCGCGAGGCCACACGGCTATGCCGCAGTCTTGAAGGAGACACTATGCTCACCCTTTTGTCCGAAACGTTGACGGTGACGATTGAGGCGCCGTTCGCTGCTACCCCACCTGCATTTTTGAGTTAACAGGTCGGTCGACGTTACCGTTTCAGCTCGATCGTGACTAGTTCTGAACTCAGGGTGAGGCCGGAGTCTGTAGGGCGGTACGCAAGCCCTCCGAGTCCCAGTCCGGTGCGGATCGTTGCGACGGACCCGGGTTCGGGAATCTCGCACGCCACAGCGGCTTGTAGGTTGAGTTTGTCAAGGTAAAGCTTGTTGTCGTGGACGTGCCAGAGCCCGCCCACGACGTCGCAGCTGGTGCCGGTGCGGACGAGCCGAACGGTGAACGACGCAACTGAGCTTTCGACGGGGTCGACGACGAACTCAATAGTATTGGTCCCGTTGTCGGCTTTCACGCCGTCGACCGAAACGCTTGCTACCGACCAGACCCCCGCCATTCGCAGACCCTGCGCGTCGATGCGGGTGGTCGGTGCAGGGGCAGGGGCCGGCGGAGCTGTTTCGTTTCTCAACGTAGTCGGGACGGCGCCTTGATCTGCCGTGGATCCACAGCCGACTACCCAGAACAGAGCGGCGACTGTTTGGGCGAGGAGTGCCCCGTGAGCCGGTGGATGTTTTTGGCGACTCACGGGACCTTGATCTCGAATTTGTGGTGTTAGCACGCGATCTGTGCGGTGCAGGCCGCGAGGCCCGGTGGCACTGATCGCCATGCGGAGCGGCCGTTGCTGACGATTCCAACCGACGTGGTGATTCCGGCGAGATAGTATTGGTTGAAGTACACCAACATCATTGGTCCACCGCTGTCTCCACCTACCACTGATCCTGATGGAGGGCCGAATGTGTTTATCAGGGGGAACGCGTAGACCTGGTAAGACCCACAGTCGCCTCCGCCGACGGTGATGGTCGTCGGGTTTTGAATTGTGCCGACGGCGATAGTATTTCGTCCTCGGCGGTGGAAGGGCTGCCCGTCGTACCATCCGCCGGCCACTGCGTGAATCGTTGACCATTGGTTATACGCGTTGTAGAAGCCATACCAGACGTAGGTGGCCGATGTTCGTAGCGCCTGTGTATCGATTGTCTGACAGGTTTCGGAAAATAGGTCGGTAAGGGACGAGCCGTATGCGGTGGCTGGTAAATCTGGGCAGTGAGCAGCGGTAACGACGTACTTGTTGTTGTTGAGGAAGTCCCGGGCCATATAACCGACTGTGCAGCTGGGTTCGTACTCGACGCCGGCGAAACTAGCCGCTGGGTAAGCCTTGAGGTCGGCGACGAGATCGGTGGTCACACCGGCTGGAATCTGAAGATCGGTTGCCTGGAAGTCAGCGGTGTTGATCGTGACTTTCACTCTCCCTTGTTTCAGGTCTGGGATGACCTCTGAGATCGGGAGGCGTCCGAGGGGTTTGGCGGCCGCAGCGATCGAAGCAACCGTCTGGTCGTGTAGCGCCATGATCTGTTTGTGTGAGAGACCGCCGATGTTGACCGTGACCGGCCGACCGAGCGCCTCTTCGACAGTCTTGACGACGTCAGGTGATTTGGTCACGGTGCGCAACACAACTCTGAAGGGTCGATTCAACCCAGATCGATCCGTAGCGATCGTCGTCTGCGAGTTGCGTTGTGAGTTCTACGATCGTGCCGCCTCCCTTGCCGAGAACGAACTCCGCGTCGGTTTGGCTCAGGTCGTAGGCCACTGCAAAATCGTCCTTCTCTTGATCGGTAATGTGGGTGAGAGGTACTTCGCCCCTAGGGCCGAGCGTGACCTTTTGCTCGGCCTCGTTCCTTCCATGGTTGTTGGAGGACTCTTGTGCGCTGACGGCTGATGCACGCCAATGCAAGGCCAGCGGCCAGGCAAATGCTCACGGCTCTTCTGTTCATGTTCTTCTCCCTACTGTCCGACGTGACCTTGATGGAGGGCACATATCCGATCGGCGGGGTCGCCTAGGGCTAGTCTTTGCTCCTTTCGCGGTCACGTCAACCAGTGGATGCGGCTTTGACGACCAATTGACTCGATCACTGCATCGGATGCGGCGATTGGAGCGAAGAGCGTCGTCACATGGGCACGATCCAGCCCGGGCCCAACCAGGTCCGTAACCGGGAGGGCGTTACCACGGCGAACGATCGTTTCGAGCAGCATCTGAAAGCGATCGTCCCGGGCCTCAGCGCCGCTCGTCATCACACCACGAGAGTATTTCAACCCCGACGATCTAGCGCGCAGCTCACTCGTATTTCGGCTCCTTTCTGTCAAGGGGCGGGTTCGAGGCGGGCAGTTCAGACGTCTGTTCGCGTGCAGCCGGCGGCTTGATCAGCTTGCGCCTCGGTGCTAATGCTGTGCTTTGGCCACGCCTCGACCGGTTCCAAGGATAGGTCGTGGCGCGCGTTGTGTGGAAGGCGTTGGAGCTTTCTCGTCGTTGTCCTGGCGGTGTTTGAGGTCGGCGCGAAGCTGCCGCCACACGGCTTCGGCGATTGCGTCGCTTCAGGCAGCGGAGTGCTTCGCGTGGGCTCTTACCTTCATCGAGCTTGCGGCGGTAGTAGGCCCGGCCTGGAGTGTCGACAACGGTGCTGTACCCGCATACGAAGCGAACTGGTCACGTGTGTCGAATCGTGCAATGTTGCCCACGTCGCCGAGGATCAACGCGCCGTTGACCGGCCCGACGCCGTACACATCGCGTTGGTGCCGGCGTTCACGTAACACGTCCAGCGCACGCACACAGCGAATCGGTCTACGAGCAGCGGACTCACAGTGCTCGGCCGGACTCGCGGCGCCGTTGCCTTCGAATGGTGGAGCACAGACCTACGGCAAAGCGATCGTCACAAGCCGGAGTGCTTTGGAGCTGTCTCGGGCATAGCGGGTTGGAGTCTGCCCTTCCGTTCAGTTCTCTGAGCCACGGTCAACAGACCAGCTGAACGTCACGCCCTCTGCCTCCTCGATTCCTTCAAATGAACGATAAGTGGCCAGCGCGGCTCGATTACCGGGCTCGGTAATCACCCACATCCCCTACTAGTAGCTGCGTTCAAGAGCGACCGCTTTCAGCTCAGCCAGCAACGCTCCAGCAATCCCTCGCCTTTGGAACTCCTCCCACCCCAAGTTCGTAGACGAACATCTCGGCACCTTTGTCGGGATGGGTCATTTCAACCCCGGTGACGAAACCCGCTGGCGTTCCATCGATCGACACGATCAGAAGGTGATGGCCCTTGGACGCGAGGAAGAGGGCCTTCGCATCGGGTTTAGGTGGATCGTCGAAAAAGATCTGCGGCGGCAACGACACGGCCCTCGTCGCCATGGCCAAGTCGACGAATCTCCATTGACAGAAATTGACCACGCCAGTCGTACCCGGCGTGCACATAGAACTGTGCGGTCGAAGTTGGTGGTTCGTTTGGTTCGGCCAAGCGATGACCACGGTACACAGCCACAGCCACTCGATAACGACGCGCAATAGCTCTGCCTCCGACCCGTCTGACCACTGCACTCCGGCCCCTATGCGCGCTTATTATTGCCTCGCACTGTACACACGCAGAGGGAAGTATGCGGCGAACCTTTCGGACTATTTCTTACGAAGAGTCTGAGAGTGTTAGGCCTACTGATCTCAGAGCCGAATGAACTGAGTGCGGTGAGGTGACGTGCACTGCCTGGAGGCCCGCCGCTTGGGCTCCCGCTACGTTCTCCGCTCCATCGTCGAAGAAGAGGATACTCTCCCGGCTGGTACGCCGATACTGGTGACGACCGCGTTGAACGCTGCACGATCCGGCTTGCGGTGGCCGAGTTCGGACGATACGAAGACCGTGTCGAAGACGTCCAGTTCAGACGAGAAGCGCTTCGCCCACACAGCCTGATGGGCTCGGTTGCTGTTCGTGAAAGCGTATAGGGGCCACTGGTTTCGCGCTCGCGATAGGAGATCGAGGACCTCGAGGTCTGCGCCGAGGTATATGTCGTTCCATCCGGCAAGCATCGAGTCGTCAGACAAGTCGAGCGATAACGTTGCCCGAACGCTTGTCCAGTAGTCGGCCGTGTCGAGGGATCCGCGCTCGTGCGCCTCGTACGCTGCGTCGACCGTGAATCGAGCAGCGATTTCGTCCGCTGAGCCACCGGCGCTATCTGCCCAGTGTTGAAAGCACCGACCGAAGTCGAGAGTGATGACGACACCGCCGAGATCGAACAACAGGGCTTCAACCTTCTCAACACCCATCGGATCGACCACGGTGAAGTGTGACATATTAGGTCGCGGCGAATACCACCCGCACCGTCATCGGCGAAAGCGAAAGACTTGAAACTGGCGAGCGGGCTTTCCCACGATGCCCGCTTGGGACAGCCCACACATAACGACGCCGTGAATTCACATCGAGCCTCACCGGCATATTTACCCTTCCCTCGCGCCCGATATTGCTCGCCTGCTCGCGGCGGACCCACTGCACTTTGCCCGATATGTGCGAATCAAGACTTGGTTGCTGCGAGGCGAAGAGAAGCTCCTCCCCCTCAAAGTGCCGTTCAGGGTCATTCAATAACGGCGCTCCATAGGTCGCCAGAGCGACTATCGCACGCTGCAGTAGGTCCTTTCAGCGAGTATTAGCCGACGCAACGCGTCGCCAATTTTGTTTGGCGGAACGTAACGTGAAGCATCACGGCGCAGTACGGTGTTGTTCGCGGACACTGCGACTTACCCCGAGAGTGGCAGAAAGCATGGAAGTTCTTGAGAACAAAACTGAGAACAAACGCTCAGTCATCAAGGGATTCCAACGGACTTTAGCGGTCGCTCAATCGGTAGAGCGGGCCAATTCCCGCAATACCCCCGGGTCTCCAAAAAAAGGACTCTCGGTGCCACCCATTGGCTAGCAGCTGATTGTGGGTTGGTGATGACTTCGGATCAGACGGCTGGGAGTTCGAGTCTCTCCGAGCGCGCTATATAAAATAGGTTCTGACCTGCGGTGTTACGATACAGAGGCCCTCGCTGAAGCAAGGGCCTCTGGCGTTTTCGAGGCCCATGTATCTGCGAAGTCTCAAATCGTTTGCTTCGCTAGCAGTGGTTTCACTCGGTAACGGCGGGGATCGACTGGCGACGAGCGGAGGGTACGACGAATGGGTTGGAAGGCGACAGGCGAGCCGACGGTTCGCAAGCAACGAGACAAGTGGGTCGTGCGCGTCGACGGGATAGACACGGAAACGGGCAAGGCTCGGCCGCGTCAGGTCGGCACATATCTATCGCAACGCGCGGCGAAAACGGCAGCGTCGAAGGCCACGGCGGAAGGTGCAGTTCCGAATGCCCGTGGCACACTGTCTTGGTTGCTCGACCGTTGGGTGGCATCGAAGACCGACGTGAAAGCGAAGACCAAGATGCAATACGAATGGGCGGCTGGCCATCTCAACAATGGACTTGGCTCCCTCTCGATCGACAGTCTGGCGCGATGACATCGCCCGATGGTTGGAGGCATCTGCTGCGGAAGGAAAGTTGTCGAAGCGGTCGTTGCAAATTTGTCGGATGGTGTTGCGCTCGACGTTGGCTGGTCGATGAAGGGTTGCTGCGGAGGTCGCCGGCGGCGAGGGTGGCTTTGCCGAAGGTCGTGGCGCGCAAGTCGTCCGCGAAGGAAGCTGACGCTTGGGGCGACGCGCAGGTGCGTTCGTTTCTCACCACTGTCGCCGATCATCGGTGGGGTGGCGAGCTGCGGCTGGCGGTTCTGTACGGACTGCGCCGGAGCGAACTCTTGGCGCTTCGCTGGAGTGGGTCAACTTCGACACCGGGATGGTCACCGTCGCGGGCGGTCTCGTCGAAGTGAGCGGTGAGTTGGTGTGGACGGAAGGCAAGAACAAACAGTCGCGTCGGAAGTTCGTTGTCGATGCCGAGACCGCCCGCTTGCTCCGAGCGCATCGGGCGGCGCACTTCATGAGCGGATGCTTGCCGGACCTGAATGGAACGACATGGATCTGGTCGTGACGTCGAAGACCGGCACGCCCGTTGCGCCGAGCAACTTCGACCAGACCCTGGACATTCTCGTGATATCTCAGCCACCTCTTGGTGTTGGCGTTCTATGGGGAGGTCTTGTGGTGTTCTTCTGTTGCCGGAGTTGTGGCTATTGTCCTTCTTACGGGACCATCGAAAGGCGTGGCAATGATCCGAGCGGTACGGCGACATTTTGTTGTTGGTGCTTTAATCGTTGTGTCGACGATGTGCGGGGCCGAGATTGGCTTGGCTCAGGCTGCCACCGAGAAGACGTTGGGTGCGAGTTGCACGGTCGGCGAGTGGGGGCGAACGCCCGGAAACCTGGTCTGCGCATTGGTGGCAAAGGACAAGTACGCCTACGTGCAGATTGTACCGAAGCCGGTCCCGACGAAGCCCGCGGTGACGACGGCTCCAAGGTCTGCGGCGGGAACGAAGACGACTCGCAAGACGCCAGGGCCGATGGGTGCCATGCAGGTCTTGAAGGACGCTGACAATGGCGATCTCGATATCGTGGTCGATAGCTATTTGGCGGACGCTACGAAGGCGATAGCGAAAGCGAATCAGTTCAATGATCCTGCGGCGGCGGGGCAACGATACGTGCTGGTGCACGTCACGGCCACATATCACGCTGGCAAGGTCAAGGACCGTATGGAGTTGTTTGCGGCGGATCTGACGATTTATGGCTCGACGGGAGTTGAGCGGAAGTCGTACGACTGTTCTGCGGTTGCTCCGGAGGCATTTGACACGTTGAGGGCCTTGATCGACGGCGGCAAGCTGGGCGGGAACTTGTGTTTCCTCCTTCCTACGGCCGATGCCGTTGGGCCATTGGTGCTTCGAGCTGCTGAGTCAATTTGTTTCAGCAACTGTGACGAGGCGTGGTTCAAACTTCAATAGCAAACTCAGCGCAGAGCCAAGCGACTCGACCACGCCGGGCGGAAGTTGACCTGGGGCAGCCCTAGCGACCTTCCCGATGAGGATGTCGTGGAAGTACTGGAAGAGTCCGCCGTTGCCGACTTCCCATTCGAACTCGCGTGTTGCTAGGTACGCCCGAACTTCCCTCGGGGCAGTGGCCGGGCTTGTCTCGTCCATGGCGTATCGATTCACAAGCCGACTCCAAATCCGGTCATCGAGATCTGAATCCCAAGTGTGGCGATCATGGTTTTGGTTACAGGGGTTTCGCGGATTTCCTTCGATTTTGCGAGATAGTCCTGGGTGATCTGATCCATTTCGGGTGAGGACTGAATTGTTTGTTCGAGTGTCGGGCCTGTTTCGTTGGCTGCAACGTGATCCTGCGTGCGTTGTTTATTTGCGTTGGTCGGGCCGAACTTGAGCAACAGGGCAATACCAGCAGCCGCTGCCGCCACGACCGTCGCCATCAATACGTACCCATTCCGCGCCTTCCGAACATCCTTGCATCACTGGCCAGATTTTCGACAGGTTCGAAGGGATCACTCAGCTCAGCCCGAGCGGGTGACGCGCGGGCCGTTCGTCGGTCGCAATCCGGCCGCAGCGATAAATATGACTTGGCTTCTGCCGCCTGACGTGAGCATCGCCGGTCTGTTGGTGGCAGCTCGATTCGGTCTCGCTACGCGATGGACTTCTCCAGGCCTTCCGTGCGGCCAGTTTGCCTTGTAAGCTCAGGTATTGTGTCGTCGTATGGCGGCGCCGAGTGAAGGTAAGAGCGCGGTGGAGTTCTTGTTGGGACGGAGCCGTCTTGAGCACATCGACGTGCGACTGCTGCCGGTTCTGCGTTGACCATCATTGGTCGAGCAAGGCGTCGCTTGTTGACTGCTGACGCGGGTCTGGGCGCTGGTGATATTGAGGGCGGGTTCGTGGCGGCATACGACGCGTATCGGATGGCGGCGGAGGCGCTTTTGATTTGCCAGGGTTTGCGTGCGACCGGTGGTGATGGATCGCACATGACGGTTGCGGATGTGATCAGCGCGCAGTTCGGCTCGACGATTCCGGAGTTCGCGAAGCCGACGTTTGAGCGGTTGCGGCGGACCAGGCATGCGGCTCAGTATTTTGATCCGTCGAGTGCGGAGATCAGTGCCGACGATTCGTTGTGGGCACTCGGGAAGGCACGGGCTGTCGTTGACGCTGTCGAGCGTTTGTTGGCGACGGCTCCTCCGGGGCTGTATCCGTCGGCGTGAGTGGGACCTCGGTGAGCGTGCGGTTGGCGATGGTGTCGTGGAATGAGCCGGTGCCGTGGGCGAGCCAGTCTGCGGATCGGATGGTCACTTGTACTGGTCGTCCGAGTCGTTGTTCGGCGGTGCTTGCTGCGGCGTAGATCTCGTCTCGGTCGGGGTTGCCGAGGACGAGGAGGTCGATGTCGCCGACGGGTCGATCGCCGGTTTCTCCGGCGTGTCGTGCGGCCCATGAGCCGTAGACGTAGGCGGAGGTGATCCCGGCGATTCCGTGTAGGAGCTGTCCGATGATCCAGGGCGCTCCGAAAGCTTTGGTGAGGATGTCGGAGAGTCCGCTGTAGTACGGGCTGGTGGTGTCGGCCTGAACCAGGAAGGCGCGTCCGATGTTGCGGCGGGTGAGGAGGCCCGCGGCGGTTGCTCGTTCGATCTCGCGGTGGAGGGACGCATAGGGAATCTCTGTTCGGTCTGCGAGCTCTGCCAGTGTGTACTCGACTGTGGGGCTGTCGAGGATCAGCGCCAGGAGTTCTGCCTGCTGCTGGGATCGGAAAATGGGGAGCAGAGGCGGTGATGGGGTTTTATCCACAAAATGGATTGTATATCTCGTTTTGTGAGAAATCTAGCTACAGGCATGATTGTGTATCGGCGTCAAGCAGCGACGCGCTCGGAGATGCCGGAAACGGTCGTTCCCGTGAATGGCGGGCGTTGATGACGCTCAGACGGTCGAACTTTGCGGCGACCTGGGCTTCTATTGACTTCATCGAGGAACATCGATGTATCAACTCACTTGATACACGCCCGTTTCCGCCCATCACCGTCCAACACGAACTACCGGCTCAGCTCACCTTATCGGCGTCAAGGGGTACCCCTCGTGACCCCAAATTCCGCCTTCGGATCAGACGGTTGGAGTTCGAGTCTCCGAGCGCGCAAAGTAAGTGCAGGTCAGAGGTTGTTTCGGATCGTATGTGTACGTTGTCGTGGCAAGGTTTGAGAACAAAATTGAGAAAATCCGAGTCAGATTGCGGTGGAATTTGTCCCGTGCGGAGACTGAAATCTTGCGCTACGGAAGTTGGCATGACTCACCCGAGTCATGTTACGAATCCGAACAACACGGACCGGCCGGTCGTCGAAGCGTTTACACAGACCACCAATGTCGAGGCAGCGTAGCGGTCTCCCGGGGTTTGGTATCTAGCCCCAGAGAGCGCAAACAGGAATCGCCCAAATTCGTTCCTCGATTTTACGGACGAATTTCCCGGTGTGGAACACGATTCCGCAGCGGAAGTCTGTCGGGTTCAGCTGATCGCGGAGCCATATGAGGTGGCGGGCATCGTGACGGTCGACAGTTGTTCCAGCCTTTATTTCGATAGCTGCGATTGCGCCGTCGCGTCGTTCCAGGATCAGGTCAATTTCGTGTTTTCCGTCTTGGCGTAGGTGATGCATCGATACGGGGAATCGTCCGAGCGTCATCTCAGGTCTCAATTGCGAAACAACGAATGAATCAATCATCCGGCCCAAAAGATCAGCATTACGAACGATGGTTCGGCGGTCGAGGCCTATGAGCGGAGCGACGAGAGCCGGTTCGCACAGGTAACGTTTTCTTCTCGACCCAACCCGGGTCAGTCGGTTTGATGTCCAGGCCGGAATTTGTTGTGTCACAAATATTCGTTCGAGGAGTCCGTCAAAACGATTTGCAGTTTCGCGATCGATTGACGCTGCACTGAGAAGCAGTTGCAGGTTCGGTACCCCAGCCGTGTTTGCTGCAACCGCAGCGAGATATCTTCGAAGTTTCGCGATGTCTCGAACCTCACCGACCAGTTCAACGTCTCGCCCAACGAGATGATCGACATAAGAATCGAGCCAAGCGAGGCGTGTTCTGTCGCTTGTACGTGCGAGCGCTTCTGGAAATCCGGAGCTAAGTGCTAAGTCAACATACTGATTAGTGTCTGGGACTGTTGATGGGAGTGAAAGTTGTCCCTCAAAGCTAGGGTCGGTGACTGTGTCGAAAAATGTTTCTGAGCGCGATGCCCGCAAGATTTCTCGTTGTGTCAGACCCCACATCTCGACCCGGATGAACCGGCCCGTTCCTGCCCATGCATTGTTGCTGAGCGTGTCAGTTGCCGAACCGGTGAAGACGAATGATCCAGGTTGAGGATTGGTATCGATGAGTCTTTTGGCTGCGGCCAGACACGTTGGGGCGAGTTGCCACTCATCGACGAGAACGGGTGGTTCTGCATCAATCAGAACGGCGTCGGGATCTCCAGCCACGGACAGCCTTATTTCGTCGTTGTCCAGACGAAACACGGTGTTGCAGATTCGGACCGCCGATGTTGTTTTTCCACTGGCCCGCGGGCCCACCACCATCACCCCGGGCGTGTCTGAAACTAGCTCGTGCAACCATGAATCTACGAGGCGGGGAATGTATTCAGGCACAGCGGCAGTCTACCCAGAGTTCTACGCCGCGTCTCACCCAACTCCTACGCCACGCTCGGTCATGATATTTCGCCGAACTAAAACTGTCAGTAGGGCGGGCAACTTCGTTTGCCTACGTACGGTTGAGCCCGCACGGACGTTGAGAACAAAATTGAGAACAATCGCTTAGCATCAACGGATCCCAACGGACAGTAACGGGTCACTCAAATGACGCTGAGCACCCAATAGAAACGGAGCTCCCAGCCGCCAAAAGACACTCGGTGACTCCACCGGGTGGCAGCGGATTGTCGCTCGGTGATGACTTCGGATCAGACGGTTGGGAGTCTCTCCGAGCGCGCAGAGTAAGTGCAGGTCAGAGCTGGGCTATCGTAGGTGTGCATAGTTATTGGTCGGTTTGAGAACATTGAGAACATCCGGGTCAGATTGCGGTGGAATTTGCCCCTGCGGCGTCTGAAATCTCGCGTTTCGCGATTTGGAAATGGCCCAATTTGTGGCAACGGTTGCGGGCAAGCGCCAATAGGGTGATTCGTGTTCCGAAGCTGTTGACGCCGAATCAGTTGCTTCTGCCGAGGAAACATTTCGCTTCATGTCAGGCGAGCCAACCCGGGTTCAGGGTAGGTTGTCCATGTTGCTTTCCGGCTCTAGAGTCGCCCTCATGAGTCAGCGTGCCATCGAGGTTGTGGTGGGGCGAGATGGCAACGTTGCCGCCGGTGATCTTGCCAGTCTTGGTGTGCGTCACTGGCGATGATTTGCGGATCGTGCCAGTT
>JANOYY010000038.1:0-2327 GCA_031429095.1 Acidimicrobiia bacterium | reverse complement strand
GAAGTCGTACGCAAGCTGACGCAGAAGCTTCCGGACGTCCTTCCGGTCGGCGGCCGACGGGGCACGATCACCACCATGTACCTCGATGAGGCGGAATACGAAAGCCTGTCAAGCCTCTCGGGACGATGGCTCACGAAGGAGCGGTTGAGCTTCCCTCCGCTGGGCGTTGATGTGTTCCAAGGACACCTCGCCGGGCTGATCATCGCCGAGGTCGAGTTCAGCGACGACGACGAGATGCTGCAGTTCGTGGCACCTTCGTGGTGTCGAGCAGAGATCACCGAACATGACGGTCTTACGGGTGCGAACCTGGCGCGCATCGCGATGCTCGAACCAGGTGATGCGGCCCGAGCCTTGGCCGAGTTGCTACAGACGATCGACCCAGCCGCGCTGTAGGCACCCGTATCATGCGAAGCGCAGCGCAGGCGACGACGGGTAAAGGCGCTCGGCTTGCCAGGCGGCCCCGCCCAAGTCGAGCGCCAGCCACTGGAGAGGCCCGGATACTTCGTGGCCGTCAGATCGCCGATGTCCCATGGCCATACGACATGGGTGGTCAGGCGAACTTGGTGTCGTGCTCGAGTTCACGATCCACGGCGCGTCGGATCCACGACGAGACGGAGCGGTCGTCAGCGTTGGCTGCGTCGCGGATCTTGGCGAGCGTCTGGGGTGGGAACCTCACTGGAACGAGCTCGGAGAGTTTCGGGTTCCGAGACCGGGCCGGTCCCTGCGGCGTCTGGTTGTCAGGGCCGGCGTAGAAGTCGTGTTCTTCTTGTCGGGTCATCTTCTTGGGGTTCATCGGTCCTCCTTGTATCGGTCTGCGAGGTGCTTGGCGGTGCCGTAGCAGCCGATCGGGCGGCACTTGGTGAGGTCGTCGTATTCGGACGGGGCGAGCACACCATCACCACTTGGCCTGCGATCTCGGCGACCATCAACCAGTGCGCCGGCGGTTTGGCACGCTTAAGCAGCGGGTCCGAGTTCCCTTCTCAATCTGCTCTCATACGTACGCATACGTTTCTACATGTCGCCCAACGCCTCAGCGAACGCAGCAGACTCCTTCGACGTCAGGTCGCTGATCTCGCGCTTGCCGTACGTCACCGGTCGGGCGGACGCACGGAGTTTCCGGTGATTCCTCGAGTGACTCGCCGATCGGCGGCGACCGGTCCACGGAGTCCTGTCCGTGCGTCATTTTCCGAGGCGGACTGGAACACGCCGGTCCTCGTCGTCGAACACTGCAACGAGTTCCAGTCGGGCACCGAGTGCTTCGAGGTATTCGCGCAGCGTCGACACCCGAACGTCTTCGGAGTGCTCCAGCTTCGAGATCGCGCCTTGCGTCACGTCGAGCCGGCCTGCGAGCTCGGCCTGGGAGACGGCTTCGCCGTGTCGAAGCTGGTACAGACGAATCTCCTCGTCAGTCTCAACGCGCGCCGCCGCGAGCTTCTCTGCCGCGCCCGGCTTAGCCAGTACCTCGGCACGCAGGTCGGCGAATTTGGTTCGTGCCATGTCAGATCAGTCCTTCATTCCGTGATGGCGTGACGAATGAATCCGATCGACGAGCGGGCGTCCCATGTCGGGTCCATCTTCGATGGGCCGGTCGACACGGTCGATCAGCGCATAGCGCTGGCCGTCGGTCAGCGTCGACCACCATTGCGCGAACTGATCTGTCGCTTCGACCTCCCACACTCCGGGACAGCTCGACGTGCACCACCGCTTGATGGTGATGTCATTCGTCGCCGTAGCGAGACAACACCGCCACCCGCAGTCCGGGCATGTGCTGAACGCGCGAAAGCGAACCGACGCTCGAAATGCTCTGTACACGTACTGTCCCTTGGTGACCCAGGTTGACCCTTGAGACGATGCGGATGTTCTCAATTCTGTTCTCATAGGTGTACATGCGAACTGTCTCGCTGATGTTCGACTACTCAGTCGCTTTCGGGTGGCCGACCATGGCGTCCATAAGCCAGACGACCCTGCGATCGTCATCTATGCAATACCAAAGCCGTCCACCGGCGGTCACCTGGCACTGCCATTGCTCCATCGTCTGATCGTTTACCTGGCGGGTCCCGAGGCCGCCCCGTAGAGGATGTTGCCGTCCGACCTCGACCGCGGATCGCCAGTCATTTCTCCCACGCAGCGCATGCGTTCGCCGGGGCAGCCGAGCAGACTTGCTCCCAACCATCGACCGCGTTACTTGTGCCGTACCGAAGATCCCAGCCTGCTGGGGCGGGCGGAGCCGCAACTCGTTCTCGACGCTTCGGCACCTTTCACGCCGTTGCTGGCGCGGCGATTGCTCGACCTTCGATCGCCTTGACTGGCTGGCGGAGCCGCTTGGC
>JANOYY010000037.1:0-153863 GCA_031429095.1 Acidimicrobiia bacterium | reverse complement strand
GATCGCTTCCCTCGAGGCCCATCGAGTGTCTCGATCTCACATCCATCGAGCAATCTGGCAAGGTTCGGTTGACGAGTTCCACGCCATGCCTCCACGATGCAACCGACAGGGACGATTGGCCGAACGCCACGCTGAAGCGCCTGCGCATGGATCGCCCACATCCGACGGTTTTCACGATCGGCAGCAATCAACGCTCCGGTGTCGTAAAGAATCCCCATGGATTTGGGCGACTTGGGTTTCGCCATCAGCAACTCAAGGCCGAGACCTGGTCCCGATGGTTGCCACTGCACTCGGTCACTCAACGCCCCTGGGTTATGTAGTCGCCCAGCGCCTTCGCTTCATCCTGGATCTCGGCAACGCGACGCTTGACAACGTCCCCAATGCTGACGATCCCGACCAGCGCCCCTTCGCTGACGACGGGCAGATGGCGAATGCGTTGTTCGGTCATTGCGGTCATCAATTGCTCCATGGTGTCCGTCGGCGAGCATGTGATCACCCCCACGCTCATGACTTCAGAAACGGGCCGTTCCAAGATTGCGGCACCACCCCTGGCCAGCGCTGCGACGATGTCACGTTCGCTTACGATACCCACAACGGACCCGTCGGCACCGACCACGACGAGGGCCCCGATTCTTCGCTTCCCGAGTTCGGCCGCAGCCGAAAGCAGGGTCTGGTCGGGACCGATCGTGGCGACGTCGGATCCCTTTCCTTGCAGAACACCGTTGACACGCATTGCTGCCTCCTTGGTGCGATACAGCCCGGAATGCGCCGCATCTTTTCGACGATCGTACGCCAAGTTGGGTTCTTTCGCCTGCGTCACGCAATACCTCGCCCATGGCGCCGACGCCACAGACGACGGACTGCTCTGTCTTGTCGCTTTCGCGTTGCGAGGAACGACGAATACCGACCGCGCGGAACCCTCGACGTTCTAGAAAGCCCCTCAGCGCTTGTTGCTTTCTGACGCGACATTTTGCTGGACACGGTCGTGAAATCGTTTGCTTACTGCGTCCCAGTCGACGATGTTCCAGAATGCCTCTGCCCAGCGCGCTCGCTCTGCTTCGTATTGGAGGTAGTAGGCATGTTCCCAGCCGTCGAGGACCAAGATCGGTGATCCTCCCAAGAACTGATCATGTTGATGATCGTGAATTTGGGCGACGACAAGCCGCTGACCGGTCGGCTCCCATACCAGGGCGGCCCATCCACTGCCCGAGAGCTTCTCGACGGTCATGCTCATCCGGGCTTTCAAAGTTTCAAGGCTCCCGAAGGACTCGTCGATCCGCGACGCCAATTCCGGCGATGGACTCCCGTTCCCGCCCGGTGCCATGCATTCCCAAAACAGGCTGTGCAGTCGGTGTCCACTGACGTTGAAGCTAAGTGCGCGCTCCAGCGACGAGGGATCCTTGTCGGCCGGGAGGGCGCGGAGTTCGCCCGTGAGGAGGTTCGCCGCCTTCACATAGGCCGCGTGATGAGTGCCGTGGTGGAGTTCCATGATTCGTTTCGAGATGACCGGCTCGAGAGCATCCAATGCGTACGGAAGGTCAGGAAGCGAATAGGTTTCATTGGGTGTCATGGATGCCAGCTACCCACGCAACCTCGGCGCTAAACGTCGCACTCGCCAACCGATGTTCCTGGTCGCGATACGGGTTCGAAGAGCGTCTGGCTATGCCCTGACGATCGGTGGCCGAAGCGTCACGGTCACAACGGTTTTTTCGTCAAGTTGGCTTACCGCTACGACCCCCAAAGCTCGCATGATGGCAACGCCTCGGCCACCGACTCGCTCTTGTGATGGCACCGGGATTTCGTTAATGTCGAACCCGGCGCCGATGTTCGTCACCTGCACACAAACGGCCTCGGCTGTATGCATCAGGCACACTGCGATCGTGGTTTCAGAAACTGCCGCCCGGACTGCATTGCTCAGCAATTCACTCGCGACGATCAGGACGTCTTGGAGCTGTGCCTCCGGAAGGTGCTCCTCGGCGCTCCACAACCGGACCCGGGCGCGAAGAAACTTCGCGTGTCTATCGTCACGGGAAAATGACAGAATCAGATCGTTCACAATGTCCCAAATCTTCAGTGGGGCCGATTCGCAGGCGGTGAACGAAAACACTTCCAGAGACATTTCTTTCAGTTGCGGTTCGTCGTCACGGTAGAGCCCGCTCGGCCGCGGGCCGACAGTTCTTCCCACTGCCGGCCCGGGACCATCGACGATCAGTCCGTCTTCTTGCGGAGAGCGTCGGCGGCGTCTTTGACTTTGTCAGATACGGCATCGGCCGCATCCTTCACCTTTCCGGTGGCCCGGTCCGCCTTACCTTCCTGCTTCAGCTTGTTGTTATCGGTGAGGTCCCCGAGCGCCTTCTTCGCTCGGCCCTTGATGTCATCGATTGCTCCCATGCGAACTCCTTCGTGGTCTTGTTGCGTGGTCTTGTTGCGTGCTTGTCGTGTCGCGGTGCCCGTTCTACGTACCCATTCGCAACGACTCCAAACTTGCCGCTCAAGATTTTCTGCGTTCGCCATTTGACGACGAGGTCGGCTTCGTCGTGTCGAACAGGGTCGGTTGTGAAGCGAGGAACCGACGAGCTCTTCACGCTCGTCGGGTTCTCGTTCCTCAACGGTGAAGTCGAGGATCTCACTGGGCACGACCAACCCGAGCGACGTTCCACGCTCGGCCTGTTCAGCACGCGGGCCACACATCGAATGCTTCGGTAGCTGATCGACGATCGAGCGACGTGACTTCCATCGTTGGGCCGTGTCGAGATGGCCAAGCATCGTGATCGAGCCGGTATCGGGGCTGAAGGACTCGGGTCGCGTGTCGTTGTTCGGTGTGCGGGCACGCACACGAATGCGGTCCCACTTCTTGAACCGCTGCTCGAACGGAAGAGCGCGGAACGGGACCGGGTACAGCCGGACATTCTCGGCGGTGCCGAGAAATTCCCATCCTCGCCGGCGGTCACGCCGTGACGTTGACATTCTCAACTGTTTGAATGATGACCTGACGTCTTGCAGCTGAGGTCAAAGGTGGGGAAGTCTGCCGACGTAGCGGATGACCACGGTCTCAGTGAGGTCTTCGCCGTCCCAAAGCACACTCATCTCGTCGTCGCCGACCCACACGGTGACAGCCCACAAACCGTTGGTGAAACGCCGGCGGCGTAGTACCGGGTCACTCGGATCTCGTGCGAGGAGACGAAACACGCGCTCTTCCAGCGCTTGGACGATCGCCTGGGACCCTGGAGTGTTCTCCAGCTCGGTCAGTTGGGCGTCGGCCCCTGCATCGAACATCAGATCAGCCATAACCCTCCCAGTCTACCACAAAACCCAAATTGGCATTGTGGCATTGTGGCATTGTGGCTTACGGGGTGTGTATAGTGGTCGGCATGAACGCAAAGGAAACCCTCGTGGAACTCGACGCCCGACGCCGGACCAGTTTTAGGCGCGTTGGCCGGTCGGAACACTCGCGCTATCTCGTGACCGAGTACCCCAACGGTGACGTCCTGCTTCGTCCTGCCGTCGTAATCAGCGAGGAGGAGGCCCGATTCATGTCTGACCCGACTCTCGTGGCCACCGTCGAGGCCCGTCGAACGGCAAGTCGTCCAACGGTCACCCGTAAGTACTGACAAGAAGGTCATCGAGTTGACGCCTGTTATGACCACGACTGCCCAACTCACGATTCATGACGTCGCTGAGTCGCTCCAAGAGGTGCTCGGCGACTGACCGCCCATCTCGTGGGTCTGTCCGATGCGAAGGCCATCGGCGCCTACGCCCGAGCTGAACATGAACCTCGGGTTGAGGCTCGGCTTCGACTCGCTCACCAAGTCCTCCAGATCGTGGTCGAAGCCGAGACGTGCTTAGCGCTGCTCACGCCTTTGTGCGTAGCTGACATGTCAGCATGACAGCACTACACCATGGGAACGAAGAAGTGGGCTGACATCAAAGCGAGGGTTCCGCAGACGCCTGAACGTCAAGCACGTGTGGAACAAGTCCGGCTGAACTCGATGCTGATCGACCGCGTCGACGTGATGCCATCTTCGCCGCAGGTGACTGGGCCCGCTCGACAAGTGCCTGAAACAGGTATTCGCAAGCGTAAGGAATCTCCGTGCGTATCTAGAGCGTGAGTACTACCGCATTGACCATCTCGCAACGGCCATCGGAGTACTGCTGATTCCGAACACGGAAAACGAACAGGTGAACGGAGTCGCAGTATCAGCTGATCCGGTGTACAACGAACCCAACGCTACTACGTGCGCGTACTACGTGAACGCTCAACTACGTGAAGGGACAATCGATGTCCTCTCCCGTTCCAGCTTGGTCGCGCCTGGGAAAACACTTCTCTGCCGCCCACCTCCAAACGCTACGGCAAGCGCTCCGGGTGATCCATGCGCGATTCGCCGATTCTGTACGGGGTGAAGGCGGGTCAGAAGTTTGCGATGGAGATCGAATTCAAGGTGAACGAGCGCCAGCAATTCATGATCAAGCAGGCGAGAACGTGGATCAAGCAGGAGAACGTGGCAATTCCGATAGGCGGGCAACGGACAAGTTCGGTCGCTATTCAGTCTTCTCACGTATGACGACCACGGGGCATGGGGCGTGGGCGATAACATATTCTGAGACGGCCGGGGCGAAGAGTCTCGACAACCAATTCTTGTGGCCGCGACCAACCACGACGACATCAGCGGCGATGAGCTTTGCCTGTTCGCATATGACTTGACCCGGGTCGCCGTTGTCGACGATTTCTTCGGCTTGTCCGCCGAAAACGTCATTCGCCTTGACAACGGCATCCTCGGCAACTAACTCGGAGGTTTCAAGGTCCTCGGCGGTCGGCAGCACTGCAAAACCTCCCCCGGCGAACGGCTCGGAGAAAAGATAGGCCGAAGCAGGTGCCGCGCTCAGCAGCACGTACTCGGCCGAGGGGAAGAGGTTTCGGGCTACCTCTGCTGCGTGGTGAGAAACTTCGTCCAAATCAACGGCAATCAGAACTTTCATACCTCCTTCGTACCCTGACGTCGGAGGGCTCAACCAATTTTCTAATGGAAGGCCGCTTGGAGAAATGGTCCCTCTTTGCGAGGAGTCGACCGACCACAACGTGTAGCGTGCCGAGAAGAGCTTCCGAAGAAGATACCGTCGATGGTTGCGTTCCTACCCGCTTGAAAAGGCCGACGAAGCAATGAACATGAATCACTCCGAAGTTCACGTATCGATGACGGTTCCAAACAGCTCTGCCCATTTGCGACTCGTACGACTTGTGGTGGCCTCGTTGGCTTCGGATCTGGGCTTCGGTTACGACGAAGTCGAGGATCTTCGAATCGTCGCCGACGAGATAGCGCATCTCGTCATGGAGTCGACGCTGGCCGACAGACCCGTGGCACTTGATGTCGTGGCGACGGGACCTGAGTTGCGCGTCAAGGTGTCCGGTCCGGCCATCGAGTCGCAAAGTACTCCCACGCTTGACCCGTTGGCGTCGGAAATTGTTGGGGCGTTGGTGGCGTCCCACACCGTTCTTCGTTTGGACGGGCGTATTGAAGCGTCCTTTCAGTCGCGACCGCCGGTCCAACAGCACTCGACCTCTCCCGACAATGGCTAGCCCGGCTAGCGAAGAGTCAGGCGTCGAATTTCTGCCCGGGAACAAGAACCCCGATTGCGTGCACGAGCAAGAGTTCGACCGCTTCCGGCTTCTTCGCAGTACCGGGGATCCGGCGATTCGTGACGCAATCGTCGGTGATGCGCAAGGGCTTGCCATCAGTTTGGCACGACGGTTCCGTGACCGCGGAGCAGAACTCGACGATCTGATACAAGTGGCCCAAATCGGCTTACTGCTGGCAGTCGAACGGTTTGACCCCGAACGAGGAATTCCGTTTGTGGGTTTTGCGACACCGACGATTCTTGGCGAGTTACGCCGTCACTTCCGAACGGTCTGGAGTGTGCGGATGCCCCGTGGGCTCCAAGAAGCTACCCAACGCGTGAACCCGGCGGTCTCGGAACTTCACCAGGAACTGGGTCGCTCGCCAACGATTGCCGAAGTTGCATCTCGCGTGGGGTTCAGTTCAGAGAAAGTGATCGAGGCCATGGAAGCAGGTGCTGCTTTTCGTACGCTTTCTTTGGACGCCCCCACAAACGGCGATCAGGGGTCCTCCGTGGGCATGCATGCATCGCTGCCGGCTTCGGACGCGGACGCGGCGTTTGATGATGTCATAGCGAAACAGACCGTTCAGCGGCTCCTTCCGCTGCTGTCGCGTCGATCGCGCCAAATTGTGGAACTCCGATTTTATGAAGAGCGGTCGCAAACCGAAATCGCCGAAATCATGGGCATGAGCCAGATGCATGTTTCGCGACTGTTGCAACAGGCGTTTGATCAGCTTTCGAAGCTTCTTTCCGGCCAGGAAGTCTGACCACGGAGTATTCATACGGCCGCTGACGCAGCGGCCGCACAGTCAATTTCGACCGCTATATCGGTGTCCGAAGGGTCACTCTCACCGAGGTCGCGTACCTGAATCTCGTCAGCGACGGCGAGAACACCATCGACACTCTGGGCGGCCTCCACGGCGTCAAACCGCTGGTTCACCGTTTCGACCTCACCGGTCAGCGTTATTGCGCCTTCGGTCGCGCTCACGCCGATTTGTGGACCGGGAATCGTCCGAACCTTCCGCAAGGCGGCGACAACGTCGCTCTGCAGGTTCTCGTCGCTTTTCGTCTCATCCATTGGGTCTTCGACGGCATCGTCTGGCTCCTCAGGAGCGTTCAGCCCTTCTTCTTGACAGCATCGCGAAGCTCCTCCCCAACGGTGTTCAGAGTGGTTCCGACGGCGTCAGAAAGGGAACGGGCCACCTTCTTCACATCTTCTCGAATAGCAACATCGCTCGATGCCGCTCGCAAGCCCTCAAAGGCATGCTCAAGTGATTCGCCCAGCGATCGAAGCGCATCGGTCACTCCGTCTTTCTCCGTGCTCGCTGCCTGTTCCGCGTGCAGTTGCAGCTTTAGCCCGAGCCCGGTCAGAAGCGAACCGACTTCATCCCAATGATTCTTGATTGACGTGCCTGTTGAAGTATCCATACCATCAGAGTGCGCTCGACACCGCCGCAAATGACAGGGTCTTCAGTCCTTTTGAGCCGCGAAGTCGACCAACAACCATCGCAGCAACCGCCCGCCTCACGACCCTAAGCACTTCAGATCATGATGTCTCTGGTGGTTGTTGCATAGCGACACCGGAGCGCTCGTCGTGTGCTGTGCGGGTCACCAGGACTGGGCAGGTAGCGCGTCGCACAACGTGCATTGCGACACTTCCCATCGCCACACGACGCAGACCGGTGTGGCCGTGAGTGGCCATGGCGATGATCGGCGATGATTGCGTTCGTGAGAAGTTGAGAATCGCGTCCGAAGCGCGCGCGTCGTGAACGACGTCGTAGGTTACGCGAACACCTTGATCGATCAGAGTCTGGGCAAGCCGTCGAACATAAACCAATTCGTTGAGGGGTTCGCGAAGTGCCCCCTTCGCTCGCTCGACCTCTTCGAGGTCGACCACTTGAACGATTGTTACGCGCGCATCGATGGCCTGCGCCAACTGCTGCACTGCGGGCAGGATCGCCTCGCTCTCCGCCGACCCGTCCACGCACATAATTATGTTCTCGTAGAACACGTCGTTCTCCGATAAGTCGGCCAAGTGCGGTCCGAGAAGAAGTACCGGCGCGTCCGTGGCGTGCAGCGTTGCCGCCGTGACGCTGCCAATGATGACCTCATCGAATCCGGTGGGCCCGCGGCTTCCCATAACGATGAGTGAGTCGCAATGGTTGGCTGCGATCGCGGCAAGCGAACCACCAACGTCGTGGCTTCTTGACGATCGGTGCTCAGCCGTTATTCCAAATCGCGTTGCCGCCAGGTCCATATAGGCATCGACATCAATGGGCACGCCGGGTTCGTTGTCGGTAAACAGGATTACCGACGCCCCGGATCTCTTGGACAACGAAGCGGCCACGCCAAGCGCGCGTTCCGACGAGCCGGAGCCATCGAGGGGAACGATAATGGTCTGGATCATGACGACCCTCCAGCGCCGCAATCCTTTGAGCCCCAGGGTGTGAACCCGGTTGATCCGGTTCGACAACGGTGTCGCTGCCCGACGATTTGGCGTCCGCCTATTCTCTCGAGCGAAACCGCGAGAATGGCGCACCGTTCTCCCGGAGCCCAGGGCGATGGCTCATCGAAAACCGCCATTACATGGAGCAAGTCGTCGACGTAGGCGAGACGCCCGACTTGGTGCGATTGCAGCAACGAACAACACACATCTTGGGTGAGCCGATCGACGTAGGGACTGTTATTCATACGTTGACGGTCGCGCTGTTGGGTCCGTGGTTCTAGGGCACATTGTCCTCATTTTCGAAGGCACAATTGCAGTATCAGCGAAAGGTATCTCAGTGATACAGGTCCCGGTTCCCGAATGGATCGACGTCTTGATCCAAACAACGTCACCTGTGGCGCGCATACGTGAACGCCGCAGCGATCTTCGGCTGGCCCAAGGATGAACGGATTCGCAAAACGGGACGTTGGACTCTAGGTCGACCCAAACTGATAAGCGAAGATATCAATGCGTGATTCATCGGTGATTCCATCGATCAGCCACGTCCGATCTCGGGAAGAGGGGCCATGGGCAAAATGTCAATTGCGGAGCGTGAAGCATTTCTTGCCGGAGTACACGTCGGAGTGCTTGCGGTAAACGAGCCTCGACGTGCTCCGCTCGCACTACCGGTTTGGTATCGATACGTCGGTGGTGTCGTCGTCATGAACATCGCCGACGGATCAAAGAAGAAGGCGCTCCTCCGAAAGTCTCGACGCGCCACTTTGACCGTGCAGGACGAAACCCCTCCGTACCGTTATGTGAGTGTCGAGGGACCGGTAACGGTTGATCGCGGGCCTTCCAACCCGTACCCCGTGGCCATCCACTATCTCGGTGCCGAGGACGGCATCGCGTACGTGGAAGCGAATCCGGAACTATTCGATTCTTCGGTGTTACGACTCACTCCAGAACATTGGCGCTCTATGGACTTCGCCACCAGTCGACCCTTCGAAGTCCTCGATCAGACAGCATCCGTAAGTTCGGCTGTACGACGATTCAGCCAATTGCTCGATAGTGATTTTGAGGATGAGACCAGCGTCATCGCTGACGATTTCGTTTGGCACTATGTGAACCCGCAATTGCCGGATCTCACGGGTGACTACCAAGGAATCAAGGGACTTCGAAAGTTATTCAAGGCCGTTCAGACCATAAGTGGAAGTACCTTCTCCAGCACCCCGCTAGAAACTCTGGCGGTCGGTCGTGAGTTCGTCACCGAGCGATTGCAGCTTGTGTTCTCCGTCGGCGACGTCCAAATACAGACCGACTCCATCGTGGTCTTGAAAGTAGGGGCAGGGCAAGTACAAGAGGGGTGGGACATCCCCAGCGCCCGTTAAGGAGAGTTCGGCGAATACATTGCGTTGATGTTTTCCGAAAAGTGTTCGAGAACGACGGATCGAACGGTTTTTAGCGTGGGAGTCAGTTCACCGCTTTCCAGGGCGAAGTCGCGTGGCAAAACGCACCACCGCTTGATTTGCTCGGGCTGGCTGAAGTCCTTGTTGAAGCCGGTGATCTCACGTTCAACTTCTTCGAGAACCTCGGGGTCCTTCGAGAGAACTTCCAGAGACCGCGACTTTCCATTATGATCGGCCCACGTACCAATCGCCTCGGGGTCGAGCGTGAGTAGGGCCGTGACGTATGGACGGCCTTCGGCGACGATTAGGGCGTTCGCAATAAACCGGGCGGAGCGGAGTCGCGTTTCGAGTTCTTGGGGGGCGATGTACTTCCCTTGCGCCGTCTTCATGAGGTCCTTCTTTCGTCCGGTGAGCCGAAGGTAACCATCTCGGTCGACGGTCCCCAGGTCGCCGGAGCGCATCCAGCCCTCCTCATCAAAAAGTTCCCGGGTGGCAACGTCGTTGCGGTAGTAGCCGGCGCAGACATTCGGTCCGCGGACGAGCACTTCGGTGTCCGCGGCGATCTTCAACTCAACTCCCGGAAGCGGCGGTCCAACCGTGCCGATACGAATTCGCGACGGTGGAGACACCGTCGTTGGACCGCACACCTCAGTTTGCCCGTAAACCTCCCCGACGTGAAGACCAAGCAAGCGCAGCCAACCCAGTAAGTCGGGATCGATCGGCGCCGCACCGGAAAACAACGCTTTCGCCTGGTCAAGTCCGATCTTCGAACGAATCTGCCGGCCGACTACCCGATCAAGGAATCGATGCATCGGGGCAGCGTGCACCGGCGCACGGCGCCCCGAGTCAATATAGGTATACATATGTTTTCCGGAATTCAGATAGGACTGCACCAGCATCCGCTTTAGACCGCTCATGCCGTGGAGTTCGCTTTCGAAGGAGTCGCGAACCTTTTCCCAGACCCGCGGAACGGCAAAGAAGAGCGTTGGTCGACAATCGACGATGTCGGCGGCGACGGAGCTGAAACTACCGGCGAACCACGTTTGGCCGCCGGAGGCAATTTGACCGAAGTGGCTCACGATGCGCTCGGCTATATGGCTGAGCGGCAGAAAGGATAGGCAACGATCAGTCTTGACAAGCGGTACGACCGACCGGATCATGTCGATGGTTTCGACGATGTTGCGATGAGTCAGCATCACCCCTTTTGGTGGGCCGGTTGTCCCGCTGGTGTAGACAATCGTCGCAATGTCGGTTTCGTGTATTGATGATCGACGTTTGTCGACCTCATCGTTCGGGGCCGACGACTGCGGCCAAAACGCAATCGCCTCCTGCCAGGTCCAAACCTTGATGCGCAGATCGTCAGCCGCTCGCATCTCCCCTATCGCGTCTTTCGCGATCCCGTCTTTCGCGACGTCGCCATCTTCGTTCATCAAGACCAGATGTTGGAGTGTCGAGTCGTCGTTCAACTCGACAACGACTTTCCTGAACTGATCCAGGTTTGATACAACACAGAGCTTTGCGGCCGAGTGTTCAAGAACATAGCGAGTCTGCGAAATTGAACTTGTCGGGTACACCGGAACCGAGATTGCCCCGACCATCATCGTTGCGACGTCAGCGACGTGCCATTCCCATCGGTTCTCCGAGAGTATGGCCACGCGATCCCCCGAACCGACGCCCCACTGCACAAACGCAGCGGCAAGCTGGTCGACGAGTGCCCCGTACTCAGCCCACGTCATGGAACCCCACCCTTGGCCCGGTTCGCCGAGATCTGGTTCGTCCAAGTCCGAAACTGGAAGGGAATGAGACCGAAAGGCGCGATCAGTTCCCTGCGCAAGCATGACCTTGCGGAACATCGCGATGATGCTTCTCTCCGCGGTTGACGCCATTTTCGAACCCTTCAGCTCACGAATACCTCGGAGTTACACAGTGACGGACGACCGAACGAGGCGATAGGTCCCCTTGGCCTCCTTCGTCCGCCAGAAGTCCCCAATGTTTCGAAAGGCCCGTACCCGATGGTTTTGTGCCTTGGCGTCGATGGCACCTGATATTTCTTCGTGCTCGTTCGGTCGTTCTCGTTGATGCTCACGACGCCTTGGACCGTGGCACCGGTGAACGCAGCGACAATCTTCGCCGCGCCTCTTGGACGCCGGCAAGGCCCGAGCACCGAGTCGCCGCGTCGAGTGTCCACTCGGCCGCAAAGTGGTCGCCATCACGGTCATCGGGAAGTAGTTGGAGCTGGAACTCACTCACATGCGAACGCTCACTCACATGCGAACGATGGCCGACGGTGCTGCTCGCAATGCCGGTGCTGCCTTGGTCGGGGCTGCCAACGCGGCTGCCTCGCCGCCGTTTTGGGGAGTGATCGTGCTGCGGCATCATCTTCCTCCTTGGCTGATCAGATTCCTACAACCTTCCTGTACCACTCTGCGCCCATTTTCAAACCGATGGAAGGGCCAAATGGGACGAAAGCCGTGGACTTCAGACCTGACTGTCCCTCGCCCCAACAGGTTTCGAGCGAGGGACGGAGCGTTTTTACTCCTGGACTCCCTTCGGTGCCTTCTGGCCCATGAAGCCGAACATGTAACCGGCGACTCGCCGCATCTGGATCTCCTCCGCTCCCTCGGTAATGCGGTAGCGGCGGTGATGACGATAGATATGTTCGAATGCTTTGTGTCGCGAGTACCCGATCCCGCCGTGCACCTGCATCGCTCGGTCTGCGGCTTCACAGCAAAGTCGGTTTGCCCAGTAGTTACACATCGAGACTTTGTCGGACTGGGAGAAAGCTCCATACTTGTCCATCGACCATGCCGTCTTTTGGATAAGCGCGCGTAGCATTTCACATTGGGTTTGCAGTTCAACGAGCGGAAACTGGATCGCCTGATTCGTGGAGAGCGGCTTGCCGAACGGTTTTCTCTCAAGTGCGTACTTCACAGATTCGTCGATGCAGTATTCAGCGGCACCAAGACTTGAAGCCGCTTGACGGATTCGGTTCTCATTGAAGAAGTGTTGGACGACCTGAAGACCTCGTCCTTCGCCTCCAAAGATCGCAGAGTCGCGAACGCGGACGTTGGTGAGTCGAATGTGTGCATGGTCCGTCGGCATATTGAAGGTCCACAGATATTCGAGGATCTCGAAGCCGGGGCTCTTGGTCGGCACGAGGAACGCGGTGATGCCGTTGCCGTCGCCGGCCCTGCCACTCGTACGCGCCATGATCATGTCGTACTGAGCTTTGTGAATGCCCGTGTTCCAGGTCTTCTCGCCGTTGATGATCCATTCGTCACCGTCACGAACGGCTGTCGTCTCCATATGCGTGGCGTCAGATCCATGGTTGGGTTCAGTGATCCCGAAGGCGAAACCCTTCCGCCCCTCGGCCAGGTCGTCGATCCAGTCCTTCTTCTGCTCGTCGGTGCCGTAGTTGAGCATCAACAGCAAGCCGACATTGTTGCCAACGATCGAGTGCTCGTTCTGGAGGTCGTTGTGAAGACCGAGGCCTTTGCGGGCAAAGTGCTCCCGAATGACCGCCATCCCCAAGTTGGTTCCGTCTTTGCCCCCGTACTCCTTCGGGAGGGGGTAGCGGTAGTGGCCCGCCGCGTCGGCGAGCCGTTTCGCTTTGTGGAGCAACTGCTCCCATTCCTCTGTTGGCAGGCCCTGGTCCTCCCAGTTGGTGCGGGCGTCTTCTCGACGATGGTCGAAGAATCGGATGTTGTCGTCGGAATCTTCAAGTGGCTTGATCACTGTTTCGATGAACTCGTCGAGCTCGGTGAGGTACGCAACAAGGTCGGGAGGTAGGTCAAAGTCCATGGGAAATCCTTCGTGGGTTTGTCCGGTAAGAGACGAATGTCGACTGATTGGGGCCAGCGTGCCACAGAGGCGCCACCGGGGGACATTCGGGCACCAAGGCTGACCCTGTCGCCCCACCTTCAGACCCGGACCGGCGCGTGAGTACTACCCCTACGCAAGGGCGCGACAATGAGGGCATGAATGAAAACGCTGCTGGAGTCGCCAACCGAGTGCTTTCGCTTCTCGACCTCACCGAGTTGGCCAGCGACTGCGACACGGCAGCGGTGGTTCGCCTCTGCCACGCCGCGATCGATCCCCGGGGCAGCGTGGCCGCAGTTTGTGTCTGGCCCGAGTTTGTCGGTCTCAGTGCCGAGCTCCTTGCCAGCAGCGGTGTTCGGATCGCAACCGTCGTGAACTTCCCGGAAGGCAACGACGAGACGGAACGTGTGTGCGCTGAGGCTGGTCGTGCTTTGGCCGACGGTGCCAACGAAATTGATCTTGTTCTCCCGTGGCATGACTTCCTTGCTGGGCGCGAGAAGCGCGCTCGCAAAATGGTTGCCGCTGTTCGAGAGGCGATCGCAGCGACAACGTTGAAGGTCATTCTCGAAACCGGCCAGTACCCCGATCAGATTGCTGTCGCCAACGCATCGCGTCTTGCCGTCGAGGAGGGCGCCGACTTCCTGAAGACCTCCACCGGGAAAACCGCCGTATCCGCCTCCCTCGAAGCAGCGACAACAGTGTTGAACGTGATTCACGAGGCTGACCGAGTCGTGGGCATCAAAGCGTCGGGTGGGATCCGGTCCCTTCTGCAGGCTCGTTCGTACCTTGAGCTGGCTGACGCAATCATGGGACCGGATTGGGCGACTCCCGCTACGTTTCGTTTCGGAGCCAGTGCGCTTCACGACGATGTCATGCGGGTTTTGGGTCCTTAGTCCCAATACCGTTGAGTCCTTAGTCCCGGCTGTTTCCTCCGTTGCGCCCGTGCGGTTTGCGATCGAAATGAACATGATCGAGCGATGAGCGATCAGAGCGTCCCTCCTCTGGCCGTTGAGCTGATCGCGGTGACGAAATTGTTTCCCGGGGTAATTGCCAACGACCACATCGACATGCAGGTCCGTGTCGGGGAAATCCATGCGATCGTCGGTGAAAACGGGTGTGGCAAGAGCACGCTCATGAACATGCTCTACGGGATGTTTCCACCGACGGAGGGTCAAATCCGAGTGTTCGGTCACGACGTCAACCTCCTCAGTCCGGCCGACGCAATCAAGGTCGGCGTGGGAATGGTTCATCAGCACGTGATGCTGGCCGACAATCTCACGGTCCTCGAGAACATCATCTTGGGAAGCGAGCCGACCCATCGCTGGCATGAGCTCAATCTGCACCGCGTGGATCACGATACGGCTCGACAACACATACAGGCGATCAGCACCAACTACGGTTCTGCGATCGATGTCGATCGTCGATGCGGCGATCTCGGTGTAGGCGAGCGGCAGTTCGTGGAAATCTTGAAAGTGTTGTACCGGGGTGCGCGAATTCTCATTCTCGACGAACCGACTTCCGCTCTTGTCCCGCAGGAAGTAGATCAACTGTTGGTGAACCTTCGTCAACTCAAATCGACAGGTGTCACCATCTTGTTCATCAGCCACAAACTGAATGAGGTCTTGGCCATCGCAGATTCGATCAGCGTGCTCCGGGCAGGAAAAATGGTGGCCACCGTGTCGGCACGAAGTGTCGATGCTCGATCCCTCGCTGAGTTGATGGTCGGCTCCGAGTTGCCGTCTCCGGCGGCCGGAAGCGGTGCACCCGTCGGTTCAGTACTTCTGCGCATTGATCACCTCGACGTATATTCGCCCTCCGAACCCGGGCGATTGGCGTGCTTCGACGTGACCTTCGAAGTTCACGCAGGTGAAGTCGTGGGGATTGCTGGCGTGAAGGGGAACGGACAGGAGGAGTTGATCGAGGCCGTCATGGGTTTGAACCCGATTGCACGGGGAACTCTCCTGTTCGATCCCGAAGTTCAGCCACTGGATATCACGAACGCAACCACCCGGGATCGGCGAGATCTGGGAATCGGCTACATCCCGGGCGATCGACAGCGACAGGGCCTGTTGATGGGTTCGTCCCTGTGGGAGAACATCTATCTCGGCCATCAAACTGACCCGGCCAACACGTACGGCCCAGGTGACTTTTTCATCGATACAACAGCAGTACGTGCACATACGGAAGAAATTGTTGACGCGTACGACGTAAAGACGCCCGACATTGACGTGACCGCCCAAGCACTCTCCGGAGGGAACCAGCAGAAGCTGGTAATCGGGAGGGAGATGTCGGCGCACCCTCGGCTCCTCATCGCTGCCCACCCGACCCTGGGTGTCGACGTGGGCGCACAGGCTTCAATCTGGGAACAGATTCGTCAGGCTCGCGATCAAGGAATGGGTGTTGTGTTGATTTCGGCTGATCTCGATGAACTTATCGGCCTGGCTGACCGGCTCCTCGTTATGTTTGGCGGACGAGTGGTGGCCGAGCTCGACCCGGCGGCGATTACTCCCCAGGAGCTTGGCTCATACATGACCGGGGCAGCCGCCCCGACTCCATCGGAGCAACGCTCCGGGGAGCCGTAAACACTGTTTGGATTATTCATCGCTGACCGTTGTTGCGGAATCACTGGCCATTGCCGCCTTGGCTTTTCACGGCCATCGAGGTCGGCTGGAGAAACACCGCTCGGTTTCCCCTCACGAGCGCTCGCTCGCTGGCCAACGCATCGTGACATCACCCCTGTCGTAGCAGGCGCAACTCGTTGCGACCATCGCTGGCGTCAGGGGCAACCTGCACCTTGATGTCCACGGCGGATATGCCCTGTGAATGTACGATCACCGGGTTGATGGTCACGTCCGAAAGTTCAGGCACCGTCGCCCCCAATTGGGCCAGACGAACAATTGTTTCGACGAGTGCTTCTCGGTCGAGCCTGGGCGCGCCGCGAAATCCGTCGAGCAGCGGGTAACAGCGCAGCGACTCGATCATCGTGCGCGCCGCCGAGCGGCCGAGCGGAGCAAGGTGGATCGCGGTGTCGCGCCACAGTTCGGCGGTTCGGCCGCCTGAGCCCACCAACACGGTTGGACCGAACTGCGAATTGTTCTGTACGCCGACAATCATCTCAATTCCTGGCTGCGACATTGCTTGGACAAGTGCTCCGGGCTTGTCACTGCGAATCCCGAGTTCGAGCGATCGAAAGGCAGCGGCAACGCTGAAGTCATCCTTCAAATTCAGGTGAACTCCACCGACGTCGCTTCGATGAGCGACGTTGGGATTGGCAATCTTCAGGCAGACTGGAAAGCCAATGCTCCGTGCAGCCTCAATCGCCGCATCTTCATTGGCGACAAACACCGGTGGTTTGCCTGTGATGCCGGCCATCGCCAAAATCTCCGAGGCCGTGACGGCGTCAAGCATCGTTGCTTCTCGTTGTTGTTCGGCGATCGGGCCTACAACTTTTCGGATCCGGGTGAGCTCTTCGTTTCGAATTGGAAGGTCGGGTTCTTCGATGTTGGCGAGCCATTCGGATCGCTCGGCCATCCGACGAATCACGAGTGCAGCTTCTCGCGTCGACACAGCAATCGGTACGGCACCGCCGACGGACGAACACTCACCCACGAGAACTCCAGACCTCGTAGTTGGAGCGAACACTGCAATCATGGGTTTTCCTGCGCCGACCACCAGGCTGTTGAGAACACTCCGATAGGCATCTCCAGCCTGAAGGTCCATACTCACGAGCACAACGACGACGGCATCCACCCCGACGTCAGCCAACACAGCCTCAAGAGCCTGTTTCAATTGTGCCGGGCTCGCTAAGGCCGTGAGATCGATCGGATTGCTCAAGGCTGCGTTGGTTGGCGCCTCTCGACGAATGGCAGCGATCGTGGCTTCCTCGAGCGTCGCAACAACGAGCCGTTCATGAGACAACGCGTCAGCAGCCAAGATGGCCAGACCACCGGCATTCCCAACCACAGCAACGCGACGTCCCGCGGGAAGCGGCGACTGAACAAGCGCCGACGCCAAAGACAAAAGCTCAGTTGGCTCGTCGACACGTAACACTCCCGCCTGGTCAAACAACGCATCGACGGTAGAGTCATTGGCTGCCAAGGCACCCGTGTGCGAGACGGCAGCTTTCGAACCGGCGACGGAACGGGCAGCCTTGATCGCCACGATTGGCTTGTTTCTGCTCACTGCACGAGCGATGCGGCCAAACTTCCGCGGATTTCCGAATGATTCCAGATACAAGGCGATTACCTTCGTATTCGGATCCTCGTCCCAGTACTCAAGCAGATCGTTGCCGCTGACATCTGCTTTGTTTCCCACCGAAACGAGCGACGACATACCAATTCCCATGTCACGGGCCAATGACGCAATCGCGATCGCAACAGCTCCTGACTGCGACATCAAAGAAACGGATCCCACCGCGACCGGTATCGACGTGAACACGGCATGCATACTTATGAGTGGGTCCGACGTGACGATGCCGAGACAGTTTGGCCCTACCAGTCGCATTCCTCCGCTTCGAGTAGCTGCGAGAAGCATCCGCTGGCGCTCTCGACCTTCAGGCCCGATCTCGGCGAATCCAGAGGAGAGAACGAGTAGTGATCTGACGTGCGCTTGCGCACACTCCTTTACGACGTCAACAACTTGCGCCGCGGGGATTGCAATGATCGCAAGGTCGATCGGTCCCGAAACCTCGCCAATGGATCGGGCTACGGCGATACCCTCCAGGCTTTCAGCGTGCGGATTGACCGGCACAATCGAACCGGTGAAGCCGTTCACGACCAGCTCAAGAAGCACCCGGCCACCGACGGTATTCTTGTCTCGTGAAGCTCCGATGACTGCAATCGAGCGCGGTTGGAGAAGTGCGTGGAGCGATGCGACTGTCGCGATCCGTTCGCGGTGATATCTGGCCAGGGCGGCGTCTGGATCGTCAACCGTCGAGAAGCTTATCGTGACGAGTGAAACGTCGCCGGGGTCTCGCTCTATCTCGGTGGCATACCCCGCAGCCTGAAATACACCTCGCATCGCACTGTTTTCAGCCGCTGTTGTGGCGATGAACCGAGTGATACCAACCCGTCGTGCCCGGGCGGCCAGCGATTCGAGAAGCAGCGTTGCGATCCCGAGCCCCTGCAGCGCATCAAGAACGACGAACGCAACCTCAGCGCTCACCTCGGATGATTTGCTGCGTGTCGCACTATCATTTGCTGCCCGCATTCGGTGGGCCTGTCCGATGCCCACTATCTCCCCTGAGCGCTCCGCGACCACTGCTAACGCGTCGATTTGGTCCGCCTCGACAAGCCCTTCGAGGAGCCGCCCCTCAACCTTCACAAACGAACTGAAGAACCGACGGCGACGACTCGCCGGCGTGAGTTCGTTCACGAATGCAACCACTCCAGCTCGGTCAGCGCGCACGAGCGCGCGGACTTGAATCGTTGAACCGTCCACCAGTACCGCATCACCTCCAGGCACCGGACGGATACCGGCTTCGTCGCCGCGAGGCGACGTCACGAGCGGATCGTCCACGACCCGACGAGGCTCGTCGACCGACGAATAGATTCGAGCCGGGGGCTTCCGCCTTTCTCGTCGAAACAGGTTCCGCTTCGACCAGCGACGACACCTTCGCCGTCGCGGATGTTTCCGATGTAGGCGGGCTTCCCGGTTGCCTCTACAAAGTCACAGCACGCCGCAACCTTCGGGCCCATCGAGCCAGGTTCGAGTTCGAGAGCGCGCGCCCAGATCGTCGGTGCGTGGCGCACGAGTTGCGCGTGTGGGTTCCCCCATCCGGTGACGAGACCATCGACGTCGGTGAGAAGGACCAGGACGTCGGCATTGAGTTCCCGTGCAAGCAGGGAGGTCACAAGGTCCTTGTCGACCACTGCCTCTATTCCCGCAAGTTGATAGTCAGTTCGCAACACTGGGATACCACCGCCTCCGACGCACACCGGAATTACTCCGGCAGCAATAAGTGCACGGATAGATCCGAGTTCCACGATTTCGAGCGGTCGTGGCGACGCCACGAGCCGACGAAACCCTCCGCCATGGGGAGCGAATCGCCAACCTCGCTCCGCCGTAAGCTTCGTGGCGACGTCGGCCGGAAGAATTGGTCCAATCGGTTTGGACAGGAACACAAAGGCATCGTCGAGCGAACTCACGACGACCTGGGTAAGCAGCGTCGCGACGTCACACGCAAACTCGTTCGACAACGCCTGCATGAGCACGTAACCAAGCATCCCTTCGACCTCTGCATCAATGACGTCAAGTGACATATCACGAAACGCCGCTGAAGTAGCCGACTGCTCAGCAAGTATGCCCACCTGTGGTCCACTCCCATGGGTGATCACCAGCCGATGCGTAACCGACAGCGGCGCTAAGGACTTTGCGACATTCGCCGCATGCATGCGCTGCGCTTCCATCGTCAGTGGGCCCGTCGTCGGGAGGAGCGCATTTCCTCCGATTGCAACGACGGCGAGGGGATGTAGGTCGCTCATCGTTTCGCCGCCGTGGCTGGAATCGAATGTTGGGAGATCGTTGGTTTTCTTTCCACGGCAATCAGAATCAACGGGCGGGTGGCGGTTTTGATCAATTCGTTGGCCAGACTGGGCGTGAACATTCGAGCAAGCGGGTCGAGCGCATCCGTTGCGAAACCTATTGCGGCTACCGCAGGGCTGGAGCAGAAGGCAGCGATCGTTTTCGCAGGGTCGCCATGCAAAACGTCCCAATTCGCTCCACTGGCCGGGCCATCGGGTGCGGTGACTCCATGGAGATAGCTCGTCTCGGTCACGTCGCGCGGAGCAAGATCTGGGTCGAGCACCTGAACGAGAAACGGTTGCAGACCCGCAGGCTGTGCGACCTTCGCGATCAGATCCAATCCCTGTTCCGCATGCTCGAAACCATCGAGGCACAGGACAAGATCGGTCGCGAATTCAGGTACCTCGGCGTGTGGTCCGACCGCAACAACTGCCCGATGGGAGTTGCGCAGGATATCGAAGAAGACGCTCGTCTCAAGCATTTCTCCAAGCGCCGATGTGTGGTCAACCCCGATGCAAACAATGTCGTTTGGTTGGCAGATAGACATGATTGCCCGTGCCGTATGCGCGGCCTTCTTGATCACGACCGACTCAGCTGCCAGATCTGGATATCTCTCCATAAGTTGCTCGTGATAGCCAGGATGTCCGGGATGCTCCGTCAGCGGCCACTCCACCACGCTGACCAAAACCAGTGACGTCTCGAGTCGACGGGCGAGTGCAGCCGCAACCGGGAGCGCTCGTTCCGAACGCGGAGTCTCCTCAACCGGCACAACAATTCTGGGACGCATAGTAACTCCTTGACGTTGAGTGAGCGAGATGAGAACGATTGTTACGCACCCGTCCATACGCTCCCAGGGCCATAGGTCCCGCACGCAACGCCATTACGCCCGAGCATCGCCGTTGCCCCAGACCAGTTGGTTGGACCAAGGTCCCAATCTTCGGGGCCTACGTCTCTGGCGTCTGACACCCGGGGGGCGATAGGTATAGGGCTTCGATTAAGGAACGGAAACTTCTATGTCAAATGCGGAAGCGCACGACCCTTCCGACACTCGGCTTTGGCGCGTCTCCCCTTCGGCGAATTCCCAAGGTGATCGCCCACGAGGAGAACGAAGTCACGAGACGCTTCTGGCTATCGATCGCTGGTGGCGAGCGGCGAACTTCTTGTCGGTGGGCCAGATCTATCTCCTGGGGAACGCAGTCCTGCACGAGCCACTTGCGCACCGCCATGTGAAGCCCAGGCTCCTCGGTCATTGGGGGACGACACCTGGTCTCAATTTTATATATGCACATATGAATCGAGCGATTCTTGAGCACAAGCTATCCGTGTTGTTTCTTGCCGGACCCGGGCACGGCGGGCCAGGAATTGTCGCGAATACCTGGCTGGAGGGTACGTATTCCGAGGTATACCCGAACGTAACGTTTGACGGCGACGGGATGACCAAGCTCTTTCGCCAATTCAGCTTTCCCGGGGGAATCCCGTCGCACGCCGCACCCGAAACTCCCGGATCGATCCACGAGGGCGGCGAACTTGGATACGTTTTGTCGCACGCTTTCGGGGCTGCTTTCGACAACCCCGATCTCATCTCGCTCGCCGTCGTCGGCGATGGCGAGGCTGAGACTGGCCCGCTTGCCACGGGATGGCACGGCAACAAGTTCTTGAACCCCGTACGCGATGGCGCCGTACTTCCCGTGCTCCATCTCAACGGATACAAGATTGCGGGGCCGACCATACTTGCGCGAATACCTCCCGCGGAACTCGATCAGCTCGTTCGAGGATACGGGTGGGTTCCTCACTACGTAGAGGGTCACGATGCCGGCGACATGCATCGACAGATGGCGGACGCAATCGACAGATGTGTCGCTTCGATTCGCACGATTCAACGTGATGCCCGTGACCTCGGGTTCACCGACAGACCGTGTTGGCCCATGATCGTGCTGAGATCGCCAAAGGGTTGGACAGGACCGGAGACTATCGACGGGCTTCAAACCGAGGGTTCGTGGCGTTCACATCAAGTTCCGCTGACAAACCTCGACTCCGACGAACACCTTGCGATTCTCGAAACGTGGCTACGGAGCTACAAACCGGAAGAACTCTTTGACGGGTTCGGAGTGCCGTTCGCCTCCACCACAGCGATTTCGCCGAAAGGCACTGCCCGGATGAGCGCAAGCCCGCATGCCAATGGCGGGGCGCTCCTTCACGATCTTGCGCTTCCTGACCTGCGCTCCTTTGCCGTTGCCGTCGAGTCGCCGGGGTGCGTCGATGTCGAAGCGACAAGAGTCCAGGGAGCCCTGTTGGCTGAGGTGATGCGGCTCAACGACAAACAGGCCAACTTTCGTGTGTTTGCGCCCGACGAATTGTCGTCGAACCGCTGGCAGGACCTTTTCGCCGTGACACAGCGATGCTCGGTAGCGAGGATCGAGCCTGGCGACGACCACCTTTCTCCGAATGGGCGCATCATGGAAGTTCTCTCCGAGCACCAGTGTGAAGGGTGGCTCGAGGGCTACCTCCTTACGGGCCGACATGGATTCTTCACCTGTTACGAAGCGTTCATCCACATCATCGACTCAATGTTCAACCAGCATGCCAAATGGTTGAAGGTGTGCAACGCGATCGCGTGGCGCCGACCTGTGGCCAGCCTCAACTATCTACTCACGTCACACGTCTGGCGCCAAGATCACAATGGATTCTCACACCAAGACCCCGGGTTTCTCGATCATGTCGTGAACAAGAAATCCGAAGTAATCCGCATCTACCTCCCACCGGACGCGAACACACTTCTCGCCGTGACGGACGAGTGCCTTCGCAGTCGGGACAAAATCAACGTTGTCGTCTCCGGCAAACAGCTGGCACCGCAATGGTTGAACATCGAAGACGCGATCGCGCACGTCGAACGGGGCCTAGGCATTTGGCCATGGGCTTCGAACGACCATGACAGCGAACCCGATGTTGTGCTGGCATGCTGCGGAGACGTGCCGACGATGGAAGCACTCGGCGCAGTTAGCCTGCTTCGAAAACTCCTACCAAACGTACGCATACGGTTTGTGAACGTAGTCGACCTCATGCGGCTTCAAGATGAAGCGGAGCACCCTCACGGGTTGTCGCACCGAGCGTTCGACCAGATCTTCACCACCGACAAGCCGATCATTTTCGCCTTTCATGGCTACCCGTCGCTAATCCACCGGCTCACCTATCGGCGGACGAACCACGCCAACCTTCATGTCCGCGGTTACAAAGAAGAGGGGACGACGACAACACCGTTCGACATGCTCGTTCTCAACGACCTCGATCGTTTTCACCTTGCCATGGACGTGATCGATCGGGTGCCAGGACTCGGTACCGTCGCCACGGAAGCAAAGCAGTACTTGATTGATCAACGACTTCACCACAAGCGCTACATCGTTGAACACGGTGAAGATATGCCCGAGATTCGCGGGTGGCGCTGGGAAGGGACCAAAGGCCCGTGACTCCCCGACCAGCGGCACTCGCCGACTTGGTCTCGATTGCGGCACCCTAACAGGCACCAGTCCCAACCAAAGGAGAAGTGGTTCTTATGACCTCAACGAATCCGCCAGCTGCAACTGCGCTGCACACTACGGACCACGACCTCGCCGATCACGTACGCACCAAACTCGGCCCGCTCCTTCACACGCTCGACCTCCCTCGAATTCATGTGATGGCCGAGGGGTTTAACGTGCTTCTTCACGGCGAAGTAGGCACCGAATCCGATGCCGTTGCAATCGAAAATGCCGTGCTCGACATGTCTGGTGTTATCGGGGTCGAATCGCACCTTCACATTGGGCTCCTTCCGAGTGACGTCCGACCGTCGCAAGGCAAACCCGGCCGGTCACCGACGATGACCGCGCTGATACATGCCACCGACGACCTGGGAATAGATTCAATGTCCGCACGATCTGCTGCGCTCCGTGCAGCACTGACCGTTCTGTTCGAACAGATACCGCATTCCGAGCGGCGCCATGTCATTGCCCATCTGCCCACAGACGTAGTCACCTTCGTTAACCCTCGGCGAAATATCGGTGAACCTCGGCTGCATTGGCACCGCCCTCTGATGCTCGACGCTGCGGTTTCGCTGCGAGGAGGAATCTCACTCGACACCGCAATCCTGCTCGTCCCCAAGGTCATCAAGGTGATCCGAACCTTCATCCCGGACGAAGACGCCGACGTGCAGGCGACTCTGTCGCAGAACCTGCGTGAGTATTGGTCGCAGCAGGGCCCCGGCGCATAGCGGAACTCTCTGCACCTTGAACTCTCCGTTCCGGGGGGACACTCCGTTCCGGGGGGAACACTCAGGTGCGTGGGGAGCGCACGACGGCCACTGGAACGGCACCATGTTGTACGCAGTGCATGGCCGTCGAGCCCAGCAAAACGGAAAGAAACCCACCCCTTCCTCGCGAACCAACCACCAGCAGGTCGGCACCCTGCGCCTCGGCCAGAAGTTCGGGAGCCGTGGACCCGCACCGAAGCGTCCGGACGATCGGGACCGGAGGTAACGTACCAAGTACACCGAGAATCTCGTCGTCCAGCAGTTTGCGCTCACGTGCCTCTGTCGCTTCCATGAGGCTCGGCAGAGGATGCACGCCACCCATCGGATCGAGGTAGGCCGGAAAGCTCCACACCCCGACGACGTGGAGTTCCGCGCCTCGGAGTTGGGCTTCCTTCGCTGCCCACCGGAGCGCTTCTCGGGCTGGCGCGGACCCGTCGACTCCGACAACGATCCTGCGGCCGCTGCCTACCTGGTCCATGACGGGTCCCCGCCGTGGCTACGCATGGCCGTGGGGCATCTCACGCGGTTCGGCGGTTGCGGCGACGTTCTCATGATCGTGATGGTCCCTAAGAATGTGATCCTTGACCTCCCCTGAATAGAGAAACCTCAGCTCGCAGTACGGGCAATGATGAACGATGATGTCGTCTTGCATGCCTCAGTTATCGCGCTCCTGATCCGAAAACGCTACGAGCAAAAAGGCCCGAACGGACGGCCATACGTCCCCGGCTCAGGCGTTGAGTTCGCGAGAGCGAAGATCGGGACGAGTCGCCCACGGCGACATCGGACCGCCTCTGTCGCATCGAGAGGTGAGCTACTTGGCGGAATCGTCGGCCAGTGGGTCGCGATTCGTTATGCAGTACGACTTTCCAGCCGGGTCGAGCATGCTCGTCCAGGCAGAACCTTGAAAGCGGATTTTGGCCCCGAGCGCAGTGTGGGCGGCGACAACGTCATCGACGAAGGCTCCGGCGGCGATGTCAAGGTGGCCTCGTGTCCTTTGTCGGTTGTCGTTGCCTTCCAGTCTCTGAAACAGAAGACGTAACGACATCTCGTCAGGACGAGCGAGGAACCGGAACTCTTTTGTTGCACCCGTCCGGAGTTCCCATCCGGTGAGATCAGCCCAAAATCGACACTCGGCATCGAAAAGTCCATCGGGAACGTCCAAGCACACCTGATCGACGACATGGGTCGGTCGGGGCGGCAGTCGTTGCGCCTCGCCCTCAAACCCAACGCAACAGAATACGAAGCCGCCGGGAGACTCGAGGACAACGTAGCCTCGCCGCTCACGAAGGGTTGCGCCAAGCGTGATCGCTCGATCCGCAAGTCCGCCGGGGTCGACGGTGTGAATGTCCAGATGAACGAGCGGGATGCGGTCGGAGATTCGCTGAACTCGAATGAACGGATCGCCGTCGGCCGGAAGCAACGTTGCGAACTCACCGATTTCGCCGCGGCATTCAGACAGTGACGATTCGGTGACCGCCGCCCAGAACGCAACTGCCGCATCGAAAGATGGCTCCGGGATGTCAAGAAATGCGGTGAGCCATCGAATCGTCATGGCTAAAGAGTCTGGCTCAAAAAAAGGGCTGAAGTACGGTGTTTCTTGTGACTTTGCAGGAAATGCTTTCGGCTGCACGAAACCAGCTGGTTCGAGTCAATGCGCACCAGCTCGCACACGAGATGACGCATGGCAACGCAATCGTCCTCGACACCCGAACGCCGACGGATCGGGTGACCTATGGGTGCATACCTGGTTCGATTCACACGCCGCGCACGGTGCTGGAGTGGCGGGTGGCCCTTGATGCCCCGTTGCGTCTCCCCCAGATCACAAACCACAATCAGCTCCTCGTGGTCGTGTGCAACGAAGGATTCTCATCGAGTCTTGCGGCCGTCTCGCTGCAGCTCCTCGGGTTTCATCGCGCCACCGACCTGATCGGTGGCGTTCAGGCGTGGAGTGCGGCACAGCTTCGGCTCGTGGCTCCGCAAGCCGATGAGGTCGGAATTCGGACCGATCTGCTGTAAACAGAGGCTGCCGACGCTGCATTCCATGGGCGCTGCGTTGCGTGCGCTGCCCATGGGCCCTTTTAGAAGAGGCCCGGGTAAGCACCCCCATCGAGCGCGAGCGCGGAACCGGTGATGTAGCGGGCCTGATCGCCGCACAAGAAGGCAACTGTTGCGCCGAAGTCCTCAGGGCGGCCCAGTGCACGAACGGGAATGTTGCTCACGTCGGGCGTATCACCGTAGAGGTGCTTGATGCGGTCTGTGGCGTGGGAGCCGGGCATGGCCGAGTTTACGGTGACACCGTCGGCTGCGACGGCGAGAGCCGTCGTCTTCAAGAACGCCGTGAGGCCAGCGCGCGCCGTGTTCGACAAGATCAGATACTGGGCCGGCATCTTCACCACGACGGAAGTAATCGCGACAACACGGCCCCACCTTCGTTCCTGCATCTCCGGGATAGCGGCCTGACACATCGCAATCGTGGCAATAGCATTGCCTTCGAAAGCCTTGCGATACGCGTCGAGGTCGGTGGTCGCAAACGTGCCGGTCGGAGGGCCGCCGCCATTGGCTACGAGAATGTCAATGCCACCAAGTGCTTCGCGGGCCTGGTCGATGAACGCAGTCGCTCCGTCGGCATTCGACACATCGGCCACAATCGCAATCGCGCCGTGACCAATCGACTTGGCTGCGGCCTGTATCCGATCCTCGTCGCGGCCGCATATCGCGACCCCAACCCCTTCGTCCGCCAAGGCTTTCGCCGCTGCATACCCGAGGCCCGCAGATGCTGCCGCGACAGCCGCGCGTTTGCCGGCAATTCCAAGATCCATAGTGATTCCCTTGAGGCGAGTGAATTGACGAAGCGTTAGAGGAGGACGCTCACGCGACCGTGAGGTCGAAGCTGAGCGAGGGCAAGCGTGGATCGACGGAGTTTGATTTCAAACCCGGCGTGGCCTCCACGAACCAATGAAAGCTGGCATTCGCCGGGATAGAAATCGAGCGCCGACATCGTCGATCGACTCACAAGAAAGTTGAACCGCGCACTTATCGTCCCATCCTCGTTATTATGTGCACGTATGTTACTGATGAGTCGCTTGGTAATCGAGCGGGGCGACTCGGTCCATGCGGTTCCGTCCATGATCGCCGCCACACGCTGCGAAAGGAGGAACCAATCGTCACGAACGAAGAACAAGTCCACGTCCGCGTTGCCGTCGGGCCGATCGGTCGAGGGAACCAGGTACTGGCAGTCGGGCGTAAACAGGGCGAACCATTCATGAAGACGCCATCCGTCGAGTAACTCGGACTCGTAGAACAAAAACTGTGTGACGTCGTGAAGAAGGGCGGCATCACCCCACACGACTGGCGTCACGACCCCTTCGGCGACGCCACCGTGGCCGACGCCCTCACCCGATGAGACCGAAGCCATCAGACGTCCTCGTGCGTTTGGCCGGGCAGCGCAACTCGTCCCATCCGACCCATCCGAACAACTTCGGGTGGGTGAACGGTTCCGGTCATACGTCGATCCCACTCGCGCCAAAACGTTCGCATCTGCAGTTCGTCGGTAAAGATCTTCGGATCTCGCCCCATGCCCCGGGAGATGTCATTCCATGGGGCAATGTCGGAGGCCACGAACCCGCGTTGACACCGTTCCAGCGCTTCGATGTCGTCGGGCGTTGCGAGCCCTGCTGGCCCCCAGAAGGTGAGAAAATTTTCCTGTCGCATCTGACGAAGTTCGGGCTCATCGTCTTTGGGTTGCAGGCTCCAAGCGGTCACCTCCATGTAGTCGGGCGTCACAGGATAGTACGTACGAATAGTAATTCCCATGATTAGGTCCACGAGGGCGAGGTTCGGAAAGATCACCAGGTTGCGCCCGGAGAACATCCGATTCGTCCAGTCGGGCCCGTAGATTTTGGCGAGCCGATTGCGCCGCGCCAGTTGCTTCTCCAGAATTGGTCCAGAGATATCTCGTCCCAGCCCTGTGTTGCGGCCGCCGGTTGCATCGGCACCGCCAATAACTGCGTGCCCGTTCCCAAGGTCATACCCGATGTTCGGAGCTGACCCGGCTCGGAATACCATCCCGAGATCCTTTCCCGATTCCTTCAACATCGCAAGATACCGGTGATGAGTTGTCATTGCGTGATATCCGTCGTAGCTGTTCTCGCTCAACAGTTTCCAGTTCGCTTTCGCCGCGTAAAGGTGCGAGCCACCAATAACCTTCATCCCAACTTCGGATTGATCTGCGAACAGATCAATCACGTCGGCAGCACCTGCGAGGTGGGTAATGAGATCAGCGACATCGGCCGACCAACTCAAAAACACGAACCCCCGATACGATTCCACCCTGGCCGGCTGAACGAGACACAGATTATGCCGATCGAAGTTTTCGCCGTAGCTGTCTTCCCCGGGAAGCGCCACGAGATCGCCCGAAGTATTAAACGACCACCCGTGGTAGAAGCACTTCAAGAACCGACCGTGTCCCTCACCACGCGTTTCGATCTGCATCCCCCGATGCGGGCACGAATTCACGAAGACCTTCACGGCACCTTCGGTCGTCCGCTGAAAGATGATTGGCCGCCCGCCCACATTTCGAGTGCGAAAGTCATGCGGGTTTTCGATTTCCGTCTCATGTCCAACGAAGAGCCACGTCTTGTCGAAGATCGAGCGACGTTCGATCTCCAAGATCTCGGGATCGCGCATCGATGACCGATGAACGCGAAAACGCGGCGTGTCGCGATCATCAACGATGAACCGGCTCTGGGTCGTCCCGGTCTGACCGGTCGCCCGACCCAGATCGGGGATGGGAGATTCCGTTGTTGTCACAATCAGCCCCTTCCGGACTCGGCCCCCATCAATGTACGACCGATGATGATTCGTTGCACCTGAGCAGAACCCTCGAATATGTCGAGGATCTTGGCATCTCGATACCATTTTTCCAAGAGCAGCTCCCGGCTCGCACCCTCCGGCCCGTTCAGCTGCATGCAACGTCGTATGACTCGTTCAAATGTGGGTGGACCGTAGGCTTTCGAAACTGACGCTTCGCTCTTGTTCGCGATTCCACGGTCCAGAAGCGATTGCGCCCCCCAGTTCACCCGTCGGACGCGATGCAGCGCATCATCCATCTGGTCGAGTTCGTTGCTGATCTTGGCCCAACGGGCGCCGGTGAACAAGTCACGCAGTGGTGACAATCGATCACGCGTCACATCGATGGACGCTTGCGCGATTCCGAGTCCCATTGCGGAGATGTTCGGCTTGTTCTGCGCAAGGGCGCCGAGTGCACCGCCTCGTCCGCTCTGTGTCGTTGGTTGCCCCTTCTCCGATGTGCCCTCGCCGCGGTCGCCGATCCAACCCAGCATGTGGTCGACCGGAATGACGCATCCATCAAAAAGCAGCTCGGTGGTTTGCCACGAGCGAATACCAAGCTTGTCTTCGTTGCGTTTCGCAATGATCATTCCCGGTGTTGCGCTTTCGACCACGAAGGCCTTGATCCCCGACGCGCCGAGTGACTTGTCAACATTGGCAAATACGACCACGTACTCGCACGTTGCACCGCCGGAGCAGTACATCTTCGTTCCGTTGATCACCCAGGTGTCGCCATCGCGCGTCGCGGTCGTGGAGACCATCGACGTGTCCGACCCGAAGCCCGGCTCGGTCAGGGCAAAGGCGGCCTGGCCACCGCGATCGACGATGGGACGATACCAGCGTTCGATCTGCTCTTCGGTACCCATGATCTTCACCGTGAGGTGACCGATTCCCGAGCCCTGGACGTCGTTCACCCAGAGATCGCCATACGTCAGCGCTTCGGTTGTAACAAGATCGCGAACCCAGCGTCCATCGCTGAATTCGGGAAGGGGTTTGGCGTGTCGATCGCGGCGACTGATTGCGACGGGACAGGAATCGAGGATTTCCCTCCAATTGTCGGGAGGCGCATGGTTCTCATCAGCGAGTCGGGCGTGGGGACGGACGTTGGCAACCGACCATGCGGCGAGTGTCTTGCCGTACTCCTGAAGTTCGGGTCCGAGTTCAAACAGCGTGTTGCTCTTTGGGAGGGTGTCGTTGGCGATGTTCATCTCGGCCTCACAGTGCCGGTTCGAAGTTTGACAGGAGCGGATCGTGGTCGAGGACCGACAATGCCGCCGAGCTTCGGTACCAGAGCTCTATGGGATGGTCGGTGATGAAACCGTGTCCGCCGAGTACTTGAAGAGCGTCGCGCGTTGCGTTCGTGCCGACCACGCTGCAGTAATTGACGGCCCTCGACACCATCGCTTCGGTTCCGGACCAATTCGCATCGAGGTGTGCAGCAACATCGAGCATTTCGAGTCGGGCGGCTCCGATGCGGATCGACGAATCGGCCAGCATGAACGACACACCTTGGAACGTGGCTATCGGCTTGCCGAAGGCAACGCGTTCTGTCGCATACTTGGCCGCATAGTCCGTTGCTCGTTGGGCGGTTCCACACTGGGCGGCAGCGACCATGAGGCGGAACCAGCCAACCACCACTTCAAGCTTCGCAGGATCAGCCGACGGTCCGCCGAGGAGCTCAGACTCCTCGATCGTGGCGTCGACGCTGACGGTGAACAGAGAGGCCGCGCCGAGCGCGATTCCTATGTCGTCCGGCGTCGCAGTGACACCGGCATGGCGATTGTTTCCGGCGAAGAGCGCTGCGCGCAACTGCGCGTCTGCAGGATCGACCCCGACCACAATCAACGATTCCGCTCGGTCGGCGTTGGCGACGCTCAACTTTTTCCCTTGGACGCGCCACCGGCCATCGGGTTGCTGCGAAATGGTTGTGGCCGACTCAGAGGGTGCACGCCCAAAACCCTCGTAGAGGGCGACCGCACTTGCCTTCGTCGAGTCGGTGCCCAAAGCGGGCAATAGCGCAAGAGCTTGGACGGGGGAACCACAGCGACCAACCAAGATTGCGCCGGCACCGGCCCAGCCATCGCGAGACCGGGATCGCCGTAGGAGAGCGCCTCTATCGCCAGCATATGAGTACCGATGGATGCAATCCCGCCTCCTCCGTACTGTTCGTCCACGAGGACCGTCAGACCTGTGTCCCACAACGTCTGAGTCACGTCCACGGGTATCACCCGCGCCTGCTCGGCCGCACGGGCGGCAGGAGACAACACGTCAAGGCCGATCCCACGGCCAAGGCCAGCGACCGCAACGCGATCATCGCTCACATCAAGATCGAACACAGAACTCCTTTACGAGACAAACTCAGCGGCTTCCTCACGACTGGAGCATCCGTTGCGCTGTCTGGTCAAACAAGCCATTGTTCCGCTCAGCGGACATCGGAGTTGTCGTCGACCTCCATTTCGTGGTGGTCTTACGCATGCACATCGAGCCGAGAACACAAGCGACCGTCGATGTTCACACCCACTTCTTTCCGGCCGGGTTGACCGACCTTGCTGCGCTAACCGGAGATTCCCGATGGCCTTCGCTTCACATCGCCGCCGACAGTCAGGCGCGGATTATGCGAGGTAACGAGGTATTTCGTCTCGTTGCGCAAACGTGTTGGGATCCAGCCGCGAGGCTTGAGGCGATGAACGCCGCTGACGTCGACGTCCAGGTGTTGTCTCCGGTACCCGTGACGTTGACCACCTGGGCCGAACCGAAGCTTGCGACCGATTTCGCACGCGCTCAGAACGACCTGTTCGCGGCAGCAGCGTCCATCGCGCCGGACAGATTCCTGTGGCTGGGTACGGTTCCTCTTCAAGATTGCGACGCCGCGATCACCGAAATGGAACGGGCGCTTTCGTTGGGCGCGAAAGGTGTCGAAATCGGAACGGAAGCGAACGGACGAGAACTCGATGACACCGCACTGCGCCCGTTCTTTGCCGCCGCCGCAGAGTTGGGCGTCGCGCTGTTCATTCACCCGACCGACAGTCTCGGAGCGATTCGGCGAAAAGGTCAGCCACACGAGTTCGGCCTTGGGATGCTTACGGATACAGCGATGGCGGCAAGTGCATTGGTATTCGGCGGAGTACTCGAGGAATGCCCGGGCCTTCGCGTCGGTTTGGCTCACGGGTGCGGATCGTTCGCGTGGGCATTCCCGAGACTGGCCCGAGGCGCAACGCTCGGAACGCCCCCCGACTCCTTCGAACGACAGATGAGCGGGTTTGCAGAGTTGTTGGGACTGTTATGGGCGGACACCCTCGTGTTCGATCCGGACCATCTCGCACTTCTGATTTCTCGATTCGGTGCCGACCATCTGTTTCTCGGCAGCGACTTTCCGTTCTACCCGCCGGCATGGGGCGCACCGACCGAGGTCCTGGACAGCGCCGTCGAAATGGGTTGCTGCACCGCCCAGGAAGGATCTGCGATGAAAGGGGCAAACGGCTTTCGGTTCCTTGGGGTTGAGAACTCCCGATGACGAGCGGTCCGGCACCGACGGTCAAGCCAGATCCGCCCGCATTGGTCGAACGGACGTTTCACATACTCGGGGCGTTCCGATCCCAACATGTTCTCGGGGTGAGTGAGCTCGCCCGACGTACCGGCTTGCCTCGAACGACTGTTCACCGGCTGGCCAACCAGTTGGTCGAGGTTGGAGCGTTGAGCCGAGTGAACGCTCGATTTCGTCTTGGACCGACGCTGTTCGAGCTCGGCAACCTGCACTATCCGCCGAAGATCCGTGAAACTCTTCAGCCGTTCATGGAGGACCTTCGCGAACTGTCCGGTGGCGACGTCGGCCTGCTGGAAAAGGTGGGGGCCGACGTGATCGTGGTTCAAGCCGCCCGCCTACGCAAAAGCAACTCTCCAATGTTGAAACTCGGGGAACGGATTCCAGCGAATCGATGCGTCGGGGGACGCGTGCTCCTTGCGTTCAATGCAGCAAAGCCTACGGCGCGCCAGAACCAATTCCTCACCGCAGGTTTCGTCGTGGACCACGGCAGTGATGAGCCTGGACGGACGGCAGTCGCAGTTCCGGTTCGAAATCGGCAGAACCGGGTTCTCGGCGCCTTAATGGTAAGTGCGCCGATGATTCTCGGTGGTGTCGAACTGGAAACGTTCATTCACACCATCAACGCATTTGCTCGCACCTTCACTTTGGCGGGCCAAACCGCTCAGGTTGACTTTCTCGCCCAGGCACGTCCGAAATCACAATCCGCACAGGAGCAATAAATGTCTGATCTCCTCCTCCTCGGCATGACGCACTACCCTCTGCTCGCCACCACTGACGACATGATGGCAGCATTGCTCCGGAACACACTTCAGGACCCTGCGATCCCACCCGAGTTCACGAATCCGAGTAATTGGTCCCCCGACGCTCAAGCCGAATGGGGTCCAGACGAGGCACGATCCTCAGCGGCCGGCCATCGGGCGTCGCTGTTGGATGGCTTTGAAAGGTCTCACGCGGCGATTGAAGCGTTCAATCCAGATGCGATTCTTGTATGGGGTGACGATCAGTACGAAAACTTCCGTGAGGACATTATTCCGCCCTATGCGCTCCTGGCTTATGGTGACATCGAGTCGCGGCCATGGGAAAAATATCCGTGGCCCAATGTGTGGGGCGAGCCCAAAGATAAGGCGTTCACGGTGAAGGGTCGGCCCGATATTGCTCGTTGGTTGGCCGAGAATCTCCTCGACAACGGTTTCGATGTCTCGTACGCATATCAACCCCTTCACTTCAACGGTTTGGCCCATGCATTTCTCAACACTCAGCTGTTCCTTGACTACGACCGACGGTACGACTCAGACGGGTTCCCCTGGCCACTAGTATGTATGCCTATTAACTGCTACGGGCGACGAGTCATCGCAGCTCGTGGGTTTGCCAAGCCGTTCGGCGAAACAATGGACCTCGACCCGCCGTCTCCATCGCCGCGACGATTGATGGATGTCGGAGGAGCGGTTGCTCGGGCGCTTCTCGATAGTCCTTGGCGGATCGCCCTCGTTGCGTCCTCGTCATGGTCACACGCCTTCCTTACCGACAAAACGTGGCGAATCGAACCTGATATCGCAAACGATCGACGGCTTTACGAAGCGTTAGCGGCAGGCGATTGGGCGACCTGGGAAAGGACGTCCACATCGCAAATCGAAGACGCCGGGCAACAAGAGGTTCTCAACTGGTTTGCGCTCTGCGGGGCGGCACGCGAACTCGGGCTCGGAGCACCTGTCGAACACAACTTCATCGAGACGCATTGCTTCAACTCAAACAAGGTGTTCGCCCGCTGGGAAGTTGCGAAACCATGAGCGTCGCACGTGAATTGGACTTCTCCCGCTATGCGGGGCGGTTGAGCGGCAAGGTCGCGGTGGTCACCGGCACCAGTCGAAACATCGGTGGCGTGTTGGCAACCGGTCTCGCGGCGGCCGGGGCCACGGTTGCGTGCAATGACATCGTTGCGGAGACAGCGCAAGCATGCGCCGACGGAATCGAAAGGTCCGGTGGAGAAGCATTCGCCATTCCGGGCGACGTGACCGACATCGATGCGATGAAATCATGCATCGAGACGGTTCTTGAGCGATATGGACGCATAGATATTCTCATCAACAACGCAGTGAAGTTCGACACTCGCGGCGTGCTCGACATGCCAGTAGCTGAATTCCGGAGACAGGTCGACATCATCCTGGGTGGTTCCTTCATCATGACTGGACTGGTGGCCCGGTCGATGGTCGAGCGAGTTATCCGGGGCTCGATCATCAACGTTTTGTCCACGGCCGCCTGGCAGGGTCAGGCCGGCAATATCGGCTACTGCTCAGCGAAGTCAGCAATGATCAATTTCACCCGTTCGACCGCGATGGAGTTGGCGGTCCACGGCATTCGGGTGAACAGCTTCACCCCAACCGCGACGGTCCCCGACGACCCAGACCTCGCGTCGCAGTTCGGCGATGCAGTCGTGGCCATGCGCGCAGCAGGCCGGATGGATTTTACCGGTGCAAACCCCTGGGAGCGTCTCCCGACCCCATCGGACTACGTTGGATCAATCATATTCCTGGCCTCCGACGACAGCGCCCTCATGACCGGCAGCAACGTGACCGTCGACGGCGGGGCTCTCGCAAAGTACTGGCCACAGGTTCCAAAGCGAGCGTAGGAGGCTCCCTCCACCTCCGCGACGCTGGTGTTTGAGCGAGGTTATCCACCGAACTGATCCCGGAGGATCCGCTTCAACGCCTTCCCCGTCGAATTCCGGGGAATGGCATCGACAAATCGCACCTCTTTCGGCAGTTTGTACCGGGCCAGCTTCTCGTCGCACCACTCAAGTACCGCAACTGCGGTCAGGGTGTCGCTCGACCGAACCACACAGGCGAGCGGTGATTCCCCCCAGCGCTGCGACTTCTTCGCAATCACGGCCACTTCGACGACGTCGGGGTGGGCGAGGATTACGTTTTCGATCTCCGCGGGATAGATGTTTTCGCCCCCTGAGATGATCATGTCCTTGATACGGTCTTGAATCGTGACGAATCCTTCGTCGTCCCAGACCGCAACGTCTCCGGTGTGGAGCCACCCGTCAACAATCGTTTGCGCGGTCGCCTCCGGATTGTTCCAATAGCCCTTCATAACGTGGCGGGCGCGAATCAAGACTTCGCCGGGCTCGCCCGGCTCGCATGGCGACCCATCCGGTCGGGCAACCCTCACATCAGTGAGCATGTAGGCCTTGCCTGCCGAGCCAATCTTGCGTTCTGCGTATTCTGCTGAAAGGTTCGTGCCCGGCCCGCCGGCTTCGGTGAGTCCATAGGTCTGCAAAAGCGCAATTCCTTTCTCGCGGCACTGCTCCAGCAGCGTGAGCGGTACCGGAGCGGCTGCCACCGACAGGGCTTTTATTGATGAGCAATCGTGCTTGTTCGGGTCGAACACAGCCAACATGATGTTGAGCATCGATGGGACAACGAGGCCGCTATCGATTCGCTCGCTCGCAATCACATCCCAAATCGCTGTAGGGTCGAACTGCCGCATCAGCACCACAGTCGACCCGGCATACATAGCGTTCTCGAGGGGCAGTATCCCGCCGAGGTGGAACAGCGGCAGCGCAATCAAGTACCGGTCGCGCTGATGGAAGCCGTCAATGGACGCAGCTTGGGTTAGCACTGCAAAGAGTTGCCCCTCGTGGGTGAGCATCGCGCCCTTCGGTCGTCCCGTGGTCCCCGAGGAGTAACAGAGGCAGACCAGATCGTCGCCGCCAGCCCCGATCGGTGGTTCATCCCACGACGCATCGCAAGTGAGCGCAGTGTAACTGAGCGCTCCCCATTCCGTGGATTCGTCACCGATGCCGTCAATACGAATCCAGGTTTTGACCGCAGTCGAACTGCGATCATGAAGGTGGCGCGCCGCACCATCAAACTCCGCGCTAAAAACCAATGCACTCGCACCGCTATCCACCAACAGGAATTCCAACTCATCCGGCACGAGACGCCAGTTCATAAGCACACTTACCGCTCCGATTTTTGCTGCGGCGTAATATGTCTCGACGAACTGGGCGGAGGTCGCAGCCAAAAGACCGACTCTATCGCCTGGCTTCACCCCTCGTTCGAGCAATGTGTTTGCGACTCGATTCACGCGCTCGTTGAGCTCCGCATAGGTGATTCTCGTTCCAGCGGCAAGGTCGACGACAGCTTCGATCCCTGGGTTGCGAAGCGATCGCCTTCGAAGTAAGTCTCCGAGGTTGGACGTCAACATGTGAACTCCAGAACCAGAATCTTCAGCATTCGGTGACGATGGCCCGATCGGCTCACAACAGGCAAGCCCGTCGTCCGCTGAGCGGAACAAATTTACGCAGCACAGAACCCGGATGAGTCACGACGGCGTGCAAAGCTCAAACCATGACGTCGTTTGGAGTTATGTTCCGCCGAGATTTTGCCCCCGAATTGCTGCCGGACTTCGCACGGCGAACCGAGGCAGCCGGATTCGACGAACTCTGGGTCGTTGAGGACCTCGGTTTTCACGGAGGTTTCAGCCAGTGCGCCGTCGCCCTCGCGGTAACCGAGTCGCTAAAAGTTGGACTCGGGATCGCGCCCGCGGTGGTCCGAAACACCGCGTTCATGGCTATGGAGTGGGCGACAACCGCCCGTCTATTTCCCGGACGATTCCACATGGGTCTCGGCCACGGTGTCGACTTCTGGATTGAACAGGTCGGCGAGACGCCAGCATCTTGGTTGGCGTCACTTGAAGAAATCACCGTTTCCGCAAAACGCCTCGTCGCAGGCGAAAGCGTCACCCTCGACGGCCGCCACGTTCATCTGAAAAGCGTCACCCTTGTTCACCCAGTTCGTGGCGAGCAACCATCTGTCTCGTTCGGAGTCCGTCAAGCCAAATCAATTGCGCTGGCCGCCCGGACGGCTGATGGCGTCATTCTTGCTGAATGCTCCGGTCCGGCATACGTTGCCGAGACCCGCGCTGCGATCGGTCAGACATCTCGACTCACGGTGTTCATTTATGCAACACCCGACGTCGCTGCGGCCCGCGCCGAACTGGATATCCGTATCAGCCAAGGACGGTTTGCGAGCCAGATGAGGATCTACGAAGGAATCGACGTTGATCTGTACACAGAACTCTTGATCTCCGGAGAGACCAGCACGTGGCTTGACCAATCACAACAGTGGATCGAAGCGGGTGCCGACGCGATCGTATGGGTGCCGCTCATGACGGAATCGGCAGATGCACTCGAAATGTTTATCCGAGCGCTCGACGGTCGGTAAGCGATTCAAGGACCGAAAGCCGAACGCGAGTTCCGAGATGAATCGCTCGATGGCTGATGCGAAGATGAAGGGATGAACACTGCGGAAGAATCGAATCCCGATGCGAGTTGGTTGCGGACCCCCCTCACCGACCCCGGCGAGATCGCGTCTCGCTACGACCAGTGGGCGCCGACCTACGAGCACGAACTCGTCAACGAGTGGCGTTACGACGCGCCCTTCGTTGCGGGTCGGATGATCGCCCAGCTTGTGCGGGGGTCGAACAACGCGTCGGTGCTGGATCTTGGGTGCGGCACCGGGTTGGTCGGCAGGGCGCTGCACGAGAGTGGGATTCGCTCCGTCGACGGTGTGGACGTATCCGAGGCGTCACTCAACGCTGCGCTCTCGACGGGTTTCTACCGGCGCACAATTCGCCATGACTTCAATAGCGGCCCCCTTCCCGTCGAGGCGCAAAGCTACGATGGCGCAATCTCGGTTGGCGTGCTGAGTTACGCGCTCGACCCGATCACGGTTGTACGGGATCTGTGTCGAGCAGTCGTTCCCAGGGGCGCGATCGTCTTCACGCACCGCATCGACCTGTGGGAGAAGCAGGATCTAGATGGTGCGCTCGACGCGATGCTCCATGGATCGGAGATCGAGAGCGTGACCTATACCGAGCCGATGCCCTACATGCCCGGCAACCCCAGCGAAGGGGACCTTCAGATTCGCTACATCACCATCACCACGCGATAGCGCGTCCTACGACGAATCGGGCCGCCGACGTTCGGGCTGGAGAACTTCCGCAGCAATCGTCATCAACACAGGCGAAAGGGCCACCGGCTGGCCCAGTCCATCGCCTGAAGGGCCGACTGTATTTGATCGTGTTCGCAGGGTACCGAGGGTTGTCGGGGTCCGCGATGGCCGCGGCCTCGCCGAGTCGGCCGAGCCCCCTACTCGGCCCAGGCTTTCACCTGTTCGAAAATCTTCAACGGCTCTTCGCCGACCACGTTGATGTTGAGATAGCTGACCCCAATCGACTTGTACACAGCAATACGTTCACGTACGAACCCGGGGTCGCCGGCGAGCGTCGCCAGGTCAACGTATTCATCGGGCACTCGGGCGATTGCTTCCTCACGTTTGCCGGAGAGGAAGAGATCTTGAATGTCTTTCGCCTCTTGCTCCCATCCGTAACGATGGAACAACTCGTTGTAGAAGTTCTTGTTGCGAGCTCCCATTCCGCCGACATAGAACCCAACGTTTCCCCGAGTGCCTTCACGCGCTTCGCGAACCTCAGGCCCGTTGCCCAGAGCTACCGTGCCTCCAGCCATGATCTGAAGCGGCGGTAGGGCCGGGTCACGTTTTGCGGATCCGGCCCTCAGGGATTCACCCCACACTTGTTCGAAGCGATCAGGGACAAAGTGGATTGGCTGCCAACCGTGCGCTACTTCGGCGGCGAGTTCAACGTTTTTCGGGCCAATAGCGGCGATCCAAATCGGGATATCTTGCCGCAAAGGAGTCGCGGCAAGCTTGAGCGCCTTTCCGAGCCCCGTTCCCTGGCCGGCGGGGAGCGGCAGCTGAATCGTCTTGCCTTGGTAACTCAAGGGTTGTCGAGACCACACCTTCCGACACACCTCAATGGTCTCTCGGGTTCGTTGCAGAGGTCGATCAAAGGGAACGCCATGCCATCCCTCGATAACCTGCGGGCCGGAGCTTCCGAGGCCGAGGTGGAACCGGCCATTCGATAGTGCATCGATGGTTGCTGCTGTCTGGGCGATGAGAGCTGGGGTACGGGAGTACACCGGGATGATTCCGGTCATCAGTTCAAGCGTCGTTGTGATTCCAGCGAGGTACGCGAGCGATGAAACCAAATCAAATCCGTAGATTTCCCCCGACCAAACGAGATCGACTCCGGCCGACTCAAGGTCCTTCGCCTTGCGGGCGTATCGAACCGGATCGCCGTCAAAACCGAGAGTGGTTGAAATTTTCATGGTCCCACCGTAACGAACTCATGCGCCAAAACTCCAACCGCGTCTAGGTGTCAAGGGCATCGCGCACCATCGCGGAACGAATCGAGGTTGTTGCACGCAGGTACAGCCCGCCCCAGAGGAGCGACACAATCGACAGGACAGTAAACGCAGTCGTCGCTCCGAAGGCGCGGTCAAGCCATCCCCCGGCGACGAAGCTAAGGCTCATCGACAACGACACCAGCGCGAAGTCTGCTGATCCGATTCGGCCCCGGTACTCGTCGGGGGTGTTTGCGTTGAGCCCATAGGTAGAAAGGGTCCACTGAGTTCCGCCACCCAGATGCGCTATTGCCGTGAGCACAAGGGCCAGCCAAAGGTACGGAGCATGACCGACACCGAAATAGGCGAGCCCGTACACGACGCACGATAGGCCACACGTTTGCAGGATTCCGGCGACGTTCTTCGTACCGCCGAGCCGACCGGCCACCACCGGACCAAGAACGACGCCGATTCCACGAGCGGCCAGCAGGAGACCGATAGTGCGATCGCCGCCCCCAAACCGATGATCGGCGAGTGAAGTAAGCACACCTATTACACCACTCGCCAGGCCGAAGCCGCCCTTTGAAAAAAGCAGGAAGAACAGCGGTCGGTTCGTTCGGGCATAGGCGAGCGCGGCCTTTGTGTCTGCGATGGGGCGCATCCTCTGGCGGACCGACGTGCTCGCAGCTGCCGTGCGGCCTCTGATCTGGGTGATGAAGAACACCGCAACCATGAAACTGAAAGCGTCGGCGATGAACGCGCCATCGCGGCCGAACTGCGTGCTGAACCATGCGCCGAGCGACGATCCCAGGGCCAACATGGCACCCCAGGTCGTACCGAGTAACGACGCAGCCTTTGGCAGGTCCGCCGGTGTCACAAGGTTGGCCAGCGATGCCTGCGACGCGGGCGAGAAGAACCCAGCCAGCGTCGACACCGCAGCCTGCGCGGCAAACGCCAGCCAAAGGGTCTGTCGGGTCGAAACAAGAAAAAGCAGCGCGGCCGCCGACTGGAGCACCGAAGCACTGATCATGATCCGCTTCCGGTCAAAGCGATCCGCAAGGGGCCCGGCAATCGGAGTGACCAGAAACGCCGGGAGCATTTGGCACACGAACACGAAAGAAGCAGCGAGCGCTGGCGTGAGCCAAGTGCCTTTGCCGAGCGAGGTAACTTTGCCGATCAACGCCACCGTCGCGAACCAGTCGCCGCCCAGGCTCACCACACTCGCCAACCAAAGCATTCGGAAGTCGCGGTTGCGGCGCAGGAGATCAAGCACCGGTCTTGGCTATCACGCACGCCGGGCGGTTGCCAACACGACGCCATCGTCACCAAGGAATCGAAACCCCGAAGCGGCAAGATTGCGGCGCCGCCGAGCGAAGCGCCCGCCACCTGAACGCCGTAAGGGCGTTGGTAAGCCTGAGTTTCTTAGCAGACGAGTGCGGCCCTGGTCTGGCGACGGAAGACAGACCAGAGCCGCAACCGTCATAGTAAAGGTTTACCGACACAATGCAACTGATTCGCGTTCAATTGCGCCGAAGGGTTACACCCAGCCGTTAGACAAAGGTTGGTCGGCCGATCCGCACCTCCACTCCGGGCGACCACAGAGCGATCGGATCGCCCGTCGGCGCGGGAAGTCCCGCCGCGACCAGCATCGTTTCATCGCAATGCGTGATCTCGGCATGAAACAGCTCCCACTCAGGGTGTTCGACCTCGGCCCACACCAGCTGACGGGCGAACTGTGATCCCAGCGCCCAGCGCGCCGACAAGAACGCGGCGAGCTCGTTCGTTTCCACGTGGCAGCGGGGCCCGATTCGGATTCCGACATCGCTGTGCGCCGGCCCAAGCGCCGATCGGGGCCATCGACGATCGGACGAGTACGTCGCTCCTTCGTTGATCGCACTGTGGTCGTCGGTGCCCTGGGAGTCGTTGATATGGTTCGTAATTGACATCGTGGCCGTGCAGTACGGGAGCCCGTAACAGATGCGGGCCACGAGTGTCGGCGCGAGGCGGGTGATATCGAGGCTGAAGAACCACACTCCACGGCGACCGTGTCGATCGACAATATACGTACGCACATTTGTTTCGGGGAACGTTCCAAATCGGCCCGGACTCAGTCCACCGTTCGGCCCGAAGGAAAGTCTGATGCGCCGCATTTCAAACGGGATGAGTCCAACCCAAGCGCTGTTGTTGAATTCGTCGACTCGAAAGCCGCTGGGCAAGAGCGCCTGCACAACGGCGCCGTCGAACGGCCAGTGAATGGACGCGAGGTTGTACCACCCCTGCAGCATCACGGGTCGTCGAACTCGACGTGTCGTCGCAAGTGTTATCGGCTCAACGTCGAACGAGCGAGATGGCACCGGCATAACCGCCATTCTGACGGGGAAACGACCCGAGGGGTTATTCGTACACCAGCGTCTTAGGAGGCGACCAACCTCTCGATTACATCAATGGTTCCGTAGACCACCTCAATAAGGATCAGCACGATCACGATCAGTTCGAGCCGATGCGAAGTATTCGCTTCTGCCTCGTCGGAAAGCATCGAGTACGTGCGATACATCACTTCGAGTTTATGTTGGGTTGCGTCGGCAATCTCATCCGCCCGGAACACGCGCATTGCGCCGCGGTAGATGGCCGCATAATAAAGGTCTTCGGTGACCTTGACTGCGGCACCGACCTTTTCGATAACTTCCGAGAAGGCAAGGTGTTCGGTCAGCAGATCGCGCCGCAATTCGTCGTAGTTCCGGTTGCTCTTGCGCCCCGTCGTTCGACGCTGTGACAGCTGACGGTGCATGCGATCGATACGATCATCGAGCTGGCTGTCGTAGTAGGCGAGCTCAAGCATCTGAGCGAGCGCGAACTCAAGCAAGTTGGTTGCGTCCTCGGTTCCGTCAGGATCAAAAACCAACGCCTGGTCATATCCGATCACGACAAGATCGTCGGTTGAATACGAATACGACGAGCGAAGCAACTCCGTGCGCAGCTGGTTGGAAAACTCGTCGCGCTCTCCCAAGAGCAGAGAGGGAAGGAGCGGATGCGCGGCGACACGCTCAGCGTTGACCTGTTCCGGGGACGAAAAGGCCTGAATCGCGTACACCGTGAGAGTTTCCTGCGATTCGTGAATGTTCGGGCCGACCAGCCCTTGGTGCATGGATTCAACCGCCAACTCCGCGTCTTCGCCCATCATATGGTGCAGATCGACTCGCATCGCTTCACCCTCGAGTTCAACCGAGAGTTCCGAAAGGTCATCAAACGACGTCCCGGACGGAATCGTAAGTGACCATAGGATTGTCATCGCGCCGAAGTCATAAACCCGCGCAACTACTCGCACTGCGAACTCGATGGACCCGACCAGCAATGATCTATCAGCCAGGCGGGCTGATACCGGAGGATTGGTGAACACAACCCCGTCGCGCTGACGCTGAAGTCGAAGTCGTCCGACGCCTTCTCGCGATGATGCCTCCGAGCGAAGCTGCCGCTCCACGGCAGCCAGGTCGACACGATCTGCCACGTCGAAAAGACGAAAGAGCAAGATCTGGCCCGATTCGACAATCAACGACGGTGAGCCTGTATCGGCGTCGGGAACTGCGATCGGCTCCATTTTCAGTCCAGCTGAATCGTATGCGTAGCCACGGTGAACTCTCGAAGCGAAGCGGGATCAGGAAGCAAACCGATACCGGGACCAGACGGTACGCGAAGACAGCCATCTTCGAGCACAAAGGCGTCGGTCACGTCGCGGTGGAAGTACCGCGCAGAAGCAGACGTGTCGTTGGGGAGGGTGAACCCGGGGAGCGCGGCAAGGGCAACATTGGCGGCGCGCCCTATGCCGGTCTCCAGCATTCCTCCGCACCACACTGCAACACCCGCCGCAACACACATATCGTGAATCTTGACAGCCTCAAGAAACCCGCCGACTCGACCGGGCTTGATGTTGATGATGCGGCACGCATCCATCTGGATCGCGTGGAGCGCGGCCCGTGGAGAACTAATCGACTCGTCGAGACAAATCGGCGTTGATATCAGCCGCGCCAACCGGGCATGGCCCGCCATGTCATCTTCGGGGAGCGGCTGTTCGATCAGAAGAAGATCGAACTCATCGAGGCGAGCAAGCCGGGGCGCGTCGGCGACGGTGTATGCGGCGTTTGCGTCGACCTGAAGCAACACATCGGGAAACGATTTACGCACCGCGCCGACTTGATCGAGATCGTTGCCAGGCTCGATCTTCAGCTTGATTCGCCGATACCCATCGGCCAGGTATGACTCGACCGTTTTCAGTAACTCCGCCGTCGACTCATGGATTCCGACGGACACCCCGGCGGGTACGAGCGTCTTCGTTGCCCCGAGGCGCTCGGACAGTGGTTGTCCCACCGCCCGGCATTCTGCGTCCAGCACTGCTGCCTCCAAACCTCCCTTTGCCATGGGATTTCCGCGGATCGGCGCGAAGCGCGTGCTGAGCTCTGCGGCTACCACGTGTGACGCGTTCAGCCGCGGAAGGAGGAACCTCGCAATGACATCGTGCGCCCCTTCGCTGTACTCGGCCGAGTACAGCGGCTCGTCGTCGGCGACACATTCACCCCACCCCTCCGTGTCGGGACCGAGAACTTGCACCAAAAGCGCGTGTCGCGACGTCTCGGTTCCAAAGGATGTCCGAAATGGCGAGACCAAGGGCATTCGTAACCGATGGAGAACGGCGTGGGTCAACTTCATAGCTGACGCAGAACGTACTCGTAACCGGGGGTGAAACCTGTCAATGCCCAGTTGTTCAGGGTGCGATCGAACAATTCAGTGCGCATATGAAGCCGCTACGCCCCTGATGAGTGCCCTGGCCCCGCCCCGGACGACTGCAGCGACCGATGCAATCCGACGTCGTCTATTGACCTGACCCGGCTAGTTTGGAACGAAATGAATTCACAACCTCCCATCATCGCGAACGGGTTAGTGCGCAAGTTTGGCGACATCGAAGCGGTCCGCGGCGTCGACCTAGAGGTGCAACAGGGTGAGATCTTCGGCTTCCTCGGACCGAACGGCGCCGGAAAATCAACCACCGTCCGCATGCTTACTACCTTGCTCAAGCCAACTTCGGGCTCAGCCAGCGTCGCCGGTTTCGATGTTGTATCGCAGGCCGATGACGTCCGGAAACGAATCGGCGTGGCGCTTCAAGATGCGGCCATTGATCCACTGATGACGGGCAGCGAACTGCTCGCGCTTCAGTGCGTCCTCTACGGTCTCGCCAAAGAGCGCGGCAAAGTGCGTGCAACCGAACTTCTCGAACGAGTCGGGCTCGTCGCGGCAAAAGACCGCCGGGTCGGCACCTACTCCGGCGGCATGCGTCGGCGCCTTGATCTCGCACTGTCCCTGGTCCACTCCCCCAGCGTGCTGTTCCTCGACGAGCCAACCACCGGCCTTGATCCGATGAGTCGCCTTTCGCTGTGGGAAGAGGTGAAGCGGCTCAACGCCGAAGGCACGACGGTTCTCCTCACGACTCAGTATCTTGAGGAGGCCGATCAGCTTGCTGATCGCATTGCCATCATCGACGGGGGACTCATCGTTCGCGAGGGTGCTCCGAAAGCGCTCAAGGAAGCCGTGGGATCGCCGACCGTTTTCGTTGAAGTTCCGAAGGGGAGAGAACTCGATGCGCAGGAAGTCTTGAGGACGTTCGGAGATTCGCGGCCAGGCGCGGAAGGTCAGCTCGGTGTCGGTCTTCGCGGGGGCGCGGGTGCCGTGGCCGACGTTGTTCGAGCGCTCGACGAAGCGTCGATCCCGCTGCTCCAACTTCAGCTCAGCGCACCCAGCCTCGACGACGTCTTCGCTGAAGCGACGGGCCACCGCCTTGAAGGGGCCGGCGCAGACAAGGGAGCAACTGCCGATCCCAAGCCGGGGGCCAAACGCGGTCGAGGCAAGGGCGCCAAATCGGATGCGGAGGCAAAACAATGACCGCCCCCGTGTCGCCAGTTCAGGTCACCGAACTCAACCCGAGACCGGTGGCACAATTCCTGGCGTTGTCCAAGCGGGCGATCAACGGGTCGATCCGCCAACTGCCGCTGCTTGTGCCTTCGATCATCTTTCCGCTCTTCTTTGTGGCGATCAACACGGCGAGTTTCAACAAACTTCTCCCGTTGCTTCAAAGATCGGCGTACCCAAAGTTGACTTCGTTCCTCACCTTCACCCTGGCCGCAACCGTCGTGCAGGGTGTGCTGTTTGGATGCGTGGCTGGTGCAACGGATCTTGCTACGGATATCGAACAGGGTTTCTTTGAACGAATGATCGCATCACCGATGAGTCGACCGGCGATCCTCGTTTCCCGCCTCGCCGGTTCGACGCTCCTCGGCATCGTGCAGGGCGCAGTGTTCACACTGCTGTTGATGATCTTCGGAGCGCGACTCGCCGGGGGGATCGGCGCATTTGTCGTATTGCTTGTGTCGTCGGGCCTGTTGGCGCTGGCCTTCGGCGGGCTGCTCAGCGCGATCGCCATCAAAACCGGTTCGGCAGAAGCGGTGCAGAGCACATTCCCGATCGTCTTCCTGCTCCTGTTTGCGTCATCGGCCTTCTTCCCGATCGAACTTATCAAGGGAGCATTCAAAACTGTGGCGAAGTGGAACCCAATTTCGAAGGTAGTCGAAGCACTACGTGAACTTATCATCAATGGTTGGTCGACCGGCGCGGCCTTTCGGGCACTTGCCATTCCACTGGTCATGGCGCTTCTGACATTCGGATTGGCCCTTGTCGCACTGCAACAGAGACTGGAAGACAAATGAGCCCGCTTGAAGCCACCGGGTTCGCCGACCATGTCGCCAGCCCGAAAATTCTGCAAACGACATTCGCACTGGTACGCCGCAACCTGTTGAGTATTTGGCGATTGCCTTCGGCGCTCGTCCCCTCGCTGATTTTCCCGGTCTTTGGCACGATCGCCTTTTCGTCGCTCTACGGTGAGGCGATCCGGGCCTACTACCCGACGCTCAATGCCCTGAACTGGTATGTACCGCTCAACGTCATGCAAGGCGGAGCGTTCGGTGGGGTGTTCCTTGCCTTCGGCGCCATTCGTGACTTCGAAACGGGAATCATCGATCGCTTGGTATCGGCGCCAATCCATAGGCGTGCATTGCTTATCTCGACCATTGTCACCGCCGCGCTACGAGCACTCCTCCCCTTCGTGCTCGTGATGATTCTCGGCTTCATCGGCGACATGTCCATACCCGGAGGATTCCTCGGTGTGTTGTGTCTTCTCATCGCCGGCGTCGGCACGTCAGTTGTCGGTTCGCTATGGGGAATGGGCCTCGCCTATCGGTTCAAGTCCATGGCCGCCGCTCCGCTGATGCAGCTCGGGGTGTTCGTGCTCGTGTTTTTGTCGGCTACGCAAGTGCCGATGAGCGGGCTGAGCGGCTGGCTGCACTCCTTCGCCCGAGTAAATCCGGCAACGAACATTCTGCGTCTCGGGCGACAAGGTTTCCTCGGCTCGGTCACATGGCAAGACACATGGCCCGGGTTGCTCGCAATCGTCGCCATGGGCCTATTCCTCGGCCTCTTCGCCGACCGGGGCCTCAAGAAGATTTAGGCGTCCTTCTTTCTCCCGTGGTCACGGGTGGCCCTCGTGGTCACGGGTGGAGAGCCAGCTCGCCTCCCCCCGGTTCGCAACTCACACTCACCGAACTATGCGGTCGGGGTCTTTTTCGTTTTGGCGTGGCGGGCCAGCGCTTCGAGCCGCTCGGCTGCGTGGTCGACGATCGGCGCTGGATAGTTGGAAGCGCCGCCGAACAACCCACCGCCCTTGGCCTCCCACGGTTCATGGATGACGCTGTCGTCGAGCTCAGCGATCTCCGGAACGTACTTGCGAACGTACGCACCGGTCGGATCGAACTTCTTTCCCTGTGTCACGGGATTGAACACGCGGTAATACGGTGAGGCGTCGGTGCCCGTTCCAGCGGTCCACTGCCACCCGTGCTGATTCGAAGCGATGTCGCCATCGACGAGATGGGTCATGAACCACTCCGCACCTCGACGCCAGTCGAGGTGAAGATCTTTGACAAGAAAACTTGCTGTGACCATCCGGACACGGTTGTGCATCCACCCTTCGGTCAGCAGTTGGCGCATCCCGGCGTCGACAAAGGGAAATCCCGTTTCGCCTCGGCACCACGCATCGAACCGTTCATCAGCTATGGGCCCCGTGTCGACGACGAGCTGTTCCATGATTGGGTTGAAAGCGGCGTTGACAGTATCTGGACGGTGATAAAGCACGTCGGCATAGAACTCGCGCCAGCACAGTTCCGAGCGAAAGACGTCCGCGCCGTGGCCCGCACCGGCGAGCATCGGCAATATCTGCGACGGATGCAACAGACCAAATTTCAGATCAGCAGACAGTCGACTTGTCGCATCGACGGCAGGGTCGTTCCGATTCGTATCATATGCACACAGATGATGCTCCAAGAAGTGTGCGAGACGATCGTGTGCGGCAGCCTCCGAGGCTTTCGGAAGAACTGATGCCGCCGCAGGCGGTGGAGGAATCGGGACCGGCTCGATCCCGGGGCCTCCATCTGCCCAGCAGAAGGAAGCAAAGTCGGTCCATCGGTTGTCAGAGGCGGATACGTCCGCGCTCCGTTCCCACACCCGCTTGAACGGGGTGAAAACCTTGAACGGTGTCCCGTCGTCCTTTCGGACCACCCCCGGATTGACTGCGTACGGGCTGCCCCGACGATGAAGTTTCGCTCCACGTTCAGAAAGAACTTTTTCGATGCCCCGGTCTCGCCAAATACCGAACGGGGTGAACTCGTCCGCGCAAAACACGTCACGAAGATCAGATGTAGTCGACAACCGTTCGAACACGGTAGACGGACTCCCCGCACACACGACAAGGGGAAGTCCTGACGAGCGCAATGACCCAAGAGCGTCGTAAAGGAAGGCCAAGCGATTTGGCCCGCTGGTGGCGATCAACGTGGGGTCGAGGATAAACAGAGGGAGGACATCGGCCGACGTTTGCCGGGCTAGGCCAAGCGCGGCGTCGAATGCCGGATTTGCTTCGATCCGGAGATCTCGACGAAACCACATGACCACAACCCGCCTGGGCGACACCACTTCAGAATGCGGTTTCGAAAATGACACTCAATGATTGTGGCCGAACGGCGAAGTTAGTGTTTCGCCAAAGGCACGCACAATCACCCATCTCAGGGGATGAATGTCGTCGTGGGCGACAACGTCCACTCAAACTGTGCCGTCAACTCGCCCGAGGCCGCATCACCCGCGTGATTGACTCATGGTCATGAACCGCGTCGTCGATCTTCGTAGTGACACCGTTACCCGGCCGACCCCTGAAATGCGCGAGGCGATGATGCGGGCGCCGTTGGGCGACGACGTGTTCGGCGACGATCCCTCGGTGAACGAGCTCCAAGACAAAATCGCGTCGATTCTCGGTTTCGAGGCGGCGTTGTTTGCACCGACCGGCACCCAAAGCAACCTCTGTGGCATCCTTTCGCACTGCCGACGCGGCGACGAGTACATCGTTGGGCAACACGCGCACACGTACCGGTGGGAGGGCGGCGGCGCTGCGGTGCTGGGAAGTGTGCAACCGCAGCCGATAGTGAATGCCGCCGATGGGAGCCTTCCCCTTGCCGAGATCGAAGCCTCGATAAAGCCCGACGACGCTCACTTCGCGATCACGCGACTGTTGTGCTTGGAGAACACAATCGGCGGAAAGCTCCTCCCGTTCGAGTACGTAAGGGAGGCCACGTCGCTCGCCAAATCGCACGGGCTCAGCACTCACCTCGACGGTGCCCGGTTGTTCAACGCCGCCGTCGCACAGGCCCAATTGGCCGAGGGCGAATCATCACTACGTGCACTTACCGAAGCGCGCCGAATTGCGGGTTGCTTCGATTCGGTCAGCGTCTGTTTCAGCAAGGGCCTTGGCGCACCGGTTGGCTCAGCACTGTGTGGCTCAAGGGACCTGATCGCCAACGCCCATCGCATTCGGAAGATGGCTGGCGGGGGCATGCGACAAGCCGGAGTTCTTGCGTCAGCGGCAACGTACGCGCTCGACAACCACGTGGCCCGTCTGGCCGACGACCACCGACGTGCGAAACAACTTGGCGCCGCCTTGGCCGGGATCGAGGGCGCGGTTCTCGATCCGATTCACAGCAACATCATCTTCGTTGAGCTTCATGGGCCAGCGAAAGAAAAGGCGGCCGGATTTCTTCCGCACCTCGAAGCGAACGCAATCCTTTCCACCGGCCTTTACCGTCTGCGATTCGTGACCCACCTCGACATCACCGACGCCGACATCGAACGGGCATCGGAGGTGATTACCAGCTATTTCGGGTGACGCCTGAGAATCTTTCCGTTGTTGTGCACTGTGTTGCTCCGTAAGCAACACCGTGCACAATCACGCGAGGCTGCCGCCCCCGGCGCACAACGAGCTACGGCTGCGTACACACCGCCGCATAGCTGGCGATAGCGGTCGTGCGTCGGGGCTCGCGCACCTCGTTGGCATCGAGGCCGTTCGTGCAATAGCCAAAGCTCAACCCGGACACGGGATCGCCAAACGCGATCTGGCCTTTCGCCCCGTTGTGGCCCACCGCCAGAGGCGATACTGAGCGGCCCATGCCCCGGAAGTTCGACTTTCCGTCGTCGCCCGCCTGCAACAGGCCAAGGGTTCGGTTGGCCGGTACGCCCGTCATGATGTCGGGCAGATGGTTGCGCACGTTCGTCTTGACGTCGTAGAGGACATCGGCGTTCCACATTCCACCGGGATTGTGGAGCACTGCTTGATAGAACATCGCGAGATCACATGCGCGCATAACGCCACCACCGCCCGGGACGCCAACGGCCTGCGCGGCCAGGTCGTTGAACGCAAGCAGCGCATCGTTGGTGACCTCACCGACATCAAGACTCGACACTCCGAAGGTGGCAAGCAGTTCATCCGGGGTGGCATGGTCGCCGACCACAACCAGCTCAGCGGCTCGGTGCTTCACGTTGCCGACCGCGCGCTCCAACCCTGCGGGCGTCGTCACCCGCTCCTCAACGACGTCACGAAAGTCTTTCCCCGTGACGCGCTCGATGATCTCCGCCAAGACCCAGTGGGCCGACGTTGCGTGATACTGATACACCTTGCCGGGCTCGTGGTTCAGGCGCCACTTCTCAAACGCTGCGACCCGTCCGGCGCTGGTGCTTCCCGTAACCGCGCCCAGAGGGGCCATCGGAAATCCCGACGTGTGCAACATGACCTGTTCAACGGTGATCACGTCTTTGCCATGCGTTGCGAACTCCGGTACGTAGTCCACGACCCGCTTCGACACGTCAACCAAACCATCGCCGATCAATGCCCACATCGCGCCAGCAACAAATGCTTTCGTCGCCGAATACACGACGTAGCGCGTATCGTTCGTGGCGTCACCAAACGTCTCAAAGGCAACAAGTTCGCCCTGATACGCAAGCGCGACCTGCGCCGAGGGAAGGAGACCGCTGTCGACCTCGCGACGAGCACGGTCCATCAGGGTCTTTACGGCACTCGGGTTGATCGCAGATGCAGACATGTCGCGGAGTTTAGGCACGCGTGAGCCACAGAGACCAGCTGAACAAGAACCCGGTCGCTAGTCTCGCTGTCCCAGAATTGCTGGATAGCCCACATATCGAACACGATGGTGGCTCTACCCTCTCAAATGGAGTTCCAATGTCAGACACTGCCGCTGCGCCCGCCGTTCTCACCGAAGTACGAGGGCGCGTCCTGATCATTACGTTGAACCGACCCGAGGCAATGAACGCGATCAACACGGCGTTGGCGCAGGGTTTGTTGGCGGCGGTCAAACAGCTCGACGACGACGCGAACCTAACCGTAGGAATACTTACTGGTTCGGGACGAGGCTTCTGCGCAGGAATGGACCTCAAGGCCTTCGCCACCGAAGGTGGACCCGTCGGCATGGACGAGTTCATTCGGAAAGGGTCGCAGAAGCCATTGATTGCAGCGATCGAGGGATTCGCACTTGCGGGAGGACTCGAACTTGCACTGGCCTGCGATCTTCTCGTCGCTGCTGCCGGTGTCAAGATCGGCATTCCCGAGGTTGGGGTCGGTCTCTTTGCGGCTGGCGGTGGACTGCTTCGCCTGCCCCGAGTCCTGCCCTACGGCGTCGCCATGGAGCTTGCGCTCACCGCCGACCCGATCACTGCAGAGCAAGCCCATGCCTACGGTCTGATCGCCCGCGTCAGCGAGAAGGGGCAGGCGCTTGATACCGCCCTCCAATTGGCGGCTCGGATCGCGAAGAACGCACCCCTCGGCGTTGCGGCGTCGAAGCAACTTGTGCGAATGAGCCTCGACGCCACCGAAGAAGAGTTCTGGAAGCTGCAGGGTCCGTTCATGGGCAAGGTGTTCACGTCGAACGATGCAAAGGAAGGCCCGCGAGCCTTCGCAGAGAAGCGCGCCCCAAATTGGTCGGGAAGCTGAGCGCTCGATCAGGCGAAGGTGATGCCCTCATAGTCATTGCGGGCGACCGACGCAACTCGTGCGTTGTACTTCGGCGCGCCGCCGTTGTAGACGAAATGGCGGATCGTGCCCTGCTCGTGGCCCTCGACATTGGAGTTGTATCCGGTGAACCAGCTTCGAGCGTTTCGCATCAGCATCGCCTGGTACAGCATGGCAACGTGCTCGCTCCACTGCTTCTGCGCTTCGGGCGACGCCTCAAGCCGGGTCATGCCCCGCTCGCGTGTGTAGACCAGAAGGTCGGTGATCCAGTCGACACCAACTTCGATGGTGCGAGGAAAGTTCGCCGAACTCGATCCACTTTGCGGACCCGCCACCATAAGCATGTTTGGGAATCCGCTGACGAGCATCCCGAGGTAGGTGTCTGGTCCCGTGCTCCACGCTTCGCGAAGGGTCACGCCACCGACACCAGTGATGTTCATCCGGTCGTAGCCACCGGTCATGGCATCGAATCCGGTCGCATAGATCACGAGGTCGACCGCAAAGTGTTCCTCCGACGTCTCGATCCCGGTCGGCGTCATCCGCACGATCGGAGTCTGCGAGATATCAACGAGGTGGACGTTGTCGCGGTTGTAGGCCTCAAAGTATTTCGACTCCAACGGGAGGCGTTGGACCCCGAATCCGTGATCACGCGGGATCAGCTTTTCTGCAAGAGCACGATCGTGCACCCGGGCACGGATCCGATCGGCGATGTAGTCGGAGAACTCGGCATTTGCTGCCTCATCGGTGAAAATCTCCAGGAAGTTCTGGAGCCAGATTCCGAATCCGGGTTCGTCGTACAGCCGATCCCAAAGTGCGACTCGCTCTTCACGAGTCACGTTCCAGAATCCACGTCGATCCGGTTCGTGTTCGAAACTCCCCGGTGTGCGTGCACACTTGGCAAAAATCTCGTCGTAGCGCGAACGAATGTCGGCCATCTCCTCAACAGAAATCGGCCCATTGTTCAAGGGTGCGCTCCAGTTTGGGCGGCGCTGAAACACGGTAAGGTCACCAACCTTGTCGGCAATCTCGGCAATCACTTGAATGCCTGTCGCTCCGGTACCGATCACGGCCACGCGTTTGCCGGTGAGTTCTACGGGTTCTTTCGGCCAGTGGAAGGTGTGAAACGCTTGACCCTGAAACGTTTCGGAACCCTCCAAGCGAGGCGGCGTCGGCGCGGACAGCGGCCCAATCGCCGTGACAACGAATCGACAGGTCATGGAACAGCGGTCGCTCAGCGTCAAGTGCCAGAGGTCGCGCTCTTCGTCGAACCTCATCGTCTCGACACTCACATTGAACTGCATGTGCTCGCGTAGCGCGAACTTGTCGGCAACGAAGTTCAGGTAGCGAAGATTCTCGGGTTGTCCGGAGAATCGTTCTGTCCAGTGCCACTCATTGAGGACCTCCTTGGAGAAGGAGTACCCGTAGGTGTAGCTCTCGGAGTCGAAGCGAGCGCCCGGATACCGATTCCAGTACCAGGTGCCACCCAGTTCTTCACCTCGCTCAAGCACAATCGACTTGATACCGAGGTCCACGAGTCGCTTGATCTGGTAGATGCCGCCGACACCGGCACCTATAACGACGACCTCATAATCGGGCTCATAATCGGGCTCATAATCGGGCTCTTGCTGCGGCGTAGTGCTCAATCTGGTTCACCTCTGTCGTGTGCGTCGCGCCACCGTACGGCGAATGATTGCGGTTGACCAAAATCGCGGCAGGCGGGCTACGCGTTTCGCAGGTTCTTCCAGGCAATCCAGCCGTTGCCGCATAAGCGAACGAGCATCCACAAGTTCAAGGCAATCCAGACTCCACCGAGTCCACCAAAGATCGAAGGTCCCCACTCGTGAAGGCCAGCCACGATCCAGAACGTGACGGCGGAGGCACCAGCACCGATCGCCAACTTCGAGAAGAGGTCTGCCCCCATTAAGACGCCGTCGAGCACGAACACCACTGCACCGGTGATCTGCATAACGGCGCACCACAACAGCACACCCTTCGATCGAGCAATCACGTCAGGATCGTTGGAGAAGAGGTGGCCCAGCCACGGCGACGCCAGAGTGAGTATGGCGGCCAGGAACACGCCTGCCAGCAGTCCCAACCGAACCAGTCGCCGTGTTACCGTCCACAACTGACCGTTGGATTTCGTACCCATTTGTGCAGCGAAGATCGATTGAGCGGCGATCGCCAACGCATCGATCATGAGCGCGAAGAAGAAGTAGGTCTGCACGCCGATCTGGTGGGCTCCGAGCGATGTGTCGCCATTCCGACTGGCCAACCATGTCGATGCCATAAGTGTACTGACCATCATGCTTGTCCGTATGATCATGGCTCCACCGATTCGCATCAGCGCCTGGACGCTCGAAGCACGGGGTCGCTCTAGGCGAAGGATTCCTCTCAGGGACACGACGTAGATCGCTACGGCGAACCATTGAACCATCACCGTCGCTGCCGCCGAACCAGCGATACCCCAACCGAAAACCCACACGAAAAGCATTTCTGCGGCGACGTTGGCGATGTTCGAGACGATGACCACGCGCACGGGAACGCGGAGGTTCTCGGTTCCGCGATACCAACCGAGCGCCAACAGGGCGATGGCGATCGCCGGCAGCCCAAGCGCAGAAATTCGGAGATAGGTGACTGCCTCCCGTAAGACGTCATCACGACCGCCGATGCCACGAGCAAGGGGGCCAGCGGCCAAGCCTGCGATGCACGCGGCGAGAATACCGAGGCCCACCGCGACGACGACGCCTTGGCGGACCGCATTGCGGGCGCCTTCATCGTCACCGGCACCTCGCCGCTGCCCGACTTGGGTGGTCACTCCCGTCGCGAGGAATCCGATCAGCCACGAAAGCGTCGAAAGGATCGTCCCGGCGATCGCGAGTCCACCCAGCGACGCGGTGGCGATGTGCCCGACAATCGCTGTGTCGACGAGAACGTATAGGGGTTCTGCGGAAAGGGTGAGAAACGCCGGTCCGGCCAGACGAAGCAGACGCCGGTCTGTGGCATCGAGAAGCTGCACCCTAATCAGCCGGCGACCGGGGTTTGGAGTGCATCGCCGATGTGGCGGGCGTAGATCTTGCCGAGCAACCCTCGATCCCTCACCCGCTGTATCGAGTTATTGAGCGTCTCCGTCAGGACCGGATTCGTTGGTGACACCACGAACGCATAGTTTTCCTCGTCACCGGCCAGACGCGCTGACACGGCCAGTCGACCATCCGATTCATGGGCGTCGAATCCGTTCGCCGAGACGTCGGCAAGGATCACATCAATGTTCGAATCGCGTAGGGCGTCGAGCATTTCGAAGCGTCCCGGAAACTCCTGCACCGTCAGGCCCGCCGACGCTTGAAGCTTCTTGGCCCGGAGCGCGCCAAGCGTTGCTCGCTGTACCCCCACGATCTTCCCGCGAAGTGACCCTATCGAAGCAAGGGAGGCCTGATCGGCCGACCGGGCAAGCAAACTTTGCGACATCAGAAAATACGGGTTCGTAAAATCATATGTACGCTTACGTCCTGTCGAGACTGGAACTGCAGCAGCGATCACGTCGCACTTTCCATTCGTCAACGCGTCGAAGATCCCATCGAAGGGGGTCTCGACAAAGGCGACCTGAAGCTTGTTGTTCGATGCGAGTGCGGTAATGATATCGACGTCTATTCCGGAGAGATCTTCGCCGTCGCTCTGCTGTGAGTATGCGAACGGAGGAAACGGTGAATCGACACAAGCGGTCAGCGTGCCTGGCGAGATGAGGCGAACCCCGGTCGAAACTGATTGTGCAGCGGAGTCAACGGTCAACTCCAATTCCTCGTTCAGCGGCGTAGTCGTGGTGGACGCAGAGTTGGTCGTGGGGGGCTGACTGACCGTCGACTTTTCGGAAGACGGAGACACGAGAACCACACCGACAACGGCCACGACACCGAGTCCTCCGACCAAACGCAGCACCCGCGGCTGCCTGAGCGTTTCGAGAGCACCCATCAGAACAGCTGTTGCTGGGTACTGATCGGCATGGTCCGAGGGATTGACCAGAGCTGGCTATCCATGAACGCCCACGAACGGCGATGAATTGTTGTAGGCCCGTACGCCCGCAGAGCAATTTGATGTCGCGGGCATGGATAGCCCTTGTTCTCCGCAAAGTTGTATCCGGGAAAGTGTTCGTCTTCCCCACGCATGAAACGGTCCCGGGACACTTTGGCCAGCACACTCGCAGTTGCGATTGACAGGCATTTGGCATCGCCCTTTACAATTTTCGTGACCCGTTCGGCCCCGACGTACTCGCCGACGAAATCCCAGTTGCCGTCGAGCAGGACGTGATCAGGCTTGACACCGAGCCCATCAATTGCTCGTCGAGCAGCCAGTTTTTGAGCGCCAGACATGCCAATCTCGTCGCACTCTTCATGGGAAACGAACCCCACTGACCACGAAGTGCACCATGAAGCGATCTTGTCGAACAGGGCCTCACGTTCTCGCTCTGACAACATCTTGGAGTCGCGAACACCATTCACCCGACCGGTTCTCGGGAGAACCGCAGCCCCGATCGCCAACGGGCCTGCCCATGCCCCCCGACCGACCTCATCAAGGCCCACCACCACGTCGTACCCTTCGGCCCAGAGTCCCTTTTCAACGCTGAGCGACGGAGGTGTCTTCTTCGAGAGCCGTTTTGGGGCGACTTTTTTGGCGACAGTTTTCTTGGCGACGGTGGGCCTTTTCGCGTTGGGTTTGTTGGCGTTGGGTTTCTTGGCCCAGGTTTCGGCCGACGTCACAGTCACGAGGGTTCTACGCGTGTGCTACTCGACGCGCAGGATCGTGGCCTGTTCGCCTGGATCTACTTCGATATCCGCCAAGAACGCATCTGCCAATTCCCGTGCAACCGTTTCCGTCGTCAGCCGAAGTCCGAACGCCAAAACGTTCGCATCGTTCCACCGGCGCGCTCCCGCTGCCGTCTCCGCGTCGGTACACATCGCGGCCCGCACACCCTTCACTTTGTTCGCAGCGATCGAGACCCCGGTACCGGTAAAGCACGCCACGATGCCGCGGTCCGCGCGGCCCGACGCGACGGCCTCACCAACCAGTCGGCCGGCGTCGCTCCACGGCTCCGGGTAGGCCACCACTTCCAGTTCGTGGCCCGCTTCGCGGAGGTGTTGCAGCAGCGCCATCGTCACGTGTGTGGCGTCGTCAGTTCCAAAGGCGATACGCATCCTCGAACGGTACCCGACGCCGACCCACTATCGACGCCAAATCCCGTGGCAGGTGAACAAACGCAGACAGGGACGAGAAGGCCTCCGGAAGACGGTAAGGCCACGCTCGGCCGAAATCATCACAGTCGGCGTTCGTTTCAGCTTCGAGTGCAGCAGCCCCGCGCGGCGTGCGGGCAACCCGAAACACAGGGGACAGCGACGTTTTTCGTGACGCCTACGATGCAGCGATGGTGCAGCCGACCGGGAACGACGTCGCCCCGCAAACCGAGTGTCTGTTCTGCAGGATCATCCACGGCGAAGTTCGAGCCGCGATCGTCGCCGAAACAGAGCACACCATTGCGTTTCTCGACCACTCGCCGGTGTTCCACGGCCACGTGTTGCTCGTACCCCGGCCACACAGTGCGACGCTCGAGACGCTCGATCCGACTTTGATCGCGCCTCTGTTCGCGCAGGCGCAGCGGCTCTCAGTGGCCGTTCGTTCCGCGATGACGGCCGACGGAACTTGGGTATCGATGAACAACACCGTGAGCCAGTCCGTTCCGCACCTCCACGTTCACATCATCCCAAGGCGGCGGAAGGATGGACTGCGCGGGTTCTACTGGCCGCGCGTGAAATACGCCAACGACGACGCGCTGCTGGAAACTGCGCTGAAGATCGCCCGAACGCTCGAGTAAACCCGTTAAGGGAGCGGTGCCGGAAGCAACGAGTCCCCGCGTGCGCCCCACGCCCTCCACTCTCCGAACCGGGGAGCACGCAGCACGAGTGCATCGGAACGCTGATCGTCGTGGATTGCGGAGCATTCCCAAAGAATCGCCGGACGTTCTCCGTGCCAGCGAATGGCATACGACAATCGTCCGAACGGCGTCGGGAGGTTTCGTACGTCAATGGGTTGACCCAGCATCGATTCGTCGAAGCCGGCGAGAACGCAAACCGTTACGCTATCGAACTCGCAAAACGGCGTGATATGTGAACGAACTAAATTCGCAAGGCGCATTGGATCTTCGGGAACAAAGTTTGCACCGCGCGACTGTGCGGGCAGCGGCTCGACAGGGAGCGAGGGCATCTGACCATAGCGACTGCTGAAGATCTTCTCGGCGTGGCGTGCCGCTCGCTCATCACGGGCGATCCGCAACATCGAAGGTACCGCGGTGGAGCACGCGAGCCATGGTGCGAGTGATGGGTCGGCCTTTGCCTTCTTTAGGAGGTATTCGAGCCCACCGGCAACCACGGAAGCCATCGTTTTCGCGAACACCGCGTCGTGGGTGAGGGCACCGTGTCGAGCCACTGCGTCGACAAACGCTGCCGTAGAAATTGCCGCATTGCCCACGACTGCTTCGGACTTAGCGTCGCTCAACTCGCCTCTGCGTCCCTGCCACTGCGGTGCGTCAGCGAGCAACGCTCCCGCTTCGGCGTGAAACCCGCCCGCATCAAGCGCCGCCGCCAGCGCACCACACACGACGATAGGCGTGGTGACGTCGCTGGCAGCCGGTTCGGCATACAACAACAACGACGAGATCGCCGAACGGAAATGGGGTGCCGATGCCAGTGCCGGGACGGTACGGAGATCGGCGCCGCGGCCGAGGTGGGTGTCCCAGCCATTCGCGAGGTCGTGGACAGTTGGCAGCGCGTGCAGTACCGGTGGGGCGGCGAACGCAAGCGGGCTGGATGCGCCGACAATCGCCCCTACGCGCACGCCGAGAGTGTGGGTGACCGCAAAGAGAAACGCCGAGGCACTCTCACCGTGACGAGGTACGTACGTCGGCGCCACACCACCACCGACGACAAGCGCACGGAGCTCGTCGATCGACGGCGCGGCGGCTGATCGTTGGGGCGCCGACGGCACATGGATGACGGGGAGTCCGCCGATTCGAATCGCCGTTCCGTCGAGCGTGACGTCGTTGGCTCCCGGCCCACTCACAATGAGCGCCGCCACAAAAGGTACTTTTGATCGATTCGAAAGTTCACTTACGACGAGTTCGCGGGGGCCTTGCACCGTCGTGAAAGCCGTGACAACTGCATCGCCGCTCGGTACCCGCATAGACACTGACACGATGGGAAGGTTGCGAATGAGCTCCTGGCGGGTGGTGATCTCTCGTGCCGGTTCATACCAGCGGTCATCGCCGCCAACCCACCATTCCAGGCAAAGCTCCTCCGTGGTGCCCTCATGAAGAACAACCCGCCCGCCTGAGCGCACACTTGCCCGATGTTTCGACCCCAGCGCTCCGATTCGCACCGTTACAGGCTACGTGCCTCAGGTGAGTTCGAATTCTGAAGTCACTTTCGTTGGAAAAGTTCAACGACCTCCGGCGTTCTTCGCACCACAGAGACCGATTGGGAGACGGCCATCTTCGAGATCACTGAGGGCTTCATGGAAACTGCCGAGCTGGCCGATTTTCAACTCCGGGTTCGAAACGTGCCCCCTAGCCTCGAATTGGTATCACAGTCAGCCTAAGTTCGAGACCATGACGACTCTTGACACGACTGCCCGTACGTTTGGACAGCAGCCATCACCGTCGTCGCCCACGCCCGAATCGCTGGCCCGAATCGACCTCGTCAACATTGCGTTGATGGTGATCGCCGGTGCCGCCGCATTCGTCGTTCCGTTTGAGTTGTTTCTCTTCTCCTACGCGGTCCTCGGGCCCCTTCATTACCTGACCGAGATCGGTTGGCTCCACCAGCGCAGCTACGGCGCCGGCACGCGCTGGGTTGCTCTTCCGATGTTCGTTCTTGGAGCAGCGGCCTCGGCGGTCTATTGGGGTTGGTTCTCCGACAACGATTTTCGGCGAACGCTCGGCCTCCAGGCCACAACGGTAGGTATCGCAATGGCGCTCGCAGCAACGATCATTCGCCCGCTGCGGTTCACGTTGCCGGCAATTCTGCTGGCCGCGTTTGGTGGTTACCACCTCGCATTTCGTCTGAACTTCGGTTGGTACAGATTCTGGGTTCTGGCGATGGTCCCGACGCTCGTTCACGTGTTCGTCTTCACCCTCGGATTTCTTGTCCACGGCGCGTTGCGATCGAGAAGCCGAACGGGGGCAGCATCGGCCTTCACCATGGTGGCTGTTGGCCTCGCAACCTTGTTGTGGCGCCCGGCGTTCGGCGTCGATCCGTCCGCCTATGCACGGCGTTCCTACGAACTTTTCGCCGGAATCAACCAAAGCGTGCTCGCTTGGTTTGAGATGGGAACTACTTCGGGGCCGCCGGACATATTCAACTCCTCCGCCGGAATCTCGATCGCGCGCTTCATCGCATTCGCATACACATATCACTACCTGAACTGGTTCTCGAAGACCAGGGTCATCAACTGGCACCGAGTGCCGAAGTCCCAACTTGCGATTGTCTTTGCAGGCTGGATCGGCGCAGTTGCGTTGTATGCGTTCGATTACCGACGTGGTCTTGATGTCCTGTTCTTCCTTAGCTACGCGCACGTACTACTCGAACTTCCCCTGAACATCGCCGTTTTCGCCGGGATCGGCCGCTCAGTCGTGAAACCCTCCACGTGGAAGCGAAACAGCGGCTCGCTAGCGCCGTCGTCGTAGACGAAGCACTGGCGAACCGCGTGAATGACTCAGGTTTGCAATCGCACAAGATGGTCAACGAAGTCGGATCGTTTTACGGCACAAGAACGGTGTCGATCACGTGGATAACACCATTCGATGCTTGTATATCAACAGTCTGGATCCGAGCGTTGTTGATGAACACGCCGCCGTCGCGCAGCGTCACCCGAATGCTTCCTCCTTGCACCGTCTTTGCGGACTCCAACGTGACAACGTCGGAGGAACCGACTTTTCCAGCAATCACGTGATAGGTGAGGACATCCGTCAGAAGCTGCTTGTTCTCTGGCTTCAGCAGGTTGTTCACCGCATCGTCGCCAAGCACCGCGAATGCCGTGTTCGTTGGAGCAAACACGGTGAACGGACCAGCCCCGTCCAGAGTGTCGACAAGACCCCCGGCCTTCAACGCCGCGATCAGCGTGCTGAATCGCTGGTCACCAGCGGCGATCGAGGCGATCGAGTTCACGCGCACCGGAGCCGGGGTCGCTATTGGGCTTGCGTCGGTGGGAGGAGCACGGTGTCGATCAAATGAATCACACCATTGGACGCCAACACATCAGTGGCCGTCACAACAACCGAGCCGTTCAACACCACCTTGCCAGCCCTGACCGCAATTTTCACGTCCGCACCATTGACCGACTTGGCAGACTTGCCGTCAAGCTTCACCACATCGCCAGCAAGAACCCTGCCCGCAACAACGTGATAGGTCAACACCTCCGTCAACGCCTTCTTATCCGCAAGCAACCCATCCAGCGTCGCCTTCGCCAACTTCGCAAACGCCGCATTCGTCGGCGCAAACACTGTGAACGGACCGGCACCATTCAAAGTCTCGACCAAACCAGCAGCCTTCAACGCCGTAACCAGCGTCGAAACCTCAGGATTCGAAACCGCAACATCAACAATCGACTTCTTGGCGATTGGAGCCGTCTTCGACGACTTGGGCTTTGCCTTCTTCGTGACTGCTTCGGAGGCCGTTGCTCCGCTTGCCAACACCAGGGCCGCGGCCGCTGCTGCAGCCACACTTCGACGAATCGTATGTACCATGACCAACATCCTTTGTTTGGGGTAACCGCTTTGGATTGCGGATACTCCGAACCCGACCCTCCAGATGGATGAAAATTCACACCAAAGATCGCTAAGAATAGCGATGTCCGCCGATGATATCCATGACATACCTGACATACCTGACAATGTTGCGTAAAGCTTCATCCAGCGGCCCCTCCGGCTTCGGATTACTCGCGTGATGAGTCCCTGGAACGAAACAAGCGATACATCGCTGTTGGTCGCCGTGGGTCGTTTCGAGCAAGACGCACTCGCTGAGATCTATCGTCGCCACGGCGGCCCGGTACACAACCTTGCGCTTCGAGTTATTCAGGACCGCCAACTTGCCGACGACATCACCCAGGAAGTCTTCGTTGATCTGTGGAACGATCCAACCCGCTTCGATGCCGACCGGGCCTCCCTACGCTCTTGGCTCCTCCTGAAGGCACACAGCCGTGCGGTTGACCTTGTCCGGGCGGAGGAAGCAAGACGTAAACGGCTCGATAGGGTCCTCAACGATCGTGTAACGGCTGTTGAGATGAGCGAGCGCTACGACCTTGATCGCGAGATCTGGGACCTCGCAGTTGCCGAACGAGTCCAGGACGCATTGCAGGAGTTGGGACCCAGCGAACGCAAAGCCATCACCCTGGCCTACTTCGGGGGCCATTCGTACCGGACCGTCGCAACCATGCTCGGCGAAGCCGAAGGCACGACCAAGAGCCGGATTCGTAACGGATTGAAATCGATGAGTCGCCGTCTCCACGACCTCGACCACAAGTCCATCTCGCGTGAGGGCTTAACAGAACGTCATGTGGAGCGCCACGAAAAACAGGAGGGAGAACGATGATGACTCCAGACCCAGAGCTCGATTCTCTCCTCGGTGCGTACGCTCTCGACGCTGTCGACGATCTCGAACGCGCTCGCGTCGATCGTTACCTCGCTTCGTCGCCGCGGGCACGAGCCGAAGTTGATACGCACCTGCACGTCGCAATGATGCTCGGCAACAGTGCCGGGCCTGCCCCCGCATCAATATGGGAACAGATCAATTCGACGATCAATGCAAGCTCAGCCTTGATGACCAAAAAGTCGCCGCCGGATACTTCACCACGTTCGCTGCTATTGCCGCAGGCGTCGAAGTCGACGTCGACGTCGACGTCGGCTGTCGTCCTTCCGTACGCTCGCAAGCCAATCGGTCTGGGGCTCATCGCTGCGGCATGCATCGCTACGCTCGTCGCCCTGTCGACGTTCACGTTCAATCAATCTCGGCGCATTAACGATTTACAAGCCAGTGCCACGCAAGCAAAGACCGAGGCCACCCGTGAACGGGAGAGGGCTCGTCGCGATCAGAGTCGCATCGCCACACTCGAAAGCGAACTCATCAGCTCCAGCACTGCGCAGGCCCGGGTTGCACAGTTGCTGAGCACGTCTTCTGGCCGGGTAGTCGAGTTGCAGTCAGGAACAGTGGCTGTCGGCCGAGTTGTCTTTGATCCACAAACCGGCGAAGGATTCGTCATTTCTACGGCTCTGCGACCGCTGCCGAGTGGGCGGACCTACCAACTGTGGGGAGTTCACGGCGATACCGTCTTGTCACTCGGCGTGCTCGGCCAAAAGCCGGAGACGCAAGCATTCATCGCTGATGGAACATGGTCGGCGTTCGTTCTGACTGAGGAGGCAAGTCCCGGAGTCGTGTCGAGTAAAAACCCTGCGCTTGCCGTGGCGAAGGTGGTAACTGCGTAGCCCATGGCCGCCTACGCTGCACGTCGTGATTGCGGCAACGTCTTCGAGCGCAAACGTCCGCAGCTGCGCGCTCGTCATCCCCGTGAAGTCATTCGCACTTGCCAAACAAAGGTTGAGTCCGCTCTTGTCGCCGTTGCGGCGTGCCCAACTTGGACGAGAACTTGCGACGAGCCTCGTGCAAGCGAACCGCGATCTGAACGTTGTCATCGTAAGTGACGACGATGATGTCGAGTCGTGGGCGCGCACACTATCGGTGCAGTTTCTACGAGAGTCGCGTCCCGGACTCAGCCAAGCCGTCGCTACGGCGCACACCGAGCTGCGCGCAGCAGGCACACCCCAGATGATCGTGGCGCACAGTGACCTCGCCTGTGCGTCAAGCCTGTCGTGGATTGCGGCCTTCGAAGGCGTGACCATCGCACCGGATCGGCGAAACGAAGGCACCAACGTCCTCGCGATGGCGACCGACGTCGAGTTCGTGTTCAGCTACGGTCCTCACTCGTTTGGTCGCCATTATCGCCAGGCCCTCGAAACCGGACTGGCGGTTCGGGTGGTCGCCGATCGACATTGCGCGAACGATCTCGACGCCCCGTCGGATCTGCGCCTCCTCCGACGCCACGGCACGGTCCCTGCATCCCGATAGCGTGGGCGCCATGAGCGTTCCTGATTCCTTCGGGCTCCAACCAACCGTTCCGGCGATCAGCGTCGACATCGACACACCTCGCCGCGCACTCGCTATCGGAGCGCACCCCGACGACATCGAGTTCGGTTGTGGTGGCACGCTTGCGAAGTGGGCGGCCGACGGCTGTGAGGTCTTTCACCTTGTGTTGACCGACGGCTCCAAGGGGACGTGGGACGCGGATGTCGATCCAGCGGAGCTCGTTGTTACCCGACAACGCGAACAACGAGCAGCAGCACGCGAACTTGGCGGAGCGAAGACCTTGAACGATGTGGTGTTTCTCGGTTGGATCGACGGCGAGCTCGAATCATCGCTTCGACAGCGTTGGGAAGTTTGCTACTGGATCCGACGTTTCCAACCCGACGTAGTTCTTGGTCATGATCCGTGGCGTCGATACCGCATCCACCCCGATCATCGCAACGCCGGCTTCCTCACCACCGACGCGATCGTTGCTGCGCGCGATCCAAAATTCTTTCCCGAGCAGAACATCGCTCCCCATCGACCGACGAATCTGTTGCTCTGGGAGGCCGACGAGCCAGACCACGTCGAGAACGTCGGCGGTTTCCTCAATGCGAAGGTTCGAGCGCTCCTCGCTCATGAAAGCCAATACGCCACGACAATGCGAATCGGCGCGCTCACGTCTGCACCCGACGAAGTCGACGCGTTCCATCGCGCCGTCGAAGAACGAGCCCGAGAAGCAGGAAGCCTCGCCGGCGTTGAGTCCGGCGAGGCTTTCAAATTGGTCACTCGTTTGTAACGAGCAGTACTGCTTACTTCTTTTTTGCTGCAGCCTTCTTGGCAGGAGCTGCTTTCTTGGCGGGAGCTGCTTTCTTTGCTGGAGCCGTCTTGGCAACAGCCTTCTTCGCAACAGCCTTCTTCGCAGGAGCTGCTTTCTTGGCGGGAGCTGCTTTCTTTGCTGGAGCCTTCTTGGCAACAGCCTTCTTCGCAACAGCCTTCTTGGCAGGTGCAGCCTTCTTCGCAGCGGCTTTCTTCGCCGGTGCAGCCTTCTTGGCAACAGCCATGATTATTACTTTCCCTTCTTGGCGGCCGGCTTTGCCTTGCCCTTACTATTCACCGCAGCTTTGAACCCCGAGCCGGCCGAGAACTTCGGAGCCTTTGATGCGGCGATCTTTACTGGCGCGCCGGTCTGTGGGTTACGACCAGTGCGAGCCTTACGTTCGGTGATGCTGAAGCTGCCGAAACCCGGGATCATTACTTTTTCGCCGGAGCGGACTACTTCGGTAACCGTCTCAAGGAAAGCATTGAGAGCTCGTTCGCTGTCTGCCTTCGTGAGCTCTGTGGCTCCTGCGATGGCCTCGATCAATTCTGACTTGTTCACTGCAACCTCCTGGTGCTTCTTTCGGATGCAATAAGAAAAGAACAACCGTGTAACTAAGTCAAGCATCCTCCTTTGTTTTCAAGGGGAAGAAGCCGTACCGTCCTAAAAAACCGTTGGTTTACAAGGGATCCACGGCAAGTGGGGTTCGAAAATCATTTTTCAGATGAAGCCCCCGAAACGACGCGAAACCTGTCACAACGGAGAAATAATGTGTACACGTATGATTCGGATTCCTTTCGATGAGCAGCGACGCGATGCTCCGTGGGTCACGCGAAAAACGACTATGCATCATCGAGATGCACATGCAAAGTCGTGAACGCAAACGATCGACGTTGGCAACGACATCTCCGGTGCAACGTCATTCGAGTGCCTCATCCCACGATGCATTACCGAACAAGCGAACGCAACGACTCGCACGTGTATCCAAGACGTCGATAAGGTACCCCCATGCGTGAAGACCCAGACGTGAGTTGGTATCCGATCCCCGACAACAACGAACTCCCGGATGATCTCGCGAAGCTGTTCTCGAAGGCCGAAGCCAATCTCGGGTTTGTCCCAAACGTGTTTCGGGCAATGGCGTTCAAGCCGGATCACATGCGTGCATGGTTCTCGCATTTCAAACAGCTTCACGTCCCTAGTGAGAACCTGTCGTCGGGCGATCGGGAGATGATCGCCGTTGTTGTCTCGATGACCAATGGTTGTCTCTACTGTCTCGTTGCCCACGGTGCCGCGTTACGCGAGGCACTCGGCGACCCGGTCCTCGCCGATCGCATCACTCTCGACTGGCGACGCGCCGGCCTCGATGCCAAACGGGAAGCTATTTGCGCCTACGTTGAGAAGATCACCAAGTCTCCACACGAGACTTCCCGCGAGGACATCGCGCTCCTCGAGTCGCTCGGGTTGACCCAAGAAGAAGTGTGGGACGTTGCCGAGATCGCGGCAATGTATAACTTCACCAACCGTATGGCCATGGCGACCGGGCAGATGCCAAACCGCGAATACCACTCGCAGTTTCGCTCATAGACGCGCGCGTGCGCCTTCGCTCATAGACGCGCGTGCGCCCTAGACGGTCGACGCAGAAATCGCAGCAAGCGCTTTGTCGATCGACGCCCGCGCGCTGCTCGACGAACGAACATCGTTCAAGAGAAACGAAAATGTAACTCGCTTGCCACTCGATGTTTCACCGTATCCCGCGAGACCGACAACGAAGTCGAGGCCCCCCGTTTTGGCCTGGACGCGTCGGGCGCCCGAAGTCTGACAAAGGCGATTGCGCATCGTGCCATCGACACAGGCCACCGGAAGCCCGTCGATGAAGTCGGCGGCGTATGCCATCGATGACGTACGTCGAAGGAAATCGACCTGTTGTCGCGGGGTCGAACGATTCGATGACGAAAGCCCGGAGCCGTCGACCTGAGAAACGGGCGCGCCAACCCCCAATTGGACCATGTACGCACTGATCGCGGCGACTCCTCCCGACGTCGATCCATTGCCGGAACGGGCACCAAGTTCTTTGGTGAACATTTCGGCGTACGTGTTGTCGGATTTCTTCAGCATGGTGCGAACGAGATCGCGCAACGGCGCTGATTGAACAGCTGCGATCACCGGACCACCGTCACGCAATTGGCCCCGACGAGAACCGGGACCGACCGTCATGCCCCGGGCGGTCAAGGCAGCGCGGAAGCGTTTGAGGTTGGCCATACCCGGATCAGAGGAGGTCTCAGCATCGCCTCGATGATTCCCATCGATGGTGAACGAACTCAACACACCAACTTCGCCCGGGGTGAAGCTGCGCTTCCAAATCTCGAGCCGGGTCAAGTTGTCGAAGCGCGTGTCGTCGAGAACGAGACCTTTCGTTGTTCGCACGCCAGCTTTCACGACGCCATCAGCCAACGCAGCCAATTGACCCGACGAAAAACTGGGGTCGCCGCTCGCCCGAAGCACCAACTCGTCGACGGCACCACTGTCGAGAATCGTGGTGCTTCGCACTTCGGTCGAGTAGCGATGCTCACCGCCCAACCTCGCCAACATCGCACCGGCAACGTAGACCTTTTGTGTCGATGCGGGTGTTCGGGCGATGTCGGCGTCGACCTCGACAATCGTGCCGGTACCTTCAAGAACAACGAGCGCGGACTTCGATTTCGCCGTGGAGAGCTGCAGCGCAGCCATCACCGCGGAGCGAAGTTCCTCGGGGGTCCGAGAGCCCGCCGCAGTCTTCGACGGCGACACGGTAGAGCTCGGGTCACGCGATGTCGGAACACCCAGCGTTGTCGACGTCAGCGCGGCGGTCGTCGGTGGTGACACCGGACCCGATCCGGCCTGAATGGGAGGCAGTGTGGGTTGACCCGGCACCGTGGTGACTGGATCGTTCACACCGATTACACCCGAAACCGGAATCGTGTTCGAGACGCCAGTCGAGGCCGGCGTCGTGGAAGTCGACGCGGGCAGGGTAGGTACCGTCGTCGAGGTTGCGGGGCCCGGGGGGAGCGATGACGGTGGCATGGTGCCATCTACAGCGGTGATCGGCGGTTGACTAACCGGAACAACAGCAAGTGTTGGCGCGCTCACGGAGACAAGCCCCACGAACACGATCAGGCCACCGATCCCTGCCACGCGCGGGAAAGACACTCGGGCGGTGCTCATGCCGGGGACCCACCTCGTAGCTGCTCGATTCGTGCGGTGACGTCGGCCAGACGTTTCGTGGCAGTCGCGTGAAGTTCGGTGGCACGGGTGTACAGCAGCGCCACTTCTTCGATACCGATCGCGCCGTCGTCCATCGATTGGGTGACGGCCGCCAACTCGCTGACCAATTCCTCGTAGGTCATCGAATCCACCGGACGCTGCAGCGCTCCGGACAAACGACTCGGCGATGTCGATGATGACGATTCAAACACTCTGTTCTCCTTGAAGACCCTCTGACACACGAACACCGACAACGTCGGCGTCGATCAAACCTTTGGCGACGGTGATCGCAAGCTGTTCGTGCTCGGCCACCGCAGTCGCATCGCGCACGACAGTTCCGTCGGCGCGTCGGACAACGGCATACCCTCGTTCCAGAACACGCATTGGACTCAACGCCTCTATCTGCTGGTGAGCACTTCCCAATTCGATATGTGCACGTTGCAACCGATCGCCGAGCGGGCGTTGCCATTGAATCGCCGATAGTTCACTGCGGGCTCGAACAAGGTGACGATCGAACACAAGGCGAGCGTCGAAGCGCAGCAGGCGGTCGCTTTCACGGGTAAGTCGATGGTTCAAGGCATTCGCCCACTGGATATTCACCAGACGATTCGAGCTGCGCTCGCGATGTCGAACGGCCAACCGGCTCGCCTCGCGAACCGAATTGTCGAGCTGGCCAAAGAGCTCGACACGGTTCGGGACCACCATCGCTGCCGCGATCGAGGGTGTCCCCGCGCGCAGGTCAGCAACGTCGTCGGACAGGGGCCGATCACCGTCATGTCCGATGGCCGAGACGACGGGCACCTTCGAATCACAGATTGCTCGGCAGACCCCTTCATCACTGAAGGGAAGGAGTTGCGACGCATCACCACCGCCACGGGCGAGCACGATCACGTCGACGTCGCGTGCCTGGAGCGACGTAAGTGCCCAGAGAATCGACTCGACCGCCCCCGGACCTTGCACGGTTACTTCACAGAAATCGACTGGGTACCCAGGAAATCTCGCAGCAACGACCGACTCGATGTCTTTTCGAACGGCCGCATCGTTTCCGCAGACGACACCGATGACTCGCGGGAGAACGGGGACGGCCCGACGCGGTCGGCGAAGCAGGCCTTCGGCGAGAAGGAGCTGGCGTGTCTGCTCCACCTTCGCGGCGATCGCTCCGTCGCCCAGGAGCGCGACTTCATAGGCCACCAACTGGAGCTGAGCCTTTTTCGGCTGCAACTCGATCTTGCCGGCGATGGCGACGCGTTCACCGTTCTTGCAGGAACACAATTTGGCCCGGTTGGAAGGGACGTAGACCGGGATCTCGAAACCTCGATCCCGAAGCGTGAGAAAGGCCATCCGACCGTCGTAACTCTTGGCGTTTGCAACTTCACCGTGCACGATAACCTGGCCAATCGTGGCGAATGCGCGCGCAAGATCGCTACACAATCGAGTTAGCGTTGTCTCGCGGAATCGACCTCCCGTTGCCAGCGCCGTCGTATCGACCCCCGAAAAGTCGAGGGGCAGCGACGATGGTAGATGCCTGGACACGATAACCATGGTGCACCACCCCTGCGACAGTTTGGGACCATTCAGCCTAGAATGGTCTGCATGAGTGACATTGTTGTGGATCGCGACACCCTTTTGACCGTGACACCAGCCGCCCGCGAGGTCGTTCTCGGCGCTCGTGCCGATGAACTCGATGCCGCTTCGCTCGCGCTCTGGCTAGAGGTGAACACTGGCGTCGGTGGTGCGTTCACCTACGACATGTACTTCCAGCCCCGCAACGAGGCCACCGCTGCCGACCACGCCATTGACCTGGGCGACGGTCTCGAGGTCGTCATTCCCGCGGCCAGCGTCGACCGCCTTCGGGGTGCGACGCTTGATATCGCCAACGGCGGCATGGTCCTCCTGAACCCGAACGAGCCGGCAAAGACTCCCCCCGCAATGAGCGTCGCTCCCACGGGTTCGCTCGAGGGACCGATCGCCGCGCGTATCCTCGAAGTCATCGAGACCCAGGTCAACCCCGGCATTGCGTCCCACGGTGGTTTTGCCACGCTCGTGAGCGTCGATGGCGACACTGCATTCATCACCATGGGCGGCGGCTGCCAGGGATGTGCGTCGTCGAAGGCAACGCTGCGTCAAGGCATCGAAGTACGGATCAAGCAGGCGGTCCCCGAGATCACCAACGTCGTCGACGTCACCGATCACCAGGCCGGCGCCAACCCCTATTACACGTAGTGCCTCCGTTCATCTGTACGCATAGGAAATGATCACGTCCGCTTGGTGCACTAGTCGCAGCACGTGAGACGCTGCGCCAAGCAACGGCAACGAGGTGCCCGCGTTCGAGAACGAAAGCGGATGCGCGAACTGGGTTTGTTCTTTGTTGGCCACTTTCGGCTATACCGAAGGGATGACACTGCCCAACACACCGGATGAAGTTCTCGCCACGACGCGCGCCGTTCGAAAGCGACTCGACTTCGACCGACCTGTCCCCAAAGAGTTGGTAATGCAGTGTGTCGACCTAGCATTTCAAGCACCCACGGGTTCGAACCGTCAGGCATGGGGCTTCTTCTTCGTTGAAGATGCCGACAAGAAGAAGGCGATCGCCGACCTGTACGGGAAGGCGTTCGATCCCTACGTCAATGCCCCCGGAGTGGAATACAAAGCCGGCGACACCCGCGGCGAACGCCAATCGGCGGTCAAGGACTCCGCAACGTACCTGCGAGAAAACTTTCATCGCGCCCCATATCTCGTAATTCCGTATGCACTCGGCCGCATGGAAGGCCAGCCGAACTTCACCCAGGCTGGATGGTGGGGCTCGATTCTTCCGGCCTTTTGGAGCTTTATGTTGGCGGCGCGCGCCCGGGGGCTCGGCACGGCGTGGACAACGCTCCACCTGCCGTTCGAAAAAGAAGCCGCTGAAATCCTGGGAATCCCGTACGACAAGGTGACCCAGTGCGGTTTGTCACCATTGGCCTACACGATCGGCACCGACTTCAAACAGGGTCCCCGATTGGAGAGCGACAAGTTGGTTCGCTGGGATTCTTGGAGCTAAATCGGGAACAATTGCCCGCCCGGGCGGGTTTCTCCTATCGCCGTGTTGCAAACCTCCCACGGTGCGACAGAATGGAACCCATGACAGACACCGCCGTCCTTAGCCCCGACGCCAAAACAGAACGCATGAAGGCACTCGTCAGTGTCATTGAACTGTTGCGTCCGGTCGTTCAACAAGACGGTGGCGATCTTGCGCTCATGAACGCCGATGTCGAAACGGGAGTCGTCGAAGTCCAGTTGCAGGGTTCTTGTTCCTCGTGCGCGGTGTCGTCGACCACCCTTCAGGCCGGTGTGAGCCGAATCCTTCGTGATCGCCTCGAATGGGTTACTGAAGTCGTTGGTGGCGTAGCAGAAATGGACGAAGAGGAAAGCCGGTCAATGGGAATGGGCGGCTACGTCCCAAAGTCGTCCTACTAGGCCATTCGCCCGGTTCTTCGGGAACGGGCCGTGAAGACCTCCGCCCACGACGACGTTCCCCGGCTCTCCGGTGGATCTCTTGCGGCGCTCTTCCGCTGTAGCCTCCGCTTGGCCGGCCGTCTCGGCGACGAGCAAACCGGTCGGCGGGGCGCAGACCCGAGTTTGCGGCTGTGGACTGCGCTCACCGATGTGCTTCGTGCGGCACACGATCATGCGTGGGATCTCTCCGTGCCTCTCGAAGATGCCGTATCCGATGCACAACTCGCGGAACCGCCCGGCATACTGTCCGTCGAAGAGTCGGCCCTCTACCGAAGCTCGCTCGCTGCGTATCTTGATGCCTTCGGTGACGACGAACGGGCGGCGATTCATCCGAGGGCCGGCGATGCATTGCGGCGCCGAGTGCAAACAAATCCTCCGTTCGATCTGACGGGCCGAGCGGATTTGCTCTTTGCCTTCGAAGAGCGCTCACCGTTGATTCGCCGGATCAGCTTGCGCGGCTCACCCCAGCGAAACGGAGATGGCGATCCGTCGGTCGCCGATATGTCGCTTGCCGTCCTGCTCGGCCTAGACCGTGGTCCGGCACCCAATGACGTTGTATTGCGCAGTGAGACCCTCTGGCTGGCCAGCGATGCAACCGTGACCGAGAGCCGTGTGACGGGAGCGGATTTATCCCGCTTTCGGCGTCGCCTCTACATCGAAATCGAGGCATCGATGACGGCGCCGTCACCAAGTCCGGGTTGGTGGTGCACGACATGTGAGCGGCTATCGAATTGCCCGGCGGTGAGTAGTGACCCTCCGCATGTCGTCCTCGCCCGATTGAGGAACACGGCGCCGTGAATCACGATCTGACCCTCGGCGCACCGGTGCAGCCCGCTTCGGGTCTCCTGGTGTTGAACGCAACGCGAATTCGTTCGTTCCTCGCCTGCCCACGCCGATTTTTCCTGGCCCATGTACTGAACCTTGTCGGCGAAGAGCTTGACTCCGATGCTTCGGTCCTCGGTCATGCAGTACATCGCGAGCTATACGAGCGCCACCGACTCTTCGAGCGCCACGACAACGACGGGGTAGTAGCCGACGACGTCCCGATTGATTCCTTTGTCACATCGAGAGTGCTCGCCCACCAGGATCTGTGCCCGGCGACAAAAGGTGCGACGTATCTCGGCGGAGAAGTTGACCTTCGCTGGCTCCTGCGCTCAAAAAACCTCTTGGTAACCGGTCGCGCGGACGCTCTTTGGCTCGACGCGGACGAGACACTCGAACTGCGCGACTACAAGACCGGTCATTGCCCCGAATCATTGGAAGAAGATTTTCCGGCACAGCTGTATTTGATTCTGGCTGCGACGCACCCTCTGCGTCCTTCCAAGGTGCGCGTGGTCTACGAGCAACTTGGACCGGAGCCGAGAACCGTGGCTCTCGAAGGTTCAGAACCCCGGATCACCGCAGCCATACGTGCACTTCGCGACTTGGCGGATCGCATTCGCCAAGAAAGAGACTTCCAAGCAACGCCCTCAGAGTTGAACTGTTCGCGGTGTTCGTTCGGGTCCGTTTGCCCCGTTTCAATGGAGACCCGTTAGTCGTTGGCGATTTGTCAGCAGTGAATTTTACGTGCAGCAATCGACGTATTCCTCGAGGGAGCATCGGCGAAGTGACGCTGTGGCCCCCGTCCCCATGAAACAATGGGTCGGTGGGAAGCAAACGGCCGCTCGACAGTCCCGCGGTCGGTGAGCCCGAGCGCCACGAGGAGGCAATGCTGGTACCCGGAGGAACCGGGCGTCGTGTTCGCCCTTCGCATCGAGCGCTGTTTGGGTGTGCTCTCGTGGGCGGTCTTATCGATGGACTGCTGCTGCGCACGTCACTGTCAGGCCCCCGGGTGATTCTTTCGATGGTGTTTATGGCCGCCTTTCTCCTCGGAGGACTGGAGTTCATCACTCATATCCGGTTTCGCTATCGGCCCGAAACCCGCGATGCGTCGAGCACCGACCCATCCCATCGGCCCACTGCTGGTGGTTGGGCCAATCCAACATCTGGGCAACAGTTCAGCGCACGACTACGACGCCTGATTCGATCGTCACGACGTTTCTGACGGCGATTGCGCAGCGATGGTAGGTCTGGTGTGAAGCGAGCGAGAGCGTCGGCGAACCGATCGGTGCGGTTCTCGGCGCCAGTTGTCGCCCTCGCCACCTCGCTGGTGATGCTGCTCGCCAGCTCCGCCCAGGGTCAAGACCCGGTCACACCGACTGTGCCAGCCACTGTCGAAGTCATCAGCACCACAACACCGGTACCGTCAGTCCAACCATCGAATTCAGTCCCCGCGTCGGTGACGTCCACAGCTGCGTTCACCGCCGCCTTGCCCACGACGGTGCCTGTTGCGACCTCCACCACGGTTGTCGTCACCGCCGGGCCTTCGACGACAACAACACCCACAGCCACACTCTCCGCGTCGGTGATAGCAACTTCGTCACCTTTGAACGCTGCCCCCGCCGCCGGCACGACGACGACAGTGCCTATCACCACGACGATTCCCGTCACCACCACGACCAGACCACCCCAAATTCCACTGGCTGCGAACCCACTCCAGCTCAGGAAGCTCACGCTCCAACAACAGGAGATCCTTCGTGACAACGCGGCGCGGGAACGGTTGCTCGCAACCGTGATTCGCGAGCAGGAAAGCCAACGTGATCTCACCCAACGCGGCGTCGAAAAGATCAACGATGCTCGTACTGAGCGAGGGCCGGCGCTCGCCTTGAGCGCGCCTCCTACGAACCCACCCACCGCCGAGGACGCGATTGACTTACGACGAGGTGCGGCGATTCGGGATTACGAAACGATGGCAACGAAGGATCGGGTTGCGTTGATCGCTCGCGAAAACGCCTCGCTTCAAAAGGCTCCGATCGAATGGTTCGCTGGATTCGTGAACCCGGTCCAACGGCCGTACTCCACCAGCGACACGTTCGGCGCTCCGCGTGTCGGTCACAGCCACGAAGGCATCGATCTTTTCGCCGAACGCGGAACACCGGTGCGCGCAACGGTTGACGGAGTCGTTCGTGACGTCAAGAAGACACCTATCGGAGGCCGCATTGCGTACGTCACGAGCCCCGACGGGACCTACTACTACTATGCCCACTTAGATAGATGGGCACCCGGTCTGGTCGACGGAAAACAGGTCATCGCCGGCGAGGTCATCGGGTTCGTTGGCCGCACCGGCAACGCAGAAGCAACGCCTCCCCATGTTCATTTCGAGATTCATCCCCTGGGGGGTGGTCCGATCAACCCCTTTTACATTGTCGATGCGACGCGGACAAAGAACAGGGCCCTGTTCAAAAGGTGGACGGTTCCGACGGTGGAGTTGTGCAGCATCGTCGCCAAGGAGGACGCGGCGCGAGCCAACGCAATCGCAGCTGGCCATCTTTCGACGACCACCCGGACAACCACGACAAAACCTCGGAAGTCTCCTCCGAGTACGTACGAAAGCTCGACGACCATAGCGGCCGGCGTCTGCCCCAAACCGAAAGCCGGCAAAAAGTGAAGATCATCGTGATCGCAGTCATCTCGCTCGACGGATGTATTACCCGTCATGATGTTCCGGGCGCTCAGGGATGGGCTTCTCCGGAAGATCAGGCCCACTTTCGGGCGAGCAGCGAGACTTGCGATGTGCGCGTGTTCGGCTCCGGTACTTATGTCCCCGATCGCGATTCGATGCGGCGAGCGGCACGCCCGGGCGTGCGACGGGTTGTCCTCACGAGCGACCCCGAGCGTTTCGTCGACGACACCGTGCCAGGCCAGTTGGAGTTCACCGCAGAGGCACCGGCCGCGCTTGCCAAGCGACTCACCGAGGAAGGGCACAAGCGGTGCGCGATCCTCGGAGGGGGGAAAGTCTACGGGTCGTTCCTGAAGGCTGGGGTCGTCGACGAGATCGAGTTGACCATCGAACCGGTGGTCTTTGGCTCAGGGACCCATTTCGCTGGCGACGAACCGTTCGAGCAACGGTTCCGATGTGCAGCCATCGACAAGCTGAATGACTCCACACTGCTAGTTCGTTACGTACACTTATAATATTGGTTCGCGTCGTGGAGATCGGTCGAGTTCGAAGCAATCCCGCAGCGGCCCCGACGATAGATAGAACAGCGTGGCCGAAACGCTCGTGGCCAGGTTCATGGACGAAACGCCATGTCTCATCGGAAGTCGGACCTTGCTCGTACATCGTTGCAAGAGCGAGTGGCTGACACCGTCTCGCTCGGTCCCGAAGCACAGCAGCGAGTTCGGGGCGAGTGAGGCGAGCGAGATGTCGTCGCCCTCTGGGTCGAGGGCAACGAGTGGGTTGGAAAGCGTTGCCAATTCGTCAATGTCCACCCGACCGACGACCGGGAGTGCGAAGTGAAGCCCGGCCGAACCGCGGATCGAATCGGAGCGCCAGGGGTCCACGGGGCCGGTCGTAATGACACCGGAGGCCCCGAGTGCCGCAGCAACGCGTATCGACGCGCCGACGTTGCCAAGATGTCGCGGGTCTTCGAGCAGTACGCCAGGCGTGGTCGCAGCTTCGAACGACGCCAGTTGCACAACGGGCCGCCGGGCAAAGGCCACGACGCGCGTCGGGTGCACTTCGGAGGAAAGCGATGATATGTATCCAGGCTCGACGTGCTGAAGGTGTTCGCGTAGCCATCGTTCAACATCGGGGGCGAGTTGCCGGGCGAGCGCCAACGTCTCTTCAAACCGCTCTGAATGCGCGCTTACTAATTCTGCTCCAAACCTGATCGCGTGCTTTAGCGCGTGGAATCCGTCGAGGCGTACCACCGTTGGGTCCACCGATTCCTCCATCAAGGTACCGACAACCGTTGGCGGGGAATGACGGCTTCTGCCTTCGAGACAAGTTCGAGGATGGGGAGGTAGTCCGCGTGACGAAGGGGGACAAAGCTCTCGATTCCGAGGACATCGCGTGCATCCGACGCCAAATCGTCGATGACTGCATCGGCGACTGCGCCTCGTACGGTTTCGATATCGATCGGGGTGTGCGAGCGCGTTATCAGCGGTGTAGCGGGTATCACGGGTCCGAGACTGATCCCGCGGACATTCTTCAAAACCGATGGGCGATAGCGTTCGAGAAGCCGAAACGTTGCCCCGTCGATTGCGGCAACATCAGCGACGCCCGTTGCGACCATATCGACACTCCGCGAGTGGGCCCCACTGCGGATCGCCGTCGGAAAATCTACGGCCGCGTACCCAAGGTCACCCAGGCCTGCACCCAGACTGCACCAACCCGAAAGACTTTCCGGATTGTTGATCACTGGTTGCGCACCAGCCAGATCATCGACGGTCCGCGGGTCGTCGTGGCGGACGATGAGAACCGAGCGGTATCGACCGGTTCGCTCGGAAACACCCCGCCACAGGAATGTTCCGAGGACCTGGGCGTGGTCACGCAGTTCTTCAAGGTACGGCAGGCCGCAGGACTGCGAGAGCGCAGTGTTGGGATCGAGCCAATGACTCACCAACGAGGCATGATCCGAGAAGTCACCGAACAGCGAACGCACCGGCCACCCGACGTCGGAAAGGTTCGAGGTGATCTTCTCGAGGAGTCTCGATGTTGCCGTTCGAAGTTCGGGGAAGTCGTACATCGGCAGCGTCACAACAGCTGGTGGCTCCGTCATCGCATATCACCCGACCAACGCAGACAATCGACGGTACCCGACCAGTTCTCCCAGCCCGACCGCAAAGCTTTCGCGCGCGAGCCGAGAAGGGGTTCCGGAACCACCGACAGGCGACACAAACGACGTGAGCCCGACTTCGCGCCCAATTCCCTTTACGCGTGCGGCGTGATAGCCGTCGGTCACGAACAGCACACGCGTTACCTTGGCTCGCTTCAGAAAACGGGCCGACGCAGCTATGGACTGGTACGTATCTCGCCCCTGTACCTCGCGTTCGATCCGAGCGTCGGGGACGCCTCGCCCGATGAGGTACGTCGCGCTGACGCTCGCCTCCGTGGTTGTGTCCCCCTCCTGTCGCCCGCCGGTGACAACGATCAGGGATTTGCGATGGGTCCTATAGAGCTCCAACGCGTGATCCAGCCGCCGCTTCAAAACTGGCGATGGTCTGCCGTTGTATTGCGCTGCACCCAGGACCATGATCGCCTCAACTCGCACATTTCGTTCGTCGTGTCGGGCCGCCGACCAGACTGAGAAAACACTGAGCGCGCCGTAACCCACCACAGCTATGAAGACGAGGCGCCTGATCCACCACCACGGACTCAGCATCGAGACCCCGGGGATGAATCGAAGCAAACGAAACACGTGCGGCTACAGCTTTGCTCTCGCGGCACGAAGGCGATCGGCGACGAGTTCGCGGCTCATCAGCGCCAGCGAATCAAAGAGCGGGGGTCCGACCGTGCGGCCGGTGAGCGCCACGCGCACTGGTGCCTGTGCCTTTCCGAGTTTGATCCCCTGGGAATTGCCGAGCTCTTCGATAAGCGCCTTCAACGCGTCGTGGGTCCAATCCGTCGTGTCGATGACCGCCAACATCCCGTCGAGTATTGCGGTCGCTGTTTCGGTCGTCATCGTCTTTTCCCACGAGTCTTTGTCGGTCTCGGGCATTGCAAAGAAGAAGTCGACGCTGGCCGGTACGTCCGAGAGCAGCCGGACTCGCTCCTGGATGAGCGGTACGACCTTGGAGAACATCGGGTCCAGGCGGATCTCATCGGGGACGAAGCCTTCGCATCGTTCCACGAAATCGTCCGTACTGAGCGCACGGATGTATTCGCCATTGAAGGCTGTCAGCTTCGCGATGTCGAAGAACGCGCTCGATTTGTTCACATCTTCCAACCGAAATTCGTCGACCATCCTCTCTACGCTTATGATCTCTTGCTCACCGGCCGGCATCCAACCGAGCGTGACGAGATAGTTACGCATCGCCTGCGGAAGTATGCCCTGCGCGCGATAGTCCTCAACCGCAACTCTGTCGCGTCGTTTGGAGAGCTTCTGGCGCTTCTCGTTGACGATCACGGGGAGATGGGCAAAGACCGGCAGTGGCACGTCGGGGGCGACCGCCTGCCAGAGCAGCACGGCCTTCGGGGTGTTGGGAAGGTGTTCTTCGGCGCGGACGACGTGGCTGATCCGCATTTCTGCGTCGTCGACGACGTTGGCGAGAAGGAACATGAACCCACCGTTGGTTCGACGAATGACAAAGTCTTCGAGCAGGGAGTTTTCAAACGTCGGATCACCTCGGATGAGATCGATCACGGTGGTCGTGCCTTCGTCGGGCGTCCGAAAGCGAACGGCGCCTTCGGTCAAGCCACGGTTGCGGCAGTACCCGTCGTATCCGCGTCCCTCCCCCACCTTGTCGAAGGCCGCAATGTTGCGCCCTCTCGCGTCGTCGGCCGAACACGTGCAGTAATAGGCGCGGCCGTCGACGAGCAACCGATCAACGGCGGCGGCGTAAAGATGCGTCCGCTCCGACTGGAAGTACGGCCCCTCGTCCCAGTCGACGCCAACCCACGTCATCGCAGAAAGGATGCCCTCCACCCACTCGTCACGGTTGCGCTCGGTATCTGTGTCTTCAATTCGCAGGACGAACGTGCCGCCGTTCTTACGGGCCACCAGCCAGTTGAAGAGCGCCGTACGGGCGCCGCCGACATGGAAGTAGCCCGTGGGCGACGGAGCGAAACGAAGCCGGGGAGCGGTGGGAGCAGCGGTCATGATTGGCCCAGGCTACTGGTGGCCAACATCAGACGATCACTCGTTTCGCCAAACTCGCGGTTCAAACCCCGTGGCGATTCACTGCCGACAGCACCGCCTTGTAACTTGCGTTGAGTATCGACGGATCTTCCCCGACGCCCCACAGCACACCGTCGGGCCCGGTCGTTTCGACGTAACAGACAGCCGTTGCGTCGGCACCAGCGGATTTCGAGTGCTCGTGATAATCAACGACGTCGATCACCAGGCCGAGGTCGGTTCTGACCGCATGCACAAACGCATCGATAGGTCCGTTTCCTTCGCCGCTGATCGTGCGGGGTTCGCCGTCGATAGTGATCTGCGCGGTTACCTTCGCTCGGTCGCCTCGTTCGGCACTCGCCGTCGAGGTCTCATGACTGATCATCTTCACCCTGGGGGTCTCGGCGAGGTACTGCTCTTGGAATGTCGACCACATGGCGGTCGGCGAGATCTCGGTTCCAGTGTCTTCCGTGATGACCTGAATCGTTTTCGAGAACTCAATCTGCAGACGGCGAGGCAACGCGAAGCCGTGTTCGGCCTCCATGATGTAGGCAACCCCACCTTTGCCCGACTGGCTGTTGACACGAATGACCGCTTCGTAGCTTCTCCCCACATGTGCAGGATCGATGGGCAGGTACGGCACGGCCCATGACTTGTACTCCGTCGGGTGCTCAAGGGCTGCGAACCCCTTTTTGATCGCATCTTGATGGCTTCCCGAGAACGAGGTGTACACGAGATCACCGGCATACGCGTGGCGCTCGTGAACCGGCAGACGATTCGAGTACTCGGCGACTCGACGCAATGCATCGATGTTGGAGACATCGAGTTCGGGGTCGACGCCCTGTGCGAAGAGGTTCATGGCGACGTTCACCACATCGAGGTTGCCCGTACGTTCACCGTTCCCGAACAGCGTGCCTTCGACGCGATCAGCCCCTGCCATCAGCCCCAACTCTGCCGCCGCAACACCGGTGCCACGATCATTGTGGGGGTGCAACGAGATGATGACGCTGTCACGGCGATCAACATTCCGGCCGAAGTACTCGATGAGGTCGGCGTAGAGGTTGGGCGTGCTCATCTCGACAGTGGCGGGGAGGTTCAGGATCAACTTGCGGTCCGGAGAAGGATCCACTTCGGCGATCACTGCGTTGCAGATCTCCAGGGCGTAGTCGATCTCGGTTCCGGTGAAGCTCTCCGGTGAATACTCGTAGCGAATGTTCGAGCCGGCGTCCATGCCATCCTCGTAGGTCTGGCACAACCGTGCTGCCTGCGTGGCGATGCTGGTGATCCCAGTCTTGTCGAGTCCGAACACGACCTTGCGCTGAAGCGTCGACGTGGAGTTGTAAAAGTGCACGATTGCGTTTGGGACGCCGGCCAGTGATTCATACGTACGCTGAATAAGTTCCTCGCGGCACTGGACCAGCACCTGAATCGTGACGTCGTCGGGGATCAAATCCTGTTCAATAAGCAGACGTACGAAATCGAAGTCGGGCTGGCTCGCACTCGGAAACCCGACCTCGATCTCCTTGAAACCCATCGTCACCAACGTGTCGAACATCTTGCGTTTCCGGCTCGGGTCCATCGGATCGATGAGCGCCTGGTTCCCGTCACGAAGGTCGACCGAGCACCAAAGGGGGGCCTTGGTGATCCGAGTGTCGGGCCAGGTGCGACCGACAAGAGGGATCGCCGGGTAAGCATGATATTTCTCGAATGGCATTCGCTTCGGGGTGACTGGCTTCGGAGGCATGTCCTTGATCTTTCGGTGTGGGATACGGGGTGGTGCGTTGGATCCGGGTGCGTTCGGGAAAGAAAAAACCCCCGGCCTCGAAGGCACAGGGGTTCAGGCGAACACCGATATGTCGGCGTTCGCTTACATAAGAAGGAGGAGGCCGCAAGAAACGCTCATTACGACACAACGTACACGAAGTTCACAGGCCCGCGCGCACTCGTAGTTGTGCACCGTGCTGCGTAGGGCGCAACGCCGTACACGACTATCGGTCGAAACGCTCGGCCGTGGCCCACAGACCGAGGGCCGGGTTGGCGATGAAGTCGAACGGCTTCCCGGCGCCGTCGATGCGCGGCCCGGCGGCGCCATTGGGGCCGGTGGTGGCATCGAGGCCGGTGGTGGCATCGAGGCCGAGCGCCACCAGCTCATCGGCCAGTGGACGCCACGCAAACCCGACACCCTCGACCTCGCTCTGGGTGAGTCCGCCAGTGTCCGGGTCAGTGCAGTACGTGATCGTAAAACGCCCCTCGCTACTGCCGTGGATAAGATGCGCAGCTGCGCCGAGATTGGCCGCAAGCTCCGGATTCTCGACAAGTGCCGCGAGGGTGGATGGTGTTCCGCGGTACCCGTGTCGCCGGATCAGCGCATCGATCGCGAGGTCTTCGCCGAAGCGGGCCACTCCGGGAGCAAGCACGATCAGTTCGCCACCATCAGCTATCGCCATTCGAGTGCGATAGATCGCCTTGTTCCCGAGCCACGTGGAGCGGAACTCATGGGGGTCGAGCCAACAGGCGACACGCATGAATGGTTTCGCCACAAGGTCGATGTTGCATTGCGCGGCGAGCGTCGAGGCCGCACGATACGCCGCGCCACCGCTTTCGTTGGTACGCCCACGACCCACGAACAGCCCTCGTTGCACGACCCCATCGCCGGTGTCCTCCATCACCGTGAGGATCCAGATCACGTTGACACGATCGGCCAGGAAACGATCGAAGGCCGCATCGACGACATGGCGCACCGGGCTGTCGACGCGACCCATCAGCGTTTCCATGTCGGACACGGCACCCAGGAAGTGGGTCCGATGAATGGTCGGTGCTCCGCCCAGCCCGATCACAATGTTTTTGGTGAAGTTCGCCATCCCGATGACTTCGTGGGGCACCACTTGGCCGATGGAGACCACGACGTCCCACTGGTCAACGAGCACTTCGCCGGTCTCGACCGGGATCGACTCCGCAAAATTGTCATTCGTGAGCGCTCGTATCTCAGCTTCCGAAATCTCGCCGAGGCGAACCACTCGATCGCGCCAGCGATGATGCTGAATCCGGTCGTACGGTACGGCGTCACCGAACAGCAGACGCGCATCGTCGGCCGTCATTTCTGAATGGGTGCCTATCGCAGGGAGAACAGCAACTTCGCATTCGATCGCAATGAGGCGCTGGAAAAGAAGTCCGGTGATCTCACCGGCTCGGGAGTAGAGGCGGGTGTGGTCCGGCGGAACAAGTAGGACACGTTTCGCCGAGGAGAGCTGCGGCACGATGTACGACTCGACAACACTATCGATATGCACACCTAACTCCTCGGTTGAGATCGTTCGGTGGCGCCCACTGTCGGCCAACAACGCAACGGTTGCAATCCCCGGTCGCAACGACGAGAGCACCTCCGCGATCGTCGAGGTGATGTGCTTTCCCGACGATCCTGCGCCAACGGCTGCAATGTCGGTCTCCTCCGCAGACGGGCGCTCCAGCGCAGCAAACTGGCTGTCGATCATTGTCGGCCCCATGAAGTGTCGGGTCCGAGCCGCAATGCGCTGCTCGATCTCGGAACGATCGACATCGAGGAACACGAAACGAACGTGGCCGGCACCGCGGAGGATGTCGCGATATGAGCGTTTCAACGCCGAGCAGGCCACAACCACACGCTGTTCGGCGACCATGGCCCGGCGCAGACCAATCAACCAGGGCCACCGGTCGTCGTCATTGAGCGCGATGCCGCTCGACATCTTCTCGATGCTGGCGCGAAGGTGGAACTCGTCGGCCTCGAGAAAGCGTGCATCGAGTGTTCGGGCGAGATCGCGCCCGACGGTCGACTTGCCGCTTCCAGCGACACCCATCACGATTACGCGAACGGGTTCACCAGCGTCCACGTCAGTGGCCCCACGCTTCGGGGAATCCGAAGTAGGCCACTGCGTTGTTCACACAGATGTCTCGGACCATCGCACCGAGCCAGACTGGATCGTTCGGCACGCGCCCGGCGTCGACATCAGCGCCGATCGAATCACAGAGGATTCTCCGAAACACCTCGTGACGGGTCATGGACAGGATCGACCTAGAGTCAGTAAGCATGCCTATGAATCCAGCGAGCTGGCCGATCTGTGACAAGTCGTCGAGCTGGCGTCGCATCCCCTCTTCGTGGTCATTGAACCACCACGGCGGACCCCATTGCACCAGCGACTTCACGCCCGGTCGGGAAAACGCGCCGGACATGGTGGCAAAGAGGGCATTGTCGGCAGGGTTGAGGTTGTAGAGGACGGTGCGCGGCAGCGTGCCCGCCGCTTCGAGAACGCCCAGAAACCGCGCCAGGCCAGAGGCATGGCGCTCATCGTTCATGACGTCGCCGCCCGCGTCTCGACCCACCAGCTGGAAGAGGCGAGGCGAAATGTTGCGCAATGGACCGAGGTGGAGCTGGAGGACGGAGTCGTTTGCATTGGCCAGCTGAGCAGCAAGAGTGACAACCTCAAGAAGCACGACCTCACGCTCGATGTCGGTAGCAACCCTGCCGTCGACCGCTGCTCGAATCGCCCGGTCAGCCAATACTGGGTCACGAGGACGATCGGGGATTGCGGCCAGACCATGATCACTCGCCCGACATCCCAGAGATGCGAAGCGCGCGTATGAATTGGCCAGGGCGTTCAGGAGAGAGTCCAGGTCGCACACGGTCACGCCCGCTGACGATCCGAGTTGTTGTGCCCATCGGTTCCAGGCCGTGGGGTCGTCGAGCGTTCGATGCGCGGCGTCGGGACGAAACGTTGGAATCATGGCGGTCGCTTCGGTAGAACCAGCCGCCGCGACATTCGCCGCGTGCTGCTTGTGACGGCCAAGTTGGTCGCCCGGATCATCAGTAGTCGCAACCACGCGGACCCGGAAGTGTTTGAGTAGCCGTCGGGCTGACCAAGATGGCAGCTGCCGGTTGGTCTCGTCCCAAATCTCGCGGGCCGTGGCCGCGTTCAGCGCGGTGTTGATCCCGAAAACCCGTCGAAGTTCGAGGTGGGTCCACACGTAGAGCGGGTTTCGAATCGACCGCGACACGGTTTCGGCCCAGGCCGCAAACTTGTCCCACGGATCTGCATCACCGGTGATGAGCGCCTCCTCAAAACCGGCGAGCCGCATGGCCTTCCACTTGTAGTGGTCGTCGCCGAGCCAAAGGTCCGTGATCGTTTCCCACACGCGATCGTCGGCGATCTCCCTTGGTGACAGGTGGTTGTGAACGTCGACGATCGGAGCGCGGTTTGCAACGTCATGGAAGAGCGCTCGACCGGTATCGGTCGACAGCATCATGTCGTCGTGAAGGAAATTGCTTTCGACCATGAATAGCCCTTTAGATTGTTGTTGCGCTGAAGCCACCGTCGACGACAAGTTCGCTTCCAGTGATGAATTGTCCGGCGTCGCTGGCCAGCAACAGAGTTGCGCCACCGAGTTCGTCGATCTCACCGAACCGGCCCATCGGGGTATGCCCGAGTATCGACGCGACACGGTCGGATGACAGAATCTTGCGGTTCTGCTCAGCTGGAAAGAAACCGGGAACCAACACATTGCAGCGAATCCCCAACGGCCCCCACTCCCGAGCCAGGTTCTTGGTAAGGTTGTGGATAGCAGCCTTCGTCATCGAATACGTGAATACTCTCGATAGCGGCGCAAGGCCTGACGCGCTGCCGACATTGATAATGCTGGCCCCTTGACCGGTCGTCGATGCGCGATTCGTGAAGTACCTGCCGAACTCCTGACACGCCCGGACAACGGCGTACTGGTTCGTCGCCACGATCCGTTCCATCTCGTCGTCGTCGATCTCGAAGAAGGGCGTTGCCGAGTTTATCCCCGCGCCGTTGACCAGGACATCGATGCGACCGTGAGAGGTCAGGACTCGGTCAACGAGGCTCTTCAATGCTGATCGATTGACCACATCACAGGGCTCAAACTCCACATCGGAACCCTCTGCACGCATAGTTTCGAGCGCAGCTGTCGCCTTGCTTTGGTCACGGCCGACGATCACCGTTCGCGCCCCGGCCCCGGCTAGCGATGCCGCCATCCGACCGCACAGCACGCCGGTGCCTCCGATCACGACCGCCACACGACCGTCGAGGCGGAAAGAGTCGAGTGTGGTTGTGTTCATCCGTGGATCCTTGAGGTAAGAATGCAACCGTGATTGAGGGACTGACAATCTCCGGGTTTGCCGATGAGATAAGTGCCGACTTCGACGAGCAGCTGCGCACCGTCACCGAACTCGGAATGAACCATATCTGCCTCCGGGCTGCGACGGGTCAAAATGCTTTCCCGAACCATGCTCACGAACGCACAACCGAAAAGGAAGCCGACTATGAACAGCGCACCGCTCGTAAAGCTCGATGCAAACAAGGACAACGTCGATCTCGGAATAATCATTCGTGATTGGGAGGCCACCAAGCGGTTCTACGTCGACATTCTCGGATTCGTCCATGTGGCCGACATCGCGTTCCCGCTCGGCCCTGGCGGTGTCATGCACCGCGTGCAGGCCGGATCCGTCACCCTGAAGTTCACGCAGCACAACACCCCTCCGGCCGCACAGAACCCGCCCGGAGGGCCGGACGCTGCGGTCGGTATCCGGTACTTCACATTCTGGGTGCAGAACCTTGAGGAGATCGTCGATCGTCTGCGTCTAGAGGGTTACAAAATTCCAGTGCCGGTGACTACGGTGCGTCCAGGCGTGACTATCTCGCTGGTGGAGGACCCCGACGGAAACTGGGTTGAGTTTCTCCACTCCGCTTCCTGAACATCCGATCGGAGAACGATGAGCGGCAATACTTATCACCAGGCGCCGAGCGCGGCGGGGACCGCCCCGGCCGGGTGTCCGATGCACCAGAGTTGGTCCCCGCTCGACGATCAATACTTGGCGGATCCCTATCCGATTGCGTCGGACCTGCGCGAGAGCCATCCGATCTTCTTTGCGGAATCGCTCGGTCATGTCGTGGTCACGAAGATGGCCGACATCGAGACCGTCTTTTTGAACCCCGACGTGTTTGCGTCGACCAACGTTCAGGATCCGATTTTCGCATTGGCGCCCGAAGCTGCGTCAGTTCTCGCTGCACCGGATTTCAATCCCGTGGCGGTGATGTCGAATCGCCCCGAACCCGACCACGGCCGCTTACGCGTCTACACCCGAAAGGGGTTTTCCAATCGGCGCCTCAAGACCCTCGAGGCATATATGCGCGAGCGCGCGACCGAGCTACTCGATCAGATGATCTCGAGCGGTTCTCCTGCTGAATACGTACGTGCACTCGCCTTCCCACTCCCCGCGGAGATTGTGTTTCGTTTCATCGGTTTTCCACGAGCGGACGACGCGCGTATCAAAACTTGGTGCGTGAACCGGCGAGCGTTTTCATGGGGAAAGCCGACCCCCGAAGAGCAATCGCAGATTGCTGCCGGCATGCTTGACTACTGGCGCTACTGCCGAGAGTTCGTTGGGCAGCGCCGTGATACGCGCGCTGACGATTTCACCTCAGAGTTACTCGACGCCCATGACGCTGACCCCGACCCAACGAACGGCACGGGCATCGCCTATCGCGAAGTCGAGTCGATCGTATACGGCATCTCGTTCGCCGGTCACGACCCGGTCACCTCGCTGCTCTGCAACACACTGCTGTGTTTGCTTACCCGGCGAGACCAGTGGGATGCCCTGTGCGACGACCCGTCTCTTGCGGCGGCCGCAGTGGAGGAAACGTTGCGGTTCGAATCGAGCCAGGTCTCGTGGCGTCGTATCACCACACAGCCAACGACTTTGGGCGGGATAGATCTGCCCGCCGGAACCCGGCTCATGTTGAACTTTGCGGCCGCGAACCGCGAACCGGAAACGTTTGACGATCCCAATACGTTCGACATCCACCGAGCAAACGCGAACCAGCACATCTCGTTCGGAAAGGGAATCCACTTTTGCCTGGGCTCAAGCCTGGCTCGCATCGAAGCACGAATCGCACTTGAACTCCTTTCAAAACGACTTCCATCGCTACGTCTGGTGGACGATCAAAAGTTGACGTACTTTCCCAACATCACGTTCCGAGGGCCTGAAGCGCTCTTCGTGGAATGGGACTCGTAGTTGGTCAAGCTAACGACCCGCCGCCATACGGGTACGAATTTCGTTTCGGTTGATCCGCGAATCGGGGTCGACTTCTTGGAGTTCGACCGACCAGGCGATCGCCAGTTCGTTGGACTCCGACGCCAACTGCTCCATCGCCGCATCAAGAATTGCGGTTATGAACGCGGTCTTCGCCGCTGGTTCACGGCCGGGGGCCACGCGACCCGTTATGGCGACAAACGCACGATCCGGTTGTCCATCGGCGACGCGATAGTGCTGGCGTCCAACGGCACGTGTCCGCAAGGCATCGAGACTTGGCATACCCGTCGCCAGAGCCGCGGCATGCACCACATCGACCAAGCGCTCGATGTCGTGAATCTCGCCCACGTTGGCCGAGTACTCAATAGTTATATGCGGCACGGCGAATGTTTAACATCGATTTTCGCGTGGCGCGTCAGTTGCCGCAGTAGCGGACTTCGTGGATCACCGGCTTCGCCGATCAGTTCATTGCCGGCCAGCGGAGAGCTGCCTCAACAGCTTCGGAAGAGGGAGCATCAGCGCCGCGCTGCGATGAGCTTTGCGAAGCTCCTGGTCGGTTGCCGACGTATCACCGGCGGTGGCAAAGATGAGTGCTGCGTGCGCGTGGATCGAGCCCACGGCCGGGTCGGTCGCAATTGCTTCTTGCGCATAGGGCGCTGCTTCCACCGCGCGACCGGCACGGTAGAGCGACCAACCAAGCGCATCGGCCGTGAAGATCGTGTGGTGTGCATCGTAGGCTCGCTGCGCAACCACCACGGCTCGGGGATCGCCCCGGTCAGCGAGGGCAATGGCGAACTCGACGTCAAGCACGGCGCCGCTTGCCTCGTACAAGCTCGCGGTTGCATCGAACAATTCGTCGTTCACACGCGCATTGGTGGCGTCACCTACACCTCGGGCAAGCTCTGCGCGCATAGCTATCGCGCCCGGCAATGGAGTACTTCCATTTAGCACGTCAAGCCTGCTCGACGCAGCTTCGAGGTTGCCAAGACCCACATCAACGAACGCCCGACCCAGCACAGCGTGCGGCAGGCGTGGAGAGATTGCCAGGGCTCGATCGTAAGCACGCTGGGCTTTCTTCAAGTTGCCCCGTTCGAGCTCCACGTCGCCGAGGTATCCGAGTGCCACCGCCTGATCGATCGTTCCGGTCGGCGCGGCCTGCACGGCCTGGCGCATGTCCGCCGCCGCACCCTCCAGGTCACCGCCCAACTGACGAAGGTAGGATCTCCGAGACAGCGCAGCGACGCTGGGTCGCAGCTCCACCAGTTGCGTTACATACATACGTGCATCGTCGTAGTGGCCAGTCTCGACGTTTGCATCGATAAGTGGCATCAGTACCGCTGCACGATTCGGCTGATCCGCATGCACACGACGGGCGAGTTCGAGCGCTTCCCCGAACCGGTGTTGGGACAAGGCGAGGTTTGCCGCGACAAGCAGCGACTCCGGTGAATCCCCGAGAAGCGATCGAGCTTTCTGAACCGCTGACTGCGCGGCTGCATACGAACTCGGATCACCTGTTTCGTAGACCTTGCGGATATGTGCGGAGCCTAGGGCCACAAAGGCATTCCCATCGTCGGGCGATCGGCGCGCACGCCGCTCAAGCTCGCTAATCCGAGAATCGAGGGTTGCGGGAACTGGAGAATTCCCGGACGGTTGCTGCACGCCCGTTTCAGAACTTCGAGTCACCGAACCAGCAACAGCCCCTACAACCACAACTACAATAATAAGTGCACCTATTGCTATCAAAACCCGGGAAGGCTTTGATCGAAGAGGCAAAAGACCTCGACGACGGCCCCGAGGCCGAGTCGAACGTTTGATTTCGCGAGGATCCGTTGTCGAGGTCATATGCTTTTACTTTGCGGAAGCCACGGAGCCGTAGCCCGAGAACGGCTCAGCCACGTACGGGAACTCTGTACCAAATGGCTTGTCGTTGCTGTTCACCCCGTCACCCAACGCATTGTTGGGAAACTTCTTGAACTCCGGTGAGAAGTCCGTTGCACCGGCAATGACTTGGAATGCCACGTCCACAACGTCATCACTCAGTAGGCGCCCGTTCGGGAAGCCGCTCTTCGTTGTCGTGTTGAGACGCAGCATTTCGGCTGGCTTCACGTTGGCCGGCTTGTTCACGCCCGGAATGCCGGTCAGGAAGATCGTGGCGAGGTCTTCACGACCACCAAGACCCAAGCCAACGTCCACTGATTTCGGAACCTCAACCCCTGGATAGAGAAATGGAATGAGTTTGCCAAGTTCGGGGTCGATGACGCTCGCTGCGAACTGAGCGTCGTTGCTGGGCGGAGAACTGTTGAACAGGTCCTTTTGGCCAATCGGGATCACTGCTTCGTTGACCAGTGGCTGACCAAGGCGGGCGACTTGTTGCCACTTGCCCCCATCATCCTCACGGCCGTTGCTCTGGCCCTCTTCCGTCCCGGCATCCTGGCGGTTCCATCGATCGGTCGCGCCGCGTCGGCGGGAGCTGGTTGCCCACATGCCGATGACAGGATCGCCGGCCACGAGTCGTTTCGTTGGAACCTGAAGCGCAATCGTATGGACGTTGAACCCGGCAAGGTAATCCTGACCTTCCGCCTTCGGAAGCTTGATGAGATGCGCCTCGTTAAACGGCCGAAGACCGCCGAGGTCAAATATTGACCCAAGATCGGCGAAGAACGGGTCGTCACGAGGTCCAGCGAACGACGTGATCCCATGATTTACCGGACGGACAGCTCCCGCGGCAAGGGATTTGTAGTCCGGCATCGAGCGCGGTCCCACGTTGGCCGGAGCAACCGGAAGGTTGGCCCCGATCCTTCTCCGCTTGCCGTCACGGATCTCGGTGACCGTGTAGCTCTGGCGCACGTTGAGATCGGGATCGTCAAGTGCTGTGACCTGTCCAGTGTTGTAAAGAAAGGTATTCGGATTCGTGGTCGTCGTTTTGAAACGGAACTGGTAGGTAACGTCCTCAACGGCATCGCCATTGTTGTCGACCTTGAATTCATAAAGTACGTCGTCTCCGAACTTGTGGAAGTTTGGGCCACCGCCCGCGAGTTCGAACGGATTGACGTTCATGATGAGAGTTGTGGTCTCAGCTCGGTCAGGGCTGACGAATGCATATACGTCGGTGATGTCGGCCACGGGATCTTCGGTGATTCCCGGGGCCTCGCGATGACTTGAGGCCAAGGATGGCCCTGCCGTGGTCGCGGCGACAATGGCAGAAATGCCAGCCGCCAGAAGCACGTTTCTTCTTCGATGCTTTTTCATGTGAGTCCTTTCACTGCATGTGGGTGGAGCGTGACGAGTGGATGGCACGTCACGTTTGATTCGGGAGCGCGGCGAACAGCGTTCCCAATCGCCCGTAGTTGACGGGAGAACGAGACTCAGTGGATATGGAAGCGGCGGCGGCTACGGGTGCGGTGCCTCGAGCTCAGGTTTCGGGGCGAGCAAGTCCAACAACGACCCACCGCTCGCCAATGGGTGCCACGACGACTTGCATATTCATAGGTGTACGTAGTTGAACGACACGACCCCAGGTCATAACGTCGGAACCGAAGGCATCGAAAAATGGGCCGGCATCGTCGAGAGTGTCCAAGGACGAAACGTCGCCCACCGAAACGACACCCTCGGCTTTACAAAGCGACGCCGCAAATCCGGACACCCCGACAAGGCCGGTGTCGTGTTCCAGGGTTGAGTCCGGCTGGCACTTCTGGCGAGTCTCGGCCCAGAGGGCGACATCGGTGATCGCTTGCGCACTAGCCAGGGTAGGTTCGGCCGAGACTGTGCGGTTTCTCCAGTCGACGTGCCACAAACCTGATTCATTTACGGCGGAGAGCTCCACGGTTGCATTTGCGGTGATCAGGCCGAGTGCGTCATCGAGTTGGGGCTGTCGTCGGACCGTAGCCACGATCGAAGGGCCAGTGACCGACACCTGCGCGTCAAGCCAGGGCGCCGATCGAGCCAACGCTGCGCCAAACTGGGCGGGCGACCCGAAGAACAGCTGATCCTCTCTAACCAGCAAATGAAAAGCGGTGGCTGCGTCTCTGCGGACAACTGCGTCGACGAATGAATTGCCTGAGGCAAGTGCCGTCGACTGATCGACTCGCTGCGTCAGTTTGTTTGCGGAGCTTGCCCTCGTGACTACCTGGCGCGTCGAGGCATCGATGTTCGCGTTTGTCCGTTCTGCGCCGATTCGATCCGGCACCTTGAAATTCAACGACTCCGACGGTCGTCCGCCGTAACTTGGTCTGTCCTCTCGAGCAAGGACTGCCCACACTCCCAACGCAATTGCGATTGCGCCAACCAGTGCAACGCTTTTACGTCTACCGAAACTTCCAAGTCGTCGAGTAGCCATGCCGCCTGTTCGCTGCCGAACGCGGGTTGGATCTAATTTCTTTCGAAGGTTCCGACAAAATCTCCATGAATGAAGCAGCGATTCGAATTAACCGACCGGCGCGGCGCGAGATCGGAGGTCACGTTTAAGGATCTTGCCCGTGGCGTTGTGGGGGAGTTCGTCGATGAACTCGATGTAGCGCGGCACCTTGTACTTGGCCAGGTCGGCGACGCAACGGTCGGTGATCTCTTGTGCCTTCAGTGACCTGCCCGCGTCGTCTGGCTTGCGGACGACGTAGGCCTTGCCGACTTCGCCCCATCGTTCGTCGGGTACGCCGATCACCGCCGCTTCGAGAATCCCATCAATGCCGTAGAGCACATTTTCTACTTCCGCTGGGTACACGTTCTCGCCACCCGAGATGTACATGTCCTTCCATCGGTCAAGGATGTACAGGGCACCGTTGGCGTCTTCCTTCATTGCGTCGCCCGTGTGGAACCAACCGTCGGTGTAACTCGACTCGTTGGCATCGGGCCGGTTCAGGTATCCGGGGCTGATGTTCGGGGCGCGTACCCACAGTTCCCCCACACCCCCGACCGGCACGTCGATTCCGTTTTCATCGACAATCCGGTGTTCGAGGTGCAAGAGCGGAGTGCCGATCGAGCCGACCTTTTCGATCGCCTCGGATTTCGTCTGCGCGCTTATTGTTGCTGCGCTTTCCGTCATCCCGTACCCCTGCTGGAGGATCACACCCTTGGCGGCCCAACGCTCCAGGAGTGCCAGCGGTGTGGGGGCGCCACCGATCCCGGCCGTAACGAGGGTCGGGAACGTCGCCGTCTCGAAGCGCGGGTCCTGGCTCATGAACAGATAGTTCGACGGAACACAGAGGAAGTGGGTGATACCGATCGTTGGGTCGTTCAGCAGCTCAAGGGTGAGGGCGGGATCGAAGGCACGGGTGATGTGGCTCGTACCGCCATAGTGGAAGGCCGGGTTGGCAAACGCGTTGATGCCGCCGATATGGAACAGCGGCAGGATGGACAGGTTCACCATGCCCGCCCGGAATGCGAAGGGCGCCGTTGCGCTGAGGATATTCCACAGCATCGCGCCGTGGGTGATTATCGCCCCTTTTGGATGTCCGGTCGTGCCGGACGTGTACATAACGCATGCGAGCGTGTCATGACTGTTCTGCGCGCGTACGAATGTCGAATCCGAGGTAACGAGCATCGATTCGTAGTCCGCCGCACCCGAGCTAACACCGTCCCAGCAGACGCGTTGCGTGATGCCCGCGGTTGTCGCGAACGCCTCGGCTACGTCGGCCCGTTCTCCCTCGTGGAACAGCATTTTGGGCGAGCAGTCGGTGGCGATGTAGACGAGTTCGCGTAACGCCAGACGCCAGTTCAGGGGAACATAGGAGGCGCCGAGCTTCCAGCAGGCGAACTGCACCTCGAAGATGTTCGATGTGTTCTGGCTGTAGATGGCCACTCGGTCGCCCGCCTGGATCCCGAAGTCAAGTTGCATGGACGCAGCCAGGCATTCGGCCCGGAGGTTGAACTCTTCGTACGTGAATCGCCGCCCCGAACCGATGTCGACAACGGCTACCGCCTCCGGCCGTGAGCGGGCGTGATATCGGAGCCAATCGGGACTGATCACCGCTTGTGCCATCTGGTCGTCCACTCTGATTTCGGGGCGGATTCGGGACTATCGCCCGGGAGTGCCCTGATCGCCCGGCAGATCGAGAAGCGAGCGCCAGTTGCCCGTTGCCGCTCGCTCGATCACAAAGGCACCCGTGCGCAGCGTCGACTCCGGCACGACGTCGGCAATCGCTCGCTGCAGTTCATAGTGGTGCCCGGCCGCTTCGAAGAGCGAGGTGCGGAACGCAACCAGGTCCTTGGGCGCGTCGGCGTTCAAAAACCCGAACACTTCAAGTGCGCGCGTAATGTCATGGATCACCGGAGCGCGGCCATAGAGCGACGCCCGCTTGAGCGCCACACCCAAGATCCCGACCAGCACATCGTGCTCGTGCTCGCCCGGGTGGAGGAACAACTTTCCGTGGAAAGAATTCGCCAGCTTGATGGCGTACCCCTGATCGGGGCCGGGGCTTCCCAGCTTCGTGCCCTTCGGCTGTGCGCCAACAAGATCGCCAGGGCGATCGGCGCGCCATTCAAGCGCCGCGGGAAGGGTCTCGCTCGAACGAAACGCGCCGACAGGGGAAACGGGGACGAACTTTGGTGCGGCCATTGTCGCCCATTCTTCCAGACGGACGGGCCTGAGGGCGCGCTCGCGCCGAACCCGGTGCCTAAGGTTGGAAGCACTGTGCCACGCCTGCCCCGAATCGTCCGCCAGATTCCCTCTTGGGATCACTTGTTGATGCTTTTGGCCTCGGTGATCGTTGGGATCTCCGTTATTCCGGTGGTCGGATTTGTGGTTGGCATTGGGCTCGATCCTTCTTGGGGACTCGGACTTCACACTGCCCATGCCCAGAACCTGGCCTTCGGACGCGACGTGATGTGGACCTTTGGCCCGCTCGGCTTCCTTGTCTCCCCCACCATGGCGTACCGGGTCACGGGTCTCGCTGCGTACTGGATTCGCCTCCCGGCGTTCGTCGGCGTTGCTTGGTTGGTCCTTCGGCGGCTTCGCAGCATTGTTCCAGCCGGACGGTCGCAATTCCGACGAGTTGTGGCCGCGGCGGTTTGCGTTGCCGCAGCGTTCCCCATCACCTGGCTCCTCGTCGGTGGACTCGGAGGTGGCGGCAACCTCATTGTCGCCGTCTATGTCATCGCTGCTGCGTTTGCGGTGCGGGCGGTGCTCACCGATATGGTTGTCCCGCAGCGTGCACTGTCCACCGCTGCAGTGGCTTCCGGTCTTGCCCTGCTGGTTCGTTTCGACACGGGCCTGGTCGGGTTTCTCCTCATGTTGCTTGTTGCGTTCGATCGCAAGGTTGGATGGCGACGAATCGCTCGTCTATTCGCGATGTTTGCCTCGACCGTGCTTGTCGCGTGGATACTCCTCGGGCAACCCATCTCGACGTTGTTTCCATATGTACACGGATCAATCGAATTGGGTCGAGGTTACGGCGGAGGAATGGCTTGGTCTGCTCATTCGTCGTGGACGACGCGTGCGTCCGCGGGCGTCGTCGTAGCGACGCTGCTCGCGGTGGGTCTTTCACGTTCGCTTCGGCGTCCGTCAGTGTTTGGCGTGCTCGGACTTTTGGGCCTCGCGCTCACCACGTTCCAGCAGTCCTTCGGACGCTACGACAGCGGACATGTGCTGCGACTCGTGGTGCTCTGCGCGGCGATCGTGCTGCTGTTCGCCAATCGTCGGAACCGGTGGGTGAGCGTGTTGTGTATGACCTTTCTCGTTGTCACGGGCATGTCGCTCAACGACGCGGGCCAGCCGTTTCCTCGATTCGGATGGCCTCGCGGTGAAGTTCCATTCGCCCATCCGACGACCGGGTTTCGTTATGCGTGGCGTACTTTCGAGTTCACCGTGTCAGTTACTCGCTATGTCGGACGTGTGAGGCGTGAGCATGACCGACTGGGTCCGCTCCAAGGCATTCCGGAGAATGTACGAGCGGTCGCACGTGGCAAAACTGTGCACATCGACCCGCTTGAGACGTCGGCGATCTGGGTTCATGGCTGGGCGTGGCGTCCACTCCCTGTCTTTCAGACGTATCAGGCCAACACGCCGATGCTCGATCGGCTCAATGTACGTGTGCTTCTTAATAAGAAGCGGGCGCCGCAGGTCATCCTGAGCCAGAACACGGCAATTGATGGGCGCATTCCCCGATGGACGCCACCGGAGTCCATGCTTGCCATGGTGTGCTGGTACTCCCCCAACGCGTCGGGTGGCGGCTGGACGGCGTGGACGCGGCGGGCGACATCGGCCTGCGGTCGCCCCACCGCGTTACCGGCCTTTGCTCCGGGAGACCGACCCGAAACTCTCGTGGTCGCACGTTTCCAACGAAACATAAGCGCGCTTCGTACGCTACGCGACACACCTCTGCTGTTCGGTATCAATGGCGGTCCAGCCGTCTCCCGGGTCACTGCCGCTCTCGCCGGCGGGCCTCACATCGTGCACGTTCCCACATGTCTTAGGGAAGCCGTCGGGTCCGGCGCCGGGTTCGACACCACCGACCTTATCCCCACCGCGCTACCCGAATCGGTAACCAGCGTCGAGTACGAGTCAATCCCCTTCTCCTGTCCGACCTGAGCACCTCCTGCGACTACTTCGACGTCGGAGCGTGGAGGAGGCCGTATACCAGGGCGTCTTTGAGGGCCATCCATGATGCTTCGATCACGTTGGCGCTTACCCCGATCGTTGACCAATCCTTCTCACCGTTGGTCGAATCGATAAGCACACGTGTCTTCGCGTCGGTACCCTTCGACGAGTCGAGCACTCGAACCTTGTAGTCAGTCAGATGGATCGACGACAACGCTCCATAGCGATCACCAACTGCTGCACGGAAAGCTCGGTCGAGTGCGTTAACGGGACCGTTGCCTTCGCCGGTGGCGATCACGCGGGTGCGTTCGACGCCTTCGGTCTCGATGCCCGGGAACCACACCTTCACCGTGGCTTCCGTTTTAGCGTCGAGGTCGCCGCCTACCTGGTCAGTGATCACCCGGAACGACTCCAGCTCGAAGAAGTCCTGACGCCAGCCGGTGGACTCGCGCAGCAACAGTTCGAGGGATGCGTCGGCAACTTCGAAGTGGTAGCCCTCGTATTCGAGTCGCTTGAGCGTGTCGAGAATGTGCGTCATCGACGAACCCTCGAGATTCAAGCCGATCTCCTTCGCCTTCAACTCGATAGTGGAGCGACCGGCCATCTCCGACACCACAAAACGAGTGCCGTTTCCGACAAGCTCGGGGCTGATGTGTTCGTAGGCGTCACGGGCTCGCGCAATCGCACTCGTGTGCAATCCTGCCTTGTGGGCGAAGGCGCTTGCTCCCACGTAGGGACGCTGCGAGGGCAGCGTCTGGTTCACAATCTCGGCAATGTGATGCGCCACCACGGTGATCCGCTCCAGGCGGCCCTCGGGCAGCGTCTCCATCCCCATTTTGAGCGCCATGTTGGGCACGAGGGAAGTCAAATCGGCGTTGCCAGTACGTTCGCCGTAACCGTTCACGCAGCCCTGCACCTGCTTGATCCCGTACTGCACTGCGGTGAGCGTGTTTGCTACCGCGCAGCCCGAGTCGTTGTGAAAGTGCGCACCGAGCTGTGCAGAGGTACGTGCACGAACTTGCTCAACCACTTCAGCGACCTGATGGGGAAGCATGCCGCCGTTGGTATCACACAACACGAGCGCTTCGGCACCAGCCTCTTCGGCCGCGCTCAATACCCGCATGCTGAAATCGGGGTTGCGGGTGTATCCATCGAAGAAGTGCTCGGCGTCGAGGAAGACCCGACGCCCTTCACTGCGGAGAAACTTCACGGAGTCACTAACCATACGTACTGCTTCGTCGAGATCAGTTTGCAGCGCGTGGGTGACGTGGTAGTCCCAGGACTTCGCCACCATGCAAATGGCTTCGGTCTGCGCGTCGAGGAGCTCACGCAAAACCTTGTCGTCGGTAGTGCTGCCGTTCGGGCGTCGGGTCATGCCAAAGGCCACCAACGTGGCGGTCTGGAGCTGCAACTCGCCAGCCGCGGCCCGTCGGAAGAACTCGGAGTCCTTTGGATTGGCGCCCGGCCAGCCGCCTTCAATGAACTTCACGCCGAGGTGATCGAGCTGTTCGGCGACGCGCAACTTGTCGTCGACCGTCAGCGACAGACCCTCTTGTTGCGACCCGTCGCGCAAGGTGGTGTCGTAAATATCCACGGCACGACCTTGGGTGGCGAGTGCTCCGAGCACCCGCTTCGTTTCGTTGGCGTGGTTACCGCTCATGGTGGTTCCTTTGGCTACTGGTTCGGGGTTGCGGGTTTGGTCCTGAAATACGAAACGACCGCCCGGAGGCGGTCGTGGATGCGCGCACCGAATAGGCGGTGCGCGCTAGCAAATAATGATGATCGAGGCAATGCCGTGCACAATGCCGTGCAAGGAGACACGGAAGTCGGCGGCGAACATCATCGCAAAAGTATGCCACGAATCAAACGGCCAGCTCAACGACCGGGACTGAGCCACCCGAAACTCAACCCAAACCGAGGTTCGACGTAGTCGACGAGCTCCTGCCCATGGTGATAGCGCGTGACTTCGTCAGCGCTTTGCAGGTTAGCGCCCGGCACGTCGATATTGGGTGGGCGACACCCCGAGAACCGAGCGAAACGTCCGGGCCATTTGACTGTGATCGTAGAAACCAGCGGCAATTGCGACCTCTGCCACGTTGAGCGACGTCGTGACGAGAAGCCGAGCTGCCGTATCGACCCGGATCCGCACGATGACTTGTTTCGCCGTGATACCAAACAGCCGCTTCATTCTGCGTTCGAGTTGCGTCTCACTGAGTTGGGCGACGGCTGCGACCTCGTCGACGCGAAGTGGACCTGTCGAATGCGTCCGCAACAATTCAAAGGCTGCAGCGAGACCAGCGAACTCGTCCTCTGCCGAAACCGCACTTCGTAAGTCTACAGATAACGATGCGACGCCGACAGGCCCCGCAGCCCCTGGAACTGCGACCTTGCTCGACACGTACCATCCGACGCTGCCATCAAGGCGTGTGATGCGTTCCAGTTGGTTTTGCATCGGCCGGGACGTAGAGAGCACCGACCGATCCTGGGCTTCGTAGTCGGCCGCAAGAAGCGTCGGAAACAAGTCACGGGCGGTGCGGCCCACGACATTGCTTGGCCGACGCTTTCCACACCGATCCGCGAACGCCTGATTCACGCGCTGGTATCGACCGTGTCGGTCCTTCACGCAAAACATCACGTTCGGCACACCATCGAGCAGATCGGCAGTGAGGAGCGCGGCACGCAACAACTCCTCGCGATCTTCGGCGGTCACGGGGTGATCATATGTCCATGACGGTGCCGAGTGATCGTCACCGATTGTTCGCGCAGCCAGTGGGACAGTTCAAGACGGGGGTTCGTGGTGAGCGCAGCGTCGTCGACAGTAACGCCATGCTCGTGCAGGGCTGCATGTAGTTCACGCGAGACCTGCCCAATGACTCGGACTCGGTCCACCTTGGTTCCCACCAATCGAGTGAGAAAGTCCACCTCCGATTCGAGAGAGGCAGCCGAGGACCAAACCGGTGTGCCGGTCGCAACAGCCGCCGCCCTCAGAACGCTCTGCGCCCACGCTGGCGCTCCATCCCCGAGTCGCACGGCGACCCCGTTGGGAAGCGGTCGGTGCCGAAGCACGTTCGATTCCGCAATGAGCTTGGAAGGGTCCTGCTCGGCAAAGAAGTACGAGTCGGCGACCTCGCGAAAGCGAGCAGCAACGTCAGCGACCACATCGCTGGTTGGCTCACCCGACTCACGCCAGTTCTGGAGAGAAACGACGTAGCCCGGGCCGCCGGCCTTTGCGCCTGGGCCAACAGACGAGTTCTTCCAACCACCGAATGGCTGGCGCCGCACGATTGCTCCGGTGATTGATCTGTTTACGTACAGATTACCGGCCTCGACGCGCTCGATCCATGTAGCCACTTCGCGTTCATCAAGTGACTGCAAGCCCGCCGTCAACCCGAACTCGACTCCATTCTGAGTGGCGAGTGCGTCGGCCAGGGATTCGGCGCGCATGACACCGAGAACCGGACCGAAGCACTCCGTTTGGTGGAACCACGAACCGCGGGCGACGCCTACACGTACCCCCGGCGTCCACACCCGACCATCAGCATCGAGCTGTCGCGGTTCAACGAGCCATACTTCACCTGCATCGAGTACAGTAAGCGCACGTCGCAGTTTCGGGGACGGCGGTTCGATAAGCGGCCCGACATCGGTAGCGGGGTCCGAGGCCGGACCAACTTCGAGGCTCCGCACTGCGTCGGCCAATCGCTCCAACACTTCGGGGTTGTCGTACCAACAGGGAGCGAAAATCGCCAGACTCGCCGCCGAACACTTTTGTCCGGCATGGCCAAAGGCGCTCGCCACAAGGTCTTTCAGCGCGCTGTCGATGTCGGCCGAGGCGGTAATGACTATTGCGTTCTTCCCACTCGTTTCGGCCAGGACCTTTCGTTCGGGCCGCCACTGCTGAAACATTCGGGCGGTCTCAATGCCACCGGTCAGCAGTATCGTGTCGACTCCCGGGTGGGCGACCAGATGCTGACCCACTTCGTCGTCACCGCACGGGAGGAACTGAAGTACGTCGCGAGGAACGCCCGCCTCCCAACAGCACCGCGCAACCAGTTCTGCACACAGCACTGCTTGCGGTGCCGGTTTGATGATGACAGCGTTGCCAGCCATCAACGCACCGGTAACCCCACCGAGCAAAATCGCGAACGGGAAGTTCCACGGTGGCGTCACGACCACGACTCCGTGGGGCGTTGCGACAGGGCCACTGTCGCTCAGGCCACGAAGGAGATCGGCATTCGACGCGTAATAGCGGGCAAAGTCGATGGCCTCAGAGACCTCCGGGTCACCCTGGCTTACCGTCTTGCCCGTTTCGAACGCCATCGTGGCAAGAATCTCGAACCTTTGCACAGCAACCACGTCACCGATCCGGGCAATTACGTCGCCACGTTGCGCCGGCGACTGCGCGGCCCACGCGTTTATCGCAACTCGGGCCGCTCCAACGCACTCATCGACCAGAGCGAAATCGGCCAGTTGTACCATGCCGATTCGCTCCCCAACGGACGGGTTCATAAGTGCACGTTGATTGTGCGTGGTTCGGGAGGTACCTGCCACGATGGGTTGCACCGGGCCTCGGGGAGGGGACCATTGATCCAACGCGGCGATGGCCAACTTCCGATTTCGCCCGAGCGCAAAGTCGGTGTCGACTTCGTTGGCAAAGCTGGGTGAAAGATCGCGTCGATCGCGCTCTCGACGCGAACTCGTATTGAGCGTGTAACTCGCCTCAAGCGACGCCACAAACTTGTCGGCCTCCATAGTGAAGCGACGCGATCCGGGTTCAAGATCGAGAACGGCATGCAAGAAATTCTCGGGTGAGGTGTTCTCATCGAGGCGGCGAACCAGATAGGCGATGGCCGCTTCGAAGGCTCCGTGGGCAACCACCGGTGAATACACGAGCGATGATTCACCACGTTTGGCGAGCGCAGCCGCCAGGCCAGTGGCCATGCCTTCGAGCGTTTCGAACTCCAAGGAGGCGGCGGCACCCGTAGCGCGCTGCTCGATCGCCAGCGTAAGGCCATACGCGATGTCGAAAACGTTGTGGCTGGCCAACCCCACAATAACTGCATCGTTGTGCTGAGCGGCCATGAGCCGTCGCAGCAGACGCTTGTAGCTGGCGTCGACCTCGGGTTTGGAACCAAACGTCGCCAGCGGCCAGCCTCGCTGTTCGGCTTCGACTCGTTCCATGGCCAAGTTGGCGCCCTTCACCAGGCGGATGCGAATCGGAGCACCGCCCCGTGCGCGCCGAAGGAGTGCGAAGTCGATCAGCCGCTCGGCAATGGCGTGGGCGTCCGGCAAGTAGGCCTGGAGCACGATACCGGCACGCAATTGATCGAACTCTGGGCTAGAGAGTGCACGTAGCAACACTTCCGCCGTCAGTTCGAGGTCGCGGTACTCCTCCATATCGAGGGTCACCAGGGCGGGTACATCTCGAGCGAGCGCCGCACGATAAATGGGAGTCAGGCGATCGACCACGCGGGCGACGGTGGCATCGAAAGCAAGTGGGCTTAGGTTTGCTGCAATGGAGCTGAGCTTCACCGATACGGCGTCGACGTCTGATCGGCCAAGCATCGCAACGACGCGATCTCGACGTCGAATGGCTTCGCCCTCACCGATGATCGCCTCGCCCAGCACATTTACGTTTGTACTGGAGCCACCGCTCCGGGTTGCGGCCAGCCGCTTCGCCAGGGCCGGGTCCTCGGAAGGGAGCACCGAAGTCGCAGACACCTGACGCAGTCGCGACGACACAAGCTTCATGACCAGCCCCGGAGCGAGACGCGTCGACTGAGCACCAATAGCCAACAGTACGCGGTCCGACACAGGAAACGAACGCGGGAGACCTCGCGCGACCAACGCCCGAAACGCGGCCGCGGAAGTTCGAGGATCCGGACATCGAAGAATCTCGTCGGTGAGCGCGAACGTGAACTCGGCGGCCGCGCGATCGCGCACCACCGAAACAAGCCGCCGGTTGGCAGGTTCGATCGCGGCGACGACTTCGCCAGCAAGGGCAACGGCGCGTTCAACGAGACCAGTCACGGCGTCGGGGTTGGATCCGGAAACGTTCACCTCCTCAGTGAACGCTTCTCCCGGTCCCCTGTCTTGTATCGACGCTGCGTTCGGGTGTCGATTTTGTACACCTCAACTGCGGCGAGCCTGGCCGGGTGAGCGACTTTCCCACAGGAGGAACAGCAGAAGAAACGCCAGCGCACCGACAAAGGTGAGGAGCCAGAACGCACGAGCGAAGTTGTCGATGGGGTTGGCGGACTTTCCGTTCAATGCGGCGATGACTGCTGCCACTCCAAGGGCACCGCTGAGGAAGCGTCCGGTCGAAAACGCCGCGTTCGCCTGACCAATTGACGAGGTGGGTATATCGACAAGCGCTGCGCCGTTGAGCGGGGCAAAAGACATCCCCATACCGAATCCCATCAGGACAAATCCCGGGAACATGCCCGACCAGTAGTTTGGCGTGACCGTGGGAAGGAGCGCAAACAGCGCGCACGCCAACGTGAAGAACGCAGAGCCGACCACGAGCAAACGTCGATGACCGTTGGTCGCCGCATACCGTGCGGCCAGGATCGAACCAATCCCACCCAGCGCCGGAGTCGGCGTCATCGCAAGACCAATTCGTAAGTTGCTGTAGTTCCACACGTTGTGCATGAAAAGGGGCCAAAGCAACCATGTCGATGTGCCCACGATCGCAACCAAGACGTTCGCGATGTTGGCGATTCGAAACGATCGGATCCGGAACAGGTCAAGCTCGATGAGCGGGTTGTCGTGGCGTCGAGATCGCTCGACAAACAACGGCAGCAGCAGCGCTGCGACACCGAGGGCGGCCAGCGTCGACCTCGACGTCCATCCCCAGTTTCGACCCTGAACAATTCCGAGGGCCAGAAACCCAACCGCCATAGTTCCAACGGCGATCCCCAAGAAATCGGGAAGTCCCGACGGGCCTGCGCTGGCGACCGCCACCGACCCCGACCCAGACGTGTGATTTCCCAAACTCCAGGCCAGCCCGAGGGCGCTCAGACACACCACACTGATCGCCCAGTAGATGGCACGCCAACCCGACCAGTCGAGCAACAGCGACGCGACAACCGGCGCGAACGAAGACCCAATCGGAAACGACGCCGTCCACACGCCAATGGTGAATGTGCGTTTTTCCGCCGGACTACGGGCGAGCGCAATTGCCAGCGACGACGGTACTATCAACGCTCCCCCGGCCCCCTGGAGAACCCGGGCGGCGATGAGCAACTCTGCGGAGGGAGCAAGCGCCGCGGCGATGTTGAACACCCCGTAGGTGCCGATACCGAGAGTAAACATTCGGAACGATCCGAGCCGATCGGACAGCTGCCCACCGAGAAGGGTGAACGCGGCAAGAACAATCGAGTAACCCGAGAGGGCCCAGGAAAGAGTTTCTCGGGCCGTGTTGGCAAATTCAGCCTCCAACGCCGGGAACGCAAGGTTTGCGCCGGTAACCCCCAGGGGAAGCGATGCCATCGCCAGCATCGCCACGACGACGCCCAGCCGGTACTGGCTCGTCGTCGACCGAGGATTCACGCCCTCAAACTAGGCCAACACGCCTTCGCGGTCCCTAATCCTCGGCGAGGATTTCTTGGATCGCAGCGATGAGGTCGCCAGACCGCACCGTGCGCTCCTCACGTTTCGCAAGCAGCTTGACCTTCCACATGTCGCTTGCGAACTCGTCGCTCCCCGCGATCAACGCGAGTGCAAAACCTTTTCGCTCCGCATAGGCGAGTTGCTGGCCGAGCTTCTTGGTGTCGGGGAAAACGTCGACGCCGATTCCAACGGCACGGAGTTCACGCGCCACCCGCTGGTAGTCGCCAAGACGATCGCCTTCCAGGCGAGTGATCAGGACCGGAGCTGCGGTGGCTACCGATTGGTCCAGAAGGTGCAGCTGTTCCATGGCCGCAAGCAAACGGTCGAGGCCCAACGACGCACCGACACCCGGTAATGACTGTTTGGTGTAACGTCCCGTGAGGTCGTCATAACGCCCACCGGAACAAATGCTCCCGATCCCAGGGAGGTCGGTGAGAAACGTTTCATACACCGTGCCTGTGTAGTAGTCGAGACCGCGACAGATTGATAAGTCCACTTTGATTTGGCCATCCGGTATGCCAGCCTTCGTCGCGGTGTCGACAAGCTGGCGAAGGTTTCGGACGCCCTCGAGCGCCGGATCGTTACCGGCGAATCGCTGCCCGAGCGCGTCGAGCACCTCGGCGTTCGTACCAGATGTCTGCGCGAGCGCGATCACCGAGTCGGCCTGCTCCGTGGTCGCGCCAGCCTCGCGGATCATCTCGTCGCGCACGGCGTCGGCACCGATCTTGAGAAGCTTGTCGAGAGCGCGCAACACAGCGGTGGCTGCGTCGACAGGGAGGCCGATCTCCGCAAGAAGACCGTTGAGCACTTGCCGGTTGTTGACGCGAACTTCGAACCTCTCGAACCCCAGTGCGCGCAACAGGTCACAGATCACGAGCGCAATCTCGACGTCGGCCGCGTTATCAGTCGACCCAATTGTGTCGAAGTCGCACTGCATGAACTCGCGGTAGCGACCGGCCTGCGTGTTCTCGCCTCGCCAAACCGGGCCGACATGATACCGACGAAAAGGTGTGCCGAGTTCGTTCACATGTTGACTTACGAAGCGAGCAAGGGGCACGGTCAGGTCGAAACGCAGGGCAACGTCGCGTCCGCCTGCGTCGGTGAAGCGATACAACTGTTTGCGGACCTCGGCGCCGTCGTCGACCTTCGCCAGGAGGACCTCAGTGAGTTCGAGGGCGGGCGTATCGATTGGGGCAAAGCCGTAGGAACGAAACACTTGCCTGGCGGCGTCGACCAGTCGTTCTCGGGGAATGGCCAGTGCCGGGAGATAGTCGCGGAAGCCCTTGAGGGTGCGGGGTTCGATCAGTCGTGCCATGAGGGTAGCCAGGCTATCGGGCACAGCGGCGGCAGTGGCCGCAATTCACGACGAAGACGGCGAAGACGAAGACGGCGAAGACGAGCTCAGCGGCCGAGGTAGGCCCGACGAAGCTCCTCGTCGGCGGCCAGCTCTCCAGCGGTACCAGCGAGGACGACACGTCCCGTCTGTAGGACAAAGCCGCGTGACGCAATCGAGAGGGCCTGGTTCGCGTTCTGCTCGACGATCAGCATGGCGACACCCGACTGATTAACCTGCTCGATGATTTGAAAGCTTTTCTCCACCAGCACCGGGGCCAGCCCCATGGAGGGCTCGTCCATGAGAATCAGTTTGGGGCGACTCATGAGGGCCCGGCCCATGGCCAGCATCTGCTGCTCCCCTCCCGACAATGTCCCCGCCAGCTGATTCCGACGCTCGTACAGCAACGGGAACAGGTCGTATGCGCGCATAAAGTCGTCGGTAAGGTCATCCGTGCGGAGATAGGCGCCCATCTCGAGGTTCTCGAGCACCGTCATCGGCGCAAACACTCTACGGTTCTCCGGCACGACAGCCATGCCAGCGGCGATCCGCTTGGGCGTGGCGTCTCGGGTCACGTCGCGGCCATCGAACATCACCGTGCCGCTCGACGCGGGCACGAGCCCCAAGATCGTCTTCAGCGTCGTCGACTTGCCACAGGCATTTCCACCGAGGAGACAGACCAACTCGCAGGGACCGACGTCGAGTGCCACGTCTTGGAGAATATGGATTGGACCGTAGAAGGTGTTGATCCCCGACAGCCGCAGCAGCGGTTCCATGCTCATTTCGTAATCGCCGCACCCTTGCCGAGGTAGGCCTCGACGACCGCCGAGTCCATGGCCACATGTTCAAAACTGCCCTCGGCAATCTTGGTGCCATGGTCGAGCGCAACGACTCGATCGCTCACCCCTTCGACAACGTGCATGTCGTGTTCGATGATCAAGATCGTGAGTCCGAGTTCCTTGCGAAGGCGTCCGATGAGCTCGGTGATCTCATGTGTTTCCGTCGGATTCATTCCGGCGGCCGGCTCATCGACGAGAAGGAGCCGCGGACGGGTCGCCAGCGCCCGAGCAATTTCCAGACGACGCCGATTGGCGTAGGACAGCGAGTACGCCGGCTGATCGAAGCGATACCCCTGCAAGCGCGTTCCGAAGAAGGCCAACAGCTCCTCGGCATGAGCGTGCATTGCTCGTTCTTCCCGACGCGCCCGGGGCAGCCCGAGCGCACCGGCGAGCATGCCCGAACGATTGCGTCCGTACATCGTGGCCAATACGTTTTCCTTCACCGTCATGTTCAGGAACAAACGCAAATTCTGGAACGTCCGGGCGATTCCCAAATCGTTGATGCGGTTCGGGTCGAGCCCGACCAGACTCGAGCCGTCGAATCGAACGTCGCCGTGATCGGGCCGGTATACGCCGGTGATCATGTTGAAGAGGGTGGTCTTTCCGGCACCGTTGGGTCCGATCACCGCAACAATTTCGTGTTCGTCGACGCTCAGGTTGAGGGAATTGAGCACTTGCAATCCGCCGAAGCTCAAACTGACATCGGAAATATCGAGAAGCGCCATCAGAGCACCTCAACGCGTTTGGTACCGAAGATCCCCTGTGGCCGACTTGCCATGATTGCGACAAGTGCTGCCCCCACGAGCAACTGACGGGTAATGGAGGCTTGTTCGGCCAGGCGGTTTTCCCATGCGAGCATTCCGGTGTAGGCCACCACACCCGCTCCCATCGGACGCCACTTCTTCGCCACAGTCGTCAGTGCGAGGCCTGTCGCGATGACTGTCAAAAAGGCGGCGTTGCCGAAACGGGTGCTGTTTTGCAGATGAGGCACAAGCGACCCTGTGATTCCGGCGAGGCCAGAACTCCTCGGCCGAAGGGCGGTATCGAACAACTTGAGCGCAAGCTGCACGATCGCACCGGAGACGATAAGTGCACCTGTGAATTGCAGGAACGGAGCAGAACGGCGGAGACGCAAGACGACGTAGAGGGCCAGGGCACCGTAAACAAGAAGGCGACCGGTGGAGGGAGTGCGAAGCATTTCGGGAAGTACTGCGACGATGAATGCACCGGCAAACCCGCCCCCTATGTTCCCGAGGCCACCGAGAATTGCGGCGACGTACATCAGAATCAGAAACGGAAGATCGAAGTTGCTTCCGAACACCGAGAGTTGGACAGCAGCAAACACCACGCCGGCCAGTCCGGCGACACTCGCACCGACGGCAAACGCAAGCAGACGAAGGCGACGCACCGGCACGGACAGGATCTCCGCGGCGAGGGCATCCTCTCGCATGGATCGAAGCGCAAGACCTGAACGCGACTGTCGCAGTCGATAGAACAACAGCATTACAACCACGGCAAGCGACACGGCAATCACGTAGTACGAGGTGATCGTTCGGGCCGAGTATCCGAGAACCGAGAGCGGATCGATCCCCGTCACCCCGTTCGGACCGCCCGTAATGTTCCACGGTTTGCGGGGTAGGTTCGCGCCTCCGAGCTTTATCTGAAGTCGATCCCCGTTGTTGACGAGGCTCACAAAGATCTGGCCGAAGAACAGGGTCACGATTGCGAGGTAATCCCCGCTCAGTCGTCGAGACGGGAGACCGAGCACCAGGCCGAGCAGGGCAGTTCCCAACACGACGACTGGTACCGAGACCAACGTGGGCCAGTGAAGATCGAACTTGTCGGAAGACAGAAGGGCGTAGGCATAGGCCCCGAAACCGAAGAACGCGGCATAACCGAGATCGAGAAGGCCGGCCCAGCCGACCACCAGGTTGAGACCCGTGGCCAGGAGTGTGTACAGGGCGACGGTGAAGGCGACACGCGTGGTGTAATCGGTCGGTGAAACGAGCGCGAACAACAGCGCAACGACGCCCCCACCGAGTACTCGCAAGTGCACGGGAATCTCACGGACGCGCCGACGAAGTCTGGCTGCGGGGGACTCTTGTCGTCGACCGGCTGACTGCTCGACCCACTCGTCTTTTCCGATCGATCGGCTGCGGGGCACGTCGCTGGGCTCATGGGCGGGTGTGAGTTCGTCCGTCATCAGACCTTCTTCAATTCCTGAACACCGAACAAACCGCGGGGGCGAATCAACAAGAACGCGATGAGCACGACGAAGACCACAACGTCGTAGAACGTGGTCGACACGTAGCCCTGGGCGAAACTCTCCGCGAATCCGATGATGAGGCCCCCGGCCATTGCTCCTTGCACGGACCCGATGCCGCCGACGACGGAGGCGGTAAACCCTTTGAGACCAGCGACGAAACCCATGGTGTGAAACACCCGGTTGTAGACCAGGCCACTCATCACGCCACCGATTCCGGCAAGGGCGGAACCGATGAAGAACGTCACCATAACGACCCGGTTCACATCCATGCCCATCATCTGCGCAGCTTCAGCGTCGTAGGACACTGCCCGCATGGCCTTCCCCAGCTTGCTGCGACGGGTGAAGATCGACAGCCCAATCATCACAACGGCGCTCACGCCGATCACAAACAGACGCATCACGCTGACATTGAGGACGCCGACATGTATCCCGCTGCGAATGTCGACAAGGCGTTCGCTTTCGTAGCGAACGATACGTGCACCTACGACAAGCAACACCGCAGCCTGGAGGAATATCGAGGTTCCGAGTGCCGACACCAGGGGCGCAATACGTGGGGCCGTGCGAAGTGGACGGTACGCAAACCGCTCGACCGCGACTCCGACGAGACCAGCACCCAACGCGGCCACGATCAACAGGACCGGAAGCAGAATCCCGATCGGCAACACTGGATCTTTCGCGCCACCGAGAATCTGCAACATCGCGTAACCAATGAAAGACCCGATCATGTACACCTCACCGTGGGCGAAGTTCAATAGCTTGAGCACTCCGTATACAAGCGAGTACCCCAATGCAATGAGCGCGTACAAACTCCCCAGCGTCAGACCGTTGACGACCAACTGAACGAATTGGCCCATCAACAGTCCGACGCGTGCGAGGAGTAGTACGTGCTCAGATCAATTCAGATCAGGGTACAAGGGCGTACTTGCCGCCCGTGATCTTCGACATGTAGAACTTCGCTCCAACCACATCACCGGCTGCGTCGAGCGCAACTGGACCGCCGAGGATCGTGTTCTCGAGCTTGGCGGCCTTCACGGCTGCCGTTACCTCTTCACGTGTGCCGGGCTTGCCGTCCTTGCAGGTTGCGGCGATACCGGTTGCGATCAGCTGAGCACCGACATAGACCGGGGGACCGAAGGTACCGAAGCTGTCGTCATGGGCTGCTTTGTAGGCCTCGACAACCGGTGCGGCGGCAGCAACGCCGCGGACGTCAGGGGCGAACGACGTAACGTAGGCCCCCTCAAGTGAGAAGTCCTTCGGTGAGTACACGCCATCGCTGCCGATGACCGCAGCCTTCTTGCCCTGCTCGGCGAGCTGGGTTCCGAACTGCTGAGCATTCGCGGCAAGCTGCCACGGGAGGATGACGGCTCCCGTGTCATCGGTAACTTTTGCGACGAGCGACGAGAAGTCGGTGGACTTCTGTGCGATCGACTCGCGAACGACCGATACACCGCCTGACTCAAGTGCCTTGGTGACCGAATCGGCAAGGCCGGTCGAGTACGAGGTCTGATCGTCGACGATCAACACCTTCTTCGCTCCGACGACGTCTTTTGCAAAGTTCGCGATCGTGGGACCCTGCGCATCATCGTTCGGGACGACACGGGCGAACGTCGTGAACTTGCCTTCTAGCGTCAGACTCGTGCGAGTCGCCGACGGCGATACGAACACCAGCTTTGCTTCGGTCAGCGCCGGCCCGATTGCTTCAACTTCCTGTGAACCCGCTGGTCCGAGGACGCCAACAACGCTGGCGTCGGACACCAGCTTCTGTCCACCCGTGGTGGCCTGGGCCGGGTCAAGTTGGGTGTCGGTCTCGACAAAGGTGAACTTTGTGCCGTTCGCCTTGTTGAAGTCTTCGAGGCCCAACTTGCCCCAGTTCAACTGCTCTTGGCCGATCGACGCTGCATCGCCGGTGAACGGACCCATGAATCCGATCGCGGCGGCGCAGTCCTTTCCTGAACCAGCAGCCATGGCCGCCGTGTCACCAGCGGCCTCGCTGGCTACTGCTTCGGTGTCCGCAGCCGCCTCGGTAGCCGCGGCCTCAGTCGCCGCTGCTTCGGTGGCGCCAGCTTCCGATCCTGGCACCTCGGTCGCCGCAGTCGTATCGTTGCTGTCGCTCTTCGAGCAGGCAGTCGCTGATAACGCGATCACCACGAGTGGTGCAATGAGTAGTCGTTTACGCATATTCTTCCCCTGTTCAGTCGGGCAGCCGATTCCGCTGCCGGAACGGGCGAAAGTTATCAGGTAAAGGCAGTGAGCGGCCGAAAGTCAGGTCAGGAGGCTGCGGTGGTAACGGATCTCACGCAGGCAAGCGTCGACGTCATCGACGGAGTTGTAGAGATGCAGCGAGAGCCGCAGGTTTCCATCACGGCACGACACTGCGAAGCCGGCGGCATCGAGTTTGGCGACCAATGCGTTCTCATCGGTCGACGCAACTGCGATCATCGCCCCCCGCTGTGGCCGGGCCTCGGGCGTGACGATGGTTGCGCCAAGTTCTTCGAGGCCAGCCCGGAATCGATCGACGAGGTCCTGGACGTGTGCTTCGATGACGTCGACGCCGACGCTGCGCACCAGGTTGATTCCAGCGAGCCCTGCGAACAGGTTCGGTACCGGCGGCGTCCCTGACTCGAATCGACGCGCCGTGGGTGACGGGGAGTAGCGCCGATGATCCATTGCAAAGATGTCGGAGTCAGCGAACCATCCTGTCGACGTCGGGGTATGACCACCAAGCAAGGAAGGCCGGACGTACATGAAACCGAGGCCCGCCGATCCGAGAAGGTACTTCAGCGCCCCGGCGACCAGGACGTCGACGTCAAGGTCGATCACGTCGATCGGAACCGAACCCATTGCCTGGTAGGCGTCGACGGCGACGAGGGCGCCCTTGGCATGAGCGATTGCGGCGACCGCTTTCGGGTCAAGACGACTTCCGTTGCGATAACACACATGGGTCATCATCACGAGGGCAGTACGTTCGTCGACGGCCGCCGCGATGTCATCGATCTCTACCGTTGCGTTGCGCGCGGGCACCACCACGACCTCCGCACCACGCGCCTCCTGCGCGAACGCGTTCTGGCCCGACGTCGGAAATTCGAAGTCCGTTATCACGATCCGATTGCGTTCGGGCTTGAACTGCAGGCTCGAAAGGAATGCGGAGAGGCCAGCCGATACTGAAGTGGTCACCGCCACGCTGTCGGGAGATGCGTTCACCAGGTCCGCCCAGCCGGCGCGAACAAGTTCGTTGCGCTCCGTCCACGCATTCCACTGTGCACCTTCGCGTTCCCAACCATCAAGGAACGTTTCGTAGGCGCCACGCACCTGATGCGACAGCGCACCTTGGGAACAGGAGTTCAGATACACCCGATGTTCGAAGATCGGAAATGATGATCGGAACTCTTCGGCGACGGTCGACACGACATCGAGCCTAGCGGTGTGCCGGAAGAACGACTTCGAGTAGTTCGACGTCCGGAGATCGCTCTGTCAGCGCAAACTTCTGATTGCTCGGCATTACAAAGCTGTCACCGGGCGCGAGAGCCTCGCCGCCATGTTCGCTCCTGAGAAGCGTGGCGTGTCCGGCGAGAACGAACATGAAATAGAACTCGGCGTCAACGCTCTGCAATGCGACATGCAATGCGACTGATGCACCAGTCGATGATTGTGGCGACGTACGTAGAACACTCGCCTCGGCGAGTCCGTCGGTCGCCTCGCGGAATCCAAACCGGCGTCGCGCGAAACCATCGGCTGACGAACGCCACGTCGCTGTCTCGGCTCGATGGAATGCGAATCGCTGCCCGCCGAAATCACGCTCCGGACGAACGTCCATCGTCGGCAGGTCGGTCTCTGGATCGGCAAAGGTTTCGTGGAGCGCGGGGCATCCGATCTCGACGACTTCGAGTCCAGCGGAACTCTCCAGCACGCGATGGCGTATGCGAGGGGGCTGAAGAACACAGTCGCCAGCCTTCATGATGAACGGTTCGCCCTGATCTTCATAGACCAGTCGGGTCCAGCCCTTGTAGCAATAGATCATCTGGAAGCGGATCTTGTGAAAATGCACATAGTCCGACACCGGGCCGGCCGTTGGAATACAAATATGTGAACCTACGAATCGCCCGCCCTGTCGATCGGGAATCAGATCGCGGTACCGCATGCCCGCGCGCCCTGCCGTCCAACTTGCATCGTCGGACGCACGTTCCAACACAAACGACTGCTGAAGCGGGGGCAACACGATCGGTGGGTCCGCATCGACAATGTCGATCGTTGTTCCGTCGGGTGCCACAATTCGACCTTCACCTCCCATCGCGTGAAGGTCGGTGGAAGAGATCCGAATTGCGGCCGGGGAACGAGGAGCTGCCGGATCGAGCCGCAGCCGCAGACCGTAGCCGCGAAGTACTGCCACGCTCGGAGCCTCGGCCGGGAAAATGGAATCGACACGAAAGCCAAGTCGGTCGACGTAAAACGCAAGGGCCTCGTTTATGTCGTCGCACGCAATCAGGGCCTCGGCTGTTGTCACCGTTGCAGCGTACCAATCTCAGCATTGAAGGGCCTACACGTCGACAACAGCACCGCCGCGGTTGTGGCTGAGATACCCGGCTTCGACGAGCCGCTGTGCACGCAACGCCAAGGTGAGGTCAGGCATCGCGTCGGTGCCCGTCGTGATCGCTCGCAGAAACCCGTCATCGGGGTTCGGTGCGGCACCAAGCAGTTCCGTCGCTCGGGAAACCGCCTGGTCTGGAGTGTACTCGTGAAGAACTCCGTCGGGGTCTTGCCAGGTGACAGGTCCGAACCAGTCATCGTGGGCGACTGTGATGATTCGACGTTGGCAGATGATCTCAAGATGTCGATTCGATTCACGTGCGGTGTTGTCGTGCCATACGGTGGTGAGTGACGCAACTCCTCCGTTGCGACCCACCAGCGTCGCAGCAGCTACGTCGTCTATTCCAATGAGTCCGTCTCGATAGGAAATATGCGCACGTACGTTTGCGACGGGGCCGAGAATCCATTCGAGAAGATCCATGTCGTGCACAGAATGTTCGATCAACACACCCCCGCCGGACTTGGAGACATCGCCTCGCCAGGTTGATGCATAACGCCCCTGGACCGGAAGGTACTGGTCGTCTCGCAGCACCACGGCCATGACGTCGCCCGCATCGGGCTCATGAGCGAGGGCTCGTGCCACGACGTAGGCCGGGGACCACCGCAGGACAAGTCCGCACTGGTGCACAACCCCGGCCTGCCGCACTGCCTGAACCATCGCTCTGGCATCATCGACTGAGGTAGCCAAGGGCTTCTCGCAAAACACATGAAGCCCGCGTGCTGCTGCCGCCTCCACGATGGATCGATGCTCCGACGTCCACGTCGACACCAACACGGCGTCGCAGGAGTCAAGGACCTCGTCGAGCGATGTTGCCGCTGTCCATCCGCCCCGCTGCGCGAATCCTTGGCAGCGCCTGGTGTTGATGTCGAAGGCCTTCGCCCGTACGAACGGCGTCGCGGCTCGCTTCAGCATTCGGGCGTGCGAGACGGAGATGAACCCTGTGCCAACGATGCCCAGCCGCGGAGGAGCCATCGCCGGAGTGTAGATGCTACAGGTCAGGTTTGGAGCGACAGGACCGTATCGGCAAGCCAGCTCAAATCGTCGCGCCAGTCAACTCCCGGTCCGGAAAGCGAGCGCAACACAAATTTCGTCAGCCCGCCATCAATATGTGCGCGTAGTAGATTTACGAGCCGTTCTTCGCCGATGGGGAGAACCCCTGACAAGTCACGATCGGAGCGCCGCCTTCGCAGCGCCTCGACGGATACCGGGTCTGGTTCCTCACGAGCGAATGGCATGCTGATGCCGAAGTGATCGGCGTCAATCGTTCGACCGATTGCGGAGGCACGACACTCAATGGTGACTCGCCCGGCGGCAGCTTCCAGTGGCGTAGCGCTCGCTGTTAACCAGCCATCGGACAGTCGGGCGACTCGGTCGAGCGCGGCCGGCCCGATGCCGCCCAGCCACAACTCCAGCGGGTCCTGCTTCGGCTGCGGGACAATCTTCACGCCGTCATAGCGAAACGGGCCAAGGGATCCGGTTACCGCTTCACCAGCCCACCAGGAACGAAGCAGCGCGATGATCTCATCGATGCTGTTGCCTCGATGGTCCGGGCCGGCGTCGCCGCTCGCGTAGCCCAGTGCCGCGCGTTCCTCCGGTTGACCAAGCCCCGGGACAAACGACAGAAGTAGGCGGCCATTGGACAGTCGATCAAGTTGCGCGAGTTGCTTGGCCAACCACAGCGGGTTTCGACCGAGAGGTACAACGTTCATACCCAATTTGAGTTTGGCTGTGCGCGCTGCTGCGTAGGTCAGGCTGATCAGTGGGTCACCGAGCGGGCCGAGCGGGACGTCAGACAGCCAAATCGTGTCGAACCCGAAGGACTCCAGCGCGTCGAGATAGTCAGCGAACTGATCATCGGCGAGCGCCGAGGCGGGCGGCGCAACGGCGATGCGAACTTTCACCTATGCCAGCCGATGCAACCAGGAGTGCGAGTCAGCAGCCCGGCCGTACTGCACGTCGATCAGCGAATTACGGATCCGCATGGTCATCTCGCCGGCATTGCCATCGCCGACTTCTCCACCCGACCACATCAGGCGTCCGACCGGAGTGACCACGGCAGCAGTTCCACATGCGAACACTTCGCGAATCTCCCCGCTCGAAACCCCCCCTCTCCAATCGTCGACCGACACGGGCCGTTCTTCCGGAGTGAGACCGAGCTCGGCACCAAGCTTGAGAATCGAATCTCGCGTGACGCCCTCCAGGATCGTCCCGCTCGTCGGTGGAGTGAGAAGCCGACCGTCGGCGTGCACGAAGTACAGGTTCATGCCGCCAAGCTCTTCGATCCATTTCTGCTCGACCGCGTCGACGAAACAGACCTGATCGCAACCGTGCTCGGTTGCCTCCAGTTGCGCAACGAGACCCGCTGCGTAGTTCCCGCCACACTTTGCCGCACCGGTTCCTCCGTGAGCAGCCCGGGTGTAGTTCTGGGAGAGCCATATGTTGACGGGCTTGATGCCACCTGCGAAGTACGAGCCCACCGGTGACGCGATCACCATGAACGTCACGTGCGCGCTCGGACGCACGCCGAGAAAGACCTCCGAGGCAAACATAAAGGGCCGCAGATACAGACTCTGCTCAGCGCCGCTTGGAACCCATTCTCTGTCGATCGACACCAATTGCGTGATCGCTTCGACGAAATCCTCTTCGGGAAGCTCGGGGAGGGCGAGCCGAGCCGCCGAACGGTTGAACCGTGCGGCGTTGGCGCGGGGTCGGAACGTCCACACGCTTGCGTCGCCGTGACGATACGCCTTGAGCCCCTCAAAGATCTCCTGCGCGTAGTGGAGTACTGCCGACGCCGGGTCCATGGCAATCGGGCCATACGGCATCACCTTGGCGTCGTGCCATCCGGCTTCTGTCGTCCACGTCACCTGCACCATGTGGTCCGTGAAGTACTTGCCGAACCCGGGGGCCTCCATAATCTCTGATTTGCGCTCCGCCGAGGTCGGATTCGGGTTTTTGGTGACAGTGCAGTTCAACGACATGCCCGACATCGTAGGAGCCGCCCCTGAAAGATGCACACTGCATATTCGGCTTCGACCACAATGCTGGGATGTGTTCGGGGCAATTTTGATGAGTGAACTGGTCCTGCGTGCGAAGACCCTCGCTGAAGATCTGCTCTTTCCGACCGCGTCAGCGACAGACGAATTGGCTGTTCTGCCACGGGAGAACCTCGATGCATTGGCGCAGGCCGGACTCTACGGAGCGGCGGCGGCTGACGACCCGGCGGCGCTCTTCGAGGTCATCGAGACGCTCGCTGGCGCGTGTCTCACGAGTACGTTCGTGTGGCTCCAACATCTCGGACCTTCCCGGCTCCTCGCGTCCGATGCTCGCTGGGGTTCGCGGCTTGCTTCTGGAGATCTCCGCAGCGGGGTTGCCTTCGCACACCTTCGCCGGAGTGGTCCGCCAGTGATCGTGGCGACGCCAAGCGGTGATGGTTGGACGATCTCAGGCAAGGCTCCTTGGGTAACTGGCTGGTCCCGAATCGATCTCGTACACCTTGCTGCTATGCGCGCTGATGATCCCTCTCAGATTGTTTGGTTCGTCGTCGATGCGACTGCATGCGCCACGATGTTGCCGCAGCGGCTTGACCTCGTCGCGGTGAATGCGTCGTCGACTGTCGAGCTCACACTTCGAGAACACCGCGTTTCATCCGACAGGGTTGCCGGCACCGAGCCTCTTGAGACGTGGAAGGTGCGCGACGCTGCGGGCCTGCGGACCAACGGATCCGTGGCTCTCGGGCACGCCGCCCGCACCATTGCGCTCCTCGGCGCTGAGGCAGGCAAGCTCGGAGATCAACTCACTCGCTGCCGTGACAGCCTCAACACAGCGCCCGACCCGACGTCGGTCGCATCGGCCCGGGCCGAGGCAACGGCACTCGCGCTGCACGCGGCGACCGCCTTCGTCGCTCGCAACGGAGGATCATCGATCGTGAAGGGCCAACTCGCGCAACGGCTCGCCCGGGAAGCGATGTTCTTGCTGGTCCAGGGACAGACGCCGGCCATCCGAGCGGCCCAGGTCGCGCTCCTCACCAGGTAGCGTGTGTGAGGTGTCGGGCACTAAGTTCGCCGCCATGGCAATCGCGCGCAACGGTGACTGTGAAGTCTTCTATCAATCCTTCGGTTCGTCGAGCGACCCAGCGCTCCTGCTGATCAACGGCCTCGGCAGTCAATCGATCAACTACCACGACGCTTGGTGTACCAAGTTCGTGGCCAAGGGTTTCTACGTCATCCGTTTCGACAACCGCGACGTCGGACTTTCAACATCGTACGAGGGTGCGCCGGTGGGCCCGGAGGGAAATGCGTACACCGTCAGTGACATGGCCCGTGATGCAGTCGCGGTGCTTGATGCGGAAGGGATCGAACGCGGACATGTGATGGGTCTTTCCATGGGCGGAATGATTGTGCAGACGATCGCTATCGAGCACCCCGGTCGCTTGCTGTCGGCGACGTCGGTGATGTCCACGACGGGCGAACCTGAATTCGGTCAGTCGACACCACGAGCGTTGGCGCTGCTGACCGCTCCCCCAGCAACCGATCGGGAGTCCTATGTGCGGGCCAGCATTGATGGCCTTCACGAGTGGGGTAGCCCCGAGTTTGCCGACGAGGCCCGTTGGCGACGAGATGCCGAAGCGGCGTTTGATCGTTCGTTCCGACCAACGGGATCAGGGCGACAGTTTCTCGCCATACGTGCTTCAGGGCAGCGGGCCGAGAAGCTCAAATCAGTACGTATACCTATGTTAGTGATGCACGGCGACAAAGACACCCTGATCGATCAAAGCGGTGGGCGTCGAAGCGCCGAGTTGGTCCCCGGGGCAAAGTTTGTCCTTATCGAGGGCATGGGCCATGACTACCCCCCGCAACTCTGGGACCGCTGGGTCGATGAGGTCACGGGCTTCATAGCGTCGCTTTCTTAGCGGGGGCACACCCGCGGACAGCCGGGGCGGTGGACCACATCGTGCGACGCATCTCGGGGCGAGACCGGTGATCTCCGATCCCCGACCCCCGATCCCCGACCCCCGATCCCTGTGGTCTGACTCTCTCCGGTGTCGTTTTGGTGCTTGAATGCCCAGGTGCCCTCTTCAACAGGTGAAGTATTTGTCGACACCCGACCCGGAGGGTCGGGCGAAACACTCGTATTCATTCACGGCGCAATGGACCGTCATACGAGCTTTGTCCGAGTTCGGAAATTCCTCAGTACACATACGACTGTCGCATATGATCGGCGCGGATATTCGCGGTCATTGAACTCGATGCCGCCAGCAACGTCGCTGCAGGACCACGTGGACGATCTCCGTTGGGTCGTCGGTCACACCCCCTCCACGCTCGTCGGGCATAGCTACGGAGGCGTCGTCGCGCTCTGCCTTGCGGACCAGAACCCCGAGTTGGTCAAGTCACTCGTCGTCTACGAGGCGCCGATGCCGTGGACCGACTGGTGGCCGAGCACGGCGGGCGGTTCGACGATTGCCGCAGGTTCCGATGGCGGTCCTGAAGCTGCAGCCGAATCGTTCATGCGACGAATCGTCGGTGATCGCGTGTGGGCCATGCTCGGCGAGGAGACGCAAGCGGCGCGACGCGCCGAGGGCACGGCGCTCCTGCTCGACCTCTCCGGCCTGCGAGATGGCGGTTGTCCTTACGATCCAGTGCGCATCACCTGCCCGACGGTCATCGGCTGTGGCGCAAAATCGCTTCCGCACCAGCAGCGATCCGCCACTGAGGTCGCCTCGATGCTACGAGCGGCCGGCAATACACGTGTCGCGCTCGAAATGATCCCCGACGCGACCCACGGCGCGCACGCATCGTCAGCCGCAGGGTTCACGGCACTCGTTGAACAGGCGTTGCGGACTCAGGCCCGCCTCGGGTGATCAGCTTCGTGGGAGAAACGCAAAGTCAGCCAACTTGGCACTTTCCCTATCATTTTGAAGACGTTTTGCCTGAGTTGGTCGCGAAAGTGCCTGAGTTGGTCGCGTGGGTACACCTCGCCAGGGGCGCGTCGCCGATTTTCGGCGGCTCGGTCGACGAACCCCCGGAACGGGTCTGGTACACGACGGCACCGATCAGGATCACACCGCCGAGGAGTGTTCCCGGGCCCGGGTTCTCCCGGTAGAACATCCACACCCACAGCGGACCGAGTAACACCTCAAGCAGCGTGATCAGACCTGTCTCGCCGGCGTCGATCAGCCGAGCACCCATTACGAAACAAAGCTGGCCAAGTCCCATTTGGAACACACCAAGGATCACCAGCCTTGTCAGGTCACCGCCGGTGATGGACGAGATACCTGCAAACGGGACAGCGACCACGAACACAATGAGTTGCGAGAGGGCCGACCCTGGAGCCATCGATACACTGCGCGCATATCTTGTCAGTACGATCGACAACCCGAAGAGGAACGACATCAATAGCGCGAAGAGCAATCCGAACGTCGACCCGATTCGAGGGCCACCAACCATCACACCGACGCCGACAACCGCTATCGCCATTGCAATCCAGGTACGGCGCGGTGCGCGCTCACCAAAGAGAAGCTGCGAAAACACAATGGCCACAAATGGCGACAAAGTCTGCAGGAACAGCACACTGGCCACACTGGCGTTGTTTAGCGCAATGATGAACGAGCCCGAGGCACCGGCCAGACAGACGGCCATCGCGACTCCGGCCCATCCAATCGCACGAACGAACGCCGATAAACGTTGGTTCGTACGGCGCGCCTCAAAGACACAGACGCCGCTGAGCGCGACAAACGCGAAGAACGCCCGTCCGGCAGCCTGCGTCGGCGTATCGACTGTGAGCCCTCGCTGCATGACCCCGGCGATAGACCACGCCACGGCGGCAACCACGATGTACAACTGCCCACGACGTCGAAGCTGGGCAGAGGAGGACTGATTCATGGCGGAGCAAAACTACTGCAGTGCCGGATTACGGCGGAGCCGGTCGGAGATTGAGCCCTCCAAACCTCGCAGATAGGCCATACCAGCGAGGCTGACCACGACCGCGAGGAGCCAGAGCGGACCGGGCCCCCGCTTCAACGCGATCGCCCCCAGCGGACGCCCCATCGACATACCCAACTGGAACATCATCGCGGTGAGCGCGTTGTACCGACCCACCAACTGGGGTCGTGCCATGTCCACCACCATCGGCGATCGCACCGTGCCCATGACACACTCGCCGACCGACCACACGATGGCCGCAACAATCACAAAGGGCAGAATCCACACCGACGCAACTTTCGACGCCAGCCAACAAATCACGAACCCGACCCCAAAGACGCCGAACTGCACTTCGAGGAGGCGGAGCCGCCGTCGTCCAGCAGTCCAGCGCACTATCGGTAGCTGCAACAACACAACGGCGGCCGTGTTGACTGCAAACACGATGCCGACCGCATTCGTACGCGCGCCTAGCAGTGTGAGAAATTTCGGGAGCAAATCAAACGCGAACGCGAACGTGAGACCGGTAGCAAGGTCGTAGGCCAACGTCCTCGAAAAGAATCGGTCGGCCAGAACCTCTCGGTATCCTGGCTCCTCCACGCGGGTGGCGGCATCGGATCGCACTCGCGGCACGACACGAGCAAGATGCAACCCGAGGACCATCGCGACAGCAAACGTCGCCATGTCAGCCATGAAGAGAACCTCGAAGGTACGAGGACGTTTCGCATCGGCAACGAACCCGCCCACCAGTCCCCCGAGCCCGATTGCTGCGTTGATGACCATTCGCTGAATCGCAAAAGCGCGCGAGCGGGTTTCGGGGGTCGTCAGGTTCGCAACCAGCGTGCCGCTGGCCGGCCACGACGTTCCCATGGAGAGGCCGATGAGGACCATCGCCACCCCAGACATCGCCACGCCGTCGCCGACGAGCAATACCGCCCAACCGGCTATCCCGAGAGCGAACCCGATCGACATCGCGTTGACCGACCCGATTCGATCGGTAAACGTCCCCGTGATCGGTGACGCGATGAGGCTCGCCACTCCCATGAGTCCCATGAGCAGCCCTGCCACCCGCAGATCGATCTGGCGGACGTCGGTCAGGAAGATCAGCTGATAGGCCATGACGAGACCGTTGCCGAACACGTTGACGAGGGTCAGAACGTACGCACGAAGCAGGGCAGGGGTGGGACGGGTTCCTGTGGCCCACACGGCTTCGTCCATGGCTCGACCCTAGCCAGCGGAGGCCGACCTCCCGGCCCAATTTCCATGACGTCCACCAACGTTCGCCGAGTGCGCAACTATTGAGGCGTGCTGATTGTTCTTTCCCCCGCGAAATCGCTGGACTACGAAACCCCACTCGCAACCACCGAGTACACCGAACCGACGATGCTTGACCGATCTGAAGTCTTGATCGGCGTGATGCGGAAGAAGTCTGCCAAAGACGTTGCCAGGCTGATGTCGATCTCGCCTGCCCTCGCGGAACTGAACGTGGAGCGGTACCGGGACTGGGAGCGGCCGTTCACCCCACACAACTCGCGCCAGGCACTCCTCGCGTTCAACGGCGACGTGTACGACGGGCTGGCTGCACCATCGAAGTTCAGTAAAGAGGATTGGGCACACGCCCAAAAGATCCTCCGAATCCTGTCGGGCCTGTACGGACTCCTTCGACCGCTCGACCTGATGATGCCGTATCGGCTCGAAATGGGAACCCGGCTCAAGACCAGACGCGGTGCAAATCTCTATGACTATTGGGGCGACACCATTACCGATGCACTTCGCGATGCAATTGCCGACAGTCCAGGCGAGAAGGTGCTCGTGAACCTTGCGTCGCAGGAGTACTTCGGTTCCGTTCGCCCCGCCAAACTCGGCGCCGGTCTCGTTACCCCGGTCTTCCTTGACCGCAAGGGAATCAGTGATCCGAAGACCATCAGCTTCTTCGCGAAGAAGGCCCGAGGAGTGATGGCCGGATGGATAATACGCGAACGTATTACGTCAGTGGATGAACTAAGTTCGTTCAACGAGAACGGCTATGCGTTTGATCCGGTGCGATCAAATCGTGACCGGCTCGTGTTCCTCAGAAGCCTCCCGTAGACACACGCCAGCGACTAGACGTGCGCCGCGATGTAGTCGCCAATTGCCGACGTTGGTCCGGCGGGCATTGCCGAGTTACCCGTCACCGTTGCCTCGACAACGGCCTTGATCTTCGCGGCCGCTGCCGGCTCTCCGAGGAAGTTCAGCATCAACGACGCAGAGATGATCGCGGCACGCGGATCGGCCTTGCCGGTGCCGACGATATCGGGCGCAGAACCGTGCACCGGCTCGAACATCGAGGGACCTGTACGAGCAGGGTTGAGGTTCGCCGACGAGGCAAGGCCGACACCGCCACTCACTGCTCCTGCGAGGTCGGTAAGGATGTCACCGAAAAGGTTGTCGGTCACCAACACGTCGTAGCGTTGCGGCGAATCCACGAAGTAGATACACGCTGCATCGACATGGTTATACGCCGTCTCGACGTCGCAATACTCGCTAGCCACCTCGTTGAACGTGCGCTGCCAAAGGTCGCCCGAGAATTGCAGCACGTTCGTCTTATGGACCAATGTAAGGTGCCTGCGCGGGCGGCTGCGGGCAAGTTCAAACGCGTAACGCACGCAGCGCTCTACTCCCATGCGTGTGTTGACACTGCCTTGCGTCGCTACTTCGTGGGCCGTCCCCTTGCGAAGGAGTCCGCCCTCGCCAGCGTAGGTGCCTTCGGTGTTCTCACGAATCACGATGCAGTCGACGTTGTTCTGGGGATAGAGGAACGGACGCTGGTTGATGTACAGGTCCAACTCGAAGCGCATCTTCAGCAGCAGACCGCGCTCAAGCACTCCAGGGGCGACGCTGGGTGTGCCGATGGCACCAAGCAAGATTGCGTCGTACCCTCGCAGTTCCGCCAAAGTCGCGTCGGAAAGCGTTTCGCCGGTTGTATGGTACCGGCGTCCACCGAGGTCGTACTCTTTCGTGTCGAGTCCCACGCCCGCTGCGGCAACGACCTTCAGTGCTTCGGCGGTGACTTCGGGACCGATTCCATCGCCACCGAGGATGGCAACCTTGTGCTGTTTCGACATGGGCGTACACGCTACAAGAGCCGATACCGTGACCCGCAACAGCTCGCCGTCGCTACCCGAAGAGGGTTGTCGGATTGATGCCAAGGTTGATGAGGGCCACCGTTCCGGTGCCGCGAAGGGTCGGTCCAGCGATCGTAGCCATGAGCGTGCCCTCCGCCTTCACGTCACCGGCAATGTTGTCGGACTCGTTGGGCGTATCGGGCAGTCCGTTGTCGGAGTAGGGAGCCGATTGGTACACCGACGCCGTATAGTCGGCGTCGAAGAACACCTGACTGGTCAGCACGATCTGGTCATTCATATGCACACGTAGGTGAATGTGGACCGCCCGGCCGCGATACCAGCCGGGGTACACCGTATGAAACTCCACGATACCGTCGGCATTCGTCGGCTGTGTACCTCGCAGGAACGTGGTGCCCGGTCCGCTGTCCTTACCTCCTCCATTGTCGACGAAGGCGGAGTAATCGCCCGTGGCATCGACATGCCAGATCTCGACCGTTGCGCTGCTCACCGGCGCGCAATTGTCATCCAGAACGCGAAATCCGAGGCGAGTCGGATGACCGGGCATCCCTTCAGTGACGTCACGGCGGTTGAACTGCTCATCGAGGGGGTAGGGACCGGCTGTCTTTTCCGGTGCAAGCTGGCATGCACCGAGTGACGCAAAGTCTCGGGCGCTTAGCGAGGCGAGTTCCGCCGCAGTCGCCGCTGCCGCGTCCACGGTCGCTTCAGTCGTAGCTTCAGCGGCCGATCCAACGTCGCTCGCCGTACTCGCACCCGTACCATCGGTGGTGTTGGACGAAGTGGAACCACAGGCCGCGACAATTGCGCCTACGACACCGAGGCCGCCGAGCCGAAGGGCATGTCGACGCGTGAAGCGATTTGCGACGGGCACGACAGGGTTTGGTACCGGGTTCATTCGGCCACCGTAAAGCCGAGCCGTAAGCATTCGACAAGCAGTTGTTACAGCCGGGCGGCTTTTCGACGTCCGGCGAGGACGCCACCGACGGAAAGGGCGAGGGAGAACAACAAGACGACGGTTCCGAACACGTTGATCAGGGGCGGTACGCCGAACTTCTTCTTCAGCCAGATGCGAATCGGGAACGTCTCGACGCGGCCGGAATTGAGGTACGTGATGATGAAGTCGTCGAGGGAGAGCGCGAAAGTGAGGAGCGCAGCTGCGGCGATACCGGGCGCGATGATCGGAAGAGTCACACGAGTGAACGTGTACCAGGAGTTTGCGCCGAGATCGGCGGCCGCCTCTTCGAGTCGCCAGTCGAACCCTCGGATTCGCGCCTTGACGGTGGTGGTGATGTAGCTCACGCAAAACATCACGTGCGCGATGATGATCGTAAGCAAGCCACGTGCGACGTTGGCCGTCGTGAAGAGCGTCAGGAGTGAGAAACCCAGCACCACTTCGGGCATCGTGAGCGGCAATACCAGCAGCATATTGACGACTCCCTTCCCGCGAAAGCGGTACTTGACGAGGGCCAGTGACATCAACGTTCCCAGAATGGTCGCAATCACAACAACGACAAAAGCAATCCGTACGCTTAGAAAAAAGGCCTTCGTCAGAGCGGGATCGGAGTTCCACTCTCGCCACGCCTTGAGCGAGAACCGACCCCATTTGTAGTTGTACTTCGCCGGGACCCAACCTGACGCTGACGGGCGACCGGGCTCGTTGAACGAAAAGAGCACCACGACAAGAATCGGCGCAAAAAGATAGGCCACGACCACGCCGGACCACGCCCCGAGTAGCCGACTTGACCAATGCTTGTTCACGCCAGCTCCTCGGTTCCCAGAACTCGGGCGTACATGAGCACTCCGAACAGGATCAGAAGCATCAGAACGAACGACAGTGCGCTCATCGTCGGACGGAAGGCCGGTCGGAGGAAGTTGTTCGAGATAATGTTGCCGATCATCTGTTGACGATCACCGCCGAGCAACTCTGCGTTCACGAAGTCCCCACATGCGGGGATAAACGTGAGTAGTGAGCCCGCAAAGACCCCGGGAAGCGAAAGCGGCAACACAATCCGACGAAACGTGCGGCGAGCGTCGGCATACAGATCTGGCGCCGCTTCCAGAAGACGTCGGTCAATCTTGTCGAGCGACACATAGATGGGCAGCACCATGAAAGGCAAGAAGTTGTAAACCAGCGCACCGATCACGGCCGCGTGGGTGTTCAGAATCTCACCGTTCTTCGACAGAAGCCCGACCGATCGAAGCACCCCCGTCACGGGGCCGTCGCCAAACAGCAAGATCTTCCATGCCAACGTTCGGATGAGGTAGGTGACGAAGAACGGCACGACCACTGCAGCAAGCAGCAGCGTCTTCAACCTTCCCGCTTTCATCGCTATGAAGTACGCCAGCGGATAGCCGATCGCGATTGCCAGAAGGGTAGCCACAAACGCGTAGACGAAGGTGCGAATGATCACTTTACCGTTATCAGCGAAGACGTTGGAGTAGTTCGACAAACCCCCGTCTTGGAGTGAGACCCGACCGAGTTCGAACAACGGGAGTACGAAGAAGAACGTCAGCCAGGCCAGCCCAGGGGCGAGCAAGATCCAGGGGGCCGATACTCGCGAAGGACGCAGCCCGTCGCCCACTCCCTTTGTACCCCCAGCGGTAAGCGCCATGACGCCCTACATCCCGTCGATTGCTATGTGCACGTTGTATCAGCCTTGCTGCGTCGCCGCGATGAACGCGTTCTCGACCTGCGTTGCTTCGTCGTCAGTCAGGGAACGGAACGTGGACAGCGCTACCTCCGGGCCCGGATTGATGACCGAACTGTTCTTCGCAGCGTCGGACATCGACTCGCTGGCACCCTTCACCGGAGATCCGTAGTTGATCGCCTCGAAAAGCGGACCCGACACTTTCGGGTCGTACAGATAGTTGATCCAGGCGGACGCGGTCTCGACGTTGCCGCCCTTTGGAATCACGAGCGTGTCACTGGACAACATGCCGCCCTCGGCGGGTATGACCCATTTGAGGTCGGGAGCATCGGCTTGGATACTGGCCACATCGCCGGACCATGCCATCGATGCTGCGGTGTCGCCTGTCCCGAGATCCTCGATGTACCCGTTGCCAGTTATCTTTCGGAACTGACCGGCATCGCGCAGTTTCTTCAATTCCTCGCACGCCTTCAACATGTCGCCAAGCGATGCATCGGCCGGGCTGATTCCGTTCATCAGCAACATGAAGCCGACCGAGTCACGCATCTCAGTGAGGATCGTTATCTTTCCCTTCAACGCCGGATTGAACAGATCCTTGATGCTCGCAATCTCGCCACCGGTCTTGTCGGGGTAGTACGCGATCCCGGTCTGAATGATTGAGTACGGGAGCGACTTCGAACGGTCCGGGTCGTAGGCAACGTTGGTCAGGGAATCAACAAGATTGCCCTTGTTCGGGACTTCGCCAAGTGATTCGACCCACCCGTTCTCAATCCACTTTGCGGCCATCCACGACGTCGGTTGGGCGATGTCGAATCCGATGCCCTTTCCTGATTTCAGATCAGCTTCGAATTTTGAAGTGAACGTAACGTTGTCGTCGATCGCCACCTGGTAGTCCACCTCGATCCCTGTGGTCTTCGTAAAGGAGGCAATCGTGGGCGACTTGGTCGGATCATCGCTGCCATCGAGGTAGGCCGGCCAGGCAGCAATGCTTACCGTCTTCTTGGATCCACTGGTTTTCCCACCGCTGCTGCACGCGGCCAACACTGATGGCGAAAGTACGGCGAACAAGCCGGAACGAACAAGGAACTCACGGCGGGAAAGTGACATCGGTTCTCCAGGGGTTTGACGGATCGCAACGAAATTGTCGCGGAATCACAGGGATGCTTCGACTTGCTCGACGTCGGTCCCGGTTGCTCCGGCAAACGTCGTCACCTCTGGAAGCACGTATGCGCTCCCCACTGCCCAACTGAGCCAGAGACGTTCGCCGACCTGGCACGACAATCCGTCGTCGGCCTCAAGGTCGGCGACCAACTCGGTTCCCTCGTCGGTCAAGACGTGCACATCGCTTGATGCGCCGTGGAACACTCGATTCGTTACGGTCGTCCAGAGGCCGACTCGTCCGGACCGCTCATTGTCATCGAGAGCAATGCGCTCCGGACGCAGCATTACGGTGACTTTCTGACCCTCTGTGAACGTACGGCCGTTGCGGACCGAACTCACCGCGGCACCACCGGCGAGACGTGCCTCGACCGAATCGTTCTGTACACCTACGATTGTGGCCGGCAGAAGGTTCGCTGAACCGATAAATCCTGCAACGAACACTGACGCTGGCTGTCCGTAGATTTCCTCCGGCGAGCCGATTTGCTCGATCCGTCCCTGATTCATCACGGCAATGCGGTCGCTCATGGTCAGGGCTTCCGCTTGGTCGTGGGTCACGAAGATGAACGTGATACCGACCTCACGCTGAATCCGTTTGAGCTCAAGTTGCATCGCCTGGCGAAGTTTGAGGTCGAGCGCGGCGAGCGGTTCATCGAGCAAAAGTGCACTTGGCCTATTGACCAAGGCTCGCGCCAACGCGACGCGCTGTTGCTGTCCACCCGACATCTGTGCTGGTTTGCGTGACCCAAAATCGCCCAGCCGAACGATTTCGAGCATCTCCTGCGCCTGACGACGTGCCATCGCCTTTTCGACACCACGCGACCGAGGGCCAAAGGCGACATTGTCGAGCACGGTCATGTGCGGGAACAGGGAGTAGCTCTGGAAGACGGTATTCACATCACGTTTGTGGGCTGGGATCGTTTGCACCGCCGTACCGGAAATGAACACCTCGCCTTCGTCGGGCTGTTCGAACCCCGCAATCATGCGGAGGCAGGTTGTTTTCCCACAACCCGATGGTCCGAGGAGCGCAACGAATTCGCCTGCTTCGATGGCAAGCGAGACATCGTCGACGGCTGTAATTGCCCCGAACCGTTTCGAGACGCTGGCGAGCGCTACTGAGCCCTGTCCGCGAGTCACGTATTTTCCCTCTCCGTTTCCCGAGAAGTGAGTATGAATCGAAAAACCGTCGGGGCGTGAGTTTTACACATGAATTCGGAACACGAATTCAGAGTTGTCGGCTCCTAATAGCCGACAACTCTGCGAAGCACTACCCGGCTCTCCGTGTGTGCCGCTCCGTTCGCCTTACACCACCGGGTAAAGGCGTCAAGGCCCTGCGGGCCCGCACAATCAAGAAGAATCGCATAGTCCGCAGCGCCGGTGACATAGGCCGCGAACGTGACCTCCGGACGGAGCTCAAGCGCCGCTTCAAAGTCTTCCGGGATCACTTCGGGACGCAAGGACAACTCCACGACGGCCCGCAACTCGCGGCCGATCGCAGCCGGGTCGATAATTGCCCGGTACGCCGTGATGACACCCATCTGCTCCAGACGCCGGACCCGGTCACCGACCGACGTGGCCGAGAGATGGACTCGATCACCGAGCTCGCGCCAGCTCATTCGACCGTCGGCCTGAAGCGCGGCGATGATTGTCTGGTCAATCCGGTCGATCGCCTTGGATTCCACGGCACATGACCCTACCAGCCTGCGAATTCCTCCGACTCCACGGCGTCGATTCGTGGACGATAAGACATGGCTCCAACCGCTCGAACCGTCGGTGTTCCCACCGAAATCAAATCGTCCGAAGGACGCGTCGCCATGACTCCCGATGGGATTCGCGAACTCGAACGCCACGGCACGGAGGTATTCGTGCAGGCCGGTGCCGGGAGCGGTTGCTCCATCACCGACGATGACTACCGGCTCGCCGGCGCAACGATCGTGCCGACCGCCGAGGACGCGTGGGCCCAAGAAATGGTCGTGAAGGTCAAAGAGCCTCAGGAATCGGAGTTTCAATACCTCCGCTGCGACCTGACGCTCTTCACGTACCTACACCTTGCTGCGTACCCGAAGGTGGCCGATGCACTCCTGTCGGCCAAGACCACCGCGATTGCCTACGAGACGGTCGAACTTGCCAACGCCACGCTGCCGCTCTTGGCCCCGATGAGCGAAGTGGCCGGAAAGTTGGCACCTCAGATGGGGGCGCATTTCCTGGAACGACCCAAGGGCGGACGCGGCCTCTTGATGGGCGGCGTTCCCGGCGTGAAACCGGCCAAGGTAGTGGTGCTTGGTGGCGGCAACGTCGGGTGGAGCGCAGCACGGGTCGCCGCCGGTATGGGAGCCGAAGTGATCCTGATCGATAAGAACCTGGAACGACTCCGGTTCATCGACCAGATCCACCAGGGCCGGATCGTGACGATTGCGTCGAACGCCGGAGCGATTGAGCGCGCCGTCGCCGACGCCGACTGCGTCATTGGAGCGGTGCTGGTCGCCGGCGGACGCGCACCGGTGGTCGTCACCGAGTCGATGATCAAGTCAATGCGACCCGGATCCGTCGTGGTCGACGTCGCCGTTGATCAGGGAGGTTGTTTCGAAACCACCCATGAGACGAGCCACAGCTCGCCCACCTATGAACTCCACGGGGTCCTGCATTACGCCGTTGGCAACATGCCGGGTGCCGTTCCGTTCACATCAACCTATGCGCTCACGAACGCAACGCTCCCCTACATCGCTGCTGTCGCCGCCGACCTCCGGGGCGCGCCCCTTCACGACCCGGCGCTGGCCCATGGATTCAATTGCGTAGGAGGGGTGCTCACCAACGATGTCGTCGCGCAATCCCTCGGTCGAGCCGCAGTCCCATTGGCCGCTGCATTGGCCTAACGGTCGATGGTCGCCGACTCGCTGTTTCCTGTCCCGGTCGGCCAGACTGTAGGAGATGCCTCGACTCTCTTTTCCCCCTGCGGCGCTGCCTGCGTCAACTGAAGAACTTCGACTTCGACTGCGCTCGTTTCTCGCCGCCGAAATCGCCGATGGGTCGTTCGTGCCCCGTTGCGACACCTGGTTGTCGCAACACGACCCAACGTTTTCAAAAAAGCTCGGGACGAATGGTTTCCTTGGGCTGTCGTGGCCAAAAGAGTACGGCGGCCATGAGCTCACCGCTCTTGATCGATTCGTGGTGTCTGAGGAACTCCTTGCCCACGGGGCCCCAATCGCTGCGCACTGGGTGAGTGACCGTCAATCCGGTCCCGCCGTCTTGAAGCACGGATCCGAACAGGCAAAACGGGAACTGGTGCCCGGCATGGCGTCCGGAGAGATTTACTTCTCGATCGGAATGAGTGAACCCGATGCCGGCTCGGACCTGGCCAACATTCGTTCAACCGCAACTCGCACCGACGGAGGTTGGCTGCTCAATGGCACCAAGGTGTGGACCAGCCAGGCACACAACAACCACTATTTCATTGTTCTTGTGCGCACGACCCCGTTGGCAGAGGCAGGCGGGAAGCACGCTGGCATGAGCCAGTTCGTCATGGACCTCCATGCCCCGGGTGTCGAGATCCGGCCGATTCGTTTGCTCAGTGGGCACCACCATTTCAACGAAGTCGTAATGGCCGACGTGTTCGTTCCCGACTACATGCTTCTCGGCCAGCTTGGCAACGGGTGGGCACAGGTAATTGGCGAACTGGCCTTCGAGCGATCCGGCCCGGAACGCTACCTCTCCACGTTTCCGGTGCTCAGTGCACTTATTGAGGCGGTCGGTCCCCATCCGAGCGATGAGGCAGCTGCACAGATCGGCATGCTCGTGACTCGGCTCGGCGCGCTCCGTCGATTGTGTATCTCGGTGGCAGTGTCGCTCGACAATGGTGCCCTTCCCGTCACGGAGGCCGCTCTGGTAAAGGACATGGGAACTCGATTGGAGTCAGAGATCAGCGAGGTCGCCCGGCAACTCGTTCCCCCCGGCGTGAACCGGGCGTTCGATCTGCTGGTTGAAGACGCCGTCCTGGCCGCGCCTGGATTCACTCTCCGAGGTGGTACCAACGAAATACTTCGAGGCATCGTTGCCCGGGAATTGGGAGTGCGCTGAAATGACGACGAACACAACTTCTATGCGCGCCGATGAATTGCTCGTCGAGACGATCGAATCCCTGCTCGAAAAGGAATGCACACCGGAGCGCATTCACGCCGCCGAGGGTTCCATGGATGTATCCCTTTGGACACTTCTTGAGGAAAACGGTCTCACTGCCGTCGGTCGCGACGAGGCAAGCGGCGGGGCAGGGGGCACGCTGCATGATCTCGTCGCAATCGTCAAGGCAGCCGGACGCCACAGCGCTCCGGTTCCACTGGCCGACACACTCATTGCAGCTAGCTTTCTGCCCGGCCAAGAGGTTCCGGCCGGACCGCTCGCGCTGGCCGTCGTACGCGAGGGCCGCGACGTTGTCCGGGTCCCGTGGGCAGGCGTGGCCGGCCACATTGTCTCGGTATCCGACGCCGGGGTTGCACTCCACCAGACCACAGACCTTTCCCCAATCGACACCGGGTCAAACTACGCGGGCGAGCCGTGGAAAGGCTACAAGCCCGCCGACCTGTGCGCGGGAGCGGTTGGCGGGTTCGCAACGTCGGCCGACGGATTGGGTGCCGGCGCGTTCGGACGCGCCATGCTCCTTGCCGGCGCACTCGAACAGGCGGTTGACCTCTCCATCCAATACGCAAACGAGCGAGAGCAGTTCGGAAAGGCGATCGGGAAGTTCCAGATCATCCAGCACTACCTGGTCGAAATGGCTGGCGAGGCTGCCGCAGCCAACGCGGCGGTCGATAACGCCGCCGATGTTGCCGTGACTCGTCGCGATCGAGACGAGCACCGCGTCGCTATCGGGGCGGCCAAGGCCTATGCCGGCCGCGCCGTAGGCACCGTGACACGGCTGGCCCACCAGATCCACGGAGCAATCGGGTACACCGACGAACACCGGTTGCAGTACACGACCCGCCGTCTTTGGGCCTGGCGCGATGAGTTCGGAACCGAGGCCGAGTGGGCGGCCACCGTCGGCCGGTCGTTTTGCGCGTCGGGGTCCGAACTGTGGCCGCGGGTAACGAACTGGCCGCCGGCCAGCTGATCTGCGCACGTAGTAGTCCACCCGCATATGGTCCACTCCGGCGCGCGCGTCCGCGAGACTGTGGCTCATGACTGACCAGCAGACCCCAGAACTTCGAGAGCGCCGGGCGAGTGAAATTCTCGATGCAGCAATCAAGATCTGGTCGCGCAACTTTCGCAGGCTGGTCCCATTCGCAGCGGCCATTTTGGTGCCATTTCAGTTGATCAGCGCATATCTCTTCGTATCGGTTGAACCGAGTTTCCAAGACACCTTGACCCAATGGCAGAAAGACATCCAGGCGGTCTCCGATGCCAGAGGTGGCGAGATCCCGAGACCGGACTTCACGAGCGGCCAAATCGGCGCGTTCACTGCGGCAATCGTCCTCTCGGTCATCTCGACCTACGCGTTGTCCGCAGCGCTTACCGCAATCATCGGTAAACTGGTCCTCCGCGAAGAACTCGACAGCAAGTCGGCACTGATCATGGCGTTGAAGATTGCTCCGAAGTTGTTCGCCACTACCCTTCTCGGCTTTCTGGTGAGCGGTATCGCCACGATCGTTGTCGTGGTAGTCGCACTCGTTGCGAAAGCCCCCGCGCTTTTGCTGCTCGTGCTTCCCACGTCGATCATGAGTATTTGGCTGATCATCCGATTCACCATGGCCGGACCCGCACTCGTACTCGAGCGCCTCGGCCCCGTACAAGCGCTCCGCCGATCCTTCGCTCTTACGAAGGGACGCTGGTGGCCGATCCTTGGAATCATGTTTCTCTCCGGACTCGTCACCGGCATCCCATCAAACATTGTCGACGGGCTCCTCAACTCGGTCTTAAAGGGCCTCGGCGGGAACAACGCAGCGTTCGAGTTCATCTGGGCTGCTGTCGCCGGCACTGCATCGGGCGCGCTTTTCGCTCCCCTCACGGCGGCCATCTCGGTGTTCTTGTACTTCGACCTTCGTGTCCGCAAAGAAGGCTTCGATCTACAGCGGCTGGCGGCCGACTTTTCTAGGGTCTGAGGCACAGCCAGCGGTGACGAGGGATCAACGAAAAAACACGACGACCTGAGTACCGTTGCGGGATGAACATTGCCGGGCAGGGCGGGATTGGTTCAGGTTTCGAACTTCGGCCGCGTCGTGCCGGCGAGTTGATGGATGTCGCATTCCGCCTCACGAGACACGCCATTCACACGATGTGGCCAGTGATGCTTGCGGTGCTTGTTCCGGTTTCGGCGCTCGCTGCGGTCCAAATTGCGAGCTTGCAGAACGCCGCTTCGGCAAGGGACTTCACCACAAGCTCCAACGGTCAGAGCGGTCTCTCGCTCGTCTCGACCATCGTTGTCGGGCTACTCGTTGTAACGTTGGTCCCGGCGATGTACGCAATCCATATGGGTGCGCCCATTTCGTCGGGCGATGCGCTCCGGCACGGACTGCGACGCGTGCCGATCGCAATTCTCTACGCCATCCTCTCTTCGCTGGCGTTGCTCGGCCTCATGGTTCCAACGACCATCGTTTTCGTTCTGGCCTTCTTCGCCATATTCGCGGTCGCCCGCATCACCGGGGCAGTCGGCGTGATTGTGGTCGCTGCAATCAGCTATCTCGCCACGTTCATCGGCCTTCTTGGCCTGACGGGACGGTTCCAACTCGGATTCATTGCGTTGATCATCGAATACATCGGACCGGTCGAGGCATTAAAACGCGGGTTCAGCCTGACCAAGCGCCGGTGGTTGCAGTACGGGGCGCTCCAGGCCCTGATGCTGATTCTCATAGTGATCTTTGGTGTCGTTGCCGGGGGCGTCGGCGCAGCAGTGTTCTCGGCCATCGAAGGGAGCATCGGCATCGGGATCGTCGCCTTCGCCGGCTATCTCCTATACCTCGGGATTTGGTTCCCGATGTACACCGCACTCGGCGTCGCGATGTATGTCGACTCTCGCGTACGACTTGAAGCGCTCGACATCGGCCAACTCAGCAGTCAGCTGTCAAGCCCGACACTTCTCGGCTAGAAGAGCCGACCACATGATGCATTCCTTCGTTGCCCAATGGCGTGATCAGGTCCCCGAAATCAAGAGTCCAGAGGAAGTCCGTCGAAAGGCGAATGAAATTCTGTCGAGTCGCAAGTACCGCGATTTTGAGGTAAAGACGCCACTGAACGGGCCGCTTTCGAAGATCGGCGACGCCGTGCGATCGCTCCTTCGATGGATCGGCGACGTCATAGATCGAATCTTTCCTGACGTCTCCGGGGGATCGACAATCGCGCTCGTGATCGTGGCGATCGCAGTCGCTGCGCTTCTCGCGAAGGTACTAATCGCTCGGGTCAGCCGACGATCACTACGTACACAGGCGAACACGGGTTCCGCCGAAGAACTGTCCAGTGCCCATTGGGAGCGCCTCGCCGATGAGGCGTATGCCCAGGGCGACTATCGATCTGCCATCGTCTTCCGATTTCGAGCCGGAATCGTGAAGTTGGAGAAGGGCCCGCAACCAGCGGCATCGCGCCAGACCAACCGAGTGATTGCCTCGACCGCACCAAACAGCTTCCCCCCTATTGCCGCCACATTCGACGGCGTTCGTTACGGCAGCGACCCAGGGTCGGCGTCCGCCGCCGAGCGATCGAAGCAGGAGTGGCCCAGCGTGGTGAATGAGGCTCGCCGACAAGTTGCGACGCAGCAGATGGCGGTAAAAGACTCCGCGAAGCAAAAGAGAACGGGCCGCCGGCGTTGAGCGCCGAAACACTTCGGGCCAGCGAGGTGAGCACACCGCGCTGGGCGACTCTTCTTAAACGAGTCACGATCATCGCCGGTGTCGTTGTCGCGCTCTTGGTGGTGTTGCGGCCCCTGGTGAACGACCCGCCGCAAAAGGGACCCGATGGGTCGTCGTTCGCCACCGTCGAGGGGGGCGTGGCTGCACTGGCCGACCTTGCGGCGACTTACAACTATCCGGTGTCTCGACGAACAACCTCTCTCGATCAGTCGGCGACTACCGACCCGTATCCCCTGGCCACGAACTCAGTCCTGGTCGTACTGAACGCAGAGGTGAGCAACGATGCGGCCAACGACCTCGCGCTCTTCGTTCGCCGCGGGGGAACGCTGGTTGCATCCGTCGATCGACCTGGCGGGTGGACGTCGCTGATTGCCGACGCTGTCGACCTCGACGATTCGTTCCCGAAGATCGATCCGAATAGACAGACCGGCGATACGGTCGGCAATGCATCGACTTCGGAGTCCAGTGGCCTCGTCGCGAAACAATTGCGGGTCATTGGTACGCAATCATTTCACCTCAAAGAAGATGAAGGCGCGCAGACGATTCCCGTCGACGCAATAGCTTTCCGAGAGGGTCTGCCCATTGCGGTGACCGTCTCCATCGATGCCGGTCAGATGACCCTGGTATCGGATGCCTCGATGTTCACGAACGCGCAACTCGACAAAGCGGACAACGCAGCATTTGCCCTCGAACTACTCGGCAGCGGCTTGCGTCCAATCGTGTTCGCCGAGGAGCCACACGGATTCCGATCTTCGCTGACGCCCACCGGACTTCCGAAAAACGTTCGTCATTTCTTGTGGGGTCTCGTCGCAGCGACCGTTCTTCTCATGATCACCCGAGGCAAACGAAACGGGCCACCCGAACTGGCCCATCGCGAGCTTGCGCCCCCTCGCAGCCTGTACCTGACTTCGATGGCCACGTCACTCGACAAACTGGAGCGGGGGCCGAGGGAAAGATTCCGACGTGCCCCCTCCGCGCCCACTGCCTCGCCGATCCCCCATCCCGACACGGTCGCTCCCGACCAGCCAGAAACCAGGTAACTCATGTTGGAACTCCGTCAGAGCATCGTTCGCGAAGTCAACAAGGTGGTGCTCGGTCAAGACCACGTTGTCGACCAGATCTTGATCGCGCTCGCCACCCGCGGACACGTGTTGCTCGAAGGGCCTCCGGGCACTGCGAAAACGCTGCTCGCCAACGCAATCGCCCGGACGCTGGGCGTGAAGTTCCGCCGGGTGCAGTTCACCCCAGACATGTTGCCGAGTGACCTCACGGGCACGATGGCGCTCGTCGGCGGACAAATAGGTGATCTTGCCTTTCGGCGCGGTCCAATCTTTTCCAACATCGTATTGGCCGACGAGATCAACCGCACGCCACCGAAGACACAGGCAGCCCTGCTGGAGGCAATGGGCGAGGGCACCGTATCGGTCGACGGTACGACCCACCCGCTCGAAGATCCGTTCCTTGTCATTGCGACGCAGAATCCGATCGAGTACGAAGGCACCTATCCACTCCCCGAGGCGCAACTCGACCGTTTTACCTTGAAGGTCATGGTGGGCTATCCCAGGGAGGAGGAAGAGGTCGCGATGCTGGCGCTGCGCCGGTCGGGTGTGCGTGCAACATCGATTGATGATGTGCAGCAGGTCGCGAACTCAGATGACATCGCGAAACTACGCGCGCTTGTCGACTTGACAACGGTACACCCCGATCTTTCGGCTTACGCCGTGCGCATCATCAGAGCGAGCCGATCGGTTGCATCGATTGAACTCGGTGCATCACCTCGCGCCACCGTACACCTCATGGCCGCTGCGAAGGCGGCCGCTCGACTTGCCGGACGAGATTTCCTCACCCCCGATGACCTTGCCATCGCAACTCCTCCGGTACTTCGACACCGCCTGATCCTTCGACCCGAAGCCGAACTTGAGGGCTACAAAGTGGATGACGTCATCCGAAACCTTCTCGGCTCGGTCACCGTTCCTCGATGAATACGCTGTGGCGTTTCCCGTTTCGCGCAACGCCACGAGCTGCGCTGTTCATGGTCGCGACATCAACCCTCGCGCTTGTCGGCCAATCGCAACTGATGCTGTTCGCGATGGTCGTCGTTGTCGTCGTGTCGACAATCGATGCGTTTGCAGTCAAAAAGTTGCCTGTAACTATTCGTGAAATTGGCGCTTTCTCCCGCGGAGCGCCAACACCGTTGAAGATCTCCGTCGATGCAGCAGGAGCGTCACGGGTCCAGATTCGACAACCGCTTCCTCCGGACATGACGTCGCCGGAGTCGACGACGACCGGCCGATCGTTGGAAACGGTCCTGATCCCCCTTCGACGAGGTTCGTACGTCCTTCCCCGTGTCGCCGTACGCTGCGATGGCCCGCTCGGGCTCGGAAGCTGGTTCCATGAACTCGGCGTCGACGCGCCGTTCAACGTGTACCCCGATCTTCCCGCCGCACAGCGTCTGGCCCAAGCCGTCCGACAGCGATCCATCCGCGCAGTCGGCTCTCGCCGCCGCGGTCCGCTCGGACTCGGCACCGAGTTCGAATCCGTTCGTGAGTATCGAACCGATGACGACGTTCGACAGATCAACTGGCGAGCCACCGCTCGCCTCGGTCGACCGATGAGCAACAACCTCCGCGTCGAACAGGACACTGACCTTTGGGTGCTCGTCGACACCGGTCGCCTGAGTGGAGCGTCCCTGATAGCAACGACCGGGCCCGTGACTCGACTGGATCTCGCACTCGACGCCGCTGCCGCCCTCGGGCTGGTCGCCGACGATCTCAACGACCGGGTGGGGTTCGTGTCATATGCCTCGCAGGTTGGACAGGTGATGTTCCCGCGACGACGCGGCGGGGCCCGATTGGTCGAGACAAGCTTTGGCTTGGAGCCCACGGACGACGAGAGCGATCACGCGGCAGCGTTCGCGACCGCATCGTCAAATCGTCGCGGTCTTGTGTTCGTGTTCACCGACTTGATCGACGAGGCGGCGGCCGCCCTGCTTCTCAGTGCCCTTCCGGCCCTGTGCCGACGCCATATCGTGTTCATTGCCTGCATTGATGATCCCGAATACGTACGTGCACGAACCTTTGGCACGCCCGGGGAACTTGCTGTGATGGCCGATATCGACGCCGCACTGCGAAACACCGTCCAGTTGGTGCAAAACACCGGAGCGATTGTCGTTACTGCATCGGTGGGCAAGTATTCCGAATCAATGGTGCAGACTTATGTACGCGTACGGTCCGGGAGTGGCGTTGCTCTCGACCGCCCGCGCCAAGCCACCAACGCCCAGTAACTGCCCCCGAAGATCGTCCCCACCAATCCGGCCCAGATCGGTCCGAATCCGGCCGGAGTGAAGAACCCTTCGATGAGGCCGGCAAGCACGAAGAAGGGCACGGTGCCGATGACAACTTCGACAGCTCGGACCGACGCGTCACGCAACGCAACGCGTCGGGGCAACAGGCCGGGATCAACGATCGCCCATCCCATCCGCATCCCGGCAGCTGCGGTCACCGCAATGATCGAGAGCTCGAGAAATCCGTGTGCGTAGATAAGGGTGAACGCAACGTCGCCGTGTCCCTGAGTTGTTGAAAGTCCGGCGACCATACCGAGAAGAGCTCCGTTGAAGAACAGGAGGTACGCCGTGGCGAGACCGGCGGTGATTCCCGCAGCGAAGGCGAGAAAGCTGACCCGTATGTTGTTCACAAAAATGGAAGCAGCGATTGACGACTGCTGACTGCCCGAATAGCCCTGGTCACCCCACGATTCGCGGCCGCCTTCGAACCGAGTTCCAAGCAGCGTCGAAGCCCGATCAGGATCTTTCAGCGCCCAGAGGAAAACAGCAATCGTAGGGACGACGAGCATCGCCACGCTGGCCGCGAGATGCCACGGACGCTCCGCAATCAGGCGCCAGTAGCGCGTTCGATAGAACTCCCGTACCGAGAAATGCGATGGCTCGCGCGGGTAAACGACCGCTCGCGCGTGGAGAAGCGTTTGCTCCAGACGCTGCAACATCGGATCGCTCGGGAACTCACGACGGGCATACGCGAGATCGGCCGCAACAGCTCTGTAGAGAGTGCCGAGTCGGCGAAGCTCATCGCAGCGACGGCTCGAGCCACGCTTCACGAGAACATCAAGTTCGTCCCAGCCGGGGGTGCGTGAAGCGAGGAACTCCGAACGCAGCGTCATTACGGCATCGACAGCCGAAGTTTTTGTCGGTTCCCCAGTGAGCGTCATTGCACTTTGTTCATCTTTCTCCTACGGTCGCCGTTGTAGCTTCTTCGATACAGCGCCAAACTCATGATTGATGCCCCTCCTCCGCCGACAACAACCCAGGTGGCTCGCTCCACAACTCGATCGTACGACTCCGATCGCACGATGTTGCGGACGCCCGAAGGTGTTGGCTTCGAAGTCACGATTGCCGGGTTAGGTTCGCGTGCCTTCGGCGCCGTCATAGACGCTCTTGTTCAAGCGATGCTCGTCGCCATCGTCAGCGCGACATCCCAAGGATCGTTTCAAGACGGCGGCCTGGGGTCAGCATTCGTCGTCGTGAGCGTCTTCCTCGTGATCTTTTTCTACTTCGCACTCTGCGAAGCGCTGTTCAAGGGCCGCACCCTGGGGAAACGAATCACCGGCCTGCGCGTCGTGAGCGATCAAGGTTCGCCTGCATCAACACGTCAGATTCTGGTGCGAAATCTCGTTCGCATTGTCGACTTCATGCCCTTTGGGTACATCATCGGAATCACCGCCATCTTGACGAGCAGTCGGTCGCAGCGGCTTGGCGACCTTGCGGCAGGCACGATCGTCATCGTGGAGCCCGCAAGCTTGAAGCGACGTGAGAGCGCGGCAAAGAAGAAGCAGGTGCAGTTCACCAACGCGCCGCTGGGTCCTCTCGGCATACCGGTTTCGTCTCCTGATGACTTTTCGGTGACGCTCTCGGAGGCGGCAAGAAGCGAACTTGCCACCTGGGACGTCGTTGGCATTACGCGCAACGACGTGGCAATCGTGCGCCAATTCTTAGCTCGGCGGAACTCACTTGCTACCGACGCCCGCACCAAGATCGCCGATGATTTTGCGGCGAAGTTGCGCCCCCGCGTCCAAGGCGTTCATCCGACTCTTTCCAACGAGCGCTTCCTCGAACTGCTGGTCGAGGCGAAACAGCTGAAGCGTTGACCGTGAAGCAGTATCGGTTTCACGCACATCTGTGGGAATACGAGGGACCCACCTCGTGGTTCTTCTTCACGGTTCCCGACGATCAATCCGATGAGATCGAGGAACTGACATCGCTGACCCGACGCGGCTTCGGATCGGTCCGCGTACGGGTAACCATCGGGGCGACATCGTGGAACACGTCGGTATTCCCGGACTCAAAAAGAAAAGCGTACATACTTCCCGTAAAGAAGCAGGTCCGAACGAGTGAGGGACTCGGCGCTGGTTCGGCGGTCGACGTCACATTGGAGTTGGTCGACCCGGTTTAGGCGAGGTTTAGGCGGGCTCAAGGCGATACACGCCGCCATTGAGACTCGTCGCGTAGACCCTGCCGTCGGGTCCCGCGCCAAGAAACGTCAGGTAGGCCGTCCGGTCCCCCAGGTCGACGGCCTGGGCTCGTGATCCTGAAACGGTCAGGGCGGCGATGCGGCCCGAACACACCTCGCCGAAGAGATAGCGCCCGATGAGTGCCGGGAGAGCCGCTCGATCGTCGACCACCACTCCGCCGATAACAGCGCATCGGCCACCCGTATGCGCGAACTCAAAGATCGGATCAGTGGTCTCGGGTAGCTTTCTGCCACCACGATATGCGTGCATACCTTCCCGAAGCCGCCATCCGAAGTCGACCGCTGGTTTGGTGATCGGCACACGGTTGATCTCCTCCCATGAAGCCTGGCCGACGTCGGCGACCCAAAGGTAACCATCGGCAGCGAGGGTCATCCGCCACGGATTGCGCAGACCATACGCCCATACCTCCGGCGCCGCAGGTTGCGAGGAGGTTCCCGACTGCGTCCGCCCGCTCACGAACGGGTTATCAATCGGAATTTGATAGGCACGCGTATCTTCTGCGCTGGGATCGATGCGAAGTATTTTGCCGAGCAGCACGTTTCGGTTCTGGGCGTTGTTGGGTTTGTCACCAACACCGCCCTTTGTTCCGACTCCGCCACCATCGCCCGTCGAGAACAACAGGTGGCGGGACTTGTCGAAGAGCAGCGCAGCGCCATAGTGATCATTGTTGGGGTGAGGTATCCGCAACAGGACTCGCTCCGACGCAGCGTCGGCAACGATTTCCCCCATGGTGAACTCGCTCAACATGAGTGCCCCATCGAGCGCTGCGTAACTCACGAACAACCGGGTCGGATCTGCCGGGTGGAACGCCATCGCGAACAATCCACGTTCGTTGTCGACCGATACCCGGTCGCGGATATCGAGGGCGGTCGGACCCCAGGTCGCCCCCTGAAGTATCCGTATACGGCCGGCTTTCTCGATCACGTACGGTCGGTCGTCACCGCGGCGCCCATAGACACCGATCGGTTGACTCGCGGTCGCGACCAACGAGAGCTTGACGGGCGGACCGGCCGGGTACGACGCATTCTGTGCGTTGGCTGATTGAGTCCCCAGGGTTCCGCCCAACCCCAAGACTCCAGCGAACCCAAGACCGACTACGACCGTTTGCGCGCGTTGGCGAAAACAAGCCTTCCGACGACCCAAGATGCTAGGCCCCGGCACCTTCGAGCCCGTGGGCGAGACGGCGAACCACGTCGAGATATTCATCGACCATCTCGAACACCACCTGCCGTGCCGGCTTGACCTGATTCATGGTTCCAACGATCTGACCGACGAAGTAGTTCACCAAACGCTCAGCGCCCGAGTTCGGCGTGTTCGCTGATCGAGCGATGCGCTGCTGGGCTTCCGCGATCAACATGCCATGAAGCGGCATTCCGAGCGGCTTCGGGTTCGCTTCCGCTTCCCACTCGTCGGTCCAGGCCGTACGAAGCTGGCGGGCAGGCTTGCCCGTGCTGGCCCGTGAACGCACGGTGTCCGACGACGTTGCCGTGAGGAACTTCTTCTTCACCACGGGATGGGTTTCTGCCTCCTCGGTGGTGAGCCAGACCGAGCCCGTCCACACGCCTTCCGCGCCAAGAGCCATTGCCGCCGCAATCTGACGTCCCCGTCCAATGCCGCCCGCCGCAAGGACTGGTGTGCCTGCGACGGCGTCGACCACTTCGGGGATGAGCACCATGGTGGCGATTTCTCCCGTATGTCCCCCCGCCTCGTAGCCCTGCGCGACGATGAGGTCGACGCCATTGTTCTTTTGACGCTCCGCATGCACCTTGGTGCCGACCAGAGCGGCAACCAACACGTCGTTGCGGTGGGCGTTGGTCACGAGATCCACCGGTGCCGGGCCCAGCGCATTCACGATCAGTCGGATCTTGTGGGCGAGCGCGATATCGACGAGTGGTTGCGCACCTTTGTGCGACCATGTGCCCTCACCGCTGCGAGCCTTTTCGCCCTCGGGGAGTGGCGGGACGTCGTAACGGGCCAGCAACTCGGTCATGAACTGACGGTGTTCCGGCGGAATCATCGGCTCGAGTCGTTCTTTGGTCAGGCCACCTTCGTCGGAGCCGGTGTATTTCGCGGGGATCAGCACGTCGATGCCGTAGCCCCGGTTCGGACCGATCTCGTCTTCAATCCAGGCGCAGTCGATCTCGAGCTGCTCTGGCGTGTGAGCAGTCACGCCGAGGACGCCGAGGCCACCGGCCTTCGAGACCGCCGCAACAACATCGCGACAATGGCTGAAGGCCAAAATCGGGAATTCAATGCCCAACATGTCGCATACTCGAGTTTGCACGGCGAGGCTCCTTTTGCGCGTCTTGACGTCGTTTCCGTCGAGTCGCTTTGATCTGCAGGTTACCGGGCGGCGGGGAGAAGCTCGCGAACGTTCGCTTCGCGTGACAAGCGCATCGAAACACCGAAGCCAATCGCCACGAGCGCCATTCCCTCAGCACCAGACCACATGTAATGGTCGCTGAACAGCGGTGCGACCAGCGCGGCCACGGGTACGAAGGCGGCGAATCGTCGACGTCGCGCCAGGCCGACAAATGAACCTCCGATGATGAGGAGCGCGAAACCAGCAGGGATGCCGCCTTCAGCAAGAGCAGCCATGGCGACAACTTGCGGCGGGTGCGCGAACCCGGTGCTCTGTGTGATTCCGTCGTTCTTCAGTTCAATGTTGTAGCGCCCCGGACCGACACCGAACGGAAGATGGCGCGTCACCATCGCAACGTTTTCCTTGAAGAGGCCGACCCGCCCCGCGCTCACGTCGCCCTCAGCTTTGTAGGCCTGCGATTTCGAGGACCAAATGTGAGGATTGGCAAGGTACCCGGCGCTCGCCGCGGCCGCCACGACGGCGGCAAACAACAATGCCCGCAATGGCGCCCTTCGGGCTGCGCCGAAAATGACCGTTGCGGCGAACAAACAGAGGCCGAGCACATTCGTCCGAGATGCGCTGAACACAGAGGAAAAGCCGGCGAGCGCTCCAGCGACATAGAGCCACGGAGCCTGCAAACGACCGGACAGAACCAACGCGACAGCGAGAGACGACGCGATCAGCGCAGCGCCACCCAAGGGATAGGGGTGTCCGAGAAACGCTGAGGGGACGAGGTTGTCGCCGAAATGAAAGAACGGCTCCGCCCGCTCGCCCAAGGCGTACAACCCCAGCGCCGAACCCCGAGCGTGTTGCAGCACTGCGAACATGATGCTGAAGCCGGCGACGCAGAAGAGGACTTGCACCGCCCGCCGGATCTCCGCTCGATTGGCACGTTGGAGCCGATCGGCAACACCAACTGCTCCGAGTAAGCGCACCAGAACGAACACACCCCGCGCGGAGGGGTGAACAACGAAGCTCACCGCCAATGCCACGACGAGAAGGACACCGCCGGTCGTTAGCGTCGTGGCCCGAAACCGTTGGACTCGTCCGAAGGCCGAGGGTCCGTAACGCGCAGCGCACGCCACGAGCGCTATGTCGGGCAGAGTTACCCACAGCTCAAGGGCATATCCGCCGCGATCTTGCCGGTAGAGGACGCCGCTGAAAAGGGCGAGCGCGGCGAGCGCAAGAAGCGCATGAAAGGACCTGCGCACACACTGGGTGCCGACAAGTTCGCTGGGCGCCTCATGGAAGTTGTAGCCCAATGCGTCGACGCCGCTGCCGATCTCGAGTTCGCGCAGAATTTCCGAGCGTCGACGTTTTCCGATGCGGCGTCTCGCGAACACAAGCTCAGCCATCTCTTGGGGCGTCGGGGTCACAAACTCATCGCCAATCGACGCAGCCTTGCTGGAAGCAGGAGCTTCGGTGATCTCCGGGTCGCCGATCGCAGGTTCTGTGTCGGCGTCGTGGGTCACCAACGGATCCGGGCGACGCCGCGTCAAGAGAACCCTCCGATCCATTGCGGATGTATCGACTGCGAGGAACGGAATCTTGAGTTTCGACTTCTGGGGACCTCAGGCCCGTTGTGGCCAGGTACGCCTCGGCGATTTCGACCAGTCGATCATGGATGCGGGTACTTACATGCCCTGAGCGAGCAGCCAGGCAAAGACCGCATCGCGTTCATGGGCGACGCCGGGGTGCAGACCCGAGGGCATTGCCGCGCCACTTTGCGCCAGAGCACGGGCCACCACGTTCAGGCAACGAGCGACGTCGGCGGCGTCGAGCAACTCCTTGACCGGACGAAGCTGCGGCGAGGTACCGGTCGCGACACAAAGCTCTTCGATGCAGATCTTGATCGCCGCTCCCGAGTCACCGGGTTTGTCAGGAAAGCCGAGATGGGGCACCAGAGCGAGACACCACTCCAACACCTTCAGACCCTCGTAGCGCCAAGCATTGTTCGTATCGGCGTCGGACGACGGAGAAGGATCGAGGATGTAGTCGTTCTCCGCGATAGTCAGGTGGTCCCAGACCTCATACGCGTCGGCGAATGCGAAGACTTCAAACTGGGTAAGGCCCTGTCCCTTCAGCGAACACAGCGCCAGCGCCTTCGCTCGACCGGTCACTGCGTCGAGCGAAGGGATCGCGACCTCGCTGGTCAGCGGAACCGGCACGGCGCCAAGGTCAACCGAAATAGCCCACATCGTTACGTACGCATTCGTACGCTTGCGGCGACGCGCACCTTCGTCGGTTTGGCCAGCGTCGTCGTGTTCGACGTCGGCATCGGAGTTCATGGCTGGACCGGGCTAAACGCAATAGGGCTAAACGGAAACAGACTTGCGGCCGATGGTCACGGGCACCGGCTTGGAGTGCCCGGGCCCCGGATTGGGTTTGTCGACCGGAGGTGATGCTGCAGCGATTCGAGCGAGCTCGTCGTCGGCGTTGCCCCAGACACATTCCGGGTCGGGCCCATCGAGGGGCAAACCGGTGAAGAACTTTGCGGCCATACAACCGCCCTGGCAGGCGTCGAAGGAACCGCAACTCGCACAAGCGCCGGCCGACTGTGGCTCGCGCAGCGACACGAACAGGTCCGATTCGCTCCACACCTTTTTGAAGCCGCCGTCGTCGCGAACGCTGCCGGCGCGAAACTCGTCGTGCAACACGAACGGACACGCATAGACGTCGCCCACCGGATCGATCAAACATACGATGCGACCCGCGCCGCAGAGGTTGAGGCCGGGCAGCGACTCCCCGAGTGCGCTCAGGTGAAAGAACGAATCGCCGGTCAACACATTCGGACGCTTGATGATCCAGTTGTAGAGCTCGCGCTGTTGCGCGTTGGTGGGATGCAGCTGATCCCACGTGTCGGCGCCGCGGCCCGCGGGACGCAGACGTGTGAGGCGCAGCTCGGCTCCGTACTTGCTGGCCAGCGCCTCAAACTCGTCGAGTTGGCTCACGTTGTGGCGCGTCATCACCACGCTGATCTTGAACTGTCCGAAGCCGGCCGCCGCTAGGTGGTCCATCGCCGCGATTGCGCTATCCCACGACCCTTCGCCGCGAACCGCGTCGTTCGTTTCGCGATCGGCTCCATCGAGGCTGATCTGAATGTCGATGTAGTCCGTACCGCTAAGGCGTTTCGCTGCATTCGCATCTATACGGCTGCCGTTGGTGGAGAACTTCACACCGACACCGTTGGCCACGCAGTATTCGATGATTTCGAAGAAGTCGGAACGAATCGTCGGTTCGCCGCCGCCGATGTTGACGTAGAAAACCTGCATCCGGGCGAGTTCGTCGACTACGGCCCTGCACTCGGCAGTGGTCAACTCACGCGGATCGCGACGTCCACTCGAAGACAGGCAATGAATGCACGCCAGGTTGCACGCGTAGGTGAGCTCCCAGGTCAGGCAGATGGGAGCGTCGAGCCCACCCTTGAGTTGTTCAACAAGAGCTGTCATCAGGCCGGTACCTCCAGCATGTCGGACTTCAGAAGAGAATGAAGTGCACTTAGATAATTCGGACGTGACGCTACGGGCACGTTGTTGGCGTCGAGGACGTCGGCGATCGTGGCTTGACCATCGAGGCTGTTCACGACCGCCACGATGCGATGGTTCTTCAGGAACACCAACCTGCGATTTCCGTAGTGGTAGACGAGAGCACCGAATGGTTCGGGGCGCACCGCAACCATTTCGTGCACGCGGTAGACACCGGCGGGATCGAGGGGGAGTTCAGACATCACCTATGACGTTAGCCCGGCCCAGCGCCTGCAACCTCTTCGTCGTCTTCGTCGTCTTCGTTGTCTTTGTCTTCGTCGTCTTCGTCGTGTGTTCGTGCCTCCGGCTAACGTCGCAACTCATGCAAACGAGGCGAGCCATTACGGTTGTGGGTTGTCATGCTGGTGGGGAGATCGGCAATGTCGTCACCGGTGGCGTTTTGCCCTTTGCCGGGGACACGGTCTTCGACCAGATGCAGACGATGCAGCGAGAGGGCGAGTGGTTGCGTCGCCTGTTGCTCCGCGAGCCCCGTGGCAGCGTGGCCTGTCATGCCAATTTGATCGTCGCGTCAAAGCGCCTGGAGTGCGACGCCGGGTTCATCATTATGGAGCCGACCGAATACGCGGCGATGTCGGGAAGCAACACGATTGCGACCACGACCGTGCTTCTCGAGACCGGTATGGTCACGATGACGGAACCCGAAACCATCGTCCGACTCGAAGCGCCCGGCGGCGTCGTTGAGGCACGGGCGCGGTGTCGCAATGGTCGATGCGAGAGCGTCGAGTTCACCAACGTTGCGTGCTTTGCGGATCGTCTCGATGCACCCCTTGAGGTCGAGGGATTGGGCACGATCACCGTTGATGTTTCCTATGGGGGCATGTGGTACGCCATTGCTGACGCGAAGGCGTTGGGCTTCGCGATTGAGCCGAGTGAGGCGCGCGAGCTTTCGGTGGTCGGTGAGAAGATCCGTCTGGCCGCTCGGGAGCAGTTGCCGTGCGCACATCCCGAGAACCCCGGCATTGCCGGGGTCTCAATCGTACAAATCGCTGCACCGTGGGAGGGCGTTGGGAAGGTAACTCGCAATGCCGTTGTAGTGTCACCCGGACGTCTCGACCGCAGCGCCACCGGCACCGGCCTCTCGGCGCGAATGGCGTCGTTGTATGCGCGCGGACTAATGAAGGTTGGCGACACCATGACACACGCGTCGGCGATCGGTTCGACCTTCGATGGCCGCATCACTGCGGCGACGACCGTCGGCGGAAAGGCTGCCATCCTCCCCGCCATACGGGGTAGCGCGTGGATTACCGGAATCACGCAGTTGTTCGTTGACCCCACCGATCCGTACCCGGAGGGATACGTGCTGCCCGACACCTACGGCGTAAGCGGCACCGACATCCAGTTATGAAGCTGTTGGAGCCTTTGCGTATTGGGCCCTCGGGGCTGTCATTACCGTCCCGGGTGATGTTCGGGCCTATGGAAACGAACCTGGGATCGGGCCGTTCGCTGTCGCCGGCACACGTGGCGTTCTATGCGCGACGAGCGGCGGGTGGCGCGGGGATTGTGGTCACCGAGATCGCGTCCGTGCACGAGAGCGACTGGCCCTACGAGCGAGCGCCGCTCGCCTCGCGATGTGGTCCCGGCTGGCGTGGCGTCGGCGACGCCATTCGTGCCGTCTCACCGGCGTGTGTGGTGCTGGCCGGGCTGGGCCACAGTGGCGGTCAGGGCACGTCTCATTGGAGCCAGGGTGTGTTGTGGGCACCGTCGCCCGTTCCCGAGGTCGCGACTCGCGAAGTGCCCAAGATCATGGAGCAGCGCGATATCGACGCGGTCGTGGGCGGCTTTGTCGCCGCTGCGCGTTCGGCGGTTGAGTCGGGGCTCGCCGGCGTCGAGATCAACATCGGCCAGTTCTCACTCATTCGACAATTCATCAGTGGACTTACCAACATGCGGGGCGACGCGTATGGGGAAGACAAGCTGCGCTTTGCGCGCGAAGTACTCACCGGAGTTCGTTCTGCGATTGGTGATGCGGTCCTCGCTGTCCGATTGAGCTGCGACGAGTTGGCGCCGTGGGCGGGCGTCACCCCAGAAGCTGCGGTCGACGTCGCCACTGCGCTGGCCCCGTTGGGCGTCGACCTGGTCACGGTCGTGCGCGGGGCCATCTACACATCAGCGGCGACGCAACCGGATATGCATGTGGAGCCCGGGTTCAACATCGGTCTGGCCCGCCAGATTCGTGACGGGCTTCGCGCTGCGTCGATCACGGTACCGGTCGTGGCCCAGGGTTCGATCGTAGATTGGGGTCAGGCGGAATGGGCGATCGGTGACGGTGCGTGCGACGCCGTCGAAATGACCCGTGCCCAACTCGCCGAGGCCGATCTGGTGTCGAAGCTGCGCACCGATTCGATGGCGGCCATACGTCCGTGTCTGTTGTGCAACCAGACCTGCAAGGTCCGCGACAACCGCAATCCGATCATCACCTGCGTCATGGATCCCCGGACCGGCCACGAGCTCGACGACGCCGCTGAGGGTGTTCCCTTGGCGGCTGGCTCTCGAGGCACGGTCACGGTTATCGGAGCTGGCGTGGCTGGCATGGAGGCAGCACGTGTCGCAGCCCGCCAGGGCTGGCGGGTGACCATACGTGAACGTAGTAGTCAGGCGGGTGGCGTCGTACGCACGGCCGCGGTGGCGACAGGACGCGAGCGTCTTGCACTTTCGGCCGATTGGTTGGAGTCGCAGTGCATCGCGCTCGGCGTCACGTTCGAGTTCGGCGTTTCCGCTAGTGAGTTGGCGAACGGCCCCACGATTGTGGCGACGGGCGGCGTTTCGGGGCCGCTCCCGTTTCACGTCGACCCCGACGCAGTCGTAATGCACGATGTCGAAGCGCTCGGCGGCGCGGTGCTCCCCGACGGGCCCATCGCCGTGTGGGATCCCATCGGAGGTCCAATCGCAATCGCGATGGCGGAGTGGTTGGCCGACCACGGGCATCACGTCACGTTGATCACGCCGGACCTGCTGGTCGGCGAAAAGCTCGCGCTTTCCGGTGACCTTGCGCCGTCACAGAACAGGCTCCACGGTCGCGGCATCACACTTCATAAGCGCGCGATTCTTCGCCGGGTCAGCCCCGGCACCGTCGAGGTCGAAGACCGCTTCAGCGCCGCCAGTTCCACCATCGCCGCCGCGGCAGTCGTCGCCTGCGGGCATCGACTGCCCGACACCATCGTCGACACCGAAGAGCTGCACCCCCAGATCGGCGACCGCGTGGCCCCGCGCACCATCCACGAAGCAATTCTCGAGGGACGCCGCGCTGCGCAATCGCTGCGTTGAGCCGCGGCTCGGGTTGCTTCGCGGCTCCTGGGTGGGGTGCTGAAGTTTCAGGTGACTGTGGTTCGGTGAGGAGTACTTCTCGGTTTAGGTGCGACTGGGAGCGCCGCGACTCTAGACATTTACGCTCGTCGGCGTTAGGTTTAGCTTGCTCAACAGCTAGTTCTGCACAGATAGGTCCTGCGTAAAGCTGCGATGAAAGCGATCAATGGAAAGCGATTATCCCGCAGACATTCAGTCAGTCGCCGTCTATGAACATTTAGGCAACGAGCGCATCGAACCCGCAAAGGTTGATGCTGATTCGCCATCCAAACCGACACTTGGCATCAACCATTCCGCAAACACGTTGCTGTCCAGACCAGCGATTCCGGGTACGTGGGTGCGAGCGGCGTTCGTGTTCGCAGTTGTGGGGTTGTGTTACACGGCAGGGGCCGAATTGGCATGGGGGATTTTCGGGGCTGGCAGTGGTCTTGCGTTCTTTCCGCCCGCCGGGGTCACGCTAGCGGCCATGGTGCTACTGCCAAGGCGATCGTGGCCTGTGGTGGTGGCAGCGGTAGTGGCGGCAGAAATCACTGTGGACCTCAGGCATAGTCTGTCTTTAGCCACGGCAATGGGGTGGGCGTTGGCCAACTCGGTGGAGCCGATAGTCGGTGCATCGCTCCTTCGGCGTCTGCAGCGTTCGCCCCAGTCCATGAGCCACCGGCTCGGTTTGCTTCGCTTTTTGCTTGCCGGCGTGATTGGTGGACCGTTGGTGGCCTCGGTGATTGGGGGGATTGTGCGGGCTGCAACCTCCAATACTTCATTGGTTTCAGCGGCACTGCATTTCTGGGTCGGGGATGGGCTTGGCGTGCTGGCGATAGCCGCCCCGATCCTGGCCTGCTCGGAGACGCGGCCTTGGACCTTCAACCGTGATTTGTTCGAGGCGGTGGGATTCCAGCTTTTGGTGTTGACCGTGAGCGTGTTGGCGTTCTGGGTCTGGACGGTGCCGCCTACGTTCTTAGTGCTGCCGGTGCTGGTGGTCGGTGCGATCCGTTACGCAACGCCCGGTATAACCGTAGCCAGCGCCGTGATGGCAGTGGTAGCCAACACTGCCACCGCGGCAGGGAACGGCCCTTTTGTGCAGATCGAGACGTCGCCCCAAAACCAGTTGGCGTTCGTCCAGCTGTTCTTGGCGTCGGTTATGGTGACCGTTTGGTATCTGGCCATCGAGACGGCCGACCGCGCAACCTCCAGCGCAGCCCAAACTTACGAACGAGCAGCACGCGAAAGGGCAGAGGCAACGAGGGCGATTGGTGACCTCAGTGAAAACTTGCTTTCAACAATCGGTGTAAGGGACATCGCGTCCGTGGTGGGTTCGAGCATAAGCTCCCGTTTTGATCTGTCGCTCTGCGGGATTACCCTGCTCAATCGCGAAACCGGGAGATTCGATCCCCAAAATACCGGTCTTTCGTTCGAGGTCGTCGATGCCATAACCCAATGGACCTTGCACACCGAGTCCCCTGGTCCAATGGCAGTCGCCACGGGCCATGCGGTATGGGTCGACTCCCAAGCCGACTTGCTGAACCGGTTCCCCGATCTGTGCGACCTGGCTGCCATTGAAAACCTGCACGCAATGGGTGCACTGCCGCTGCGGGGTGCTGATCTTCTCGGGTATCTCGGACTTGCCCGGAGCGAGGACCGCCCGTTTTCCAGCGCCGAACGAGATGACCTCGGCGCCATAGCGCTCGTCGTAAGCCAAGCGGTGCAGCGTGCGGAGATCTATGAAGCCGAACGACAAACTCGCCTTGCTTTGGAAGTAGCGAAGCACAGCGTTGATTCGTTACTTGTTCAATCAGGTATCGAGGCCACGCGGCTACGTGAGAGTGAGAATCGCTTCCGGCAGATGGCGGACGGCTCTCCGATGCTGATTTGGATTGTTGATCATGTCGGCCGGTTTGAGTGGGCCAACGCGTCGGTCTACGAATATTTTGGTCTGAGCATCGAGCAATTTGTTCGTAAGGGATTCGAGCACGTGTTTCACGCTGACGACGTGGAGGATTTCGGTGAAGTCTTTCGTGCTGCGCTCGCTGCCGGTGAACCATTTAAAGGCGAATGGAAGGTTCAGGCCGGGGGGCAATGGCGTTGGGTCGAAATGTGGGGTAGACCCCGTCTAGACCCTGCGGGTGTTTTCTGTGGATATGTAGGAAACAGCGTGGACATGACAGACCGCCACGATGGCGAGGAACTGCTTCGTTCTATCGCCGCGTTGCAACAGATGCGCCTGCGCCTCGTTGAGGTGTTTGCCGGGATTGGCGCCGACTCAAATATCCACGCTGTCGCAGCAGTTGAGTTGGGCACGCATCTCCGGGCGCTGCATGTCCAATGGTTCGAACTGGACTCGAACGAAAACTTTGCCCTCGTTGTCCAAGAGAATCGAGGACACGGTCATGCAACAACGCACTCGGCCCGTCCTGTTCTGGTCGATGAGCACGACACGATTGTGGTTGAAGCATTGCGAAGTGGTCGGGCATTCAGCGTCACCAATGTGCTCAGCGACGACCGCCTTACTGAGAGATCGAAAGCGATAGCGGTCGAGTTTGGCATAAGTGCTTTCGTGATCGAACCTGTCCTCGACAACGGGCATATCTCGGAAGTTCTGATCGTCGAGCATGATCACCCGCACGAGTGGACCGAAATCGAGATGCTCGCTATCGAGGAAACAGCCAAGCGCACTCAAGTAGCCCTCGACGCTCAGCGCCACGCCCACACGGCCGCGAGACTCCGCCAAGTCGAACACGAGGCCGTCCTCACCCTCCAGCACGCCCTCCTACCCGATACGATCCGCTGGCACCCCAGCGTGATCGTCCAAGCCCGTTACCGCGCCGCTTCCAACGTACTTGAAGTGGGGGGTGACTGGTACGACACGTTTGCCTGGCCCACTGGCCACCTCGGGCTCATGGTAGGTGACGTTGTGGGGCACAACATCGCCTCGGCCGCCGCCATGGGCCGTATGCGTGCTGCCGCCCTCGCCCTCGCCGGCGCGTTAGCACCTAGCCCCGCCGTGATCCTCGACGCACTAGACCTCTTTGCTCTCGGCCCCGACGGTACCGACTATGCAACCGCGGTGTGCGTAATTGTCGACCCCGGCAACGGTCGGCTTACTTACAGCAGTGCCGGACATCCGCCTGTAATCGTCGTGAATCCAGACGGCACCACCAACGGTCTCTTCCAAGCTCAGTCGGGCCCGTTGGGAGTGGCGGTTAACGGGTCTCGCTCCGAGGCGTCTATCGACCTTGAACCCGGAGCGCTAGTCGTGTTGTATTCCGATGGGCTTATCGAACGGCGCGGGGAATCGCTCGACGTGGGCATCGCCAGACTCGAACACCTCCTAGCTCTCAACCGTGACGTCCCCGCCAGCGAGCTTGCGGATCTCATCGTGACAAACCTGACGGCCGAATCACCGCCTACCGACGACATCGTGATTGCCTGCTTCCGTTACACGCCCGCCGTTGCACAGCTACATTTGCATGTCGAGGCGAAATCCGACCAACTCGCCGGTATGCGCGATGCGATTCGTATCTGGCTTGATACTCGCGAAGTTGGCCCGGAAGATATGGATGATGTGCTCCTGGTCGTAGGCGAAGCGTGCGCCAATACTATTGATCATGCTTACCGCCACCAGAGTGTCGGCGCGATTGCGATTGAACTCACCGACCACACGCACCACATAGGAGTGCGAATCATCGACCAAGGCAGTTGGCGCCCAGCCGGTAAACACAGCGCGAATCGGGGACGAGGAATCACGATCATGCAAGCTCTCACCGACTGCTTTGACATCCAACGCGGTGTACACGGGACCGCCATCAATTGCACGATCAAACTCAGCGCATCCCGGGCGGCCCAACTGGTACTGCAGCCATGAATTCTTCTCTTGCACGCGTACTTATCACCGAATATCAACCGGCACCACTTGCCGCACCGTTCACCGTAGCGACGATAAGCGGTGAGATCGATCTCACCAATGCTGAGCACATCGGCCGTCAGCTCAATGATGCAAGCCAACAACACGCCGATCTCATCATCGACCTTTCCGCGGTTACCTATATCGACAGCCAGGGCGCCCGCATCCTGCAACACCTCGCCAGCCGACACACTCACGGTGTTCTGCGTCTCAACATCATCGCCCCGCGGAACAGCATTGCGCGCAAGTTGCTGAGTATTACCGCTATTGACCAGACGGTACCGGTCATCGAATCTCTCGACGCTGCGAAACGTGAAGAATCACCCGAATAGTCCGATTGCCCATCGAATGGCGTTTGCTGGGTGATGCATTCGGTTGAAAAAGTTGGTGACCACTGGAAGCTGGAGGTTGTTCACCGTGGCCTTCCCTTTGGCATGGCACTTCGGCCTCGGGGACCTCGGGACCACCCGACCGAGACTACTCGGACACCCTCCGACAGGCGTCGACAAGGAGCGGGGCCGCCGCATGCTTCGACATGGCCATATGCGCATAGAGGTGTCGGCGCCCCCTCGCCGTGCGAGGTGATGTCGAACGTATGCATGCTTACCGTGCGAAGGTGAGTTGTGGTTGCGGTGGACTATTCGCTTTACGACCGTCAGGCCACTCAAAGATGAGTGATATCACGTCAAGGTCCCACCGGATCTTGACACCATGCCTGTGAACGAAACGGTGATGGAACCGGCACAACGCACACAAGTTGGTGAGTTCGTGGGTGCCACCATTCTCCCGTTCACGAATGTGGTGCACATCAGTCCACCGTGCCGGA